>NZ_JAVJSH010000032.1:0-139639 GCF_040219535.1 Botrimarina sp.
GCGCCGCCGCCCAGGCGACCCTCGCCACCGTGCTGGTCACCCTCGCCCAACAAGCGATCGACCCGGTCGGCTGGCTCGCCAACGCCCGACGCACCGTCACCCCGCTAACGCTCGTGGGATGACGGGCGGTAAACAAGTACAGCGTGCGAAGCGCTGTCAAACCGCGTGCCAACTCCGCGAGCGCATTTGCAGCTGAGACGACTGAAGGGCGGCCCTGGCACCACGACCCTATCCTTCCATTCAGCCGAAGGTGCTTAAGCTTCCGCAACTTCGATAAATGTCTCAAGTCGTCGTAGCACGCTTCGCCCCCCTCAACCCACAGCTCTTCGAGCTTGCTGAGGTTTCCGATGGTGCTTAGCCCGTCCTCGGTTACCGCGGGACCGATGCTCAGCGTCCGCAGATCAGGAAACTCGAGTAAGCCATGACCCTCAACGCCCGACTCTCTCACGTCGAGGACGCGGATACCTCTGCGGCTTACGAAGGCGCGCAGCGCAGCATCGTCGAGCGGCTCCTCTTCTGGGAGCAACCGGCAACCAATGAGACCTAATTCGCGGATCTCTGACAGTCCTCCCAGGGTGTGCACCGCCTCCGGGGCGATACGAACGTCTAACAGCTGCAGTACTCGCAGCGACGGGAGCAACGGGGCGATACGCGCCGCGGTTCGATTGTCCAGCTCGCCACCCTCTATGTTGAGATAGGTTGGCGCTCGGCCCCTTGCCAAGACGCGTTCTAGCAACAAGGAACTGCTACGCGTCGGATCACGAAAAGCTACGACCCTATCGCCTCCTGGAACGATAAGATCCGTTCCATTGGCGCTTTGTAGCGCGGCGTCTGCCCTATGCCTTGGAAGCTGCTCGGCGAACGGCTCTAACGCTTGTGAAGCCGCCGTAGTGGCCAAGAGGATCGCTAGTGCCTGCTCGCCTACAACGCGGACCCGCAACAGCGTCCGCTTGACTTGTGGGACGATCATCTAAATCCCTCGCTCCCAAACACTTCCTGGATCGACGTAGTTCAGTAGATCAGGCTGTGACTGACTCTCTACGTACCGAACGCCGTGCCCGTGCCCGCCGGAAGGTCGTCAGGCAGAGCCTGACCTACCTCGCTGCCCCGGCGTATCCTAACCGCCCCCTAGTCCCACGGCTGCACCGCGCTCCCCCACACCTTGCCCGGTGTGCGGTGGTAGCGGATCGGGCGGGCCGCGGCGCGGCGCACGGCGGCGGGGATCGCTTGCGCGGGGCGGTACTGGCCGCCGTGGACCGACGCGATCGTCTGCAGGATCGCCAGGTGCTCGGCCGTCCGCGCGCCCATCCCCAGCGTGTGGATCTTGAAGGGCCACTGGCCCGGCGTGGTCAGCCGCTCGACGACCCACTTGCTGCGGATGTCGCCGTCGGTCAGCAGGTACACGACCTCCGGCTCGGTCTTCGCGGCCAGCTCCATCGCGTCGACGATCCGCCCGCCGAGGCACATCTCGACCGACTCCAGCCAACGCGACAGCCGGCGCTTGTTCTCGAGCGAAGCGGGGATCGGCGCCTCGACCCCCTGCGGGAAGAACATCGGGTACGCCTGGTCGCTGTAGAAGACCACGTAGAACTCTTGGCTGCTGGAGAGGCCCTGCACCGCGCGGTCGAGCTCGATGAGCGTCGTCTCGAGGCGGCCCCCCTTCATGCTGCCGGAGTTGTCGACGACGAACGCCACCCGCCGCGCGGCGGACTCGGCGCCGAAGAAGCTGACCTTGCCCGCCTTGTCGGCCGGCTCGGCCTCGCCGCCGCCGGCGCTGTCCCCCTCACCACTCCCCTGCCCCGCGGCGGCGGCCGGCACGGTGGCGGCCAGGGCCGAGGGGTCGAGCGCGAGCGAGTCGGCCAGCGCGTCGGTCGCGGCGAGCTCGACCGGCTCGAGCAGCGAGGCCACGTCGACCTCCGCCAAGAGCGGCGCGGCCTCCGTCAGCGGCGCGTCGAGCGCCGCGTCGAGCAGCTCGACCGGCGAAGGGGTCTCGCTGAACGGTTGGTCGTCGTGCGCAAGCGCGGTCAGCTCGAAGACCGGCTCGCCCAGCGCCGAGAACGAAAGCAGCCCGAGCACGGTGAGCAGCACCGCGTGCGCGCCGAGGCTCATCAGCCAAGGAGGCCGCGCGCGGAGCCAGCCGACCCATCCCGCGCGGCGGGCCGCGCGGCGGCGGCGCGCCCGCGTGCGTACGCGGTGCTTCAGGCCCACGCTGGCGGGTTGCTTCCTGGCAGGCTTGCGGGCGGCAGGCTTGCGGGCGGCAGGCTGTTTGCCTTGCTCTGGTTTGCCGCTGGGCTCTCGCTCGGGGTGCGGCTTCGGTTCGGCGTGCGGCTTGTTCACCTCGCCGGCACGAGCGGCGGCGCGGACGGCGGCGGCCGGCTCTCCAGCGGAGACGGATCGCGCTGCGGCGTCGCTGCGGCGCGACAGTCTCGCGCGGACCGGCGGCAGGTCGGCCTCGTCGACGCCCGCATCGCGGAGCAGCTTGGCGGCGGCCGCTTCTTCGCCGGCGGCCATCAAGCGGGCGAGTTCCGCGCGGCGTCGGCGCCACTGCGCCTGAGACAGCTTCTCCCGGCGGCGCGCCTCGTCGAGCGCGGCGGCGAAGGCGCCGATAGTCGGTTCTTCGGGCATGGGGGCGGCGGTCGCGCGGCGCGGAGTCGTACCGGACGCAGGCCGCTACCCTAGTCGGTTCGCGCGGGGCTCGCCAACCAAATCCGCGCCGATCAGCCCGCCCGCAACCGCTCCAGAGCCCGGTCGATACGCGCCAAACGCCGCTCGTGGCCGAGCAATTCGAGGGTTTCGAACATCCCGAAGCCGACCGCCTTGCCGGTGGTCGCGACACGCAGCGCGTGGATGATTTGACCTATCTTGATCCCCTCTTCTTCGCAGAACGCCTTGAGGTCGGCCTCGAGCCGCGCGGCGTCGGCCTCCGGCGTGGCGGCCAGCTTCTCTCGGTACTTCGCGAGCAACGGCGCGGCGTCGTCCGGCTGGGCGAGCCGCTTCTGCCAGGCCTTCTCGTCGTAGGTCAGGCGGTCGTCGGCGACGAAGAAGTCGTCGTAGTCGAGGATGTCGCCGTAAACCTTGATCCGGTCGCCGGCCGCCGCGACGATCCCCGTGACGAGCGGACCCGCATCGCACGGCGGCGGGTCGGGCACGAGGCCCGCTTGCTGTAGGAAGTCCAGGCACCGCGCCGCCTTGGTCTTCAGCGGGACCGCCTGCATCGCGCGGTCCTCGAAGGCGAGCAGCTTGGCCGGGTCGAAGCTGGCCGGCGCTTTGTTCACGCGCTCGAGCGAGAAGTGCTCGATCATCTCTTCGCGGGTGAACTCCTCGCGCGAGTCGTCGAGCGACCAGCCGAGCAGCAGCAGGTAGTTGAGCACCGCGTCGGGCAAGAAGCCGACCTGCTCGTAGAAGTCGACGATCACCGGGTTGAACGTATCGGCGGAAGTGGCGATCCCCAGCCGCTCGGCGACCGCCTGGCCCTTGGCGGCCAGCGCGGCGAAGTCGCGGTTCTTCAGGTACTTGTCGAGCTTCCGCTTGCTCAGCTTGTTCTTGCTCCCCGGCTCCGCCACAAACGGCAGGTGCGCGAACCGCGGCGGCTCGTACCCGAGCGACCGCGCGATGAACACCTGGCGCGGCGTGTTGGACAGGTGCTCCTCGGCGCGGATCACGTGCGTGATCCGCATCAGCTCGTCGTCGACGACGCTCGCCAAGTGGTACAGCGGCGAGCCGTCGGCCCGCGCGACCACGTGGTCCTGCTCGCGCGCCCAGTCGAACCGCACGCCGCCGCGGACCAGGTCGTCCAGCTCGAGCGTGCCCTCGCGCGGCATCGCCAACCGGACCACGGCCTGGCGGCCTTCGCCCTCGTAGCGCGTGCGCTGGGCGTCGGTGTCCGCGCGCCAGGTCCGCTCGTACACGAACGGCTTGCCCGCCTTCTCGGCCTCCTCGCGCAGCGCCTGCAGCTCCTCGGGCTTCGCGTAGTCGTGGTAGGCGGCGCCGGTCTGTAGGAGCCGCTCGACGGCGGCCGCGTAGAGCTCGCCGCGTTGCGACTGGAAGTAGGGGCCGTGGTCGCCCTTGGAGGCCTTCTCGGCGCCGGGGAGTGGGCCCTCGTCCCAGTCTAGGCCGAGCCACTCGAAGCCGTGCAAGATCGGCGCCAGGGCGGCCTCGACGTTGCGCTCTCGGTCCGTGTCGTCGACCCGCAGCACGAACTGGCCCCCGTGCCGCCGCGCGAACAGCCAGTTGAACAGCGCCGTGCGGACCCCGCCGATGTGCAGGTAGCCGGTGGGACTCGGGGCGAAGCGGGTTCGGACAGACATCGGCACAGCAGGCGGAGCGAGGGCGGGGGGCGGAGCACGCGGGGCGAAGCCGATAGGCTACCCCCTCCGCGCCGGCGAGTCGTCCCGCCCCCTGGGCCGCGGCGGCTCACGCCGCGCGGCGGGCCTTCTCCCGGCGGAGGCGCTTCCGCTCGGCCTTGCTCGGGCGGCGCCGCTCGGGGCCGTCCTCGTACTCTTCTTGGTAGCCGTCGGCGCCGTCGACCCACTGGGTCGCTTGGTCGCTTTCGGCGGCGGCGGCGCGTTGCTTCTTCTTGGTGTCGGCCTTGCGGCTCGGTCGGGTGGTGCGCTCGGCGAGTCGCGGCGCGGTGGGCTCGGCGTCGGCGTCGTGGTCGGCGTCGTGATCAGCGTCGTCGTCGTCGGTTTCTCGGGACGCGGCTGCGGCCCCGCCCGGCTCGGCTTTGGCGGCGGGACTCTCGGCCGCATCGCCCCGCTTGGCCTTCGGCTCGCGGCGCGGCTTCGCCGGCGGGGCGATCCGGCCGCTCGCCTCCATGAGGATCCGGCGCGAGTACGCCAGCAGCGACGCCAGCGCCAAAACCGGGACCAGCATCGACACCAACGGCCCCACCAGCCGCCCAGCGGCCGGCGTCGCGCCGACCAGCGGCAAGACCGACGCGGCCGCCAGCCCGGCCGCCACGGCGGCCACCCCCGCCGCGGCCGCCAGCGCCGCCGACACGCGGCTCTCCTTCACCTCGGCGAAGGACCGGACCGCCAGCAAGAGCGTCGTCAGCAGGGCCGGCGCCAACCACCACACGGCGGCGCCCCGGAGGGCCGAAGCGCCGGTCAGCTCGGCCAGTTGCTGGGCCGCGGCGGCGTGCGCGTGGGTCGCCGCGCTGAGGCTCATGCCCGCGGCGATGACCGCCACGACCAGCCACCAGCGGTACGCGCCGCCGACGTCGTCCGTGCGGTGGCGCCGCAGGCCGAACAGCAGCACGGCTTGCCCGGCCACCGCCAGCCACATCAGGCTCTCCCACCACGCCCCGATCGTGCCCGGCTCGCCGAGCCGCACGACCGACGCGAGCGACGCGCCGGCGTCGGCCGCGAAGAGCGAGTCGAGCCACCCGAGGGCGGCCGCCACCGCGGCGCCGCCGGCTAGCAACGCCGCCACTGAGGCCAGCGACCGCGGCATCACACCCCGCGCGACAGCAAAGCTGACGCTCTCGTCGCCCGGCGTGTAGCGGACCTTCTCGCCGCTCGGCTCGGCGGGGGCCGGCGGGGCGCCCGGTTGGGGGGCCGTCGAGCCTTCGTGGAGCAGTCGCCGGCGGCGTGTGCCGCGGGCGGAAGCGGTAGTCGTCATGCGGCGGTCCCTCGCCCGCGGTCGGCCGCTGGGGAAGCGGCGGTCCGCGTGTCCGGCCAAGAAAGAAGAAGGAGGCGGCGCCGGGGCGTCCCTACCCGGCCGTGGATGGTTATTCGGCGTGGCCGTCGGCGTGTCGTGAGTCGATCCGCCGTGTCGGGCGCAGCGCCGGATCACCGCGACTTTAGCGGTTGTGCGGGCTTTCCCGGATCAGGGGCGGCGGCGGCGCCGGCGGGAAGGGCCCGCGGGCCGCGGGCCGCCCGGGGAGTGACCTAGTCTTGCTACGCCGTCCCGATCCGCCAGCCGCCCGCCCGATGTCAGCGTACACCACCTCGGAACCGACCGCCGACGAAGCGGCCGAAGCCACGACGCCGACCGCCGCCTCGGAAGTGGCGAGGTTGCTGGCCGACGTGGACATCGCCGCCCGGTCGACCGGCCAGGCCAGCCCCGAGCGGTTGGCGGCCGACGCCGCCAAGCAGCAGCCGCTCATCGAGGGGCGCTTGGGGATGGCCTCGGCGCTGTTCGCCGCGTTGCGGCTGAAGCACGCGGCGACCGCGGACCACTGCCTGCGGGTGGCGTTGGGGTGCAGCCGCTGGGCCGCCGCGCTGGGCATGCCGGACAAGCTCCGCACGCAGCTCGAAGCCGCCGCGCTGCTGCACGACATCGGGAAGATCGGCGTGCCCGACGGCATCCTCCTGAAGCCGGGCCGCTTGAGCGAAGAAGAGCTGGCCGTCATCGACTCCAGCCGCGAGGCCTCGCGGCAGATCCTGCGGTCGGCCGGCGCGCCGGACGAGGTGGTCGACGGCGTCGCGGCGGCCTCCGCTTGGTACGACGGCACGCACCGCTCGGTGCCGCTGTGCGGCGACCAGACGCCGTTCCTCTCGAGGATGATCGCCATCGTCGACGCGTTCGACGCGATGACCACCGACCAGGTCTACCGCCGCGCCCGGTCGCGCGAGCGGGCGGTCGCCGACCTGTACGCGGCGGCCGGCACGCAGTTCGATCCGGAGCTCATCAACAGCTTCGGCGAGCTCTTCCAACAAGACCAGAGCAAGCTCGAGGACGACGTCGCGCGCCGGTGGCTGACCACGATGGCCAACGGCGGCCCCGCCGCGTGGGCGAACTCGCCCGCCGGCCCCGCCCCGGCCGCCGCGCGCGACCCGCTCGCCCCCTTCCCCAATCGCCTGGTCGAGCACACGCACGACGCGGTCGTGTACCTCGACCGGCGCTGCGTGGTCAGCGGCTGGAACACCGGCGCGGAGCGGATCACGGGGGTCGGCGCGTCGGCCGCGGTCGGCAAGGTGCTCACGCCGTCGCTGCTCGACATGGCGACCGCCGCTGGCGACCTGATCGAGGACTCCGACAGCCCCTTCGAACGCGCGTTGCAAGACGGCATGCAGGTGGTCGACCGGGTGAGCATCCTCGGCCGCAGCGGCCAACGGCTCGCCGTCGACATGCACGTGATCCCGGTCAACCCCGACGACTCGCCCGGCGCGCCGGTCGGCCTCGTGGTGCTGCTCCGCGACGTGTCCAGCGAGGCCACCCTGGAAGAGCGTTGCCAGACGCTCAAGGCGCAGATCACCAAGGACCCGATGACCCAGGTCGCCAACCGGGCCGAGTTCGACCGCATGCTGGGGGCGTTCGTCGAGGCGCACTTCCAGACCGGCATGCGCTGCAGCCTGATCATGGCCGACATCGACCACTTCAAGAGCGTCAACGACAATTACGGCCACCAGGCCGGCGACGAGGCGATCAGGGCGTTCGCCGCGGTGATGAAGAGCCTCTGCCGCTCGGGCGACCTGGTCGCGCGCTACGGCGGCGAGGAGTTCGCCGTGCTGTGCGCGGACTGCTCGAACGCCACCGCCGCCGGCCGCGCGGAGGTGATCCGCCGCAAGCTGGCCGAGACCACGCTGGAGTTCCTCGGCGGCAAGAACATCACCGCCAGCTTCGGCGTGACCGAGCTGCAGCCCGGCGACACCCCCCACACGCTGCTCCGCCGCGCCGACAGGGCGCTGCTCCAGGCCAAGGACCAGGGCCGCAACCAAGTCGTGCAACTGGGAGACGGCATGCAACCGACCGACACGCCGAAGGCCGTTCTGGGGGGGCTGGGACGCTGGGTGCTGGGCCCGATCGCCGGCGGCGGCAAGCTCATCGAGACGCGCCTTGTGACGAACGTGCCGGTCGCCCTGGCGGTCGACAAGCTCCGCGGCTTCATCGCCGACCGCGACGCGAAGATCCTCAAGACCGACGAGAACTTCCTCCGCCTGACCACGACCGAATGCGAGACCACCGCCGGCCGCAAGGCGGGCGAGGACCCGATCGAGTTCGTCGTCGAGATCAAGCTGTCCGAAGAGCGCGTCGAGAGGCGCAACGCGGCCGGCCTCGCCGCCGGCCAGTACGCGCACACGTTCGTCGACGTGGAGATCCAGCCCCGCCGCGACCGCGACCGCCGCAAGTCCAAGGCCATCGACCGCGCCCGCCAGCTGCTGTGCAGCCTGCAGTCGTACCTGATGGCGCGGCAGGTCGTCGACGAGCCGCAGGGCTGACCCGCCGCCGCCCCGCGGGGCGGCGACACGGCATTGGCCCGCCGCGGCGCGAGCCGATAGACTCCGCCGCATGAAGCCCAACCCAACGCCACGGCCCGCCGACCCGAAGCTCGGCCCGGGCCCCGCCCCGTGGCAACGCGCGTGGTACGTGGTCATCTTCGAGGCCGACACGCGCGCCGGGCGCGCGTTCGACGTGGTGCTGCTGGCGACGATCCTGCTGAGCATCGCCGCGGTGATGCTCGAGAGCGTCACCTCGATCCGCTTGGCGTGGGGCCGCGCGCTGACGGTTGTCGAGTGGGGCATCACCGTGCTGTTCACGCTCGAGCTGGCCGCGCGGCTCGCGTGCGTGGACCGGCCGCTGCGCTACGTGCTCAGCTTCTACGGCATCGTCGACATCGTGTCGATCTTGCCCAGCTACCTGGCGCTCTTCGTCACCGGGGCGCACACGCTCGCCACCGTGCGCACGCTGCGGCTGCTCCGCGTGTTCCGCGTGCTGAAGATGACGCGCCACTTGTCCGAGGCCAACACGCTGCTCGTCGCGCTGCGGCAGACCTGGCCCAAGATCACGGTGTTCCTCACGGTCATCTTCTGTTCGATCATCATCCTCGGCACGGTGATGCACCTGATCGAACGCGACCAGGGCAGCGGCTTCGACGACATCCCGACGAGCGTCTACTGGGCGATCGTCACGATGACGACCGTCGGCTACGGCGACATCGCGCCGGTAACCCCCTTGGGCAAGTTCGTCGCCGCGCTGACCATGCTCTTCGGCTACGCGATCATCATCGTGCCGACCGGCATCTTCTCGGCCGAGGTGATCACCAAGTCCCGCGCCGGCGGCGTGGTCTGTGGGCGGTGCGGCCGCCGCGCGCCCGACCCCGACGCGAACTACTGCTCCGGCTGCGGCTCGCCGCTGCGCGAATAGGGTCGAAGCGGTACGCGTACGGAAAAAATCGCCATGGCCAGGGACAAACCGGAGCCGAGGGCATCAGCCCTCGGAGCGCCGACGCGTCCCGGCCGTTCCCTCCGAGGGCTAATGCCCTCGACTCCGGTCGAAAGCGAAGCGGCCAGCGATTCGTCGCTTCGACACGCTACGCCCGGGCCCACTCTCGGAGCGTGAAGCGATCGTGCTCCTCGCACAGGGCCTCGCGCCACCGCGAGCGGTCCCATTCGGGGAAGTACACATCCCCCTCGTAGCGGCCCTTGATGGTGCTCAGCCGCATGCGGCTGGCGAGCGGGATCGCTTGCTCGTAGAGGCTCGCGCCGCCCGCGACCCAGACCTCCCCGGGGTCGAGCTCCGCCATCGCCAGCGCGGTCTCGAGGCTGTCGGCCGCGACGGCCCCTTCGACCTCTGGCTGGCTGGTGACCACGATCAGGCGCGAGTCGCTCAGGTCCTCGCCGAAGATCTCGTACGACCTGCGGCCGAAGATCACGGTCGCGCCGCGCACCGTGTCGCGGTACTGCTGGTACTCCTCGGGCACGTCCCAGGGCAGGCCGTCGCCGGCGCCGATGACGCCGTTCTCGCTCACCGCGGCGATGATCTTCATGTCCGGACCTCTCTGGGCGACTTCGTCCTTTGGCGCCGGCAGCGGTCGGAGCAGTACCGCACCGCGGCCCAACACCGCTGCCACTTCTTCCGCCATGCAAACGGCCTGCCACACGTGGGGCAGGTCTTTGTCGGCAGGTCGGCCTTGGAGGGCATCGGGCGAGGTTCGCGAGGGGCGGCGGCCCACGGTCGGCGGCCCGCCGACTCTAGCGCGCCCTGGCCGGTCCGGGAACCGCCACGGCGGCGCCCCGCCGCGCGTGGCAAACTGTGACGCGCCGCGCGGTTTTGCCGTTCCGCTTGCGCCGATCCTGCCGATGGCGGGGGGCATGCGCCCCCGATTTCCGATCCGCCGGACCCGCCTGGCCGCCGCGCTGATGCTGCTAGCGGCTGCGCCGGCGGCGGGCCAGCCGTCCGACGCGGAGCTGATCCGCCTGCCGCCGCCCGGCGACGAGGCGATCCAGATCGACACGCCGATCGGCCTCACCCTGGCCGCCGCAGAGAGCCGCGCGCTGGCCGTCAGCCCGTCGGTCTCTGCCCTGGCGGCCGAGGCCCGCGCGGCCCGCTGGCAAGCCGTGCAAGCAGGGCTCAATCCCAACCCGACTGTCGGCTACACGGCCAATGAGATCGGCGCCGACGGCGCCGCGGGGCAGCAGGGCGCGTACGTCAGCCAACGCTTCGTCCGCGGCGGCAAGCTCGGCTACGCGTCGGCGGTCGAATCCCGCGAAGCCCGCCGGCTCGAGCAAGAGATCGCCGCCGAGCGACGCCGTGTGTTGACCGACACACGCACCGCGTTCTACGAGGCCTTCCTCTCCCAAGAGCAGGTCGACCTCGCCCGCCAGCTCACCCAGCTCAGCCAGAGCGCCGCTGAGACCTCCGGCCAACTCTTCGAAGCGGGCGAAGGGCCACGCACCAACTCGCTCCAGGGGCAGATCGAAGCGGGGCGCGCCGACGCCGCCCGACGGCGGGCGGAGCAGCGCCTGCTGGCCGACTGGCGGCGGCTCGCCGCGTTGACAGCGACCCCGTCCGACCCGGTCCAGCAGCTCGCCGCCAAGCGCGACGACCTGCTGCGGCTGGCCGACGACTGGGACACGCTCCTCGCTGAAACGCTCGCCGCCAGCCCCGAGGTCGCCGAACGGCTCGCCGCGATCAGCCGCGCCCGCTGCCAGATCGCCTACCAACGCTCGCTGGCCGTGCCCGACGTGACGGCGCAGCTGACCGTCCAGTACGACGACGCGAACCAAACCACGATCACCAGCGTGCAGATCGGCGCGCCGCTGTTGCTGTACGACCGCAATCAGGGGGGGATCGGCGCGGCCCAGGCCGAGCTCACGGCCGCCACCCGGCGGCTCGACGCGACCCAGCAGGCCCTCGAGCGTCGTTTGGCGGAGGCCCTCGGCCGCTACCAGACGGCCCGCACCACCGTCGAGGCGCTGCGAACCGAGGTGCTCCCCCGAGCGCAAGAGAACCTAGAGCTAGCGACCGAGGGGTACCAGGCGGGGGAAATCGGCTTCCTCGACCTACTGACCGCGCAGCGGACGTACTTCGAGGTCAGCCTCGAGCTGCTCGACGCGTTCCGCGAAGTAAACGCTTCGGGCCAGCTCATCCAGGGCCGCCTGCTGGCCGGCGCCGGCGGTGTGCAGCCCTGAAGCGGCCCGCGCCGGGGCCGACGGGGGCCGACGGGGGCCGACGGGGGACGGCCGGCCGCGTCGAACCGCCGCAGCGGCGCCCGCCGCAACCGAGCTAGCCCTCGCGGCGGCGCTGCTCAATACTGGGCCCAGGAGAACCCCCTATGCCCCGCCCGCTCTGGATTGGCCTGGTAGTGCTCGCGCTGGTAGCGGGCTTCCTCGTGCGCGGCTGGGTCCCGCTGGGCGGCGACCACCACGACGGGGTCGCCCACGAGGAGCACGACGATGATCACGACGACCACGACGACGAAGGGCCGCACGTGGCCCTCAGCGAAGAGGCCGTGGCGACGATCGGCCTCGAGCTGGGCCAGGCACAGGTGGCCGACTTCACACGGACCACCGCGATCCCCGCCGAGGTGGTCGAGTTCCCCGGCGTCAGCGCCCACAAGCTGGCCGCCCCGGTGCGCGGCGTGGTCAGCGCGGTGGCGGCCGAGCCCGGGGCGTCGGTCGACCCGGGCGACGCGCTGTTCACGATCCAGATCACCGACGAGCAAGTCGTCGAGGCCCAGCTCCGCCTGATCGAGGCCCTCACCCGCTTGGCCATCGTCGACGAGGAGCTCGAGCGGCTCCGCCCGCTCGCCGCCAGCGGGGCGGTCTCCGGCCGGCAACGGCGCGACCTGGAGTACGAGCGGCGCGAGCTGCAGACCACCATCCGCCTGCGGCGCGACGAGCTCATCGTGCGCGGGCTTCCGGAGTCGCGGGTCGAAGCGCTGGTGAACAGCGGGCGGCTGCTCGAGTCGATCTCCGTGCGCGTGCCGCTCCGCGAGCAAGAGATCGCCCGGTCCGCCGAACCCGGCGCGGGCGCCAACGTGCAGCCGGTCGCGTGGCGCGAGGCCGTGCCGACCGAGGACTTCAGCGTCGAGACCCTGCTGGTCGAGCCCGGCCAGACCGTCGACCGCGGTCAGGCGCTCTGCGACCTGGCCTCCCACGCGCAGCTCTACCTCCGCGTGCAAGCGTTCGAACGCGACGTGCCCCTGCTCGCCCGCCTGGCCGAGTCAGGAGAGACCATCTCGGCCGAGTTCGGGCACAGCCTCAAGACCCACGGGGCGACCTCCAGCATCGTCGACGGCCTGCAAGTGCGGTACGTGGCCAACCACGTCGACCCCGAGTCGCAGGCGTACGCGTGCTACATCCCGCTCGTGAACGAGGTGCTGACCGAGTCGACCGGCCCGGCCGGCCGCAGGTACCGCACGTGGCGCTTCTCGGTTGGCCAGCGGGCCCATTTGCTGCTGCCGACCACGCAGATCGAAGGGGGCATCCCGCTGCCGGCCGACGCGGTCGCGATCAGCGGTCCGACGGCCTGGGTGTTCCGTCCTCACGAACACGATGACCACGAGGAGGACCAAGACCACCACGAAGGCGAAGCACACGAGGAAGAGGCGGACCACCTCGACGACGACGACCACGACGACGACCACGACGACCACGAGGAGCCGTTCCTCGAGCTGGAGCCTGTCGAGGTCGTCGTCCTCCACCAAGACCCCCGGTCGGTCGTCGTCGCGGCCGACGGCAACCTCTCGCCGGGGGACACGATCGCGATGAACAACGCGTACCAACTGCGTATCGCGATCGACGCGGCGGCCTCCGGCGGCGGCGGGCACGATCACCACCACGACCACTGACCGCAGCCGGCTGAGCCCCGGCAGCCTGTGGGCGTCGGGCCGTGCGAGCCGTGGCCCGCCGCTGAGCCTCGGGCGTCAGCCCGGGGAGGGAATCACCAAACCAAGCCGCCAGCGCAGCGAATCGTCAGGCGCTCCCCGGGCTGATGCCCGGGGCTCCGGCGTCGAGCGTTTCGGTTGATTTCGGCACTTCGTACAGCACAGCCATGCTCAACGCGGTCATCCGTTTCTCGCTCGACAACCGGCCGGTGATCCTCGGTTTGTCACTGGCCGTGCTGGTGTTGGGGGCGATGGCCGCGGAGTCGCTGCCGATCGACGTGCTGCCCGACCTCACCCGGCCGCGTGTCACGGTGCTGGTCGAGTCGCCCGGCCTCGCTCCCGAGGAGGTCGAGCAGCTGGTCACGTTCCCGATCGAGACGGCCGTCAACGGCGCTTCGGGCGTGATCGCGGTCCGCAGCCAGAGCGACATCGGCCTGGCGGTGATCGACGTAGAGTTCGACTGGGGCGCCGACATCTACACGGCCCGCCAGATCGTCCAGGAGCGGCTCGACCTGGCCCGGGAGCGGCTGCCGCCGGAGGTCCAAGCGCAGCTCGGGCCGGTGACGTCGCTCTTGGGGCAGATCCAGGTGCTCGGCATGTGGAGCGAGACCGGCGAGACCTCGCCGATCGAGGTCCGCACGCTGGCCGACTGGGTCGTGCGCCGCCGGCTGCTGACGATCCCCGGGGTGTCGCAGGTGATCACGATGGGCGGGGGCCGCAAGCAGTACCAGGTGCTGGCCGACTACCACCGCCTGCACCAGTACGACGTGACGCTCGAGCAGCTCGAGTCCGCGCTGGAGGGGAGCAACCTCAACGTGACCGGCGGCTACGTGGACCGCGCGGGCAAGGAGCTGCTGGTGCGTGGCTTGGGCCGGCTGCACTCGACCGACGACATCGACCAGATCGTCGTCGACGCCGAGGGCGAGCGCCCTGTGCTGGTGCGCGACGTGGCGCGGGTCGTGGTCGGCGCGCAGGTGAAGCGCGGCGACTCGAGCGTGAACGGCCGCGAGGCGGTCGTGCTGACGATCCAGAAACAGCCCGGCGCCGACACCCGCTGGCTCACCGACCAGGTCGACCGGGCCGTCGAGGAGCTCCGCCCCTCGCTGCCGGCCGACGTGCGCCTCGACGCGACGCTCTACCGCCAACGCGAATTCATCGACTACGGCGTGGCCAACGTGCTGGAGGCCCTCCGCGACGGCTCCGCGTTGGTGGTGATCGTGCTGCTGCTGTTCCTGCTGAACTTCCGCACCACCTTCATCACGCTCACCGCGATCCCGCTGTCGATCCTCGTCACGGCGCTGGTGTTCCGCTGGATGGGGCTGTCGATCAACGTGATGACGCTCGGCGGCGTCGCCGTGGCGCTCGGCGAGCTGGTCGACGACGCCATCGTCGACGTCGAGAACATCTTCCGCCGCCTCAAAGAGAACCGCCGCCTCGAGAAGCCCCGGCCCGCGCTGGCCGTGATCTTCGACGCCAGCAGCGAGGTCCGCGGCGCGATCATCACCAGCACGGTGCTCGTGCTGCTGGTGTTCGCGCCGCTGTTCGCCCTGTCCGGCATGGAGGGGCGGCTGTTCACGCCGCTGGGGATCGCCTACGCGGTGTCGATCCTCGCGTCGACCGTGGTGTCGCTCACGGTCACGCCGGTGCTCTCCTACTACCTGCTGCCCGAGTCGAAGGCCATCGCCGCCGAGCGCGACGGCTGGCTCCTCCGCCGCGTGAAGGACGCCGCCACGCCGCTGCTGCGCTTCAGCCTGC
Organism: Botrimarina sp.; assembly: GCF_040219535.1. Classification (NCBI taxonomy): domain Bacteria; kingdom Pseudomonadati; phylum Planctomycetota; class Planctomycetia; order Pirellulales; family Lacipirellulaceae; genus Botrimarina; species Botrimarina sp. Next base: position 14,807 of record NZ_JAVJSH010000032.1, read on the forward strand.
ACCCGGTGGGCCTCGCGACCGGATCGGTCGCCGCGGGCGTGGCCGTGCTGCTCGCGGTCGGGGCGCTGCTGTCGATGGGGCGAGACTTCTTGCCCGAGTTCAACGAGGGCGCAGCCCAGCTCAACCTGTTCGCGCCGCCGGGCACGTCGCTCGCCACGTCGCGCAAGATCAGCCAGATGGCCGACCGCCGCTTGGCCGAACTGCTCGCCACCCCCGAGCGGCCCGACGCGCCGCTGCTGAGCTACACCTGCCGCACCGGCCGCGCCGAGCAAGACCAGCACGTGATGGGCGTGAACGTCAGCGAGTACCTCATCGCGCTGAACCCCGCCTCGGGCCTCTCCCGCGCGGAGGTGATCGAAGAACTCACCCACGCGGTCGAGGACCTGCCCGGCGTGGCCCACGAGGTCGAGCAACCGATCGCCCACCTGATCAGCCACATGCTGTCGGGCGTCACGGCGCAGATCGCGATCAAGCTCTACGGCGAGGACCTGCCGACCCTCCGCTCCAAGGCGGCCGAGATCCGCGACGCGATCGCCGACATCGAGGGGATCGCCGAGCCGGTCGTCGAGCAACAGACCCAGGTGCCGCAGCTCCGCGTGGAGGTCCGCCGCGACCGGCTGGCCCTGTACGGCGCGTCGGCCGAGGGGGTCCACCGGTTCGTCGAAACCGCGATGAACGGCCGCGTGGTCAGCCAGCTGCTCGAGGGGGACAAGACCTTCGACCTCTTGCTCCGGCTGGACGACCCCTACCGCGAGGCGCTGGACGAGATCGACCGCTTGGTCGTCGAGCTGCCCGGCGGCGGCGAGGCGCCGCTGGGCGCGCTGGCGCGTGTCTACGAGTCGGCCGGCCCGAACGCGATCTCGCGCGAGAACGCGCAGCGCAGGATCGTCGTGCGGGTGAACACCGCGGGCCGCGACCTGGGGGGCGCCGTCGAAGAGATCCAGCGGCGGATCGGCGCCGAGGTCCAGCTGCCCGAGGGCTACTTCATCACGCTCGGGGGCCAGTTCGAAGCCCAACGCACCGCCACCCAGCGGATCGTGTGGCTGAGCCTCGTCGCGCTGGTGGCCGTGTTCTTCGTGCTCTACGCGGTCTACCCCTCGGCCAGCATCGTCGCCCAGATCCTCCTGGCGCTGCCCGCCGCCTTGGTGGGCGGGGTGGCCGCGCTGCTGCTGACCGGGCAGGACCTTTCGGTGGCCGGCATGGTCGGCTTCATCTCGCTGGGGGGGATCGCGGCGCGCAACGGCTTGCTGCTGGTCTCGACCTACCTCGACCGCGCTCGGGAGCAAGGCGGCCTCACACCCGAGGTGATCCTCCAGGGCAGCCTCGACCGCTTGGCGCCGGTCCTGATGACCGCGCTGACGACCGGCCTTGCGCTCGTGCCGCTTGTTGTGGGGGGCGACCAACCCGGCAAAGAGATCCTGATGCCGGTCGCCACGGTGATCGTCGGCGGCCTGGTCACCAGCACCATCGCCGAACTGCTGCTACGCCCCGGCCTCTTCTGGGCGCTGCGGGCCGACGCCCAGCGGCTCGTCGAAGCCACACAACTCGCCCGGCGCTAGGCAGACAAGCTAGGGAAGCGGGGTCGGCAGGATTACACTTAGGCAGGCAGCCGCCCGTCGCTGATCACCTCAACGCCGCTGACTTCGGAGGCCTCCCCGCCGACATGGACACCGACCCCTCCCCGATCGCTCCAGCTCTGAAGGCGCTGGTTGACGCCGGCAACGGCTTAGCGGAAATCGTCGACCAGGAAACAGGCCGAGTCTTCGTCATCGGCGAGAAAACCGATCCGACCGTGACCGACCAGTACGTGAGCGAGCGTCTGGCTGAGGCCCGCGCCGACCTGGACGAGGGGCGTTGCGTTGCCGACCTTCCGACCGAGTCCCTTCTGGCTGAGGCTCGGCGGCGTCGGCAGGAGCGGTTTTCGGGCGAGCAGCCGTGCTGAAGGTCGTTCGCTCGAACGCGTCGATCGAAGACCTCCTCCGGATTTGGGACTACCACGCCCGTGAGTCGGTCGCAGCCGCGGACCGGATTGTCACAGCGCTCAACCACAGGATCGCCGTGCTCGGGAGCTTCCCAGACATGGGAGAGCGGCAACCGCGGCATGGCCGGCACTGCCGTCGGATAATCGAAGGCCTCTACGTGGTCTACTACGACCGCCTGGACGATCGCGTTTTGGTGCTCCGCGTGCTCCACTCGGCGAGGCGGATCGAAAGTCTCTGGGTCCGATAAATCCCGGTCCTCGGCATGCCGCCCAGCCAGACCGGGCCAGCCAGTCCGGCGCCGCAGAGAAGAGCTTAATCCGGCGCAATAAAAAACCGCCGCAGGGTCTTTGCGACCCGGCGGCGGTTCGTCGTTTGTCTGCCGTTAGTCAGCGCGGGTCAGGCGAGTCGGACGTGCTCCGCCCGAGGGCCCTTCGGGCCGTCGCCGGCCTCGTAGGTGACCTGCTGACCCTCGCGGAGGTCGTCGTAAGCAACGCCCTCAACGCTCGAGTGATGGAAGAACATGTCCTTGCCAGTTCCGGTGTCGATGAACCCGAAACCTTTGTCCGTGAGTCGCTTAATCGTGCCTTCAGCCATGGAAACCGTCTCAAACCGAAAAACCGAAGCGACGCCTGCCGAGCCAACTGAGCCCGGCCATCGCCTCGTGAGAAGGCGAAATCGTACCCGCTAGGATGGGGAAAACCTCGCAAGAACTTGCGAAATTTTCGGAATTGCTCGAAAAACGCCGGCGCGCGATGTGCTGCGACGGCGGCGGACAGGCCGGGTTTACCAGTACTTCTCGTAGTGGATATTCCCCGGTGATTTGGGCTCGTCGGCCCGGAATCCGAGGCCCTCGAGCACCTCGACCGCGCCGCGGGGCGTGGGGTAGCGGCCGTCGGGGTGGTCGGGCTTGTTGGGGATGCCGATCATCGCCGGGTTGCCGCAGAGGAACACGTGCGTCGAGTCGGGGTTCAGCTCGAACCCCAGCCGCGCCGCGCAGTGCGTGCTAGCTAGCAGGTCCTGCACGTAGAGGGCGCCGACGTAGCCCGGGTCGGCCTTGTCGCGGTTCTCCCTCTCGCGGGTGGTGAGCGGCACGTAGCGGTAGTTCGGGAAATCGGCCATCAGCCGATCGTGCTCCCGCGTGTAGCCCAGGTCCGCCTTGTAACGCACGCAGCACACGTTCGCGATCCGCCCCCGGTGGCCCTCGGCGAGCAGCTTGGAAAGCATCGCGTTGTGCGGCGCTTCGCCGGTGCCGGTGCCGGCGAACAGGACGTCGTCGGTCGGCTGGATATCGCCCAGCGTGAAGTGCCCCTTCGGGCGCGGGCTCATCTCCAGGCGGTCGCCCACCTCGCAGAGGAACAGCCGCGGCGTGAGCGCCGGGGGGGCTTTTTCCGCCTCGGTCACCAGCGCGATATAGAACTCCGGCTCGTCCTCGGGACCCGCCGCCTGGACCTTGCCGCTCTCGTCGAGCAAGCGGCAACTGACCGAATAGGCCCGCTTCGCCACGCGGCGCACGGTCTTCTCGTCGAGCTGCTCGGGGTCGGCCTCCGGGTGGCGCGGCTCCCAGTAGCCCAGGCCGAGCGTCGTGTACTGCCCCGGCTCGTAGCCCAGCGCGACCCCCTCGGGCTGCACGCCGTCGTCCAGACGCACCCGCATCCGCATCAGCCGCGGGTTGGGCTTCTCCAGGTGCGTGATCGTCGCGTTGTATTTCTCGGCGCGGAGGGATTCGACCTCTTCGTCCGATAGCAAGTCGCTGTGCGTCCCCATCGTCGAGTCCTGGTCCGGGCGCCTCTCGAAATTCCGGGCGCAGGCGGCGGCGTGTCGTCGGGGCGGCGGCGCCCCGTCTGGCGCCACAGGATAGCGGAGCCGACCGGGCGGGGCCATGCGGCGGTCGCGCAGGGGACTGTCCGGCTTCCGCTTAGTTGCCGGGGCGCGCACCGGCCGGCTAAGGTGGGATCACACCGCCGCAGCTTCCCCATCCCGAGCCGCCGACGCCGATGAACCGCCCCGCCCCGCCGCTGCTTCGCACGGGCGTGCTCTGCACACGCCTGCTGTGCGCCGGCCTCTGCGCCGGCCTGCTGGCCGCCGCCCCGGCCGCTCTGGGCCAGTCGTCGGTCACTTGGACGATCGACCAGACGATCACCAGCGACCAGTCGTCGGCGTTCTGGACCTCGCCCACGGCGATCGACCTGAACCTCGACGCCTACTTCTACGACTACGAGATCACCACCATCGAGGCCGACGCACGCTTCCTCTTCACGACCATCACGGTCGACGTGACCGACCCTGTCGGCGACTCGTTCCCGCTGGCCGGCGGCGGCGAGGCGCCCTCGCTCCCGGCGGTGCTGCTCAACGAGCGGCTCGACGACCCGACCAGCGGCACGTCGGCCGACGTGCTGATCGAGGTCGATTCGTCGGGCTTCGGCCAAGCGTCGTTCACGAACATCATGCTGGGCCAGGTCGACACGGCCTTCGGCACGCTCGACATCGAGGCGATCCGCGTCGAGGCCGTGATCGTCCTGGAAGGGATCGCCTTCGACGCGGCCGACTACACCGCCGACGGCGCGGTGGACCAGCTAGACTACCAGCGGTGGGTGCAGGAGTACGGCGACTCGGGCCCCCAGGTCACGGCCGACGGCAACGGCGACTTGCTCGTCGACGCGGCCGACTACACCGTCTGGCGCGACCGCTCCGAATCGCCGCTCGCCGCCGCCGCCGCGCCCGAGCCGGCCGCCGCGGCTCTGGTGGCCGTCGCGCTGTTGGGGGCCGCTACTGGTCGACGCTGACCGACGCCTCCTTCGCGGGCACGAGGTCCGAGTCGAACACCCGCACGCCCGAGAAGAGCGACTTGGCCGTGGCGATGAACTTCAGGTGCCGCGGGTGCGTCTGGTACTTGTCGTGCGATTCGGGGCTGTCGAACACCATGTGCAGCGCGACGTGGAACGCCTGGTCGTTCACGTCCCGGTCCCGGCCGGCGGCGATCTCGCCGACCGAGAAATAGATCGTCCCCTCGTGCCCCGACAGGTGCTCGTGGCAAGCGGCCACCAGCATGTCGCGGTTCTCCTCGCTCGGATCGGCCAGCGTGAAGAACACCATATGCGCCTGCGGCGCCGCGGCGGCGACCGAAGCGAACAGGACAACGGCGAGCGTGCGAAGCAGAGTCATCGGCGGGTCTCCGGTGAGAGATCGATCGAGAGAGCGGCCCTGGGCCGACGCCACTTTCCCCTCCGGCGGCTCGTTTTTCAATCGAACGACCCGTGGAGAATGACCAATGGCCAAGCCCCACTGACCAATGAACGAGCGCGCCAGTCGCCCAATTGGTCAGTGGTCAGTGGTCAGTGGGCAGTGGGCAGTGGGTCTTCGCGCCCTCCCGCGGCTCTACCGCACGTGCACGGTCTCGATCGGGATGAACGAGGTCACCCGGTAGAGGTCGTTGCGCTTGTCTTGCAGCGGCCTGACGGTGCCGATGCTCCGCTGCACGGCGAGGTCGTTGAGGTCCAGCTCGGCGATGACGACCATCTCGTTGTTCGGCTCCGCCTCGGCCATGATGCCGTCCTTCGGGAACGCGAAGTCGCACGGCGTGCAGACCGCCGCCTGGCCGTAGTTGATCAAGAAGCTGTGCACCTGCGGCAGGTTGCCCACGCACCCGGCCATCACCACGTAGATCATGTTCTCCACGGCCCGCGCCTGAGCGCAGTACCGCACGCGGTGGTAGCCCTTGCGTTCGGTGGTCGCGAAGGGGACGAACAGCACCTCGACGCCGTGCTGGGTGAGCAGCCGGGCCAGCTCGGGGAACTCGATGTCGTAGCAGATCAAGATGCCGATCCGCCCGAACGGCGTGTCGAACACCCGCAGCGTGTCGCCGGGCTGCATGTCGTAGTAGTCGCGCTCGCACGGCGTGATGTGCAGCTTCGGCTGCGTGTACACGTTGCCCGCCGGCGTGAACAGGTGCGCGACGTTCAGCAGGTCGCCCGCCTCGTCGACGACCGGGTGCGACCCGCCCACCAGGTACAGGCCGTGCTTCTCGGCCATCCTCAGGCAGAGGTTCTTGTACCCCTCGTGCATGGCGGCCACCTCGCGCACGGCCTCCATCGACGAGAGGTCGGGCGAGATCAGGCTGAAGAGCTGCGCGGTGAACATCTCCGGGAAGAGCAGGAAGTGGCAGTGGTACTCGTTCGCCGTGTCGGCGAAGAACTCGACCTGCCGCTCGAACTGATCCCAGCTCTCCAGCGGCCGCACCTGGTACTGGGCCGCGCACACACGCACCTTGCGCACGGTCCGGCGGATCGGCGCGCCGGCGATCATCCGCCGCGCGGGGTCGAACGACTTGTTCGGCATCTCGAGCAGCGTCGCGTAGTTCATGCTGTCGGTGTCGCTCAGGTACCCGTAGTGCACGCCGAGCACCTCGTACCCCGCCGACAGGTGGGCCGAGAGGGCCGGGTCGTTCAGCGCGCCCTGACGCACCGCCTCGACGTACTGCATCGGCGACAGCCGCTTGGCGTGCTCCGCGTAGCCCGGCAGCCGCCCGCCGGCGACCATCCGCCGCAGGTTGAGCCGCTTCATCAGGGTCTTCCGCCGTCGGTACAGACGCGAGGCCACCCCCTGGCTCTGCCACTCGGGCGTGACGGCGATGTCCGACCCGTAGAGCGTGTCGCCGGCCGGGTCGTGCGTGCCGAACGTCCCCGAGGCGGTGATCTCGTCGTACGAGTGCCACGGCGACTCGTCGTCGAGGATGACGATCAGGCTCGTCGAGTAGCCGATCACCTCGCCGCCGGCCTCGGCCAAGAATTGCCCCTCGGGGAACGCGGCCAGCTGCATGCCGAGCTTCCGCTCGTCCTGCAGGCTCTCGTTCGGCAGGTTCGGATATGCGGCCCGCTGGCAAGCGACGATCGCCGGCAGGTCCGACTTCTTCCACCGGCGGATCGTGACCCCGTCGTCCCCGGCCGCGGCGCGCTTCTTAGCCATCGATTCCTCTTCGGCGAATGTTCCAGTCAACGCGCGTGACTATCCGCCCGCCCTTCCTGCTTCGCAAGATGGGTTCGTCTCGCGCAGAGTCGTAGAGGTAGAGACAGAAGAGAAACGCGCCAGCGATTCCTTTGCGCCTTCGCGCCTTTGCGTGACATCAATCCGATGAGAATTCTTGACGCGCGCAAAGTCGCGAAGGCGGAAAGGAGATCGGGCCCCGCGTCTGGGGGTCTCGGCGCGAGGGTCGATCCGTTGACGAAACCATAGAAATGCCGGTTACTGAGCGGACCGCCACAGCACGCGACCCGCACGGAGCGAGCACGGATGCCCGAGGGAGACACCCTGTACCGCGTCGCGGCGAACCTCCGGCCGGTGCTCGAAGGCCGGCGGGTCGTCGCCGCGACGAGCTCCGACCGCACGACCGTCGAGCCGATCGACGCGGCGTCGCTCGTCGGCCGCACGATCGTTCGTGTCGAGGCCCGCGGCAAGCACCTCGTCGTCTCGCTCGACGACCAGCGGGTCGTCCACTCCCACCTGGGGATGACCGGCAGCTGGCACGTGTACCCGCTCGGCGAGCCGTGGCGCAAGCGGCCCACCAGCGCCGCGCTCGCCGTGTCGACCGGCGTGCACGCGGTCGTCTGCTTCAGCCCCAAGCTGCTCGAGCTCGTCAGCGAGACCCGCCACCGCCGCAACGGCTACCTGGCGCGGCTCGGGCCCGACCTGATGCTCCACGACAGCGACCTCCGCGCGGCGCTCGCCCGGATGCGTGTGCACAACGCCGCGCCGATCGGCGAGGCCGTCATGAACCAGACGATCGCCGCCGGGATCGGCAACGTCTACAAGAGCGAGACCCTCTTCCTCGCGCGGATCAACCCGTGGACGCGGGTCGGCGACCTCGCCGACGAGCGGCTGCTGAACTACCTGGCCGAGACACGCCGGCTGATGCGCCTGAACCGCGGCGCCGGCCCCCGGGTGACGCGCTTCCGGGCCGACGGCCGGCGCCACTGGGTGTACGGCCGCCGCGGCGAGCCCTGCTTCGAGTGCGGCGCGGTGATCCTCCTCCGCCGCCAAGGGGACGCGGGCCGCACCACGTTCTGGTGCCCCGCGTGCCAGCCGGCCGCCGGCCGCCCGGCGCCGCTTGCCGACGCCGAGCGCCAGCGTCGCCAGCCGCCAATCAAGGGTTGCGGCTAGGCCGACGCGCCGGGCGAGCTGGCAGCGGATCGCCGGGCGATCGACTCGATCCGCTTTGGACCACGGCCGCGGGGGCTATCGACTCGCGCGCGTCCAGCTACGCGGTCCTCCTACCCCTTTCCGGGGAGGCGGCGCCGTTTGGTCCGGCATTCGCCTAGGTGGTAGGCGTCCCGATCGCCGCCCAGCGGCGCCACCCATACCAAGGAACCTACGATGAAGTACTCCACTTTTTTCGGCGTCGCGCTCGCGCTGGGCCTCACGCCCGCGGCCCTCTGGGCCCAGGCGCCCGGCCAAGCCACGCCGGCTTACGAAGCTCAGAAGCCGGTCGCTGAGCAGAATCAACGCGACCGCCTCAGCGATCAGCGGCAGAACCAGCGGCAGTACGACCGGAGCCAGAGCGACAGCAGCAACCAGAAGCTGCCGCAGGGCCTCGTCCGCGCGAGCCAGATGATGGACAAGGCCGTTTACAACGGCCAAGACGAGCAGATCGGCTCGATCGACGACGTCGTGCTCGACGCGCAGTCCGGCGAGATCAAGTACGTCGCGCTCTCCACCGGCGGCTTCCTCGGCCTCGGCGACGCGCTGCACGCGGTCCCCTTCAGCGCGTTCAAGCACCAGCAGAAAGACGGCGAGCAACGCTGCATCCTCAATGTGTCGAAGGAGCAGCTCGAGAACGCCAAGGGCTTCAACCAGGACAATTGGCCGCAGCAAGCGGACAAGAACTGGGAGCAGCAAAACAACCGCCAGCAATACGACTCGCAGCAGTCGTCGACCCGTCAGCCGGGCCAGCAAAACGCCCGCTGACGCTCGCGGACGACCAACCCTCACGGGCCAGCGGCCCGATTCAAATAGAGCGGCCCCCTCTTCCGTTCGCGGAGGAGGGGGCTGCTTGCGTTTCGCAGCCGTCACTATGCAGCCCGTGCCGAGCCGGGCTATCAGCGATCGGTGGCTATTTCAATCGCCCGCCCACCGCGGCGCCGCGAAAATGCTGCGACCCAGGCTCGGACCAGGCGGCCGAAAGGGGCGGAATCCGGCGGCGAGGTGTAACGCTTCCCTAAGTCCTTGCGCGGGAACGCCTAAAGGCCCGTTTTGGCCGCGAATAACGACACACGCAAAAAAACGCGCGCCGCGTTTGTCACGTCTGTCGCGTTCCGATCAAAGACCGATGCGGGGTGCGTAAAGCTAAGCACAGAGCCCTTGCCGCTAGGCGACTTCCGAAGGGGCGAATTCCGAAGGCCCGCTCAGAGGTCGGGCTGCTGCCCCGCGGCGATCTTCTTGCCGTACCGCCGCTTCAGCACGGTGCGGGTCACCAGCCGGTTGACCCAATCGCGCGCCGGCGGCATCGGCCGGAACAGGTCGACGATCAGCACCACGCGGACCTGGTCGGAGTGGTTCTCGACCTCGTGTTCCCAGTAGTCGCAGAAGAGGAGCCCCTGGCCTTCCTTCCACGTGTGCCAGTAGTCCTTGACCCGCATGCGGGGCGGGTTGTCGGTCGGTACGATGAGCGGCAGGTGGTACCGCAGGTAGCCCGCGTAGGGGCTCTCGTGGGGCGGGACCGACTTGTGGGGCTCGAGGATGCTGAAGAACGCCTGGAACAGGTCGGGGATCTCGTCGAGCAGCCGGCAGGTCTCGGGGCAGCGGCGGCGGTTCTGCTCGGGCTTGGCGCCCATCGCGTAGAGCATGAAGACCCGCCAGCTGGCCTCGCCGTCGGCGTCGGAGCTGATGTGGGAGCGGCCCGGGTCGAGCTCGTGGTAGCGGGGGATGTCGTCGCGGTCGGGCAGGATGCCGGCCAGCTCGCCGCGGATCGCGGCCAGCGCGTCGGGCGCCTCGAGGCGGCGCAGGGCCGGGTACGTGGCGTCGATGTCGTAGACGACCGGCCGCGAGTCGCCGCCCACGCCCTTCCAGAACCAGCGGTTAGCGAGTTGCTGCAGTGCCCCCACGGGGTCGACCTCCTGGCGAGTCGGCTTATCGATCGGCGCCTAACCGAAGATAGGCTCGGCCGCCCGCGCGGTCCAAACGAGATTTCTCGCCGCGGCCCGGACGACCCGCACAGCCGCCGCTCGGCGCCGGACCGGGGCGCTCGACAGCCGGTGGGGCCCCCCTAGAATGGCGGCTCGCTAACCCAAGTCCTTCCGGCCTCCAGCCTGCAGCCTCGCCATGAGCACGATCGTCGACATCCATGCCCGCCAGATCCTCGACAGCCGCGGCAACCCGACGGTCGAGGTCGACGTGACGCTGGCCGACGGCTCGGTCGGCACCGCGGCCGTGCCCTCGGGGGCGAGCACCGGCGCACACGAGGCCAACGAGCTGCGGGACGGCGACAAGTCGGTCTTCCTGGGCAAGGGCGTGCTGAAGGCCGTCGAGAACGTGAACGAGGTGATCGCCGACGAGCTGATCGGCATGGACGGCTTCGACCAGATCGGCGTCGACCAGCGGATGCTCGACCTCGACGGTACGCCCAACAAGAAGAAGCTCGGCGCCAACGCGATCCTCGGCGTGTCGCTGGCCACCGCGCACGCGGCGGCCCGCTGCTGCGAGCTGCCGCTGTACCGCTACCTGGGCGGCTCGAACGCGCGGCTCTTGCCCGCGCCGATGATGAACATCCTCAACGGCGGCGAGCACGCGGACAACTCGGTCGACATCCAAGAGTTCATGGTCATGCCGCTGGGCTTCGACACGTTCAGCGAGGCCCTCCGCTGCGGATGCGAGATCTTCCACCACCTGAAGAAGGTGCTCAGCGACAAGGGCCTCTCGACCTCCGTCGGCGACGAGGGCGGCTTCGCCCCGAACCTCGGCGCGAACGCCGAGGCGTTCGACGTGATCCTCACCGCCATCGAGAACGCCGGCTACAAGCCGGGCGAGCAGGTCTGGTTCGCGATGGACTGCGCGGCCACGGAGTTCTACGACTCGAGCAAGAACGTCTACACGATCGACGGCCAGGAGCTCGACCCGATGGGCATGGTCGAGCTGCTCTCCTCGTGGGTCGACAAGCACCCGATCTGCAGCATCGAAGACGGCTGCAGCGAGGACGACTGGGAGGGCTGGAAGCTGCTCACCCAGAAGATCGGCGACAAGTGCCAGCTGGTCGGCGACGACCTGTTCGTCACCAACGTCGAGCGGCTCCAGCGCGGCATCGACGAGCGCGTCGGCAACAGCATCCTGATCAAGGTCAACCAGATCGGCACGCTCACCGAAACGATCGACGCGATCCACCTGGCCCACGACAACGGCTACACGTCGGTCACGTCGCACCGCTCCGGCGAGACCGAGGACAGCACGATCGCCGACCTGGCCGTGGCCCTCAGCACCGGCCAGATCAAGACCGGATCGGCCAGCCGCTCGGACCGCATGGCCAAGTACAACCAGCTCCTGCGGATCGAGGAGCAACTCGGCGACGGCGCCCTGTACGGCGGGCCGAAGTTCGCCAAGCGGCTGGGGTAAAGCGAAACCGCGGCGCCGCCAAGAGCGCTACAATCGCCAAGCGACGATGAATCAGAGCGGGTCAGACCCTGTCCGCCCGCTCGCTTTTGCGCTCGGCGATAGCGCCCAGGTTTGACTACGCTGCGGGCATGGAATTCGAGTGGGATCGCCAAAAAGCCTCGCTGAATCTCCGTAAGCACGGGGTATCATTCAGGGAGGCTTCGACCGTCTTTGGTGATCCGCTGGGCGAATTCTTCGACGACGTCGACCATTCGGATTACGAGGAAAGAGCGATTGTCTTGGGGCAAAGCGATCGCGGTCGGTTGCTCGTCGTTAGTTTTACCGATCGCGACGGCGTGGCGCGGCTGATCAGCGCTCGCCGTGCATCAAGAACTGAACGCGAACGCTACGAAAATGGCTGACAACCAACTCGACAATGAACTGGACGACGACCTCCGCCCCGAATACGACTTTTCCAAGATGAAGTCACGGGGGCGAGGACTCTACGTCGATCGCTTCCGCGAGGGCACGAACGTCGTGCTGCTCGACCCCGATGTGAAGAAGGCCTTTCCCACCAGCGAGGCGGTTAACACGGCGCTGCGTAGCCTGATCGAGCGATCGAAATCGGCCGAGGCGTCATGAAGGAAGGGCGAGCCGCTCGACGAGCGGCCCGCCCCCGAAAGGCTTAGCGATCACGTTGCGGCGGAGGCTTAGCCACCCGCTGAAAAACGCCGTCCCGGCGTTTTCCAACCTGGGCAAGTTCGCAGCAAGCTGCTCACGCCTCGCAAAATGTCGGCTTCGGGTTTCCTAGTCCTCCCCCTCCATCTTCTTCGTCTCTTCGATCGTCCGCTGGGCGAACTCGTGGATCTTCTCGACCGTGGCGTCATCGTCGGCCGTGACGAGTGTCAGGTTGCCGAAGTCGGTGTCGACCTCTTGGACCTTGGCGCCCTCGCGCATCAGCTTGCCGAACGCCTGGCAGAAGCCGCACAGCTTGTCCCCGGGCTGCGGCTGCTTGCTGTGCATCTTCTGGCAGACCGCGTCGAACTCGTCTTGCATGCCCTTGGGCGCGACGGCGGTCATCACGGCGCCGTTGTCGAGCTTGTGGGTCTCCCACTTGATCGCGTGCATCAGCTCGGGCTTGTCGGCCATCGGCTTGCACATCACGCAGTTGGCCGGGTCGAACCACTTTCCGCTCTGGGAGTGATCCTCGTGGTGCTCGGCCACGGCGAGGGCGCCGGCCAGGACCGCCGCCAGGCAAGCGGCGGCTGCGGAAACGGGGCGGGATCGGACCATCGGTAGAGACTCCTTTGCGGGGCACGACGTGAAAAGGCGGCGGCTCTCGCTCGCCGCTATCCGCTCGAGGGCCGATTCTCTTGCTGCCGGCGCACGCCGGCAAACCGATTTCGCGTTAAACTCCAGAGCAGCGGAAAACGAACCACCGACCCGGCGCGGCGAACAACTTGACTCTCTCGGCAGAACTGATCCCGGTCGACCCCGACGCGCCGCCGGCCGACCGGGTCAACGTGTTCATCCACGGCTACCGCTCGATGGGCGCCACCCGCGCGGTCGAGGCGGCGCGGGCGCGGGTGCGGCGGACCGGGGTCGCTGGCGAGAACTACCTGCTCCGCTGGATGTCCGGCGCGTGGGCCGACTCGGCCCGCTTCGCCAGCCTGCGGGCGGCCTACCGCGCGGCCCGCGTGCCGCGGATGCTGTCGCCGTGGACGATCCTCGCCGACGCGGGCGTGGTCGGCGTGCACGAGGCGATGCAGTACAAGCTGATGGAACGCCGCGCCGACCGCGTCGGCCGGTCGCTGGCTGCCCGCATCGCACGGGTAGCCGGCGGTCGACCGGTGAACCTGGTCGGTCACTCGCTGGGCGCGCGGGTCGTGCACGCTTGCCTGGGCAGCCCCGACGCCGACACGCTGTGGCTGCACGACGCGGTGCTGCTGGCCGGCGCGGCCGACCTCGACGCGGCCGACTGGCCGCAGTGTGTCGCGCGGCTCGACGGCCGGGTCTACAACGCGTACTCGCCACGCGACCGGATCCTCTGGATGACGCCCGACCTGCGCCGGCGGGTCGGCAACCGGCCGCTGCCGCAGATCGAGGTGCTCGGCCACGCGCGGGTCATCAACCACGAGACCCACGGCGTAAACCACGTGCAGCACTGGACGCACCTGTCGTCGGTCCTGCCCGCCGTTTGGCCCGAAGCGAGCGGCCCCCCGCTGCCGGGCGTGCCGCGGCACGCCGGTTCGCTGCCCGGGTCGGTCTGACCGGTTTGGTTGACGTTGCCGGTTTTGCGGGTCAAGCCGGCGGCCCCCGCTGGTCGATCGACTCCAGAGACGGTCCGGCCCCGCCGCGCCGTCGTTGTGGGTCGCCGGAAGGGGGGCGGCCCGGTGTTCCTCGAGAACCCCGGGGCAGGCGTTGCGAGCTCTGTTGCCAAGTCTGCTGGTCGTCGCCGCGGTGCTGGCGCCGCTCGCCGGGTGCAGCCGCACCCGCGCGCGGGTCACCGCCGACCGCGACGCGTACTGCCTGATCGACCAGAAGTCGACCGCCGTGGGGGGCGACTTGGGCGAGTACCGCTTGGCGATCGAGCCGCGTTCTCGCATGTACGACGAGAACGACCCCGACCACCCGCCGATGCCGCCGGACGACCCGGTCTCGCACCGCTACCTGCACCGCATCGACGGCAAGAAAGGGACCTACTACTACCGCGACGCGCCGCGCACGCCGTTCGTCGAAAACCCGTCGTGGCGGGCGATGCTGCCGGTCGACGAGCGGGGCCGGCTGGTCCTCGACACGACCGGCGCGGTGCGGGTGGGCCTGGTCCACGACCCGGATTACCAACAAGAGCTCGAAGAGCTGTACCTGTCGGCCCTCGACGTCGCGTTCGAGCGGTTCCAGTTCGACGTGCAGCTGTTCGGCGGGGCGGCTATCGACTACGTGTCGCTCGGCCGCGTGCGTGGCGGGGGCGCGTCGAGCAGCCAGCTCTTTGTCTCGCCCAGCAGCGCGGCGGCCGGCCCGTCGGCGTTCAACCCGTGGCGGCTGGAGCGGACCACCGCGCTGGGCGGAGAGATCGTGGCGAGCTTCGCGAACACGCTCGTCTGGCAGTTCTCGGGGCAGAACAACTACACCGGCTTCTCGCTGCTCGACTTCACGATGGTCCAGCCGCTGCTCCGCGGCGGCGGCCGGGTCCGCGTGCTCGAGGTGCTGACCGTGGCCGAGCGCGCGCTGCTGGCCAACGTGCGCTCGATGGAACGCTTCCAGCGCGAGTACTACGTGAACGTCGTGACCGGCCGGGGCACCGGCTCCGGCCCCGTCCGCCGCGGCGGCCTGCTCGGCGGAGCGGGCATCGCCAACTTCGCCGGCGTGGGGCTGGGGATCGGCGGCTTCGGTGGGTTCGGCGGCGGCGGCATCGGCGGCGGCGGCGAGGCCGGCGCGCAAGCGGCCGGCGGCTACCTCGGCTTGCTACAAACCCGCCAGGTCCTCGCCAACCAGCGGGCCAACGTGGCCGCGCTCCGCGACAGCACGCTGCAGCTCGAGGCCTCCTACGACGCGGGGCGGATCGACCGCTTCCAGGTCGACCTGGCGCGGCAGGCGTTGTTCAACGCACAGAGCCAGCTGCTGAACGCCGAGGCCGGCTACCAGACGCGCCTGGACGGCTTCAAGATTGACCTCGGACTGCCGCCCGACCTCGAACTGGTCGTCGACGACCCGCTGCTCGAGTCGTTCGAGCTGCTCAGCCCCGACATCACCGAGGTGCAAGACGCCGTCGCCGCGACGCTCGTCGAGCCGGTCGAGCCGATCGCCGCGCCCGAGGGCGAGATGATCGAAACGGCGCCGCCGCTGAGCATCCCTCCGCCGGGCGGCCCTTCGCTGGGCGAACCTTCGCCGAGCGTGGCCGACGCGGACACGCCGGCCGCCCTCCCCGCGGACGGCGCGCCGGAAGCCGTGCCCGCCGAGCCGGTCGCGCCGTCGCGCGGCGAGGAGCTGCGGCGGCTCGTGGCCCAGGCGGCCGAGCAGCTCGCCGTGGTCGAGGAAGACTACATGCGGCTGCAAGACGCGCTGCCCGAGCGGCGCGAGCACCTGATCGAGATCGGCGCGCGGCCCGAGGTGGCCGACGCACAGATCGACGCATCGTTCTTCTCGACCGAGCGGCTCGACGAGCGCGCCTCGGCGATCGAGCTGGACCTCGGCCTCTGGCGCGAGGCCTTCGCCGAGCTGCAAGCCGAGCTCGACGGGCCGACCACCGAGCAAGAAACCCGCCTACTGCGCCGGCTCTCGAGCCTGCTGCTGGAGCTGTCGATCCTCCAGGCGCGCACGCGGCTCGACTCGCTCGACCTGGCGCCCACCCGCCTGACGCCCGAGGACGCGCTGGAGATCGCCAGCGTGAACCGCCGCGACTGGGCGAACGCGCGGGCGTCGCTCGTGGATCAGTGGCGGCTGATCAACTTCAACGCGAACGACCTGCGGTCGGCGCTAGACATCGTTTTCTCCGGCGACATCGGGAACGTCGGGCAGAACCCGTTCGACCTGAACCACGAGAACGGCTCGCTGCGGGTCGGGCTGCAGTTCGACTCGCCCACGTCGCGGCTCGGGGAACGCAACGTGTACCGCCAGTCGCTGATCGAGTACCAGCAGGCGCGGCGGAGCTACTACCAGTTTGTCGACCGGGTGAGCCAGAGCCTGCGGGCGACGCTCCGGCAGATCCGGCTGAACGAGGTGAACTTCGAGCTCCGGCGCGAGGCGGTGCTGGTGGCGATCGCGCAGGTCGACCTCACCCAACTGCGCCTGGTCGAGCCGCCCCGCCCCGGCGAGGAGGAGCAGTTCGGCGACACGACCGCGCGCGACCTGGTGCAGGCCCTCGGCGACCTGCTCAGCGCGCAGAACGACCTGCTTTCGGTGTGGGTGAACAACCGTGTGCAGCGGTTCAATCTTGAGCTCGACCTGGGGATCATGATGATCGATTCCACCGGGATGTGGGTCCCGATCGAGGGCCCCTACGAGGCGTTCTTGCCGCTGGGCCCGTGCCCGGGCGGCGGCGATATCACGGCGATCCATTGCCCGCCTGTCGGCGTAGAACCCAAGAGGCTCCCCCCGGCGCTGCTGCGCCAGCCGGAGCTGATCCAGCCGGGACCGAGTCCGCCCGAGTTGACCCATCCCGAGTTGACCCAGCCGGCGGCGGGGGCCGTGGACCCCGAAGAGTCGGCGCCCGAGCCGCTGAGGTACCCCGACGTCGCCGCCGCGTACCGATCCAGCCGAGTGACCGCCGAAGCGCCGCCAGCGGCGCCGCCCGCCGGGAGAAACCGCGGCCCAGAATTGGTCGATGCGGCTGGGCGGGGGGCGGCGGGGCGGCAATAATGGACTCCCGGGCAAGCGCGTGCCGGCGGGTTCGCCACGTCGACCGCCGCGGCGCCGGGCCCGACGGCTTATCCCCCTGACAGTCCGATGCCGATGGCTCCCCGCGACAAAGCCGATCCCCGCCGTGGCGCTGTGGCGCTCTGGTTGCTCGTCGTCCTAGCGGCGGGCGCGGGGGCGGGCTGGTGGTGGTGGCGCAACGCCGCGGCGGCTCGCGCCGCCTCGGAGGGGGACACCGCGCTGCTGCACACGGTCGGCCGGCAAGACTTCTCGCTGGAGATCACCGAGCGCGGCGAGATCCAGTCCGCCGGCGGCGTGGACGTCAAGTCGGAGGTCAAGTCGTCCGGCGGGACCGGCAACGCGATCCTGCGGATCGTGCCGGAGGGGACCCAGGTCAAGGAGGGCGACTTCTTGGTCGAGCTCGACTCGTCGGCGCTCGAAGCGGACCGGCTGCTGCAGAAGATCAACGTGAACACGGCCGAGGCCGCCGTCATCGAGGCGCAGAACCTGTACGAGACGGCCGTCATCGCGCGGCGCGAGTACCTCGAGGGGCTGTTCGTTCAAGAGCGGCAGACGATCGAGTCGGAAGTGTTCGTCGCCGAAGAGAACCTGAGCCGCGCGGAGGAGTACGTCGACTACAGCAAGCGACTAGCCGCGAAGGGCTACGTGAGCGAGCTGCAGCTCGAGGCGGATCGCTTCGCCGTAGAGAAGTCGAAGAAAGAGCTCGACGCGGCCAAGACCAAGCTGCGTGTCCTGGAGGACTTCACCAAAGAGAAGACGCTCAAGCAGCTCGAGTCGGACGCGGCGATCGCCCAGGCGAAGTGGGAGTCGCTCAAGAACAGCTACCAGCTCGAGGTCGACAAGCTCCAAGAGATCGAGGACCAGATCGCCAAGTGCCTGATCACCGCGCCGGCCGAAGGCACCGTCATCTACGCGCACGGCGAAGAGCAACGCGGCGGCGACGAGTTCGTCGTCGAGGAGGGCGCCGTGATCCGCGAGCGGCAGACGATCATCCGCTTGCCCGACGTGTCGAGCATGGAGGTCGCGGTCGAGATCAACGAGTCGCTGATCCAGTACGTGCGCGAGGGCATGCCCGCCGCGGTCCGACTGGTCGGCGGCGGCGACGTCGTGCTCCGCGGCCGCGTGAAGCGTGTGAACCAGTACGCGGAGCCCACCAGCTGGCGCCGGGCGAACGTGAAGGACTACAAGGCCTTCGTCGGCATCGAGAGCGACTCGTCGCTGGTCAAGACCGGCATGACCGCCTCGGTGACGATCAGCGCGATGTTCGAGCCCGACACGCTCGTCGCCCCGGTGCAGTCGGTTTACGCGCACGGCGACGAGGTCTACTGCTTTGTGCAACGCGGCGACGAACTGGCCGCCCGGCCCGTCGAACTCGGCCCGACGAACGACCGCTTCTTCGTGATCAAGGAGGGCCTCTCGGAAAACGACCAGATCGCGATGAACCCGCGGCAGCTGGTTGGCCGCGTCGACCTGCCCGAACTGGCGCCCACCCAGGCGCAGCAGGCGGTCGAGAACGGCCGTGACTGGCGCGAGTTGCAGCAACAGCAGCCAGAGCAACAACAGCCGGCCGAGCCCGCCAAGCCCGCCGCCACGGGCGAGGTCGCCGCCGAGGGCTCCTCCACGCCGGCGGCCTCCGCCGGTTGAGCACAGAGCCAGCCGTCCCCCGCGCCGGGACCGCCCGATCGACCCGCCGGAGCCCGATGAGCATCGCCGCACCGAAGGCCGCCGTGACCGATCGCCGAGGTTCGCCCGAGCCGGGCGTGGCGGCGAGCATCCGCGGCTTGGAGAAGGCTTACCCGCTGGCCGGCGGCACGGTTCACGCGCTACGCGGCGTGTCTTTCGACGTGCCCGATGGCGACTTCGTGTCGATCATGGGGCCCAGCGGCAGCGGCAAGAGCACCCTGCTCAACCTGCTGGGCTGCCTCGACCGACCCACTGCCGGCGAGTTCTACCTGGGGCCGGACAACGTCGCGCGGATGTCCGACGACGAGCTCGCCGACGTGCGCGCGAGCCGCCTGGGCTTCGTGTTCCAGTCGTTCAACCTGCTGCCGGCGCTGACGGTCGTCGAGAACATCGAGCTGCCGCTGCACTACAGCGGCCGGCTGGGGCGCGACAGCCGCCGACGCTGCGAGGAGTTGGCCGCGAGCGTGGGCCTTGGCGACCGCCTGGACCACCGGCCGATGCAGCTCTCCGGCGGCCAGCAGCAACGCGTGGCGATCGCGCGGAGCCTGGTCAACGACCCGCAATTCCTCTTGGCGGACGAGCCCACCGGCAACCTCGACACGTCGACCACGCGGGAGATCCTCGGCCTGCTCACGCAGCTCAACGAAGAGGGCCGCACCATCCTGCTGGTGACCCACGAACCCGAGGTGGCCGACCTCACGAAGCGGACCGTCGTCTTGCGCGACGGGCTGGTTGTGTACGACGGCCACCCCGACGGCGCGCGGGGGGCGCTGGAGTCGAGCCGGCGGGCGAATTAGCCAAGGAGGCAGAGGCAATGACCAATGGCCAAGCCCCAATGACCAATAAGGATTAGAGCCCACGCCACTTGTCATTGGTCATTGGGATTTGCTCTTTGCTCATTAGCGATCACCTCCGCGGTTAACCCCATGAATCCCTCTCTGCTAAGCAAGCTCGCCCGCTGGCGCCGCACGGTTGCGCTGAGCGTGAAGAGCCTGCTGCTGCACCCGATGCGTTCGGGGCTGACGGTGCTGGGCATCCTGATCGGGGTGACGAGCGTCGTTTGGCTGCTGGCGATCGGCGAGGGGATCAGCCGCGCGTCGCAGGAGCAGATCGCCGCGCTAGGGGCGCGGAACATCATCCTCCGCACCATCAAGCCGGGCAGCGACGACTTCGACGGCGGCGGCTACGGCGTGACCCGCGCGGACTACCTGAAGCTGTCTTCGACGCTCGCGTCGCTCCCCGTGCCGGGCGAGGCGATCCCGATCCGCGAGATGAAGTGCGAGTTCCGCGTCGGCCGCCGCGCGCTAGAAGGGCGCCTGGTCGGCTGCACGCCGGAGTACCAAGAGATCGCCCGGTTGGGAGTCGCCGAGGGGCGCTTCCTCTCGGACATGGACGGCCGGTCGGAGCGGAACCATTGCGCGCTGTCGGCCAACGTGGCCGAGCGGCTGTTCCCGCTGGGCGACGCCATCGGCGAGCTGGTGCAGGTCGACCACGAGTTCTACAAGGTCGTCGGCGTGTGCGACCCGCGCGCGGCGTCGGCCGGCGTGGGCGGGTCGCTCGCCGCGGAGGACTACTCGAAGGACGTGTACATCCCGATCCGCACCATGTGGCGGCGCCTGGGCGACCAGATCATCCAGATCCAGCCCGGCCAGTTCCGCCGCGACCTGATCCAGCTCTCGCAGGTGACGCTCCGCGTGGCGGACGAGGAGGCCGTGCTGCCGACGGCCGACCTCGTGCGCGCGACGATCGCCGCGGACCACCCGCTGGGCGACTACGCGGTCACCGTGCCGATGGAGCTGCTCGAACAAGCCAACACCACGCGGCTGATGTTCATGCTGCTGCTGGGCCTGATCGCGGCGATCTCGCTGGTCGTGGGGGGCATCGGCATCATGAACATCATGCTCGCCACGGTGACCGAGCGCACGCGCGAGATCGGCATCCGCCGCGCGCTGGGCGCGAAGCGCGGCGACATCGTCAGCCAGTTCCTCACCGAGAGCGTCGTGCTGTCGGTCGTCGGCGGGCTGCTCGGAGTGGTCGGCGGGTTGTTCTGCCGGCCGCTAGCGATCGGCCTGCGGACGCAGCTCGAGCGCTGGATCCCCGAGCAGATGGCCGCCGTGCCCGACCTGGTCCGAAACGTCGAGCCCGAGATCGTCCCCTGGTCGATCCCGCTGTCGATGGGCATCTCGGTGGTGGTGGGGGTCGCGTTCGGCGTCTACCCGGCGATCCGCGCCGCGCGGCTCGACCCGATCGAGGCCCTGCGGCACGACTGAGCAATGGCCGGTGGCCTGAGGCCGGTGGCCGGTGGTCAGTGGCCGATTCTTGGGGGGATGCGGGCGTTTGCAACCAGCGGACCGGCGGCCGGGCCTCTTCATGCGGGCTTCACTTCGGGGCACTATGGTGGGGCCCGCTTGGTCCGGCTTCCGTCGTCCCGCGTCTGAGAACCCCGCGATGCGCCGAAATCTCTCGTTGCTGCTCTTGCTGGCCTGTGCGTCGGCGGCCCCGGCGGCCGATTACGACACGCTCGAGGAAGACAACTACGACTCCCTCGCGCCGGGCGGCAAGGAGGTCGATGCGATCCACGGCGACCACGTGCTGCGCAACGACAAGCTGGTCGCCGTGGTGGCGGAGCTCGGCGACGAGCGGGACGCGAACCTCACTGTCCGCAACGTGGGAGGCGCGGTGATCGACCTGACCACGCGCGACGACCAGAACGACCAGCTCAGCGCGTTCTACCCCGGCGGCGGCGCCTACCGCTTCGACGAGCGGATCGACTGGCGCGCCGACTCGTGGGGGGCGCCGCGCGGCGCCACGCTCGCTTTCGCGGGCACGGCCCAAGCTCCGGCGGGCAGCCCGCTGCGGATCGCGGTCGGCTACGAGCTGCGCGACGCCGAGCCCTTCCTCCGCCTGGTCACCACGGTCACCAACAGCGGCGACGAGCCGGTCCGGTTCGCCCCGGCCGACGGCGTGCGGGCCGACGGCGACACGTTCAAGACCGGCGTCGACCACGAGGCCAACCTCTGGTGGGCGTACGACGACTACTGGCGCGGCGCGTACGGCGTGCAGCCCCTCGGCGGGTCCGACCAGGTCGATCGCCAAACCAGCCGCGAGCCCCGCTCGCCGGACCAGGTGATCTACCCGGCCGACCGCGCCGACGCCCAGCCCCTGACCCTGGCTCCGGGCGAGTCGCACACGTGGCGGCGGGCGCTGTTTCCGGCGCGGTCGAACGTCGAGCTGCAGACACTCGCCTACGAGCAACTCGGCGAGTCGCTCTTCGAGGGGGTCCTCGAGGTCACCGCCGGAGAAGAGCCGGTCGAGGGCGCCCAGGTGCGCGTGATCCACACGCCGGCCCACGGCGCCCCGGGCGAGCGGGTCTCGCTGGGAGTCGGCCACACCGGCGGCGACGGGCGCTTCGCCTTCCGCTTGCCTCACGGCCACTACCAGCTCCGCGTCAGCCAGTACGGGCACGAGTCGCAGTCGGTCGAGACCAAGCTGCCCCAGCAAGACGGCCCGGCGCGGGTCGAGCTCTCCGAGGCCGCTTACGCGGAGGCCCGGGTCACCGACGCTTCCGGCGCGGCGATCCCGGCGAAGGTTCAGTTCTTCGGGCTCCGCGGCACACGCAACCCGAACTTCGGCCCCGACGCCGCGGTGCGGGGCGTGCGGAACGTGCAGTACACGCCGGACGGGCGTTTCCGCTGCAAGCTCTCGCCCGGCGAGTACCGCTGGGTCGCGACCTACGGGCCCGAGCACGACGCGGCGACCGGCCAGTTCGAAGTCGCCGCCGGCGAGACAGCCCGCATCGAAGCCGCCCTGCCCCGCACCGTCGACACGCCCGGCTACTTGTCGAGCGAGCTGCACAGCCACAGCACCCCGTCGGGCGACAACACGGCGAGCCAAGAGGGCCGCGTGCTGAACCTGCTGGCCGAGCACCTGGAGTTCTGCCCGTGCACCGAGCACCAGCGGATCGACGTGTACGACGAGCACCTGGCCGCGATGGACGCGCAGCAGCGGATGCTCACCTGCCCGGGCATGGAGCTGACCGGCTCGCCGCTGCCGCTGAACCACCAAAACGCGTTCCCGCTTGAGCACCACCCCAACGAGCAAGACGGCGGCGGCCCCCAGACGTCGGCCAACCCGGTCGAGCAAATCGAGCGCCTGGCCGGGTGGGACGACAACTCGGAGAAGGTCGTGCAGACCAACCACCCCGATATCGCCCAGATGGTCGGCGACAAGGACCAGGATGGCAGCCCCGACGAAGGCTTCGAGGCGATGTTCGGCTTCATGGACGTGATCGAGGTCCACCCGCCGGAGCTGATCTTCCAGCCGTTGAGCCCCGCCGAGGCGAACGACAGCGGCGTCGGCACGGGCGGCTGGGAGGGCCGCGGCAACGCGATCGTCAACTGGCTGCAGCTGCTCAACCTGGGCTACCGGGTCACCGGCGTGGTGAACACCGACGCGCACTACAACTGGCACGGCAGCGGCTGGCTCCGCAACTGGGTGCGTAGCCCGACCGACAACCCGGCCGAGGCGTCGGTCGGCGAGCTGATCCACGAGTTCGAGCACGGCCACGTGGTGATGTCCAACGGCCCCTACCTGCAAGTCGAGGCCTCCGCCGGCGACGCCACGGCGATCCCCGGCGACGACCTTCCGGCCGACGGCGGCAAAGCGACCCTGCGGGTCGTCGTCCGCCGGCCGAATTGGATCGAGGTGAACCGCGTGCAGCTGTTCCTCAACGGCCGACCCGCCGAAGAGCACAACTACACCGCCCGCAGCCACCCCGACTGGTTCGCCGATGGCGCCGAGGCGTTCAACCGTGAGATCGAGCTCCGGGTCGACGAAGACACGCACGTGGTCGTCGCCTGTTGCGGGGAGGGCTCGAGCATCGGCCCGATGTACGGCGGCGCCGAGCTGCAGCAGGACTGGGGCCGCAACCTGCCGGTCGCGGTCGCCAACCCGATCTTCATCGACACCAACGGCGACGCCGACAACGACGGCGCGCCGTTCGAAGCCAACGGCGACGGCCTCGGCCTGCCGCTCCCCACGCCCGGCGACCTCAAGCCGTCGCACAGCCACACCCACCCGAACCACCAGCACTGAGCCGCGCCGCCCGCGACGCTACCGGGCCGCCCACGGACCTACTTGACCGTCGGAGCGGGGTCGGTGGCCCGCTGCAGCGCCGCCGAGGTCCGCCGGCAGGCTTCCAGGTAGCGTGCATCCCGGCGCCAGTCGTCGCCGCGTGGGTAGGGCGCGTCGATCTCGACCTGCTCGACAACCCGCCCCGGGCCCGCCTGCATGACCGCGACTCGGCTCGACAGGTAGGCCGACTCGTACACGCTGTGGGTGACGAACAACACGGTCAGGTCGCTCTGGGCGTAGAGGCCGAGCAGGTCGTCGTTGAGCCGCGAGCGTGTGATCTCGTCCAGGGCGGCGAACGGCTCGTCCATCAGCAGGACCCGTGGCCGGGTCACCAACGCGCGAGCGATCGCCGCACGCATCCGCATGCCGCCGGACAGCTGCCGCGGGTAGGCGTCGCGCCGGTCGGCGAGCCCGACGCGTGCGAGGGCGTCGTCGATGCGGTCGGCCGCTGCGCCCCGCGCGACGCCCTGCAGCCGCAAGGGCAGGTACACGTTGTCCCACACCCGCGCCCACGGCAGCAGCGTCGGGTCTTGGAACACGAAGCCGATGGTGGGGTCCGGCAGCGACCACGCGACGCGGCCGCTGGTTGGCTCGGCCAACCCGGCCACCAACCGCAGCGCGGTGCTCTTGCCACAGCCCGAGGGGCCCACGAGGCTGAGGAACTCCCCCCGAGCCACCCGCAGGTCGAACCCGCTGAGCGCCGCGGCGCCCGACGGGTAGGTTTTCGCCAGTCCCTCGATCGTTAGCAGTGTTTCGACCGGCATAGCGGGCGTCGGAGGAAAACCGTACGGGAGCGGAAAAAGCCTTACGTATCGTGCGGAAGCGGCAAGAGTGACGCGTCCCTTCACGGGGCCTTCACACTGCCTTCATATTCGCCCCCTAGGATGCGCGTCGTTGCGAGGGGGGGGCCGCCCGCTGCTCGCCGCCTGCCCCGCCGCCACCTGCCTCGCCGCCACTGGGCCTTTTGGCCCGAGCCAATCAACCCCGCGACCCACTGGATGACGACGATTTCGAAGGCCCGAGGACTGTATCGGTTCGCCTTGGCTGGCGCCACGGTTCTGTCGCTCGCCGCGGCCGGCTGCACCCGCCCCGGCGAGAGCATCAAGATCGACGGCTCGAGCACGGTCTTGCCGATCAGCACCGCGGCGGCCGAGCAGTTCCGGAAAGAGCACCCGCAGACGCGGTTGTCGGTCACCAGCTCGGGGACCGGCGCCGGCCTGGGCAAGTTCATCAACGGCGAGATCGACATCTGCGACGCGTCGCGGCAGATCAAGCCCTCGGAGGTCGAGCGGCTCGAGGAGGCCGGCATCGGGTTCGTCGAGTTCGTCGTGGCGTTCGACGGAATCGCCGTGGTGGTCAACGCCGACAACGACTGGGTCGACTCGATCTCGGTGGAGCAACTCGCCTCGCTGTGGCGCCCCGAGAACCCGGCCAACACGTGGAGCGAGGTCGACCCCGCGTGGCCCGACGAGGAGGTGAGCCTCTACGGCCCCAACCCCGACAACGGCACGTTCGACTACTTCACCGAGCACGTCGTGGGCGAAGAGAAATCGTGCCGCAGCGATTACTCGATGAGCGAAGACGACAACGTGCTGGTGACCGGCGTGTCGCAAGACAAGAACTCGCTGGGCTACTTCGGCTTCGCCTACTACTCCGAAAACGCCGACAAGCTGAAGGTCGTGCCGATCCGCCGGGGCGACTCCGAACCGGTCGCCCCGTCGCTCCAGACGATCCGCTCGAACGAGTACGCACCGCTCTCGCGCCCGCTCTACATCTACGTTCGCCAGTCGCTGCTGGAGCGGCCCGTCGGCGCCGAGTTCGTCAAGTTCTACATCGACAACGCGGGCGACCTGGCGAAGCGGGCGCAGTACGTGCCTGTGTCGGACGAGGTCGCCGAGGAGAACCAAACCAAACTGCAAGCGGCCCTCGGCGCCTGAGCGCGCCGCGTCCGCTCGGCCTCCCCCTTCCAATCGTTCTTGCCGCGTCGAATGCCCAGCGCCCCCTCCCCCGCCGAGGCCCCTCGGGTCGCCGACGCGCTCCGCCGAGAGAGCGTGCGTATCGGCGAGGGGGCGATCCATGTGTTCTTGTGGTGCTGCGCTGCGGTTTCGGTGCTGACGACGATCGGGATCGTGCTCTTGCTGCTGGCCGAGTCGCTGCGGTTCTTCGAGGAGGTGTCGCTGTGGGAGTTCCTCACGGCGACCCGCTGGACGCCGCAGTTCAGTAACGACCCGCGGTTCGGCATCCTGCCGCTGTTCTGCGGCACGCTGCTGGTGACCGGCGGCGCGATCCTGCTCGCCGCGCCGCTGGGGCTGGGCACGGCGATCTACCTGAGCGAGTACGCGAGCCCCGCGGTGCGTGAGACCGTCAAGCCGCTGCTGGAGGTGCTGGCCGGCATCCCGTCGGTCGTGTACGGCGTGATCGCCGTGACGACGGTCTCGCCCATCGTGCGCGCGACGTTCAACTCCGACAGCATCTTCAACGCGCTCAGCGCGAGCATCGTCGTGGGGTTCATGATCATGCCCACGATCATCTCGCTCAGCGAGGACGTGCTGCGGAGCGTGCCGCGCGACCTGCGGAGCGCCGCCTACGCGCTGGGCGCGACCAAGTACGACGTGACGGCCAAGGTCGTGGTGCCGGCGGCTCTGTCCGGGATCGTCGCGTCGTTCCTGCTGGCGATCTCCCGCGCCGTGGGTGAGACGATGGCCGTCACGCTGGCCGCCGGCACGAGGCCGAACATGACGCTCAACCCGCTCGAGGGGGTGCAGACGATGACGGCCGCCATCGTGAACATCAGCAGCGGCGACGCGCCGGCCGGGTCGCTCGAGTACCGCACCATCTTCGCCGTCGGGCTGGCGTTGTTCGTCTGCACGATGGCGCTCAACCTGCTCGCGCAGTCGGTTCTGGGCCGCATGCGGGAGAAGTACGAATGAGCCGCTCCGCGACCGGCGACTCGCTCAGCTCCGGACGCAGCTACCTGGCGTCGCGGGTGTTCGGCTGGGTCTGCGCGGCGGCCACCGCCGTCTGCGTGCTCGCGCTCGTGGGGCTGATCTCGACGGTCGTCGTCCACGGCGCGCCGTGGGTGAGCTGGACGCTCCTCACGCAGCCGACGTCGCTCGACCCGGAGAAGGCCGGCATCTACCCGGCGCTGGTCGGCAGCGTCTGGCTGATCGCGATCACGGCCCTGTTCTCGATCCCGACGGGAGTCGGCGCGGCGATCTACCTGGAAGAGTACGCCGGCGCGAGCTGGTGGCGCCGCTCGGTGCAGCTGAACATCTCGAACCTGGCCGGCGTGCCTTCGATCGTGTACGGCATCCTCGGCCTGGGGCTCTTTGTGCGGGCCATGGCGCTGGAGCGCAGCGTGCTTGCCGGGGCGCTGACGCTGTCGCTCGTCGTGCTGCCGATCGTGATCCTCGCCACGCAAGAGGCCCTGCGGAGCGTCCCCTCGACGATCCGGCAGGCCTCCTACGCGCTCGGCGCCACCCGGTGGCAAACGATCTCGCGCCAGGTGCTCCCGGCCGCGTTGCCGGGCGTGATGACGGGCGTGATCCTCGCCATCGCCCGCGCTTTGGGCGAGGCGGCGCCGCTCGTGGCGGTCGGCGCGGCGGTCGCCGTGTGGCACACGCCGGTGTCGGTGCTCGACGAGTTCTCGGCCCTCCCGCTGCAGATCTTCACGTGGGCGGCCGACGCGCAAAAAGAGTTCCACGGGCTCGCTTCCGCGGCGATCCTGGTGCTGCTGACGCTGCTGATCGCCTTGAACGCCGGGGCGGTTTTCGTCCGGGCCAAGTGGGGGCGCCGCATCAAGTGGTGAGTGCGCCTGCCGCCCGCCGGCCCCGCGGGGCCATCGCTCCGATCCTATGCTCCCCGATCCGGAACCTATGACTGTCGCCTCCCAATCGCCGCCGACGCTCCGCGCCCCCGAGGTCGGGCTCTCCCGCGCCGGCCGTTCGGCGCAGGAACTCGCCGGCGCGTCGCGGAAGATGGACGTGGCCGGCGTCGATTTCTTCTACGGCGCGAAGCAGGCGCTGTTCGGCATCCAGCTGGCGGTTCCCGAGCACTGCGTGACGGCGCTGATCGGCCCTTCGGGTTGCGGCAAGAGCACGCTGCTGCGGTGCCTGAACCGCATGAACGACATGATCGAGGGGACGCGGATCGAGGGGGTCGTCACGCTCGACGGCCACGACATCTACGCACCGCGGGTCGACGTGGTCGAGCTCCGCAAGCGGGTCGGCATGGTGTTCCAGAAGTCCAACCCGTTCCCGAAGTCGATCTTCGAGAACGTCGCCTACGGGCCGCGTGTGGCGGGCGAGCGGAACAAGTCGCGGCTGTACGAGATCGCCGAGCGTTGCCTGCAGCAGGCCGCGCTCTGGAACGAGGTGAAGGACCGCCTCGACGAATCGGCCCTCGCGCTCTCCGGCGGCCAGCAGCAGCGGCTGTGCATCGCCCGCGCGCTGGCCACCGAGCCGCAGGTGCTGCTGATGGACGAGCCGGCCAGCGCCCTGGACCCGGCGAGCACCTCGCGTATCGAGGACCTGATCTTCGAGCTCAAGGACCGCTACACGATCGTCATCGTCACGCACAACATGCAGCAAGCGGCCCGGGTGTCGGACCAGACGGCCTTCTTCTACGAGGGAGCCCTGATCGAGGCCGGCCGGACCACCGAGCTGTTCACCAAGCCGAAGAAGAAGCAGACCGAAGACTACATCACGGGCCGTTTCGGCTAGCGGGGCGCCTCGCGCGGTTGGTTGCGATGCGAGCGCCGGTCCACGGTCCCCTGTAGCTAAACAAGATGTCGATCCACCTAGAACGCGACCTCGAGTCCCTCGAGCAAGACCTCCTCGCCCAGTCCTCGCTGGTCGAAGAGATGATCCGTATGGCCTGCCGCGGGCTGGTGGAGCGGCGCCGCGGGCTGCTCGAAGAGCTGCTGCGCCACGAGCCAGAGATCAACCGGCGCGAGGTGCTCATCGAGGAGGAATGCCTCAAGATCCTGGCCTTGCACCAGCCGGTCGCGGTCGACCTGCGGCGGGTCACGATGGTCCTCAAGGCGAACGGCGACCTGGAGCGGATCGCCGACCTGGCGGTGAACCTCGGCGAACGCAACGACGCGATCGCCTCGTTCCCCCAGCTGGAGCTGCCAGACTTCTTGGAGCGGATGGCGGAGGTCGCCATCGGCATGGTGCGTGACTCGCTCGACGCGTTCGTCGAGCTCGACGCCGACGCCGCGCGCCGCGTGCGCCGCCAGGACGACGAGGTGGACCACCTCAACCGGCGGCTGATCGAGCTGGTCTACGAGGTGGTCCGCGAGTCGCCCCACCTGATCGAGCCGGCCCTGCACCTGTTCAGCGCGTCGCGGCACATCGAGCGGATGGCCGACCACGCGACCAACATCGCCGAAGACGTCATCTACCTGGTCGAGGGCGAGATCGCCCGGCACCGCCACGACCCCCTGCCCTCGCCCCCGCCGGGGAGCCCCCCCCTGTAAAGCGACCAGGAAGCCATGACCCTCTACGGCACGACGCCCGTCGCTTCCCCGCCAGCCGCCCGCACCGCGATGGCCAAGGCCAAGATCCTGATCGTCGAGGACGACCGGTCGATCGCCGACGTGCTCGACTACAACCTCCGGTCGGAGGGCTACGAGACGGTCGTCTCGTACGACGGCGCCGACGGGCTCAACCAGTCGAAGCTCCGCTCGCCGGACCTGCTGGTGCTCGACCTGATGCTGCCCACCATCGACGGCATGGAGGTCTGCCGACGCGTGCGGGCCGACCCGGTCACCAGGCGGCAGATCATCCTGATGCTCACCGCCAAGGGCGAGGAGACCGACCAGGTCGCCGGCTTCTCCGTCGGGGCGGACGACTACGTGACCAAGCCCTTCAGCGTGAAGGTCTTGCTGGAACGCGTCAAAGCCCTCCTCCGCCGGCGCGAGGGGGGCGCCAGCCGCCGCGACGACGTGCTCGTCAGCCAGGGCGTGATGGTCGACCGGGAGCGCCACCGGGTGACCGTCGACCAGCAGGGGCTCGACCTCACGCCAAGCGAGTTCGGCCTGCTCGAGGCGCTGATCCGCCAGCCGGGGCGGGTGTTCAGCCGCTCGGAGCTGATCGACGCGGCCCTCGGCGGCGACTCGCTGGTCCTCGAACGGACCATCGACGTGCACGTCCGGGCGCTGCGCAAGAAACTCGACTCCCACGCGGACCTGATCGAAACGGTCCGCGGCGTCGGCTACCGCTTCCGCGACCCGGCCGGCGTGCGCTGATCGGCCCCGTGCGGCGGCGCCCCGGGTCGACTCGCCGATCGCCACCGTGGCGCCGCGCGGCGGCGGCTGGCCGGTGAAGCGGGTGCTTTGCATGCTGGCTACGTCGAAGACGTCGGACTTCATGTAGCCGACGTAAGACTTCCCGCTCGCGCGGGCGATCACTTCGCTCAGCAAAGCGTAGCCTTGGTTCCAGTAAACGTGCTTCTCGCCCGGCGGCGTGAGCGGGCCGCCGGCCAAGAACACCGGCAGCACCGCCTGGAGGTCGCTTCCCCTCCCGGAAGAGTTTGTCCCCGGGATGCCGGAGGTGTGCTGCAGCAAGTGCCGTAGGGTGATCGCCCCACACGAGGCGGGAACGCCGGGCAGGTGCGCGGCGATCGGGTCGTCGAGCGAAAGCGCATCCTGTTCCACCAGCCGCATGACCGCGATCGCGGTGAACGGCTTGGTGCAAGAGGCGATCTCGAAGAGCGAGTCGACCGCCAACGGCGTGTCGCCCCCCGGCGCCACCGTGCCGACGGCGGTCGCGGCGACGACTCGGCCGTCTCGTGCGGCAAGGACGGCCCCTCGGAAACCGGTGTCGGAGTGCGCGGAGCGAACGGCGGCAACGATCGCCTCGCCGAGTTTTCCTTCGGAGATTGTCTTAGGCTCAGCCGCGAGCGCCGAGAACGCCGTCCCGGCCATCAGGAGGGCAGGAAGCAACAACCGAAGCGGGCTCTGTATAGGCATCGCGAACACCCTGCGCCATGTAGCCGCTGTGCCACGGACCACGCGGTCGAATTGCGTCGCCTTGTCGTACATCTCGTTGCTCGTGATAGCAACACGGCGGCGTTCATCTTGGCGGCGCGGCGACCGCTTCGATCGGCGCGCGGCGGACGCTTTGTGACCAGCGGCGGAGCAACGCGGCCCGCCGACAGACATTTGGTTCGATGGCGCTCAGCGATCAAGACCGGCGTTTGCCGCTCACGGGGGGCGTCGGCGCCGACAGTCGCCGCGACCGAACAAGGCGAAAGCGCGCCTTAGTGAGAAATTTATCTCCCAGCCGGCGCATTGGCGCGCGTCGTGCATCATGCGGCGGCTACCGATCGGACGATTCGTCTTCTCACACGCGGGGCGAGCGGACGCCTAGTGAGCGTCGCCGCTGGCGCCACTTCGCGATCCCGCTCTGTGGCGAGCGACGACTCGCCATCGGCTCTCACTCGTGTAATTCGATACCGGAGTACCAAAATGAAGTTTCTTGTGCCGGCGGCTGCCGTGGCCTTGTGCGTGGCCCTCGCGGCGCCTTCCCAAGCGGGTTGGGGCTGCCACTCCCGGAACCAGCGTTCCTCCTGCGGCTCCCACGGCGGGTACGCGACGGCGCATTACTCGCAGCGGGTCGCTTCGTCGAGCTGCGGCTCGCACGGCGGGTACGCTCGGCAATCGTCGGCGTGTTCGCCTTGCGGCGGGTCCTACGCGACCACGAGCAACGGCTACGGGCACGGCAGCTACGGCGGCGTCACCTACGCGAGCGCGTCGCAGGGCGACTGCGGTTGCGATGGCTCGACCGGTTCGTACCAGTCGTGGTCCGGCTCCGCGTCAGGGTCGTCGATGACGCCGACGCCCGCCGATGGTGGCTACGAGTCGGCGCCCCAGCCCCCCACCCCGCCGAGCCCCACCCCGCCGAGCCCCGGCCAGTCGGGCCCCGGCCAGTCGGGCGGCGGCCAGCCTGGCGGAAGCCAACAGCAGGGCGACGACGCTCTGAAGCTCTGAGCCCAAAGCCTGAGCGCACGGCCCCTCCGCGCATTGGCAAAGACGGCCCAGCCGCTGCCGCGCCGCCTTCCCCCTGGCCGACAGCGGCGGGCGCCGTCGGCGCCATCCGCCCCCTCTTTCTGCTATCACCTCGAACCCTTGAAGGCGAAAAATGAGAAGATTCCACCTCCGCAGCAGCGCCGTCGCGCTAGCGATGTCGGCCACGTTGGCCGCGCTGCCTTGCTCCGCGCAGGACAACGATTCGGACAACGACGCCCGTCGGCAGTCCAACGACCAGTCGCAGTCCGACGATAGCTCGGACAGCAACCGGGTCCGCAACCGGCAGCAGGACGACAGCGATCGCAACCGCGATCAGCAAGATCGGCAAGACGACCGGCAGCAGCAGGACGAGTCGCAACGGTCCGACGATTACCGGCAATCCGACCAGCAACGGCGTAATCAGCAGAACAACCAAGACCAACGCCGCAACGAAAGGGACGACCGGTACGACCGCCAGTCCAGCAACAACAACGACGATGAGGTCGCCGCGCTCGGCGTCGTCATCGGCACCAGCGACGGCACGCCGCGGGTGATGCGCGTGCTGCAAGACTCGGCGGCTAACCAAGCCGGCCTCCGCCGCGGCGATCAGATCTTGTCGATCGACGGAGAGCGGTTCCGTTCGGCGCGTCAGCTCGCGCAGTCGGTCCGCCGGATGGAGCCGGGCGACCAGATCGAACTGCGGATCCGCCGCGACGGCGAGTCCCGCTCGATCCAGACGCGGCTCGACGCCCGCGACCGCGTTTTCGAGTCGGAGATGCGTCGCCAGCAGCAGCAGTACGCGTCGAACCGCTTCGGCGGGCAGGGCGACTCCTACAGCCGCGGACAGTACGACCGCGGACAGTACGACCGCAACCAGTCGGCGCAGCGCCGCTCGGGCTACCGCAGCCCCGACTACGCCGACAGCGGCTCCTCGGGCGACCTGCAGCAGATCCGCCGACAGCTGCGGATGCTCAACGCGGAGGTCGACCGCTTGGCTCAGCAGCTCGAGCGGATGAGCGGCGACTCGATGACGCGCGGCTCCCGCAACGACGATTCTCGCAATTACAACCGCAGCCCGTACTCGTCGGGCGACAACTACCGCGACCAGCAGGAGTCGTACGACCGTCGCAGCCAGACCGGCGATCGTTACAACCAAAGCGACAGCTGGGACAACCGCGGCGACAACAACCGCGACCGCTACGGCGCGAATCAGTACGATTCGAACCGCCGGAACCAGTACCAGGGCGACTCGCAACGCAACCAGTACCCCGGCGGCAATCGCTACGACAACGACTGATCGGCGACCCGCCGCTCGGCGTTGACCCTCGCCCCGCACCCGCCGGCCCCGCCGGCGGGGCGGGGTTTTTTCGTTGGAGGGAGCGTCAGGCGGCCGGCAGCGTGACCACGAAGCGCGACCCCTCTTTCGGACGGCTGTCCACCGAGACGCTCCCGCCGAACGACTGGGCGAGGTGCTTCACGATCGACAGCCCGAGCCCCGTGCCGCCCATTTCTCGAGAGCGTGCCTCGTCGACCCGATAGAACCGCTCGAACACCCGCGCGATCTTCTCCCCGGGGATGCCGACCCCCGTGTCCGCGACCTGGATACGCACCACCCCCGGGGGGCCGCCCGCCGCGCCGTCCGTTTCCGACCACGAAACCCTCACCGCTCCGCCGGCCGGCGTGTACTTGATCGCGTTGTCGACCAGGTTGTTCAGGATGATCCGCAGCCCTTCGGGGTCGGCCTTCACCCGCACGTCCGGCCGCCCGTCCGGCCCGGCGGCCGCTAGCGCGACCCCTTTGACCTCGGCCTGCTGCTCGTAGTCTTGCAGGCACTCTTGGACGGCCGGCGCGATCGGGACCGCGTGGATAGCGAAGGGCTGCTGCGCCGACTCGATCCTGGCCAGGCTGAGCATGTCCTGGATCAAGACCGACAGGCGGTCGGCTTGCACGTCGATCCCCTGCAGGAAGCGGCCCCGGTTCTCGAGGTCGTCGACCGCGCCGCGGAGGAGCGTCTCGGCGTTCGCCTTGATCGCCGACAGGGGAGTCTTCAGCTCGTGCGAGACATTCGCCACGAAGTCGCGGCGGAGGTTCTCCAGGCGCCGCAGCTCGGTCGTGTCGTGCATCACGACGATCGCGCCGGTGGTCTTGTCCCCCACCAGCGGCGTGACCTGGACCGACATCACCCGCTCTTCCCAGTCGATCTCGAGCCGCTGCGGGGTGCGCGACTCGATCGCCGCGGTGACCGCTTGGTGCAACGCGTGGTTGCGGACCGCTTCGAGCAGCGGCCGAGCCTCGACCTGCGGGGGGAAGAAGCCGAACAACTTGCCGGCCGCCGCGTTGGCGAACAGCACGTGGCGGCGACCGTCGATGGCGATGACTCCTTCGATCATGCCGCCCAGCACGGTCGCCTGGCGGTGGTCGCGCTCCCGCAGCTCGTCGAGCTGCCGGCCGAGGTCCTCGCTCATCCGGTTGAACGACTGGGCGAGCTGGCCGAGCTCGTCGTTGTTGCCGACGAACGCGCGTTGACGGTAGGCGCCCGCCGCCATGGCGCGCGCCGCGCGGTCGAGTTCTTGCACCGGCCCGACCACGTGCGAAACGAGGCCGAAACCCACCAGCAACACGAGCCCCGCCAGCACCGCCGCGTAGCGCGTGTAGCGCTCGCCCAGGGCGGCGAGCGCCTCGGCGCGGGTCTCGCCGGGGCGGGTGACGTCGATCCGGCCGACGACCCGGCCGCCGTCGTCCGTCAGCGGTCGCTGCGCGTGGACGGTGTTCTGCTCAGCCGCTCCCCGGGGAGGCTCGGGCCCCGCCACCAGTTCCTCCCCCCCGCCCGAAACCCGCACCGTCGCGCCGACTTGCTCGGCCAGCTCGCGGACGCGCCGGGCGGCGTCCTCCGAGCGTGTGGCGACCCATTCGGCCGCGGGGGCCTCGATGAGCACCGCCACGCTGGTCAGCTCCCGGCGCGACAGCTCGACCAGCTCCTCCCGCTGCCAGCCGAGCGACGCCGACATCAGCGCCGCCGCGGTCAGCAGGTTGACCAGCGCGAAGGCGAGGAACAGCTTCCAGAACAGCCGGCTTTTGAGCATCGGACCATCATGCCGTGCGCCGAGCCGGTCGGGAAAGGGAGGAGGACGGCCAGGGGGCTGTTGAGAGCTTCTAGGCGAGCCGCGAGGGGCGGGTCAGGCCGAGGCCGCTCGCAACCCGGCGCGTCGCGTCGGGGCCGCTCGGTTCAGATCCTGCGGACCACGCCGGTCACCACGCCGAGCACCTGCACGTTCCGGCAATAGATCGGCTTCATGCTGCTGTTGGCCGGCTGAAGGCGGACGCGGCTAGACTCCGGGTACCAGTACTTGAGCGTGGCGTCCCCCTCGTCGGTCAGCGCGACGACGATGTCCCCCTTGTTGGCGGTCCGCGCCTTGCGGCAGATCACCAGGTCGCCGTCGGCGATCGCCGCTTCGATCATCGAGTCGCCTTTTACCCGCAGGGCGAAGTGCCCCTTCTTGGCCGGGAACCAGTCCTCGAACTCGAACCGTTCGGCCTCCTCGATCGCTTCGGTCAGGTTGCCCGCGGCGATCGATCCCACCAGGGGCAGGCCGGTTTCGCTCTGAGCTTCGGGCGACAATTGGATCGCGCGCGAGCGGTTCGCCTCGCGGGTGATCAGCCCTTTCTTCTCGAGCGCCTTGAGGTGGCACATGACGCCGTTAGGCGAAGCGATCTCGAAATTCTCGCCGATTTCGCGGACGGTGGGGCCGTAGCCCCGTCCCTCGATTTTCGAACGGATAAAGTCGAGCACTTCCCGCTGACGGGCCGTAAGAGAGTCGAGCGAAGGCACGGCGAAGGCCGGGGGCTGAGGATCGAACGCTCCGGCGGCGGGACCGAGCCGGCCGATGGGGCGCTGCTGGGGGAGTGGTGGGGCGTTGCTGGGGAAGTTGTGGAGCGTTGCTGGGGGGTGGCGCCATGGTTCGGCCGCGGCCCGTTAGCTGCGCCGGGCTTGGTCCTTTAGCCGCGCCGAGTTCCGTACGGTCTATCCACTGCGATCGAAGGGGCGTGTGGTCGAAGGGGGCGTGCAGTCGACGGGGCGCCAGCCGCCGCGACGGTATAATCGAGCGATCGTCTGGCTGGCGGTCCCTCCGGTAGCGATTCTGCTAGACAATTGTTTACTGTCAACCCATATGTACAGTATGTCGCACTCGGCCCCAAGACCCCGACCGCCGCACAGGCGGACCGTTATCTTGGGCCGATGGCTATTGCTTGCGGTGCTGGCGGCCTCGGCGGCAGCCGCTCGGGCCACCCCCCCGCTGGACGTGCCGCCCGCCCTTGCGGAGGTGCTCAAGGCCGAGCAGCCCGATTCGGTAGACGATTTGCGGTTGCTGCAAGACCAAGTGCGGCGCGTCGTTGAGCTCGCCCGCCCGATCACCGTTTCGGTCGAACTGGGCGGATCGGTCGGCTCCGGGGTGCTGATCTCGCCGGAGGGCCTGGTCCTCACCGCGGGGCACGTCTGCGGAGAGCCCAACCAAAAGGTCTGGGTTCGGTTTCCCGACAACGTGCGGGTCCGGGGCGTTTCGCTCGGGGTGAACCACGAGGTCGACAGCGGCCTCGTGCGGATCACCGATCCGCCCAGCAAGCTGCTCGAGCAGCGTGCGGCTGGCGCGGCGGCGATCGAGCCCGCAGGCAGCGCATCGGACGCCGTCGGCCCTGCGATCACCGAGGCCGACGCCGACGAGTGGCCCTTTGTGCCGCTCGCAGAGAAGGACGCCGAGCCCGGCGACTGGGTGGTTGGCCTGGGCCAGCCCAACGGCTACGTGGCGGGCCGCGCCCCGCCGGTCCGGCTAGGCCGCGTGCTCACCCGACGCGGCGACGCCGTGACGACCGACACGACGCTCGTCGGCGGCGACTCGGGCGGGCCGCTGCTCAACCTCCGCGGCGAGGTCGTCGGCATCCACAGCAAGATCGGCCAGCGGATCACCAGCAACTACCACGTCACCGCGACGGCCTTCCGCCGGGAGTGGGACCGGCTGGTCGACGGCCGGATGACCGGCGCCCCCGAGGGCGAAGACCCCGACGAGTGGCGGCCGCTGGTCGGCTTGGCGGTCCGGAACCAAGAGGACCGTGTGCTGGTCACCCAAGTCTTCCCCGGCGGGGCGGCCGAACAGGCCGGTGTGCGGGTCGGCGACGAGCTGCTTCGGCTGGGGGAGCAGCAGGTGAGCTCGCTGTCGGATTTATCTAGCGCCCTAGCGGCCCTCGCGCCCTACGATCGGACGCAGTTAGAATTGCGTCGTGACGGCGAAGCGGTTGAGCTTGAAGTCTGGCTCGGCCGGGCGCCGAACGACTTCCCGGGGGCGTGGCCACAGGCGGGAACAGCCGAGGAGGACCGCGACTGATGCGTAACTTGACGTTCCCCCCCGGCCCGCGGTGCGCCGCTTGGCTCGCCGCCGCGGCCGCTTTGCTCGCGCCAGCCGTCGGTGCAGCCCAGTCGGCGCCCCCCGCCCAGACGCTCGAGGCGCTCGACTCGCTGCAAGAGACCCTCTCGGGTGTGTTCGACCAGATCGCCACGCCGCGGTCTCGGTTCAAGGACAGCCCGCACCTGCGCGAGGCCTTCCGCCCGGTGGTCGCCGGCGTGCGCGAGGCGACCGTCGAGGTTCGCTCCGGCGGCCAGCGGGTCGCGCTGGGCGGGGTCGTTGGGCCCGACGGGTGGGTCGTCACGAAGGCGAGCGTCATCCGCGGCGCGATCACTTGTCGGTTCTCGGACGGGCGTGAGCTCGCCGCGGAGCTCGTCGGCGTCGACGCCGAGACCGACGTCGCGATGCTGAAAGTCGCCGCTCGGGGGCTCCCGACGCTCGACATCTCGGCGCCCGAGCTGACGCCAGAGAAGCCGCCGTTGTTCGTCGCGCTGAAGCCGGAGATCGCCGAAGCCAGCGAGCCAGGGCGGTCCGACGACCGGGCGAGCGCCGGCGGCCCGCCGGCTGCCTCCGCCGAGTTCGAGGAACCCACGCCCGATTTGGCGCCGGGCGACTGGCTGGCGACCGTCGGCGTGGGGCGCGACCCTATCGCCGTGGGCGTGTTGAGCGTGCTGCCTCGCGCCATCGAAAAGCGGCCCGGCTTCCTCGGCGTGCGGCTCGACCT
Organism: Botrimarina sp.; assembly: GCF_040219535.1. Classification (NCBI taxonomy): domain Bacteria; kingdom Pseudomonadati; phylum Planctomycetota; class Planctomycetia; order Pirellulales; family Lacipirellulaceae; genus Botrimarina; species Botrimarina sp. The sequence continues at coordinate 52,685 of NZ_JAVJSH010000032.1, forward strand.
GGAGTGGTCCGCGGGCGCCGCCGCGCCGCAGGGCGTGCGGATCGAGAGCGTCACCCAAGGCGGCGCGGCCCACGAGGCGGGCGTCCAGGACGGCGACGTCATCCTCGCGGTCGACGGCGAGCCGACCGCTACCCCAGAAGCCCTCAAGGAAGCGATCGGCGAGCACAACCCGGGCGACCGCGTCGAGTTGCTGCTGCGGAGGAACGACGCGTCGGTGCGACGCGTGGCGATGCTCCGCGGCTGGGCGCCCAACCCCGCGCAGCGCCGGGCGTACTACCAGAACCGGCTGGGCGGAAAGCTGAGCGAGCGGCGGTTCGGCTTCCCGGCGGCTCTGCAGCACGACACCGTGCTGTCGCCCGACGAGTGCGGCGGGCCAATCGTCGACCTCGACGGCCAAGTCGTCGGTTTCAACATCGCCCGCGCAGGCCGGACCGAGAGCTACGCACTGCCCGCTTCGGAGGTGCGTTCGCGGCTACTCGACCTGATGTCGGGGCGGATGGCGCCGGCCTCCGCCGACGACGGGTCCTGACCCCGCGCGGCCCACTCTCGCCCGGCCGTGGGGGCCGCGTCTGGCGTGCGCCGGCGCGGGCGGGGATACTGTTGGAGCATGTCCCCGCGGAGAGACCGGCCCTACGGCCGCCGCCTGTGGGGGCGCGCTCGCGTGCCGCTCGTCCACTTACTGCGTCCTGAGGTTTTTATGATCCACGTTGTCGCTACGTTGCGTGTCGACCCGCAGCGACGTGCGGAATTCCTCGCGGTGTTTACCGACCTCACGCCCAAGGTGCAGGCCGAAAAGGGCTGCCTCGAGTACGGCGCGGCGATCGACAAGCGGACCGCCATCGAGGCCCAAGAACTGGCCGGCGACGACGCGGTCGTGGTCATCGAGAAATGGGAGAGCGTCGAGGCGCTCGAGGCCCACCTGGCCGCACCCCACATGGCGGAGTTCCGCGAACACACCGCCGACATGCTGCGGGGCGTGTCGCTGCGGGTGCTGCGGCCTGCGTAGGCGATAGTCGGCCGGCGGCAGGCGCCCCGTCGCGCCGCCGCCGAAGAGGCTCGTTCCCCTGCTCCGTGCAACCTCTCCCTTGCCCTAATGCCCGACCTGACTCGGCAACAGATCGCCGCGGACGCCGACCCGCTGGTCGTGAAGGTCGGCACGCGTTGCCTCGCCCGCCCCGACGGCTCGCTCGACGAGGCCCAGGTCGAGGCGATCGCCGAGCAACTCGTGCGGATCGGCGCCGGGCGTTTCCGACGCGTCGTGCTGGTGTCGAGCGGCGCGGTCGGCGCGGGGATCGGCCGGCTCGGCCTGGCGCAGCGGCCCACCGACCTCGCGAGCCTGCAAGCGGCCGCCGCGGTCGGGCAGAGCTGCCTGATCGAGGCTTACAACCGCGCGTTCGAGCGGCACGGCCTCTCGGCCGCGCAACTGCTGCTCACCGCCGACGACATCAACGACCGACGGCGCTACCTCAACGTGCGCAACGCGTTGTCGGCGTTGTTCGAGTTCGGCGCGATCCCGATCGTCAACGAGAACGACACGGTCCGCACCGAGGAGCTCGCCCGCAACGTCGGCGACAACGACCGCCTGGCGGCGATGGTCACCAACCTCGTCAGGGCGCCGCTGCTGGTCATCTTGACCGACGTGGAGGGCCTCTACGACGGCGACCCCGCCCACGCCCAATCGAAGCTGATCGGCATGGTCGCGGCCGTCGACGGGTCGACCGAGTCGGTGGTCGCTACGGGGACCCACGCGGCGGGTCCGGCCCTGTCGAAGGGGGGGATGGGTTCGAAACTGCAAGCCGTGCAGATCGCAACGGCCGCCGGCGAGAGCGTCATCCTCGCCAACGGCAGGCGGCCGGGCGTGCTGGTCGACCTGTTGGCCGGCGAGCCAATCGGCACCCTCTTCCCCGGCGTGGGGCAGCGTGTTGGCGAGCGGAAACGGTGGATCGGCTTCGCCGCGCGGCCCCTTGGCCGGCTGACCCTCGACGGCGGCGCCGTGCGAGCGGTCACCGCCCACGGCCGCAGCCTCTTGCCGATCGGCGTGACGGGTGTGACCGGCGTGTTTGACAAAGGCGACTTGGTCTCCCTTCTGGACGGGTCGGGCGTTGAAGTCGCCCGCGGTTTGACGAATTACTCGTCAGCCGACCTACAGCAGATCCTCGGGCAGCCGACAGAGGCGATCCCGGAGATCTTGGGCAGATTGCCGTACTCGGTCGCCGTTCACCGCAACGATATGACGCTGGTTCGCGGCCCCTCGGAGAGCTAAACTCGGAAGAGTTAGCGGTTTCGAGAGGCTGGGGATCTTCGGTAGCTTCTGCGGCTGGCGGTGGCCCCAGCGCCCCCGAACCGCGTTATGCTTGCCGACACGAGCCCTTCATCGTTGATGAGCCTCCCGCTGCGCGACGCGGCTGTTCACCAGGCCCCCGCGGTCCCGCGGTCGCCCTGCGCCGGCCCCCCCATCACCGAGGGGTCGTTGGTCGATTTCAGCCGCGACCTGCTGGGCGGGTTGTTCCGGTTGCACCGGGAGCACGGCCCGATCGCCGCGATACGCGACCCCTCTGCGGGCGGGCAGATGGTCGTGTGCTTGTTCGACCCGCACTACAACAAGCTCGTTCTCAGCCGCCACGACGCGTTCCTCGCGCGGTTCTTCGGCATCCGGGGCCCGAAGCGATCCAGCCAACGGCGCGTCACGTGTGGCCTGCTGGCGATGAACGGGGAGCAGCACAAGCGCAACCGACGGATCGTCAAAGAGCCATTCGGCCCCCGAGCGATCGCCGCGTACCGCCCCACCATCCGCGCGCTGGCCGAGGAAGAGAGCGCGGCGTGGGAGGACGGGCAACGGTTCGACTTCAACGACGCGATGATCCGCTACATGCTGCGGGTCACCAGCCGGCTGCTCTTCGGACTCGACGAGCCGACCCTCGCGTACCAGCTCGGGGAGCAGATCGCCCAGTGGGTCGCTCTCAACAACGAGCTGGGGATCGGCGCACTGGTTTCAACGCCCGAGTTCCACGCGGGCTACGAGGGGCTGCTGGAGTTCGCCGAGGGCCTCGAGAAGAACGTGCTGGAGCTGATCCGCCGCCGCCGTGACGACCCCGATCCCAACGCGGTCGACGTGCTGTCGATCCTCGTGCGTATGCACGACGCCCAGGGCGGGCTCTCCGACGAGGAACTCGTCGGCCAGTGCTGCGTGCTGTTCGCCGCGGCGCACATGACGACCGCTCACTCCTTCAGCTGGACGACTTTCCTCGCCGCGCAGCACCCGGAGGTGATGCAGCGGCTGTACGAGCAAACGCTCGACGGCACGGTCGACGAGCCGCCGCCCGGCGGCGGCGCGTCGCTGCTGGAGCGGGTCATCAAAGAGGCGATGCGCGTGCTGCCCGCGTCGGCCTACTCGATCCGGGTCAACGCCGAGGCCACGCGGCTGGGCCCGCTCGATTTGCCGCGCGGCACGCCGATCGTTTTCACGCCGCTGATCGTGCACCGCTTGCCACAGACCTTCGCGGACCCGACGCGGTTCGACCCCGACCGCTGGCTCACGGCCCGCCCCAGCGCGTACGCTTACCACCCGTTCGGCGCCGGGCCCCGGCGCTGCATCGGTGGGCCGCTCGCGATGGAGGTCCTGCGGACCACGCTCCCCGTGCTGTGGCGAGACTGGCGGCTCTCGGTGCAGCCCGGCGCGCGGGTCGACGCGGAGGTCAAGTCGACGATGCTCAACCCCGTGCACGGGGTGCCGATGATCGCCCGGCGCCACACCGACGGCGAGGAGTTCGTCGCCTCGCCGGTGTCCGGCAATGTCGCGGACCTGGTCGACCTCCCGGGCCCCGGCCCCGCGACGAGAAGGCCGCGTTGACGGGCGCTGAGGCAGTAGGCAGAGAGCGGCGGGCGGTGACGGCGACGAGTCGCTGCGTCCGCCTGCTGCCTACTTTGCACGGTTGCGACGCGCGTGGTCCAATCGGGGCCGTGCCTGCCTCGAGCATCACCGCCGACACGAGCGCCGCCCACGCCGCCGCCGCGGCGGCACTCGCGCGGCCCTTCTTCGACCCGATCGACCGCCTCGGCGCCCTCACGCCCGTCGGCTACGGCGACCTGCCAGCCGACTACCAAAACCTGCTGGCCCACACCGGCCACATGACGATCACCCTCGAAGCGTGGCACGAGTCGCTCGTCGCGGTGAGGGTCGTCGGCGAGGACCGCCAGCCCGATAGCTACGCCCGCCACAGCTTGCTGGCGCGAGAAACCGACGGGCGAATCGTGCAATCGGGCGTGATGCGGATCGACCTGACGGGGCTGCCGATGGCGGTTCGCGCGGCGGTCGAACTTGGCGAAACGCCGCTGGGGCGTATCCTCATACGGGCCAACCTGTTGCGCGAAGTCGAGCCGCTCGCGCTTTGGCGCATCGGGGCCGGGAAAACCCTCGCCGCCGAGTTGGGTTGCCGCCCGGGCGAGGTGATCTTCGGCCGCTCGGCACGGATACTGGTAGAGGGAGAGCCGGCGGTCGAGTTGCTCGAGATCGTCCGGCCTTAATCCAACAATCGAATCAGAGGAACCACCAAGGACACGAAGAGCACGACGGCCAACCCGGGGGGCCAGCTTGAATGGCTCGGAAGTGGTTGTTGGCCGTCGTGTCCCTTGTGCCCGTCGTGGTTCAACTTCGTATGACGCCAACTAAAGAAAACTACGACTGCATCGTCCTCGGCGCCGGGCCCGCCGGGTGCACGGCCGCCGCGTTGGTGGCCCGGGAGGGTTTCTCGACGCTGCTCGTCGAGCGCGAGGCCACGCCGCGCGAGCACGTGGGCGAGTCGCTGATGCCCGAGTCGTACTGGACCTTCGAGAAGCTGGGCGTGCTCGAGAAGCTCGAAGAGAGCCGCTTCGCTAAGAAGGTCGGCGTGCAGTTCGTCGACGCCAGCGGGCGCGAGTCGAAGCCGTTCTTCTTCCGCAGCCACTTCGACCACCCCTCGAGCGAGACCTGGCACGTGGAGCGGGCCGACTTCGACCGCATGCTGCTGGACAACGCGGCCAAGCACGGCGCGGAAACGATCGACCGCACGCGCGTCAGCGAGGTCCTCTTCGACGGCGACCGGGCGACCGGCGTGCGTCTGAAGAGCGCCGACGGCGAGTGTGAGGTGGCCAGCCGCGTCGTCGTCGACGCCACGGGCCAATCGTCGCTGATCGCCAGCCGGCTCGGCCTCAAGGAGATGAACCCCGCGCTCCGCAAGGCGGCTATCTGGCGGCACTACCGGGGCGGCGAGCGCGACACTTCCGGCGGCGGCGTGAAGACCGTCATCTCCCACACGCGCGACAAGCGCGCCTGGTTCTGGTACATCCCCCAGTCGGCCGACATCGTCAGCGTGGGCTGCGTGGGGGACAACGATCACCTCCTCAAGGGACGCGGCAAGCCGGCCGACGTGTTCGAGGAAGAGCTCGCCAATTGCCCCGGCGTGTCGAAGTGGCTCGAAGGGGCCGAGCCGCTCGACGACCTGGCGGTCGCCAAGGAGTTCTCTTACACCACCAAGCAAGCGGCCGGCCCCGGCTGGACCCTCGTCGGCGACGCCTGGGGCTTCATCGACCCGGTCTACTCGTCGGGCGTGTACTTCGCGGTGAAGTCGGCCGACATGGCGAGCGAGTGCGTGGTCGACGCGCTGCGGCACGACGACCCGTCGGCCCAGCGCTTGGGCGCGTGGAGCGAAGAGTTCCGCGCCGGCACCAAGTGGGTCCGCAAGCTGGTCCACGCGTTCTACTCGGGCGAGTTCCGCGTCGGCCAGTTCGTCAAGGAATACCCCCAGCACGCCGGCCCGCTGACCGACCTGCTCGTCGGCAAGATGTTCAGCCCCGACATGCCGGCCCTCTTCGCGGACCTCGACCCGTGGCTCGAGCGAGCCATCGCCGAAGGCGCCGGTGATGACGGGGCCGACGAGCCGATCGCGGCGATTGCTTGAGCATCCCTGCGACCGTTGCGGCCCCGAAGAACCCGGCCAGGGGCTTGCGCTCCTGGCTATGCGCTGTCGCCCCTGCCGGGGCTACTCGATTGTTGCGCCTGCCGCACCCCGCCCTGCGGTGACCCCACCGCCCTGCTAAGCTGCTAGGCCTACGGCGGACCCGTTCTCTCCTTTCCGGGGCGAGGCTAGCGATGCAAAGGGTGGTTTGGGGCTTGGTGCTCCTGCTGATCGTGCTGCACCAGGACGTTTGGTTCTGGACCGACGAGCGCCTGGTGTTCGGCTTCCTGCCGATCGGGCTGGCGTGGCACATGGGGATCAGCGTCGGCGCGGCGGTCACCTGGTGGCTAGCGACCAAGTTCGCCTGGCCGATCGACCGGCTCGAAAGGCCACAGGCCGCCGAAGGCCCCGCCACCGAGGGAGGCGCCGCGTGATACAGCTCTGGATCATCATCGGCTACCTGGCCCTCTTGCTCACGCTCGGCTATTTCGCGAGCCGCTTGGGGCGCGGCACGTCGCAGGACTACATGCTGGCGAGCCACTCGATCGGGCCGATCTTGCTGCTGCTGTCGCTGTTCGGCACCACGATGACCGCGTTCGCGCTGGTCGGCTCGACCGGCGAGGCGTTCAAGCGGGGCGTCGGCGTGTACGGCATGCTGGCTTCCTCGAGCGGCATCATCCACTCGCTCTGCTTCTTCGTGCTCGGCGTGCCGCTCTGGCGGCTGGGCAGGCGGCACGGCTACCGCACGCAGTGCCAGTTCTTCCGCGACCGCCTGGCGAGCGACCGCATCGGCATCGTGCTGTTCCCGGTGCTCGTGGCGCTGGTGATCCCGTACTTGCTGATCGGCGTGATGTCGGCCGGGCTGTTCATCAACGTGGTGACCCAGGGCCGCCTGGTCCCCGGCGCCGACGGCGCGCCGGCAACGATCCAGAACCCCACGTTCGAGCAGGGAACGTTCCCCGACCTCCTCGAAGCGGGCTTCGTCGGCGAGGAAGGCAGCAAGGGTGGCGTGCCGCGGCACCTGGCGTCGCTGGTGATCTGTGGCGTGGTGCTCGCCTACGTTTTCTTCGGCGGCATGCGCGGCACGGCCTGGGCCAACGGCTTCCAGACGCTCGTGTTCATGGTCCTCGGCCTGGTGATGTTCTACCTGCTGACGCAGCGTCTCGGCGGGGAGGGCTCGTTCTTCGCGAACCTGCAGAAGCTCTCCGCGAGCATCCCGCCGGAGAAGCTCACCCGCAGCGAGATCTCGACCACCAAGTTCCTCACCTACATGTTCGTGCCGCTGTCGGTCGGCATGTTCCCCCACCTGTTCCAGCACTGGCTCACCGCGAAGAGCGCCGAGAGCTTCAAGCTGGCGGTCGTGCTGCACCCGGTGTTCATCATGATCGTGTGGGTCCCCTGCATCCTGCTCGGGATCTGGGCCGCGGGCGAGCTGGTGAGCGTCCCCCCGCCGGTCGCGGCCGAGCCGAACAAGGTGCTCGCGTTCATGGTCAAGTCGACCGGCCAGCCTATCCTCGCCGGGTTGCTCACGGCCGGCGTGCTGGCGGCGATCATGTCGAGCCTCGACAGCCAGTTCCTCTGCATGGGCACGATGTTCACCGAGGACGTGATGCTCCACTACGGCGGGCGCGAGCGGTTCTCCGAGCGCCAGCACATCTGGACCGCCCGCGCGTTCATCGTGGCGATCGTTGCGCTGACGTACTTCTTCAGCCTGTTCGACCCGCGCGGCGTGTTCACGCTCGGCGTGTGGTGCTTCAGCGGCTTCGCGAGCCTGTTCCCGCTGGCGCTCGCCGCGCTGTACTGGCGGGGCCTCACCAAGTGGGGCGCGTACGCGTGCGTGCTGACGGCCATCGCGATCTGGTTCTACCTGTTCCAGGCGTCCGGCTACGCGGCCGACGAGACCTACGGCATCCCGATCACGCTCGGCGGGGCCTCGTTCGAGGTCATGCCCGTGGCGGCGATGATCCTGGCCTCGACCGTGGCGATGATCGTGGTCTCCCTCGCCACGCCGAAGCCGCCCGCGGAGACCCTCGCCAAGTTCTTCCCGGAGAAGGTTTAACCGCGGAGGCGCGGAGGACGCGAAGAGTGATCGATCCGTTTCCAGAAGACTGGTAGCTTCTGTCGGCATTCGAATGCGAGCCCGAGGTCGCCGAGGCAGGCTATCATCGATTCAACTCGCACCGAGGACGCGATCGGATTCTCTGCGAAATCTGGTCCTACGAAGGATCGATGAAGTTCGAGTGGTGGAGCCAAGGAGTCCTTCGGTTGCAATTTGTTTTGGCCTGGGTCAAGAGCATGACGGTTGAGACCCTCACGGGCCGTGATCTAATCGGCCTCGAGTTCGACCATGACTTCTTGACCCCCATGCGCATTCAACTCAAGCCAGTTGTCTCGGCGAGCTGGGCCACGAGCTGGATTTAGCACTTTCCTCTCCGCGTCCCCCGCGATCTCCGCGGTGAATCCCCCATGAGGATCGCCTACCTAGCCGCCGGCGCCGCGGGGATGTACTGCGGCAGCTGCCTGCACGACAACACGCTCGCCGCCGCGCTGCTCGCGCGCGGCGAGGACGTGCTGCTCGTGCCGACCTACACGCCGCTGCGGACCGACGAGCCGAGCGTCGCCTACAGGCGGGTCTTCTTCGGTGGCGTGAACGCCTACCTGAAGCACGCCTCGCCGCTGTTCCGCCACACGCCGCGGTGGCTGGACCGGCTGCTCGACCAGTCGTGGCTGCTCAAGCTGGCCACGGCCAACGCCGGCAGCGTCGACCCGGGAAAGCTCGGCGGGCTCACCGTGTCGATGCTCCGCGGCGAGGAGGGCCATCAGGCGCGGCAGCTCGATGAACTCGTCGACTGGCTCGTCGACGAGGCCCGGCCCGACGTGGTCCACCTGTCCAACTCGATGCTCCTGGGCATGGCCCGGCGTATCGCCCAGCGGTGCGGCCCGCCGGTGGTGTGCGCGTTGTCGGGCGAGGACCTCTTCCTCGAGGCGCTCCGCCCCCCGCACTACGAGGAGGCCAGGGAGCTGCTGCGCGAGCGGGCGGCCGAGGTCGCCGGCTTCACCTCGTTGAACGGCTACTACGCGGGCTTCATGGCGGACTACCTCGGCGTCGACCGGACGAAGATCCACGTCGTGCCGCACGGGCTCGACCTGTCGGGCGTGCCTCCCGGCACGGAACGAGAATCGCCGGTCACCCACCAACGGCTACGGGTCGGTTTCTTCGCTCGTGTCGCCCCGGAGAAGGGGTTGCACGTGTTGGTCGACGCTTGCGAGCGGCTCGCAAAACGCCGCCCCGACCTGCCGTTCGAGCTAGCGGCCGCTGGTTACCTGGGGCTGGGCGAGAGGGATTACCTCATCGACTTGCGGAAACGCGCGGCGAAGGGCCCGCTGGCCGGGCGGTTCGTTTACCACGGCGAGTTGGACCGCGCGGCCAAGTTCGCCTATTTGGCGTCGCTCGACCTGTTCGCGACGCCGACCGTCTGGGCCGAGGCCAAGGGCCTCCCCGCGATGGAGGCGCTCGCCGTCGGCGTGCCGGTCGTTTTGCCAGCCCACGGCGCCTTTCCGGAGCTGCTCGACGCCACCGGCGGGGGGGTGCTCCACGAGCCGGGCGACCCGGAATCGCTCTGCCGCGCGATCGAGGGCCTCCTCGGCGACCCGGAGGCCCGGCGCCGGCACGGCGAGTCCGGCAGCCTAGCGATCCGCGAGCGGTTCCACTCCGACGGCATGGCCGAGGCCACGCTCGACGTGTACCGAAGCCTGATCGACGGGGCCGCTCCGAGGGCCAATGCCCTCGGCTCTGGGGCGACCGGTGCGGTCAGCGAGCCGTGAGCGGTCGGCGCCCGGGGTTTCCCGGCCGGCACGGCCCTTGCGGCCCGTCGGGGCTTCGCTAGGATATGGGGCTCGAATCAAGCTCCCAGCGTTCCCTGTACTCCCCGCGTTTTCGCATGGCTTTCGGCAAGAAACGACCCCGCCGCGCTCCCTCGAAGCGCCGCAGCAAGATCAAGCAGGTCAAGAAGGACCCGCTGTACATCGACGGCGTAAAGCCCACGCCGATGTACGTCGATTACAAGGACGTCGAGCTGCTCGGCAAGATGGTCAACCGCCACGGCCGGATCGTCAGCCGCCGCAAGAGCGGCTGCCACGCGGCGAGCCAGCACGCCGTGGCGACGGCCATCAAGCGCGCCCGCTTCATGGCCCTGATGCCGTACATCGCCGACTGAAAGCGGCGACCGCTCGGGTACAACAACACGGCCGGTTCCGGGCGCCCCGGGGCCGGCCGCTGTCGTTGGTTCGGCGGGCGTCCTCGATGCCTGCCCCCCCCCCCCCCCGCAAGCCTCTAGCCCGCTGTCCATGCCCGCCCCGTTCGCCTACCGCCGGCTCGTCCAGTTCGCCGACACCGACATGGCAGGCATCGTCCATTTCTCGGTCTTCTTCCGGTACATGGAGGAAGCCGAGCACGCGCTGCGGCGGCACATCGGCATGAGCATCCACGACCGGTTCGACCCCGCCGACGACCGATCGCGGATCGCGTTCCCCCGGGTCAGCGCGCGGTGCGACTACCACTCCCCCGCTCGCTGCGAGGACGAGCTGCGGATCGAGGTCACCGTGCAGAAGCTCGGCAAGTCGAGCGTGACCTACGGCTTCCACATCTTCCGCGACGAGGCCGAACTGGCCGTCGGCGAGATGACCAGCGTGTGCTGCTGCTTCCGCGACGGCGTGAAGCCGCGGCCCACGCCGCTGCCCGACGCCGTGCTGGCCGGCCTGAAGCAATTCGCCGCCTGAGGCGCGCCTTGCCCGGAGCCGGGCGCCCGCGTCAGAATCGGACGCATGGCCGAAGTCGAAGTCACCGACCTGTCCAAGGGCTACCCCACGCCGGCCGCGCCGCTGGAGGTGCTCAAGGGCGTTGACCTTTCGCTGTCCCGCGGCGAGAGCCTCGCCGTGGTCGGCCCGAGCGGATCGGGCAAGAGCACGCTGCTCTCGATCCTCGGCGCCCTGGACGAGCCCACCTCGGGCGCGGTCCGCATCGACGGCGTCGACCCGTTCACGCTCGACGAGCGCGCCCTCGCCCGGTTCCGCGCTGAGAAGATCGGCTTCGTCTTCCAAGAGCACTACCTGCTGCCGCAGTGCTCGGTGCTGGAGAACGTGCTCGTTCCGCTGCTCGCCGATGGCCAGGCCACGGGCGCCGACGCCGACCGCGCCCGCGAGCTGCTCGGGCGGGTCGGCCTGGGCGAGCGGCTCACGCACCGCCCGGCGGAGCTCTCGGGCGGCGAGCGGCAGCGGGCGGCCGTCGCCAGGGCGCTGATCCGTGGGCCGCTGCTGGTGCTGGCCGACGAGCCGACCGGCAACCTGGACGCGTCGACCGCCGACGCGATCGCCGACCTGCTGCTCGAGCTGCAACGCGAAGCCAACACCATCCTGGTCGCGGTCACCCACAGCGCCGAGTTCGCCGCCAGGATGGGCCGGCAGACGCGGCTCGTCGAGGGCCGTCTCGTGGAGTCGTCGGCGGCGGCTACGCCTTGACGAATTCGGACCGGTAGACCGGCCGCCCTTCCAGGCGCGTGCGGCGCTCGAAGTGGGTTCGGAAGTCGAGGTGGTTCTCGCTGGGCGGCTCGGGCACGTCGTACGGCCCCTCCAGCGGCAGCGGCCGCCGAGCCGGCCCGGCCTGTGGGACACGCATCCCGTCGATCAGCTCCAGCGTGCTTTGGAAGTACTCCTCGACGTCGGTCCAGAAGTGGAGCTTGCCTCCTGCGCGGAGCGTGCGGGCCGCGTCGGTGAGGAAGGCCTCGTTGAGGACGCGACGCTTGCGGTGCCGCGCCTTCCACCAGGGGTCCGGGAAATAGACGTGGACCGCCTCGAGCGACGCGTCGGGGATCAGCTCGCGGAACACGCGCAACGCGTCGCAACTGGCCATCACCGCGTTGTCGCGGCCGTCCCGCGCGAGGTTCGCCGCGGCGAATCGGGCGTACTTGTACGCGACCTCGATCCCCAAAAAATTATGCTCCGGCCTGGCGGCCGCGGTGCGGCGGAGAAAAAGCCCCTTCCCGCTGCCGACCTCCACTTCCAGCGGCCGCCGCGCGTCGAACAGCTCGGCCGCCCCGTCCCACGGCCGCGGCAGCTCCTCCAGCGTGAGCAGCTTGCCCGCCAGGTCCAGCCCTGCGTGGATGTTGCGAACGGCTCGGCGACCCATGGGAAAGCGTATCGAGTTGCGAGTTATGAGGCGCGACAGAGAGCGAGGGCTCGTGGGCCGAGAAAGCGTCGGTAGGCGGAGCGACTCGCGCCCCGCGATCGGCGACTCAAAACTCGAACATCTCGCGGCTCTCGGTCCGCCAGTCGTGGTCGGTGGGCTGCGCGCCGATGGTGAGCAGCGGCATCAGGATCACGCCCGACAAGAAGCCGCCGATGTGCGCCCAATAGGCCACTTGCACGTTGGGGACCTCCATCGGGTCGATGGCCTGGATGACCCCGACGAGGTTCACCACGAGCCACACGCCGAGCACCAACACGCTCGGCAGGTCGAGCAGCAGCGGGAAGCCGATGAAGATCAGCGTCTTGACCTTGGCGGTGGGGAACGTGACCGCGTACGCGCCCAGCACCGCGGCCACGGCGCCGCTGGCGCCGATCACCGGCTGGGTGCTGCTCGGGTCGGCGGCCCATTGCGCGAGCACGGCGATCAGCCCTCCTACCAGGTAGAAGAACACGAAGAGCCCTCGCCCCAGCCGGTCCTCGATGTTGTCGCCGAAGACCCACAGCATCCACATGTTGGAGATCAGGTGCAGCCAGCCGCCGTGGAGGAACATCATCGACAGCAGTGTCGGGTACACGTCGGCCGCGGCGGTCGACAGTTGCTTGACGCGGGGGGGCTGGCCGGGCGCTTCGATCGTCACGGCGATCGGTTGCGGCTGGTCCAGCTCGGTCAGCCGCTGCGGCACGAAGCCGTGCTCGTAAATCGTGTCGATGAAATCGTCGATCCCCGCATCCAGCGACCGCCAGAAGCAGACGACGTTCAGCACGATGACGACGGTCGTCAGCAGCGGCCACCGCTTGTGCGGGTTGCGGTCGAACAGCGGGAACAGCATCGACTCGGCTCGCGGGAGGCTCGATCCAGTGGGGGCGCGGTCCCCCCAATCCTAACCGCAAAGACCTGGCCACGGTCCGATCCAGCGGCGGCCAGCCGCGACAAGGCAGCCGCGACGCGGCAGCCGCCCGCGAAAACGCCTAAGCGCCCCGGAGCGCCTCGACAGGCAGCGGCACGCCGAGCAGCTGCCCCTCGCAGACGATGGTCTCCCCGACAAAGCACTGGAAACGGGCGCGGATCAGTCGCCCGCGGCGGACCTGCGTCATTTGGGCGGCGACCACCAAGCGGTCGCCCGGCGTGACGGCGCCGCGGAAGCGGACCTCGTCGAGTCCGCCGAAACCGACCACCTCGCACCCGAGCAGGTCGTTACGCTGCACGAAGAACGAGCAGATCTGCGCGGCCGCCTCGCACATCAGCACGCCGGGCATCAGCGGCATGCCGGGCATGTGCCCGGACACCCAGAACTCGTCGTCCCGCACGTCTTTGTAGCCGGCGACGGTGTGGGTCTCGATGTTCTCGTAGACGATCGCCGTGAGCTGCTCGATCGCGTCGCGCTGCGGGATCAACCGCCGGATCTCGTCGATCCCGGCCAATGGCGGGTCGAACGACAACTCGGCGGGATTGAGAATCAGGTCCTTCGCGAGCACGAGTGACCTCCGGCACACATTTGGATGGGGCATCACTAGCCCCCGGTCAATGAACGGAGGCTAAAGAACGGACCGGGGGGCTAAAGCAGCGACCCGGCTCGGCAGAAAAGCAGCCGGGCGCCGGCGCGCAGCCGGCTCGCCGCTTCACCTCAGGTCTTGACCTTCTGGCGGCGCTGCTTGCGGGGGCGGCTGCACGCGGGGCGTGCGCCGTGGTTGGCTTTCTTCACTCGGCGACCTGGCTTGGCCATGGCGGCGTTTACCTTGTTGAGAGGGGATCTTCGGGCTGCTCGACACGAGCCCCGTATCTTACTCTCACATCGACGCCAGGGCGAGATGGGTACCGCCCGCTAGCGCCCCCTCCGACGGGCCCGCCCTATTCCCCCAGGTCCCACGCGGTGAGCCACTCCTTGGACATCTGCCGCAGGCCGAACCGCTCGCGCAGGCGCTCGTCCATGTCGGCGAGGTGCCCGGCGCCGTAGAAAACGCCGATCGACCGCTTCCCCGCGGCGATTTGCCGGGCCAGCACGTCCATCGCGCGGCGGTTTCGCTCGTGGATGATCGTGGTGCCCTTCTCGCCGCCGAAGTTGGTCAGCAGGCCCTCGAGCTGGGTCATCTGGCCCGCCATGGCGATCTTCATCTGCCGTGCACGGTCTTGCGCGAAGAACGACTTGAGCAGGTCCATCTCCGCCGACTCGCCCTTGGCGGCCGCCTTGGACTGTTCGGCGATGCCCTGCCCCAGCATGCGGAAGTACAGCTTCAAGAGCCCCTCGTCGCGGTCCTTCATCGTCTGGAAGAACTCGTCGGGCGACATGTCCGCGTGCACGAAGTTCGGGCGGGTGTAGTCGACGATCTCGAGCTGGTGCTCCAGTTCGAGGAGCGTCTTCATCCCGTTCTGGGCCGCCCCAAGGGGGTTGTCGCTGCGGGTCCGCCCCCCGCGGGGCACCACGGTCCCCTCCGGCGCGACCAGCTCGAACAGGAGCGCGTCGTACTCTGCGAAGCGCTCGTTCAGGTCCTCGTAATAGGCCCGGTCGCCCACGTGGATCGCCCCGACCAGGTCAACCCGCACCCTCCCCTCGGCGCCGGGGGGTGTGCCCTCGTAACGGGCGACGGCGGTCTGGAGCCCCAGGGGCTTGCCCGTGTTGTCTTTGCTCAGGCGGACCCACTCCTGGTCGCCCTCGGCGGCGCCGCGTCGGGCGGCATTGTCGCGGGCGGCGTCGTCCCGGGCGGGGGGCGCCGCGGGAGCGGCGCGCTGGGCCGCTGCAAGTCCGGCCGCTTGCCCCGCTAGCAGCAGGGCGAGCAACCGCAGGATCGAAGAGGGCGTGGGCACAGCAGGCCTCGTATTGGCGGGGAGGACGCAGGGAGGGGCCCGGCCGCGGCGCCGGCGCCTAGGTATTTCTACCGTGTGCGGGGCGGCGGACCAGCGTTTGCGCCGCTGGAGCGGCGGGCTTCGGACCTCGGGCCTCGGGCCTCAGGGCTTTAGGAGGGCCGAAGCCCAAAGCCCGTCCGAACCCCGTCGCCGCCGGCGGCGCGCTCGGAAAATCCGGCAAGGTTTGCCACTGCTGCTCAACTGTTGCGATCGGCGCTCCCGATACGAGTAGCACAGACCGAACCGGCTGGGGCTGGGCGCGCCGCGAGAGTTGGCGTGGCGCCCCGAACCGACTGGCCGGTGAGAAAAGCCGGTTTGAACCCCCTGGGCTTGGCGAGCGCGGAGCGCACGCCGGTCCTTCCGCGAATAGTCCCGTGCTGAGGAAGCCGATGTCCGCCTCGCGAATCTGCCTGCTGGCGCCCGCCGCTCTGGCGCTCGTGATGACGCCCTCCGCGCGCTGTCTGGCGCAAGCCTACGGCGCCCACAGCGTGGTCGAGCACAACGACCTGCGGTGGTTTGAGCCCACGATGATCGACCTGGACGGGCAGGCCAACCACCGCCAGAAGGGCTGGACGGCCAGTATCGAGAAGCTCGGCTGGAGCATCACCGGCGAGCGGATCACGATCGGCAACCCCGGCGTGGTCAACGAGAGCGAAGAGATCTACCCCGACAACCCCGACGCGGCCGTGCAGGCGTACGTGACCGAGTTGGCGGTCGCGCTGCAATTCGATCCGGCCCGCCCCGACGCCGACGACATCCTGTCGCAGATATCCGAACTCACCGGCGCCGAGCTCACCACCGAGACGTTCGAGGTCATCGTCGGCGAAGACGACGAGGCGTTCGCCGTCACGGTCCCGATCATCGTTCCCGGCACGGGCTTCCAAGTCCCGCCCACCTACCTGGTCCAAAACGGCATCCAAGACGCCGCGCCCGACGCGGACTTCGGCTTCGGCGAGCGGTACGAGATCGGGTACACCGACGGCGAGCGGGGCTGGCGGATCGGCATCCTCGACGGGCCGGAGCTCAGCCAGCGGCTGGTCTACGGCGCCGGCCTCGGGAACGAGTACACTTCGCAGTCACTCGACGACTTCGCGAACACGCACCCCTTCTACGGCAGCGCGCCGTTCGACCTCGACCAAGACGGCCAACTCGACGCGATCGGGCCGCTCGGCGAACTCTACGCCCTGGGCTTCGGCAGCGTGGCGATCAACTTCCAGGCGCCCGAGCGGTACTTCGAGGGCTTCCGCGACTACGTGATCAACGGCTTCCCGGTCGGCACCGTTTACGGCCCGATCAATTCGGTGAACAACGCCGGCGGGCCCGTCGACGAGCCCCTGGAGGGTGGCGAAGCGGTCGAGGTCGAACAGGCCCCCGACGACTTCAACGGCAACGGCCGGCAGTTCACCATCTATGTGGCCGACCTCGATGGCGACGGCGAAATCGACGACGACGAGATCGTGTTCACCTACATCGACTACGGCGACCTCTACGAGTTCGACCTGTTCTTCGAGGAGGTCGTGGTCCGCAACGTGACGAGGGTCGATGGCATTGAGCTGATGCTGACCCACCAGATCGACACCGGGCACAAGCTCGAACGGGGCCGCCGCGACCAGCTCGAGCTGAGCTACGGCCTCCGCTACCTGGAGCTGCGGGACTCGTTCCAGGTCACCGGCTTCGGCAGCGTGATCCGCGGCTTCGACGTGTTCGCCGAGATGGACAACCAGCTCATCGGTCCCCAGATCGGGCTCAACTGGACCCGCGACCACGGCGCTTGGGAGTGGTCGGTCAGCGGTCGGGCGATGCTGGCTTACAACCGGACCGACCGCGGCCTGAACGGCATCTTCGCCCAGGGCGCTGTCCCCGGCAGTCTCAACACCCCGGTGCACGCCCGGGCGACGACCACCGTGCTGGGCGAGGCGCTGGACGAGTTCTCGCCGCTGGCCGAGCTGCGGGTCGAGGCCCGTTACAACCTGACCTCGGCGATCTCGCTCAACCTGGGTTACACCGGCACGTTCATCGACAACATCCAGCGGGCCTCGCAGTCGGTGGTCTGGACCGCGCCGAACTTCGCCATGCAAGACGGCCGCTCGCACATCCTGATGAACGGCGTCAACGGCGGCGTCGAGTTCCGCTACTAAACGCGGCGCCCCGCTGCGACAACCCGAACGCCCACCCAAGGGCGAGCCGATCCCGGCTCGCCCTTTTTCTTTTTTTCGCCGATCCGGCGCCGGCGCGCCCCCGCCCGAGCGGCGCGGGAATCGCCGGCGCGGGCCGGCTCCAACGGATGTGCAGCCCGGGCCGCTTGGTGCGGTTAGGACCGCTCAGGGCGGCATTCTGCGACTCACGGGCGCGGATCCCCGAAGTACGAGGTTGGGCGGGTGTCGATTGCCCCGCGAGCCGCGGAGCAGATACGGTCAGCCGCACGCCCGCCTAGAATTCGCCCAAAGCCTCCAGTTTAATTTGGTTCTCCCGCCGCGCCCGCCTCATCGCGGAGCGTCCGCTCCTTTTACCGAGTTAGCTGTGCCCCCATCCGACAACTACGGCCTCACGCCCGACATCGTCGATTTGGTAGGTCTGCTCCGGCAGCGGGCCGACGTGTTCGGCGTGCAGCGGGCTTACACGTTCCTGATCGATGGCGAGTCGCAGCGGGAGCACGTCGGCTACGAGCAACTCGACATCCGCGCCAGGGCGATCGCCGCGTACCTGCAAGACCGTGGCCTCGCCGGGCAGCGGGCGCTGCTGCTCTATCCCTCGGGGCAGCAATTCATCGCGGCGTTCTTCGGCTGCCTTTACGCGGGCGTGGTGGCCGTGCCCGCGTACCCGCCGCGGCGCAACCGGAACCTCCAGCGGATCCAGTCGATCATCGCCGACGCGCAGCCGGGAGTCGTGCTGACGACCCGCGACGTGCTCGACCGCGTCGAGCCGGTCATGGCCGACATGCCCGACCTGGCCGCCCTGGACTGGAAGTGCACCCGCGAGATCGAAGATGCCGCGGCCGACGCGTGGCGCGACCCGGGCGTGACGCCCGACACGCTGGCCTTTCTGCAGTACACGTCGGGAAGCACGGGCACGCCCAAGGGCGTGATGGTCAGCCACGGGAACTTGCTGCACAACACGAAGGTCATCAGCGACGCCTACCGCGCGCCGCACGACGCGGCCGGCGTCACTTGGCTGCCGCTGTACCACGACATGGGCCTGATCGGCGGCATCCTGCAGCCGATCTATTTCGGCCGGCCGACCACGGTCATGACGCCCACCCACTTCCTCCAGAAGCCGCTGCGGTGGCTGCACGCGCTGTCCGACAGCGGCGCGGCGATCAGCGGCGGCCCGAACTTCGCCTACGACCTGTGCGTCGAGCGGATCTCGGACGAGGAGAAGCGGGGGCTGGACCTCAGCCAGTGGGAGATCGCCTTCAACGGGGCCGAGCCGGTCCGCGCCGACACGATCGAGCGATTCAGCCAGGCGTTCGCCCCGTGCGGGTTCCGCCGCGAGGCGTTCTACCCCTGCTACGGGCTGGCCGAGGCCACGCTGCTGGTCGCCGGCGGGGACAAGTGGACCGCGCCGCCGATCCGGTCGTTCGACGGCGCCCGCCTGCAAGAGGGGGTCGCCGAAGAGTCCGATGGGCCCGGCTCGGTGCGGCTGGTCGGCGCGGGCCACAGCGCCGAAGACCAAGAGATCGTGATCGCGGATCCCGAGACCTTCTCCGAACAACCGCTCGGCCACGTGGGGGAGATCTGGGTCCGTGGCCCGAGCGTGGCCCAGGGCTACTGGCGCCAGGAAGAGGCCACCCGAGAGATCTTCCGCGCCCACCTGACCGACGGCCGCGGCCCCTTCCTCCGCACAGGAGACCTCGGCTGCTACCACAGCGGCGCCGACGGCCGCCCCGAGCTCTTCATCAACGGCCGCCTGAAAGACCTCATCATCTTGCGGGGGGTCAATTACTACCCGCAGGACCTCGAGGTGACCGTCGAGCAGGCGCACGAGGACGTCGCGCCCGGCGCGGGCGCGGCGTTCGCCCA
Organism: Botrimarina sp.; assembly: GCF_040219535.1. Lineage (NCBI taxonomy): Bacteria > Pseudomonadati > Planctomycetota > Planctomycetia > Pirellulales > Lacipirellulaceae > Botrimarina > Botrimarina sp. The sequence goes on from NZ_JAVJSH010000032.1 coordinate 71,722, forward strand.
TGGCGACCAGGGCGCCGAGCGCTTGGTGATCGTGTACGAGGTCGAGCGCAAGCGCGACATCGACTTCGAGGCCGTGTGCGCGGCGATCCGGAGCGAGCTCGGCAAGGTCCACGAGGTCAGCCCGCGCGACGTGGTGCTGATCAAGCCGAACTCGATCCCCAAGACCTCCAGCGGCAAGGTCCAGCGGCACGCGTGCCGGGCCGCTTACGCCGCGGGCGAGCTGGCGCTGGTGGCGGTCGGCCGGGCCGACGGCTCGGTCGAGGTGCTCCGGCAGCGCCGCCGCCGCGACGCGTCGCGGGCGCCCTCCGGCCCGCCGCAACCGGCCGCCGACGCGCCGGCGCCCCGCGAGCACAGCGAGGTCGTCGAGCGGGTGATGGCCATCGTGCGCGACGTCGCGCAGGAGCGTGCGGCGGGGCTGACGCTCGAGACCGACATCGCCGGCATGGGGCTCGATTCGCTCGAGCGGATGCAGATCGTCGCGGAGCTGGAGCAGGAGTTCGGGGGCCGCTTCAGCGAAGAGGCGATCCTCGCCATGGAGACCTGCGGCGACGTCGTCGAGCAGGTCGAGCGGTGTCCGCCGGGGGAGCCCAAGCGGGGCCAGGGCCACCGGCCGCCCCCGTCGACGGGCCGCACCGGCGGCGAGAGCAGCCATCCGGCCCCCGACGACGGGGCGCCGACGCCGCGCGAGATTGACCCGAGCGACTACGTGTTCGCCGAGTCGCCCGAGTACCGCCGGCTCCGCGAAACGATGCGGATGGCGGAAGAGAACGGGCTGGCGAACCCGTACTTCACGCAGCACGAGGGGATCACCAGCGACACCGCGCGGATCGCCGGCCGGGAGTACGTGAACTTCTGCAGCTACAACTACCTCGGCATGAGCGGCGAGCCGGCCGTGCTCGACGCGGCCCAACAGGCGATCGAACAGTTCGGCACGAGCACCTCGGCCAGCCGCGTGGTGTCGGGCGAGAAGACGATCCACCGCGAGCTCGAACGGGCGATAGCCGACTTCATCGGCGTCGACGATTGCGTGGTGATGAACAGCGGCCACGCCACGAACGAATCGGTCATCGGCCACCTGTTCGGACCCGGCGACCTGATCCTCCACGACGCGCTCGCCCACAACAGCATCCTGCAAGGGTGCAAGCTCTCCGGCGCCCTCCGCCGAGCGTTCCCCCACAACGATCCGGCGGCCTGCGCGAAGCTGCTGGAGCAACACCGCGGCGACTACCGCCGCGTGTTGATCGTGATCGAGGGCGTGTACAGCATGGACGGCGACTACGCCGACATCCGCCCGTTCGTCGAGATCAAGGAGCGTCACAACGCGTACCTGATGATCGACGAGGCCCACAGCATCGGCACGATGGGCCCCACCGGCCGCGGCATGAGCGAGTTCTGCGGCGTCGACCCGCGGCGCGTCGACCTCTGGATGGGCACGATCAGCAAGGCCCTCGGCAGCGTCGGGGGCTACATCGCGGCCAGCCGCGAGATCGTCGAGTACCTCAAGTACACCGCGCCGACCTTCGTGTTCTCGGCCGGAGCGTCGCCGGCCAACGTGGCGGCGGCGCTCGCCGCGCTGCGGCTGCTGGACGCCGAGCCCGAACGCATCGAGAAGCTGCACGCCAACGCCGAGCTGTTCCTGTCGCTCGCCAAAGCCGCCGGCTTCGACACCGGCCCCTCGAGCGGCTCGCCGGTCATTCCGATCATCACGGGCGACTCGCGGGTCGCGCTCGCTCTGTCGATGGCCATGAAGCGGCGCGGCGTCAACGTGCAGCCGATCCTGCACCCGGCCGTCGACGAGTCGGCGGCCCGTCTGCGCTTCTTCATCACCAGCGCCCACAGCGAGACCCAGATCCGCGACGCGGTCGCGAAGCTCGTCGACTCGCGCGAGGAGGTCGCCCGCCGGTTCTCCGACTCGGTGCGAGCGGGAATAGCCCGCACCGGCTCCGGCGAAGCGATGATGGCCGCGTCGGCCGCGAGCGCCAGCGCGGGCTGACCCGCGCCGGCCGTCGGGCGGGTGTGCTAGGCTAACGTAGGCTAACGGCGCCCCCGCGCACGCGCCCCGGCCCCAAGAGAGAGAGCCCGCCCGATGTCCCAGGCCATCGTCGACCCGGCCGAGTTGCGGCGGTTTGCGAACAACCTCCGCCGGTTCAACACCGAGCTGGAAGAACGCATGACCGCCCTGGCCGCCCAGCTGCACGCGCTCGGCGCCACCTGGCGCGACCAGGAGCACAAGAAGTTCGTCGAGGACTTCGAGCAGCAACAGAAGGCGATCGCCCGCTACGTCGAAGCCACCAACGAGCACGCGCCCTTCTTGATCCGCAAAGCGGAGCGGATCGAGGAGTACCTGCAACAGAGGTAGGCTCGAGCCTCGAGGCCACCGGCTCGAGCACGCGCACGGCGGCTGGCGGGCCTGGCGGGCGGGTCCGACCGCTTCGCACGGTCCATCCCCACCACGCTCGCTCGGGTCCCACTACTTAACCCTCACGCCGCGAGCCTCAAGCCTCAAGCCTCTTCCCCCCATGCCCGCCCAGGTCCGCTCGTTCGACGCGATCGTTTCGGTGCGGGACGAGTTGTCGCGGTTCTCGCAGCGAGCCGGCGACGGCCTCGACGAGATCGCGGGCGAGATCCGGCGGGTGATCGACTGGGTCGAGCACGACCGCCCCGCTTATTGGAAGAGGCGCGTCGCCCGCGCGTACGACGAGGTCTCCGAGGCCCGCAACGAGCTCAACCGGCGGCTCATGTACCGCGTGGCCGACGAGCCGCCCGCTTGCGCCGAGGAGAAGGCCGCCCTGGCGCGCGCCCAAGCGCACCTCGCCTATTGCCAAGACAAGCAGAGCCGCGTGCGCGAGTGGGTCAGCGAGCTGCGTCACGAGCTGCACGAGTACCAAGGCCGGGTCGCGCACCTGAAGACCATGGCCGAGACCGAGGCGCCCAAGGCCGTCGCGATGCTCGACCGCGCGCTCGCGTCGCTCGAACGGTACGCCAGCGCCGGCCCGCCGCCGTCACCCGGCCGGCCCGGCGCCACTCCCGAGCCTAGCAATCCGGCGGCCGACCAACCGGAGCAACCGAAGTGAACCCTTGCGACCTGGATTCGGGCGCGTCGCGGATCGTTCGCGGCCTGAAGGACCTCAACGCCGTTTGGGAAGAAGCGAGCGAGCAGTGGAACGACTCGGTCTCCGAGGCGGTCCACAAGCGGTACGTCGAGCCGATCGGCCCGGTCGTGAAATCGACGCTCGACGCGGTCGGACGCATGCGCCAGCTGCTGCAGCAGGCGCAGCGTGATTTGGAGGACTGAAGCGCCCCGCGCGGGGGGCGCGTGTCGTTACACTGGCGGGGTTGGGCCGCTGGGAGCCGGCCGCCGCTCATCGGATCCGACCCTGTTCAACCGCCCGCGGAGCGTGTCGTTGCCGCCGCTATCGACCCAGCGTCTGATCGAGCTCGAAGCCGAGCTGGCCCGAGCCGCGGCCGATCGCCACGCCGAGGCGTCACGCATCGAGGCCCGGCGCCGGCAGGCCCTGCAAGAGGCCGACGAGCGGCGTGACCGCCGCCGGCGCGAGGTCGAGCAAGCGCACCTGCAGCGGCGGGATTCCTTCGACGGCCAGACCGAAGGGCGCCGCGCGATGCTCACCGCGTCGCACGACGCGGAGCGGGTCCGCACTCAGGAGGAGTACCAAGCCCGCCGCACCAAAGCCGAGGCCGAAGCCTCCGACGCGATCCGCCGCGCGGCCGAAGAGCAGAAGAGCGTCGCGTGGGAGATCCACACCGTCTACGAGGTCGAGCGGAAGAAGCCGCCCCAGAAGCGGGCCGCCGCGCGGCGCCGGCTGGCCGAGCTGCGCAGCGGCCTCGCCGTGGTCGCCGCCGAGGCGAACGCCATCGCGCGCGAGCGCGGCCACCGGGGCGCGGACTTCGAGCTCGGACCCGAGCCCCCCGCCCCCCCGCCCGACCAGCGGCCGGCGACCGACTCCGCCTGCCAAGCCGCCGAGCAATCGGCCGCGCTGGCCGTCGAGGCCGCCCGCGAGGCGGCCCAGGCGCTGTACGACCAGCCCCTGCCGCGGTCGATGGCGGGGGTCTTGCCCGCGGGCGTGTTCGCCGCGGCCTTGGTGGTGCTCGCGCCGCTGCTGGGCGTGCTGCTCGGCTGGGCCGACTGGCGCGCGTACGCCGGGGCCGTGGGCGGGGCCGTCGTCACGGCGGCGGCCGTCTACCTGTCGCTGCGACCCAAAGCCCTTGCCCAGACGCGCGAGTCTTACGAAGCCGCGCGCGAGCGCCTGAGCGCCGCCGAGGGGACGATCGCCGAAGCGGTGGCGCTCGCCGAGTCGCGGTGCGACCGCGAGCTCCGCGAGCTGCGTGAGCGCCGCGACGCGGACCGCCGCGCCCTGGAGGCGCGCGTGGCGGAGCTCGTCGAGGAGGCCGGCGCGAAGCGTCAGCGTGTGCTGCACGAGATCCGTGAGTACTACCCGACGAAGCTCTCACAGATGCGGACCGACCACCAGGCCGCTCTCGACGAGATCGCCCGCGAGGAGTCGCGGCAGTCGGCCGAGGCGACGCGCCAGCGCGACCAGACCCTGGCTCAGATCGAAGCCGAGCACACCGCCCAGCGCGAGTCGGCCGACGCCCAGCACGACGCGGCCTGGCAAGCGATGTTCCGGCGTTGGCTCACCCGCTACGACGACCTCCGTGCCGAGCTGCGCGACCTGCGATCCGAGTGCAGCCGGCTGTTTCCTGACTTCGCCACCGTCGCCTACGGCGCCGGCCCCGCGGCCGACGGCGACCCCTCGACCTGGACGCCCCCCACGGCGCCGCCGGGGGCGATCGAGTTCGGCACGAGCTGCTTCGACCTCGAGCGGATCGAGCACGGCCTGTCGGCCGACGAGCGGCTCCACCCGCCCGAGCCGCGCCTCCGGGTCCCGGCCCTGTGGACCCTCGCGGAACAGCCGAACTTCTTGATCACCGCCAGCGGCGAGGGCCGCGCGCACGCCGTGGCGCTGCTCCGCGCCGTGATGCTGCGGGTGCTGACCGCGATGCCGCCGGGCAGGGTCCGGTTCACGCTGATCGACCCGGTCGGGCTGGGCGACAACTTCCAGTCGTTCATGCACTTGGCCGACGCCGACGAGCAGCTCATCGGGGGCCGAATCTGGAGCCAGTCGCGCGACATCGACGAGCAGCTGAGCCGCCTCACCACGCACATGGAAACCGTGCTGCAGAAGTACCTCCGCAGCGAGTACGAGACGATCCACGACTACAACGCCGAGGCGGGCGAGGTGGCCGAGCCGCTGCAGGTGCTGGTGATCGCCGGCTTCCCCACCAACTTTACCGAGGCGGCGGCCAAGCGGCTGGTGAGCCTCGCCACCGGCGGCCCGCGCTGCGGGGTGCACACGCTGCTGTCGGTCGACTCCGCCGCCCGGCTGCCGAGCGACTTCCGGCTAGACGACATCAAAGAACACTCGCTCTGGCTCGAGTGGCGGCCCGACAGCGACGGCCCCGCCTTCGAGTGGCGCCAACCCCCGCTGCCGCACTGGCCCCTCACGGTCGCCCAAGAGCCCCCGCCCGACCGCATGATCGACGCGATCCGCCGCGCGGGCCAGGCGGCCAAGGCGGCGATCCGGGTCGAGGTCCCGTTCTCCGCGGTCGAGCCGCCGGCCGAGGAGCTCTGGGGCGGCGACTGCGCGGTCGAGCTGTGCGTGCCCATCGGCCGCGCCGGGGCAAGGAAGCTGCAGCACGTCCGGCTCGGCCGGGGCACGTCGCAGCACCTGCTGGTCGCCGGCAAGACGGGCTCCGGCAAGTCGACCTTCTTGCACGCGCTGGTGACCAGCGCGGCGATGCGCTTCGCGCCGGACCAGGTCGAGTTCTACCTGATCGATTTCAAGAAGGGCGTCGAGTTCAAGTCCTACGCGACCCACCGCCTGCCCCACGCGCGCGTCATCGCGATCGAGAGCGAGCGCGAGTTCGGTCTCAGCGTGCTGGAGCGGCTCGACGAGGAACTCAGCGCCCGCGGCGAGAAGTTCCGCTCGGCCGGTGTGCAGAACCTGGCCGACTACCGCGACGCGCGGCCCGACGACCCGGCGCCGCGCGTGCTGCTGGTGATCGACGAGTTCCAAGAGCTGTTCGTCGCCGACGACCGCCTGGCCCAAGAGGCCTCGCTGCTGCTCGACCGGCTCGTGCGACAAGGCCGCGCGTTCGGCATGCACGTGGTGCTGGGCACCCAGACGCTCGCCGGCGCGTACTCGATCGCGCGCAGCACGCTCGGCCAGATAGCCGTGCGGGTGGCGCTCGAGTGCGGCGAGGCCGACGCGCACCTGATCCTCTCCGACGAGCGGAACAACGCGGCCCGCTTCCTCAGCCGCCCGGGCGAAGCGATCTACAACGCGCAGAATGGCATGCTGTCGGCGAACGAGCCGTTCCAGGTCGTGTGGCTCCCCGACGCGCAGCGCGCGGCGAAGCTCGACAAGGTCGACGAGCAGCGTCACCGCACGGGGCGGCCCCGCCCCGAAACGATCGTCTTCGAGGGCTCGGCGCCGGCCGACCCGCGAGAGAACGCCCCCCTCGCCGCCGCCCTGGCCGGCGACCCCCCGCCGCGACCCGCCGGCAGCCCCCCGCCCGCGTGGCTCGGCGCGTCGGTGGCGATCAAGCCCCCCGCGGCGGTCCATTTCGGCCGGCACCCCGGCGCGAACTTGCTCTGCGTGGGCGCCGACGAGTCCGCCGCGCTCGGCATGCTCTCGACCGCGGCGATCTCCCTGGCGGCCGCCGAGCCGGCGGCCCGCTTTCTGGTGCTCGACGCCACACGCCCAGGCGAAGAAGCGGCCGGCGTGTGGGCCGCGGTCCTCGGGTCCCTGCCCTGCGAGGGGCGGCTCGTCGACCTGGCGGGCGTCGGCGCCGCGATGACCGAGTTGGCTGGGCTCGTCGCCGAGCGCGAGAAGGCGGCCGAGGACCCGAGCAGCCCCGTGCCGCCGAGGGTCTATGTGGTCCTGCACAACGCCGGGCGGTTCCGCGAGTTGCGGAAGCGCGACGACGACTTCGGCTTCGGCATGTCGAGCGACGAACCAAAGAAGCCGGACGCCATCCTCGCCGACGTGCTCCGCAACGGCCCGCCGTTGGGGATCCACGTCTTGGTCTGGTGCGACTCGTACAACAGCGCGACGCGCGTGTTCGATCGCCAGGCGATGCGCGAGTTCGCGCTGCGTGTCGCCATGCAGATGTCGGCTGCCGATTCGTCGCACCTGATCGACAGCCCGGCCGCAAGCGATCTGAATCTCCACCGCGCGTTGCTCTACAACGACGAAACCGGGCAGACCGAGAAGTTCCGCCCCTACGCGGCGCCGACAGCCGCGTGGCTCGCCGAGGTCGGCCAGTCCACGCGTCAACACGCCGGGTGAACCGCGCCTGCAACGCAGCGTGCTTGTTGGGCGTCCAGGCCGGTCGGCTTCCGCCCTCGGTGGCCGTTCCGCCCGCGCAAGCGACCGCGGGGGCCCCCCTAGCGGGCTGGTCGTTCCGCCGACTAGCTGACTGAGCTCCGGGCAGCTTCTCGCCAAACGCTTGCGTCCGGCGGCTCGCGGCTCCTAGGCGTCGGTCGCCGCCGTAGCCTCGGCACAGCGGTTGCGGCCTCTTGTAGCAGCTCCGCTGTGCTGCTGCTCCTTGTTCGTTGCCCGTGCGGCGGCCGCGTGGCTCAAGACCACCCATCGCCAACCCAACGGAGGTAAGCCTCTCATGCGCAAGACCAGATTTTTCTTAGCCGCCCCTCTGGCGGCGCTGTTCGCCGTCCCGGCCGCCGCCGACTCTCGCTACGGCGCGACTCCTTACTACGAGGAGGAGCCTTGGTACGACATCACCGAGTGGTTCGACGGCGACGAGTACCGGAAGACCGAGCTCGGCGAAGAGGTCCTCGACGACAGCGGCGAGTTCACGACCGACGTCGGCTACGAGCTCGACTACGACTACGGCTACCACTACGGGACCGATGGCGACCTCGAGTACGGCCCGCACTACGACTACATCACCGAGTACGGCGCCCAGGCCGACGGGATCGACTACGGCTACGACGACCGCTACGAGTCCGACAACTGGTTCTACGACTACTGGGACGACGGCTACGCGTACTACCGCGACTGGGACGACGACGGCCTCTACGAGTACTCCACGTCGTATTACGACTTCGACTCCGACGGCTACTACGACGCCTACACCAGCTACTACGACTGGGACGGCGACGGCCTCTACGAAGACATCGACTACTTCACCTTCAACCAGGCCGGCGCCCAGAATCAGGGCCAGGCGGCGCAGCAGCAACAGCAGGGCACTGAGTCGAAGCGGTCGCAGAAGTCCACCCTCAGCGGCAAGATCGCCAAAACGAAGAAGGTCTCGGTCCGCGACACGAAGCACGTCGTGGCCCAGCTGAAGAGCGCCGACGGCCAGGTGAAGCTGGTCGACCTCGGCCCCGCAACGAACCTCAGCGACTTCGACCTGCAGCAGGGAACCCAGATCAACGCGAGCGGCCCCGTTGCGACGGCCGGCGACAAGAAGGTGCTGGTCGCCCAGTCTGCGAAGATCGGCGGCAAGCAACTGCAACCGGACCGCAGCCGGCAGAGCCTCAAGGGGCAAGTCACCAGCACCCGCAAGGTCGACATCCGCGGCGCGAAGCACCTGCTGGTGTCGCTCGACACGCAGTCGGGCGGGAAAGTGATGGTCGACCTCGGCGAGGCGGGCCAGCTCGACACGGACCTCTCCGAAGGCGACGAGGTCTCGGTCGAGGGGGCGCCCGTCAAAGCGAACGACAAGCGGATCTTGATCGGCCGGAAGCTCACGCACGACGGCCAAACCGTGTCGCTGAATCGCGCGAAGCCGACCCGCGGCAGCCAGAGCGACGCCGCGTCGGGCGACTCGCAGCAGCGACAGCGCCAGCAACGCGGCGCCGACGCGATGGCGCAGGAGCGCACCGTGCGCGGGTCGGTCACCGAGCTCACCACCGCGAAGGTCCGCGACACGAAGCGCCAGATCGCCGTCATCGAGAACCCGCAGGGCGACCGGCTGAAGGTCGACCTCGGCGCCGCCAACGACTTCCAGGGCGAAGTCGAGCAGGGCGACGACATCCGCGTGCGGGGCGTGATGGTCAAGACCCGCGACGGCGAACCCATCGTCCTCGCCCGGCGCGTGATGAAGCCGCAGGGCGACCCGATGCAGGTGCGCTCGGGTCAGGACTCGATGCGTAGCGTGTCCGGCGCGGTGCAGTCGACCCGCACGGTCACCGTGCGGGGGACCGATCGCCGGCTGGCCCAGATCAAGACCGACGACGGCGACCAGCTCCTCGTCGACCTCGGCGAGCCGAACGAGTTGCCCTTCGACGTGAAGAAAGGCAAGCAGCTCAAGGCGACCGGCCGCCTGGTGAAGGCCAAGAACAGCTTGGTCCTGGTCGCCTTCGAGGCGGGCGCCGACGACGGCGAGTCGAAGCAGATCCGCCGCGCCGGCGGCCGGCAATCGAGCGACAACGACTCGAACGACTGAGCGGGTACGCTATCCGCTAGGTGCTAACGATGAGGCCGCGTCGCTCTCCCTGAAGCCGGGGGGACGACGCGGCCTCTCTGGTGCGCGCCGCCCGCGCCTCGACGGCGTCGCGGCGAATGGACTTCAGCGGTCGGCGATCGCGTACAGCGCGTCGAACGTCCGCAGGTAGAGCACGCCGTCCACCACGACGGGGCTCGCGGAGATCGCCTCGCCCAGGTCGTTCTTGGCGAGCACCTCGAACCGCCGCCCCGCGCGGACCACAGTCACCACACCGCCGCGCGACGCCAGGTACAACCGCTCACCGACCAGCAGCGGCGAAGCCCGGTGCCGGTCGTTCTCGGTGCGCCGGTCGTAGAGCCGCTCGCCGGTCGCCGCGTCGAGGCAGGTGAGCGCTCCGTCTTCGCCGAGCAGGTACACCAGCCCGTCGGCCACCAGCGGGGAGGGCACGTCGGGCGTGCCGCGGTCGATGCGCCAGGCTTGGTGCTCGCCGCCGGCCAGGTCGCCGCGGCCGCCGAGTGTCACCGCGGTGACCGGCCCCTTCTTGGCCGTGGGGGCGACCACGAGGCCGTCGTTGGCGGCCGGCGAAGCGACGAACCGGAGCGTCGGGTGGTAGTTGCCCGGCGGGTTGACGTTCCCCACGCGCCAGAGCTCTTGCCCGTTGTGCGGGTCGTACGCGATCGTCGTGTCGGCCCCGTGGGTGACGAGCACCGCGTCGTCGCCGTGGCCGGCCACTATCGGCGACGCGTACGAGTGCTCGCACTCCTTCATCGCGTCGGTGTCGCGCGGCACGTCCCACAGGGTCTCACCGGTCGACAGGTCGAAAGCGGCGACCCGCGCCTCCTCGGTCGAGGGGTCGCCGTCGCCGTGCTGCCACTGCACCAAGACCTTGCCCCCGTGCAGCACCGGCGACGACGCGTAGCCGAACTGGATGTCGAGCGGCGTGAGCCGGTCGCCGAGTTGCAAGCGCCACACGGGTTCGCCGTCGACCGTGTAGCAGGCCATCATGCCGTCGCCCATGACGGCGACCACGTGGCGGCCGTCGGTCGTCGGCGACGCCGACGCCAGGTTGCCCTCGTCGCCGCGGAAGTGGGCGTCGCCGGTGGTGACCGTCCGCCGCCAAAGCGGCTCGCCGGACTGTGCGTCGAGCGCCATGAGCAACAGCTCGGCGCCGTCGGGCGTCGTCAAGAAGATCCGCCCCCCGGCGACCACCGGCGTCGAGCCGGCCGGGCCCGGCAGGGGCTGCCGCCAGAGGATGTTTTCGCTTTCGGACCAGGTTGTCGGCGCCGCGGCGTCGGCGGGCGCGACGCCGTTCATCTCCGGCCCGCGCCAGTGCGGCCACTCGGCCCCGTGGGCCCCGGCGACAAGGATCGTGACGGCTGTAGCAGTAATCAGACGAGTCATCCGGGTCGTTCCCTCCACGAGGCGCGCCGCCGGCGGCCGAGGGCCGCCGACGCTCAGCGGGCAACGCGTTCGCCCGCTACGATGGAACAGAGGTTACCCCCGCGCGGCCCGCGTTTCACTATGAAGCTGACTTCGATCCCGCAGGTTTACCGCAACGCCAACCGGTGGCGCGAGATCTTCGCCGTGCTGAGCAAGCACGGCGTGGCCGACGTGCTCGATCGGTTCGAGCCCCCCTTCGCGGGCCGGTTCGCCCGCAAAGCGACCGACGAAACCCACCGGCACCGCCGCGAGGCGCGGATCCGCCGCGCGCTGGAAGAACTCGGCCCCGCGTTCATCAAGTTCGGCCAGGTCCTCGCCACCCGGCCGGACCTGGTCGGCGTCGAGCTCGCGGACGAGCTGGCCAAGCTCCAGACCGACGCCCCCGCCGACCCGGCCGAGTCGATCCGCGCGACGATCGAGCACGAGATGGGCAAGCCGGTCGAGGCGTGCTTCGCCGCGTTCGACGACCGCCCGGTCGCGTCCGCTTCCATCGGGCAGGTGCACCGCGCGGTGCTGCCCGACGGCCGGCAGGTGGCGGTCAAGGTGCGCCGCGCCGGGGTCGATCGCTCGCTCCGGACCGACACCGACATCCTCGTGGGCTTGGCCGACCTAGCCGAGCGGCTGCCCGACTTTGCGCCCTACCGCCCCCGCGCGACGGCCCAAGAGTTCCAGCGCAGCGTGCGCCGCGAGCTGGACTACCGCGACGAACACAACCGGATCGAGCAGTTCCGTGCAGCGTTCCGCGGCGACGAGCGGATCCGCATCCCCGAGCCGTACCCCGAGCTCTGCAGCGAGCGGGTGCTCACGCTGGAGTGGCTCGACGGCTGGAAGCTCAACGACCCCGACTTCGCCGCCCACGCGCAAGAGGACCTCCCGCTGGTCGCGCGCCACGGCGCCGAGCTGTTCCTCGAGATGATCTTCGACCACGGCCTCTACCACGCCGACCCGCACCCGGGGAACCTCCTGGTCCTGCCCGGCGGGGTCATCGGCCTGCTCGACTTCGGCATGGTCGGCCGCATCAGCGACACCCTCCGCGAAGACCTCGAGGACGTGCTCATCGCGATCGCGGCCGACGACCCCCCCGAGCTGACCGCCGCGCTGCTGCGGATCGGCTCGCCCCCGCCCCACCTCGACGAGGACGCGTTCACCGTCGAGGTGGTCGACTTCGTCGACCGCTACGGCCGGCAATCGCTCGGGCGGTTCGACCTGGCCGGGGCGCTGACCGAGCTGTTCCGCCTGGTGCGGCGCCACGGCATCGCGCTCACGCCGCAGTTGGCGATGCTGCTGAAGCTGATGGTGATGCTCGAAGGCACGGCCAGGCTGCTCTCGCCCGACTTCAACCTCATCGAGCTGCTCGCCCCGATGCAGCGGAGGATGATGCTCCGCCGCTTGAACCCGCGGCGCCAAGCGAAGAAGGCGCGGCGGATGCTCGGCGAGGTCGAGCAGCTGGCCGAGGAGATGCCCCGGCGCGTGCGCGAGCTGCTCAACCAGTTCCAGTCCGGCAGCTTCGAGGTGCACCTCGAGCACCGCGGCCTGGAGCCGGCCGCCAACCGCCTGGTGCTCGGCCTGCTCACCAGCGCGTTGATCGTGGGCGGGTCGCTGATGGTCAGCCGCGAGGTGCTGCCCCTGTGGGGCGTGTCGGCGCCCGGGGTGATCGCGTTCGTGTTCAGCGGCCTGTTGGGGCTCCGTTTGCTCCGCGCGATCGCGAAGTCGGGATGGCTCGACACCCACTAGGGCGCCCGCCGCGCCGCCCGGCTGCCCCCCGCCGAGCGGGGGAAGACCGGCTCAGCCGCTCGCCCGCGCGGGGCGAGAGCACGCCACGAGGGCCGCTTCGATGCGGCTGTTGAGCCGGTCGAGCTCGGCCAGCAGCCGTTCCTGTCGCTGGTCGATAGCGGCGATCCGCTCGGCCGGCGTCGGCCGGTCGCTCGATCCGCTTTCTCGGTTGGCCATCGAAAACGCCCCGTTCCCTTGGCGCCAATCCCTGGGAGGTGGGTCGCCGCGCTGCGCGGCGGTCACTCGCCCTAAGAGGATCGACCCCCGGCCGCCCCGGCGTTGTGGCGGTTCCCGCAACAGGCGGGCCTGCTAGCGGGATCGGGCGCCGCTTGTAGCGACCGTGGAAACCGGCGAAGGGGGCGAGGTTTTGACGGTCGCGGACCCGGTTGCGGCCCGCGTGTGGCCGGCGGACGGCGCCGTCGCGGGGCCCATCCACACGCCAGGCCCGACCAGCCACCCGAGGGGGCTCCAAAGAGCGCGGCGCCGGAGCAGAGGGATGGCGTCGGCTCGGCGGGGGTGTTATACTTCCGGGTCTGCGGCATTCCGCTAGGCGGCCCCCGGTGGCCGGTCGACCCCACCCAACGCGCAGGAGCTGACGAACAACGTGGTTAAGCTGACCCTTCGAGAGAAAGAAACGGCCCAAGAGGCGGTGCGGCGGTTCCGCAAGCTCGTGGAGCGTAGCGGCATCAAGAAGGAAATGCGGATCCGCGAGTTCTACGAGAAGCCCAGCGCCACGAAGCGCCGCGCGAAGCTCCGCGCGCAGCGGCGTGCCCGCCGCGAACGCACCGCGCCGCGCTGATCGCGGCGTTCTCCGGTCGCTCGGCTGGACCCCGCAGCAAAACGAAAAACAGCAAGGCCCGCGTCGGAATCCCGACGCGGGCCTTGGTCGTTTGTGATCTTCCGGCGGCTCGCGGCCGACTAGAAGGCCGCTTCGGCGCGGATGAAGAAGCCGTCCAGCGTGAGCAGGTTGGCGTCGTCGGCCGAAACGATCTGCGTCGGCGTGCCGGCGGTGAAGTCGTACTCCAGGCGGTGGCCCAGGTCGTGCCAAGCCGAGAGCATGTAGCCCACCGACATGGTGATGTTCTGGGTCAGGTAGCCCGTCAGGCCGGCCTCGATGTCGGTGACCGGCACGATCTGCGTGGTGGTCATCGTCACGTCGGTGAACAGCGGGTCACGCGACGCGGTGTTCGTCACGTCGCCCAGCAGCAGCGAGATGTCGCCCCGAACGTACGCGCTCACCAGGCCGCTGCGGCCGAAGTACCGCCGGCCGAGCATGCCGAACCGGAGGCCGACGCCGTCGAACTCGACGGTGTTCGTTCCCGGGTTGGCGGAGAGGGCCGAGTTGGCCGGGTCGCGGTCGACGCCGTAGAGCAGCGAGCTCTCCACGTCGGCCACGCGGATGCCGCCGATCCAGGTGATGTCCCAGGCCGGGCAGAACGGGCCGCAGCCACACGGGTCGGCGCACACGCCGCAGTCACCACAGTCGCCGCACGAGAGCGGGCAGCCGAGCGGGATCGTCTTGCGGAACTCGATGTCGTAGATGTCCATCGACACGGACGACCTGCCGAACAGCGTGTCGCCCTCGCCCGGCACGATCTCTAGCGGCGCCGTGTACGAGATGCCCGTCGCGGTCGAGTCGCCCTGCGTGGGGGCGTTGAAGCCGCCGTCGGTGTCGAAGCTCGAGTAGGTGAACCGCACCTCGGCCGCGCACTCCGCCATGCGGACGCCGCCGAACACGCGGTACGAGCCGCTGTACTCGGAGTCGAACTGGTGGAGCGTCTCGAGGTCCTCGTTGAGGTCGAGCTCGCGGTAGGCGGTCGCCTCGCTCAGGTTGGACCTCAGCGAGATCCACTCGCCGCCGCCGAACACCTGGTACCGCCCCAGCATCGACCCCCCGACGACGCCCAGGTCGCAAGTCGGCCCGCAGGGGGCGCCCTCGCCGTAGCAGCCGTAGCCGCTGTCGCAGTTGACCTGCTTCACGCCGGCCTTGCTGTCCGCGTCCGCCGTAAACAGCGCCTGGCCGGCGCCGCTGGCGGCGGTTTGGCCCACCGCCGGGCCTGTCAGAGCGGTCACCGCGACGAGCGCGCACGCTCTCCGCCAATTAAGAGACATCCTGATTCCCCCCCCATGTGTGGTCACTCGGCGATCGCCGTCGGCGCTGCGGCCGACCGATCGTTCAGGCTCACCGGTCCCGCCGCCGACGCCGCGCGGTGCGCAACCCCGGCGCCAGAGCCTCGGCTCGGTTGATCGCCAATTCCTTCCCAAACATCGGACGCCGTGCGACCCGTCTTGCAGGGATTCCAGGAATTACCGGACCGTTCCCTACCACCCCTTTATCCGCTGCGACCGGGCCCGGCCGCATCGCGGGCGCCAGCACGCGCGCAACAAAAAAGGGCCATTCGGGGTCTCTGTGGGTGGCTTCGGAAGATTGGCGGTTGGCGACCTCAGCTCGGACAACAACAACGGGGGGTCGGGGCTTGAGCGGGCTCTAGATTCGAGAAGCACCCCAACCAAACGCAGCTTGGCGAGCCCGAGCCTAGGGAATCCTACCCACGGAAAACCCGGATGGACAAAAAAAAGCCCCCGCCGTTCGGCGGGGGCTTTTGTGCCCTTGGTTCACCAGCGCCGGCCCCCGGCCGGCCGATCGCTCCGGTTCAGCGTCGCCGCTTGGAACGGGCGCCGATCGTCGCGACGCCCAGCGCCGCCAGCAGCCCCGCGGCGGGCTCGGGGACGATCGGGATCGGGCCGACCATCACCCCCTGCTGCGGCACCGAGTAGGGGCGGGCCCGCTGGAAGAACTGCGTGATCGAGCCGTCGATGTCTTGGTTGGGGAGGGTCCCTCTCCATTCATCACCGCCCTCGAACGTGATGACGATCTCCGAGTTCTCGGACGTGTCGTCGCTGCCGTCGGACTTGAAGAAGACCGACGTGTAGTCGGCGAACAGCTTCTCGTTGGGCTCGTCCGGATCGCGGTTGATGTCGACCTGGAACCGCACGGTCTCGCCCGGCATCAGGCCGCCGTCGGTGAAGTCGATCACCAGCAAGTCGCCGTCCTCGTCGACCGACGTGTCGAACTCGATGTCCGGCGTCGAGTAGCCGGTGAACGCGTAGTCGGTCCCGTTCGCGGGGAACGCGCCGGCGTTCGTGTCTTCCTTGCGGAGGAACTGGTTCGAGAACTGGAAGGCCGTGTCGCCGATCGACATCTCGAAGCTCGTGATCGCGGACGGCGCGTCCGACGGGTTCGTGATCTCGATGAACGGCATGTTGTACTCGTACTGCTGCGTGGCCCAGCCGGCCCACAGGGCGAGCTTGTGCAGGTCCATCCGGTCGGGCTCGGCCAAGAGCACTTCGAGGCTGCTGAAGTTGACGGTCGGGTTCTGCGCGGCTGCGCGGGTCGTGAAGCCGCAAGCCATCGCGGCGGCGACAAGCAGTAGGGTCGTGCGTTGCATAGTCATGAGGGGGCGCCGTGTGGAGCCGGTCGGGATCGGGCGAACCGAGCGGCGTGGGGTCTCGGACAAACGGGTGACAACAGCTGGTGAACGGTCGAGGGAATCGTTGGGCGTCCGCGCAAACCCCGAGCCCAACGCCAACGGGGGCGTGTCGCGGGGGGGCCGCCAGCGGCGTCGAGCCGCCTGGCAGTCGGGGAGGCGTCCGGCTAGAGAATCCGGCGGAGGAGGCGGCTTTCGCCGAGCTAACCGCCCGCGGCCCGTGAGGGGCCGCCGCTGGGCGAGCGCGTAGCGAGAGCCGTTGTGTTAGCGGGGCTTCGCGTCGTCGGCTCGGGGAGGCCGAGTCACGATCAACAAGCGCCTAGCGAGTTCGCCTCGCCGGGGGCCGGGCGGGAGCGGTCGGCTGTGCGACCACCACCGGATTGACCGAATAACCAGGGCCTCGTCCGGGCCTTGCGGTCCGACTTGCTTCAGCCTCGGGACCCGCACAAGCGGGCAAGAGACCAATCGGGTCGAACCGTGAAGGCCAGGGCCGAACGACGGAATGGCTCCGCCGTCGCCGGATTGACACTCACGAGAACGACTCCCAGATGGTTTGAGGCGAGCAACTTGGCCGGACCGGACATCGGACTCGGCCAATCTCTTAGGCGGGCTTTCCCGGGCCGCGTCACGGCCGGCGCCGGCGTTTTTCGCCAGAACCGACCGCCACAACCGCCGCGGAAAGCCGCTGCAACTGTCCTCAGAGTAAACAACGCCGCGACGCTGTCAACGACTTTCCGCGGGCGATCGAAGTTTTCACAACGCCAAACGCATGTCGCTGCCGATGGATCGCCCCCTCGCCGGCTGGGGCTACGGGCTTGCCGCCCAGTCGAGCCCGAGGTCCAGAGCGACCGCCGAGTGCGTCAACGCGCCGACGCTGATCCGATCGACGCCGGTCGCAGCGATCGCGGCGATTGTGTCGAGCCGCACGCCGCCGGACGCCTCGAGGACGACCTGCGGCGCCTTCTTCTCTCTCAGCAGCACGGCCTCGCAGAGCTCCTCCGGCGGCATGTTGTCCAGCAGCACGATGTCCGGCCCCTCCGGGAGCACACCGCGCAACTGGTCGAGCGAGTCGACTTCGACCTCGATCACCCGGTCCGGCGCGGCCTTCCGCGCGCGGCGGACGGCGGCGGCCGGGGTGAGGCCCGCCTCGGCGGCTTGCGCGAGGTGGTTGTCTTTGATGAGCACCGCCTCGTCTAGGCCGCTCCGGTGGGTGTGGCCCCCGCCGCAGCGAACGGCGTACTTCTCCAGCCGGCGCCAGCCCGGCGTGGTCTTCCGCGTGTCGTACACCCGAGCGCCGGTCCCGGCCACGGCGTCGGCGTACCGGCGCGTGAGCGTCGCCACGCCGCACAAGCGGCTGAGCAGATTCAGCACCAGCCGCTCGCAGCGGAGCAAGTCCAGCGCGTTCCCCTCCAGCCGGCCGACGCGCTCGCCCGGCGCCAACGCGGCGGCGTCGTCCGATCGCGGCGCCCAAACGGCGTCGGCCCGGGCGACCTCGAGAACAACCCCGACGGCCCGCACGCCGGCCAGCACCCCCGCGCCGCGCGAGACCACGTCGGCAGCGCCGCGTCGGTCCGCCGCGACGATCGCTTGGCTGGTGATGTCGCCCGCCACGCCGAGGTCCTCGCGCAGCGCCAGGCGCACCAGCTCTCGGAGGTCGGCCTCCAGCGCGGCGTTCCACTCGGCGGGTGCGAAGTCGTTTGGCATCTTTTTGATTCCGTGAGGCTTCGACGGTGGAGGAGATCGTTGTCAGTTGTTGGTGGTCCGTGGCCAGTGGTCCGTGGTCCGTGGTCAGCTCCGGATAACCAGCCACCAGCCACCAGCCACTGACAACTGACAACTGACAACTGACAACTGACAACTGACAACTGACAACTGACAACTGACAACTGACAACCCTCTCATCCGCCGTTTGAAGTGAGAAGCGCGACGAAGTCGGCCTCGGACAGCACCGGCACGCCGAGCTTCTCGGCCTTGGCGAGCTTGCTGCCTGCTTTTTCGCCGGCGACCAGGTAGTCGGTCGACTTGCTCACGCTGAGGGTCGCTTTGCCGCCGGCGGCGGCGATCGCCGCGTGGGCCTCTTCGCGGGTGAAGCCCTCCAGGGTCCCGGTAACGACCAGCGTCTTGTCGCGCAGCGGCCCGTCGGCTGCCGCGGCGGGTTGCGCTTCCTCCGAAAGCTTGACCCCCTCCCGCGCGAGGTCGTCGAGGATCGCTCGGCCCCGCTCGCTGTGCAGGTACTCGTAGAGCGACCGCGCGATCTCGGGGCCGATGCCCGACTCTTGGCCGTCGACCTTGAAGCTCTCAAGCTCGTCGACCGTGGCGGCGCGGAGCGCGTCGAGCGAGGCGTACTGCTCCGCCAGGATGCGCGAGGCGGTCGAGCCCACGTGGCGGATCCCCAGCGCCGCGAGCACGCGCGTCAGCCCCCGGTCCTTGGCCGCCTGGATCGCGGCGAGCAAGTTGTCCGCCTTCTTCTCGCCCATCCGCTCGAGCGAGAGCAGCTCGTCGCGCTTCGTGTGCAAGCGGAACAGGTCGCCGTAGGAGGCCACCAGCCCCGCTTCGAGAAGCTGCTCGATGACCTTCTCGCCGAGCCCGTCGATGTCCATCTGGCCGCGGCTGGCGAAGTGCCACAGCCGCTCCTTGAGCTGCGCGGGGCATTCCGGGTTTGCGCAGTACCGGCCCGACTCTTGCAGCTCGTCGATCTGCTCTTCGCTCAGGGCGTCGTCGAACCGGACGCCCTCTTTCTCGGCGAGCTGGCGCGCGGCCTCGCGTCGGTCGCCGGTGCGCTCCAGCAGGCTCAAGAACCGTTTGTCGAGCTCCGTGACCACCCCGGTCCCGCACCAAGGGCAACGCTCGGGCAACCCGACCGGCCCGGGCCGGCCCGGCCGGTCGGCGTCGAGCACCCGCACCACCTGCGGGATGATCTCGCCCGCCTTCTCGATGAGCACCGTGTCGCCCAGGCGCACGTCCTTCCGCCGCAGCTCGCCCACGTTGTGCAGCGTGGCGTGCTGCACCGTGGTGCCGGCGACGAAGACCGGCGTCATCTTCGCGCGGGGCGTGAGCTTGCCGGTCTTGCCCATCTGCCACTCGATCTCCAGCAGCTCGGTCGGCGCCTGCTCGGTCGCGTACTTGTAGGCCATCCGCCACCGCGGGAAGCGGCTGGTGAAGCCGAGCCGCTCTTGCAGGTCGAACCGGTTGACGGTGACCACCACCCCGTCGACGCCGTACGGCAGGTCCTGTTTCTTGGTCTCGAAGTCGTTGATGTAGCGGTGGATGTCGTCGATCGTGTCGCCGTGGAAAGACAGCGGGCTGACCGGCAGGCCGAACCGCCGCGCCGCGTCCACCAGCTCGGCATGCGAACCGATCGGCGCGTCGCCGGAGAGCTCGCCGCAGCCGTGCACCAAGAGGCGCAGGCCGTGCCGCGCGGTGATCGCCGGATCGAGCCGCTTCAGCGCGCCGGCCGTGCCGTTGCGTGGGTTCACCAGCGGCTCCTCGCCACGCTCGACCAGCTCGCGGTTGACCCGCTCGAACTCTTCCTGCGGCATGTAGACCTCGCCGCGGAACTCGATGACCGAGGGGGCGTCGCCGGCCAGGGTGAGCGGGATGCTGCGGAGCGTGCGGAGGTTTTGGGTGACGTCGTCGCCGCGGCGGCCGTCGCCCCGTGTGAGGCCCTGCACGAAGCGGCCTCGCTCGTACCGCAGGCTTGCCGCGACGCCGTCCACCTTCGGCTCGGCGATGTAGCCGCCCGGGATCGGGTAGCCCTCGGCGGCCGCCTCTTCGAGCCGCGCCGCGCGGACCAGCCGCAAGCGGTCGCGCTCGGCGGCGGCCTCCTCCCGGCCCTTCTTCGACTCGGCGTCGCGCTTGCCCTTGAGCTCGCGCTCGCGGTCGTCCAGCCCGGTGAGCTCGGCGTCGATCTCCGCCAGGCGCGGGTCGACCGCCTCGAACGTGCGCTGCGCCCAGCGGGTGAGCTCCTCCTCGTCGTAGGAGTTGTCGATCGAGTACATCGGCCGCGCGTGCTCGACCGCGTTGAACGCGTCGAGCGGCGTGCCGCCGACACGCTGCGTGGGGCTGTCGGGAGAGGAGTGCTCGGGGTGCTCGGCCTCGAGCTCCTTGAGGCGCTGGAGCTTCTCGTCGTAGTCCCGGTCGCTGATCGTCGGCGCCGCGTCGACGTAGTACCGCCGGTCGTGGTCGCGGATCTCGCGGCGGAGCTTCTCGATCTCGTCTGCGACACTCATGCGGCTAGGCTGCTTTCGACCACGGATGACACGGATAGCCCGGACGAAGGATCGGTCCGCTTTCTGCCTTTGAGGTGTTCGTCGTGCAAAGCCGACGGCCGAAAGCCGGCAGCCCTTCCCCATCCGTGTGATCCGTGGTCCAGAAACACGGCGGCGTGTATCGTACGGGACTCCCCGCACCCGAGCCACGCCCGCTATGTCCGACCCGCCGGAACCCCACGCCAACGGCAAGGCGCCGATCGCCGTCCGCGGCGCGCGGACACACAACCTGAAGGACGTCGACCTCGACGTGCCGCGCGGCGAGCTGACGGTGTTCTGCGGCGCGTCGGGCAGCGGCAAGACGTCGATGGCGCTCGACACGCTCTACGCCGAGGGCCAGCGCCGCTACATCGAGAGCTTCAGCGCGTACACGCGGCAGTTCCTCGAGCAGCTCGACAAGCCCGATTGCGAGCGGATCGACAACCTGCCGCCGGCCATCGCGGTGACCCGCTCCAGCGGCTCTCGCTCCAACCGCACGACGGTCGCCACCGCCACCGAGGTGGCCGACCACCTGCGGGTGCTGTTCGCTCGGGTCGGCCAGATCGTCTGCCCCGACTGCGACCGCTCGGTCGGGCGCGACACGGTGGACTCGATCGCGGCCGCCCTCGCCGGGCTGCCCGAGGGCCAGCGCGCGATGCTCTGCTTCGAATCGGACGAGCCGGCCACCTCGCTGGTCGAGGCCGGCTACGTCCGCGCTCTGGTGGGCGGCGAAACCGTGTCGCTGGCGGACCTGGCGGCGGGCCAGCGGCCCGTGGAGAGCATCACGGTGGTCGTGGACCGCTTTGTGGGGGGGCGCCTCGATGAGGGGCGGTTGGCCGAGTCGATCGAGACCGCGATCGCCGGCGGCGAGGGGGCCTGTTTGGTGGTTGCTCCGAGGGCTGACCCCCTCGGCTCCGGTCCCGACGCGAGGGCAGAGTTGCAGCGGTTCGACACGCGGCTCCGCTGCAACAACTGCCGCCGCGAGTTCGCCACGCCCGAGCCGCAGCTGTTCAACTTCAACAGCCCGCTGGGCGCGTGCCCGGAGTGCGAGGGGTTCGGCAGCGTGGTCGAGACCGACATGGACCTGGTCGTGCCAGACAAGTCGCTCTCGCTGCGCCAGGGAGCGGTCGCCCCGTGGCGCACGCCGTCGTACGCGCACGAGCTCGAGGAGCTGCTCGCCCTGGCCGAGGACCACGGCGTCGACCCCGACGCGCCGTTCGAGCAGCTCCCCCCCGAAGCGGTGCGTGTGGTCGTCCAGGGGGCGCCCGACCGCGACTTCGGCGGACTCGACGGCTTCTTCCGCTGGCTCGAGCGCCGCAAGTACAAGATGCACCTGCGCGTGTTCCTCAGCCGCTGGCGCTCGTACCGCACCTGCCCGGTCTGCGCAGGCCAGCGCCTGAAGCCCGAGGCGCTCGCGGTGCGGGTCGGCGGCAAGAGCTTCGCCGACCTGATGGCGAAGGAGGTCCGCGGCGCCAGCGCGTGGTTCGAGTCGCTCGAGCTGTCCGGCGCGGGCCGCGAGGTCGCCCGCGCGGTGCTGGCCGACGTGGCGTCGCGGCTGGAGTTCCTCCGCAAGGTCGGCGTCGGCTACCTGACGCTCGACCGCACGCTCCGCACGCTCAGCACCGGCGAGGCCCAGCGGGTGGCGATGACCGCCACGCTCGGATCGAGCCTCGTCGACATGCTCTACGTGCTCGACGAGCCGACCACCGGCCTGCACCCGTCCGACGTGGCGCCGCTGGTCGACTCGCTGCGCCGGCTCCGCGACCGCGGGAACACCGTGGTGGTCGTCGAACACGACGAGCACGTGATCCGCGCGGCCGACCACGCCGTGGAGTTCGGCCCGCTGGCGGGCGTCGAGGGGGGCGAGGTCGTGTTCGCCGGCACGCCGAGCGAGCTCACGGCCGACAAGGCGAGCCGCACCGGCGACTGGCTCGCCGGCCGCCGCCTGGTTCGCAAGTCGGCCGACGACCGCCGGCCGCGCGACCACGGCAAGCTCACCCTGCTGGGAGCGACCGGCGCGAACCTCGGCGCCGGCGCGGCCGGGGGGCTCGACGTCGACATCCCGCTCGGCGTGCTCACGGTCGTGACCGGCGTGAGCGGCGCCGGCAAGAGCAGCCTCGTGCGGCGGACCCTCTTCCCCGCGCTCCACGAGCGGCTGCACGACAACGCCGGCGCCGGCGAAGCGCGGCACGGCGACGACCGCCCCCTGCCCTACAAGGACCTGCTCGGCTGGCGGCAGCTGGAGGACGTGCTGCTGGTCGACCAGTCGCCGATCAGCCGCTCGCCGCGCTCCAACCCGGTCACCTACGTCAAGGCGATGGACCCGGTCCGCGCGCTGTTCGCCGAGCTGCCCGACGCCAAAGCCCGCGGTTACACCGCCAGCCACTTCAGCTTCAACGTCGACGGCGGCCGCTGCGACGCGTGCCAGGGCGCCGGTTGGGTGAGCGTCGACATGCAGTTCCTCGCCGACATCACGATGCGGTGCCACGAGTGCGACGGGACCCGCTACAAGAGCGAGGTGCTCGACGTCCGCTACCGAGACCGCGACATCGCCGAGGTCCTCGACATGACCGTCCACGAGGCGATCCGCTTCTTCCGCGGCGAGGCCAAGGTCCAGCAGCGGCTGCGGCCGCTGGTCGACGTGGGCCTCGACTACCTCCAACTCGGCCAGCCCGCCAGCACGCTCTCCGGCGGCGAGGCCCAGCGCTTGAAGCTGGCCGGCCGCCTGACCACCAAATCGGCCGGCCGCACGCTCTTCTTGCTCGACGAGCCGACCACCGGCCTGCACTTCTGCGACGTCGAGCAGCTGATCGACTGCTTCTCGGCGCTGGTCGAGGTGGGCCACTCCCTCGTGGTGATCGAGCACAACGTGCCGATGATGATGGCCGCCGACTGGGTCATCGACCTCGGCCCCGGCGCAGCCGGCGACGGGGGCCGGGTCGTCGCCCAAGGCACGCCGGAGGAGGTCGCCGCGTGCGAAGGATCGGCCACCGGCCGCGTGCTCGCCGAGGCCTTCGCCCGCCGCCACGCCGCGCTGGCGGCCCTCGAGGAAGAAGAAGCCGCCCTCGGGGACGACTAAAGCCTCGCGCCCAGGCGCAGACAGCCGGATCTGGCATGAGGTGAGCCTTCCCATGCGAATTGACAAGACACCATACCGTAGTACTATTCCAAAGGGACCAACCACAAACACCGCTGCGTGGTGACCCATGGACTCAGGATGAGATACCAATCCACTCTGCGGGCGGTCTTCGCCGATCCTGTCCGCGCCAATATCGCTTGGGCAGACATCGAGAAGATGTTCGTCCGGCTGGGTGGTGAGGTCTCTGAGGGGGGTGGCTCTCGTGTTCGTGTCGCCCTGAACGGAGCGCGGGCTGTGTTCCACCGTCCGCACCCAGAGAAAGAAGCGAGCAAGCCAGCGATCCGGTCGGTCCGCCGTTTCTTGACCGAAGCCGGCGTGTCCAATCCGTGAATCAACCGATGCTCCAACACAATGGCTACTGCGGACGCGTTGAGTTCGACGACGAAGCGGGCGTGTTCCACGGGGAAGTGATCGGCCTTCGCGACGTGGTCACGTTCGAAGCGACCAACGTGCGCGACCTCCGGAAGGCTTTCCGCGAATCGGTCGACGATTACCTCGCCTTCTGCGCCGAGCGCGGCGAGGCGCCCGAGAAGCCGTGCTCGGGGAAGTTCGTTCTGCGGGTCAGCCCCGAGCTGCACCGACGCGCGAACCAGTTGGCCGCTGCCAGCGGCAAGAGCCTCAACGCATGGATCGCCGAACAGCTCGAACAGTCGGTCGGCGCGAAGTCACCGGGGTGATACCCGGCAGGGGATCTCCGAAGACCGCAGGCCGTCTGCATTCCTGCGCGCTAGAATCGACCGCATGCCCGACCGCTACGCCAAGCAGACACGCTTCGCCCCGCTCGGGGAGCAAGGCCAGCGGCGCCTCGGCGAGGCCAGCGTGCTGCTCTGCGGGTGCGGCGCGCTAGGGTCGGTCATCGCGCAGACGCTGGTCCGCGCCGGCGTGGGGCGGCTGACGCTCGTCGACCGCGACTTCCTCGAGCTGTCCAACCTGCAGCGGCAGGTCCTTTTCAACGAGGCCGACGTGGCCCAGCGGCTCCCCAAGGCGGTCGCCGCGGCCGCCCACCTGCGCGCGGCGAACTCCGAGGTCGAGGTCGAGCCGGTCGTGGCCGACGTGACCGCCGCGAACCTCGCCGGCCTGGCCGCCGGCCACACGCTGCTGATGGACGGCGCCGACAACTTCGAGACCCGCCTGCTCGTGAACGACTACGCCGTCCGCGAAGGCGTCCCCTGGGTGTACGGCGGCGTCATCGGCGCCGAAGGACGGGTGATGCCGGTCCTCCCCGGCGAGTCGGCCTGCCTGGCGTGCCTCGTCCCCGAGCCCCCCGCCCCCGGCGACACGCCCACCTGCGACTCGGCCGGCGTGCTCGGGCCGGCCGTCGGCGTGGTGGCCTCGCTGCAAGCGATCGAAGCGATGAAGCTCATCGCCGGCGCCGCCGACGCGGTCGCCCACGGCCTGACGGTCGTCGACCTGTGGGCGGGCCAATGGCGCCGCCTGGCCGTTCAACGCGACCCGCAGTGCCGCGCCTGTGGGCGCCGGCGGTTCGACTGGCTCGAGGGCCGCCGCGGCAGCCAAGCGGTGGTGCTGTGCGGCCGCGAGTCGGTGCAGCTCAGCCCGCCCCGCGGCGCGCCGCCGGTCGACCTGGAGGCCATGCGCGCACGGCTAGCTCCCCTGGGCGAGGTCGCCGGCAACGACTACCTGCTCCGCCTGCGCTACGAGGGCCACGACATCACCCTGTTCGAAGACGGCCGCGCCATCATCTCCGGCGTCGACGACGAAGCCGCCGCCCGCAGCGTGTGGGCCCGGTGCCTGGGGGGATGACGGTGAAAGGGGGAGGGAGCGGCGCCCTCTTGTGTCGCTTTGGCGGCCGCTGGTCGTTCGGCTTCCTCTTTCGTTGTTCGCTCTTCAACTCCAGGCCGCCGCGGCGCCGATACCAACATTACGGTCCGCTCCTCTGGTAGGCGTTGGCCGCTTGTCTTGCCTGGATCGGCCGCACGAGAACCTATGGCGATGGCGCCCTCGACCAACGCAGTGGCCGACGCCGCGCCGTCGTCCGTGCTGCTCGGCCGCCCACGGCCGCAACCACGCAAGGTGGTCGGCCGGCTGGGCCCGTGGCAACTGCTCCGCGCGATCGGCGACGGCGCCACCTCGCGGGTCTACCTGGCCCGCCCCGCCGGCGCGGACGACGCCGTCGGCTCCTATGCCGTGAAGTCGCTCCGCCGCGAGTGGTGGTCCGACCGGCGAGCGATCGAGTCGCAGCGGCGCGAGTCGATGGTCGGCGCGCGGGTCAACAGCCCCCACGTGGCGCCGATCTTGGCGGCCGGCGTGTCGGCGCCGCCGTACTACACGGTGAGCCCGTGGCTGGCCGGCCGGACCGCCGCGGCGATGCTAGCCGACGGCGCCCGCCCGCCGCTGCCGGTCGCCCTGTGGATCGCGCGGCAGGCCGCGCAAGGCTTGGAGGCCCTGTGGCGGCAGGCCGGCATGATCCACGGCGACGTGAAGCCCGCCAACCTGATGGTCGGCCCCGACGGGCACACGACCCTCATCGACCTGGGCTTCTGCAGCTCGCCAAGCGACGCGCCGTGCTGGGCCGATCGGCCGGTGATCGGCACGCTGCGTTACCTGGCGCCAGAGCGGGCGACGTCCGCCACGCGGATCGACCCGCGGAGCGACCTCTACAGCCTCGGCGCGACGCTCTACGAACTGATCGCCGGCCGCCCCCCGCACGACGGCGACACCCCCGCCGCGTTGCTCGCCCAGCACCGCTGCGAGCGGCCCGAGTGCCTCCGCTCGGCCGCGCCCGGCACGCCGAAGGCCGTCGCGTCGCTCGTGCACCGCCTGCTGGCCAAGGACCCGTTGCGGCGCCCGGCGAGCCACGCCGAAGTGGTCGACGAACTCGCGCGGCTCGAGATCGCCTGCTTCGCCATGCGGTGAAGCCCCGCGCGGCCGCCCTGCCCCACGGCCGTCCCGACTCGCCGCTTGTTCTACGGAGCGCCGAAGCAGCGATCGGCGATCGCCGCCAGGTGCCGGTGGTCGGTCCCGCAGCAGCCCCCCACGACCGACAGCCCGGCGAGCCGCTGGCGCAGGTCGGCCATGCGGCGGCCGAGGTCTGCCGGGTCCCCCTCGTCGAGCTCGGTCGCTTCTTCGAGCTCCGCGTGGCTCAGCATGCTGGCGTTCGCCCTCAGGCCCTTGAGCCGAGCGGCCCACGGCGCCGACGGGTCGAGCGTGTCGGCGAAGTGCGCCGGGTGCGCGCAGTTGATCATGTAGTAGGCCGGCGCGGCGTCGGTCTCTTCGTCGACCTGTTGGATCGCGTCGCCGAGGGGCTGCCCGGTCGGCAAGCGGCCGTCGGTCTCTACGGTGAACGAGATCGCCGAGGGCACGCCAGCCGACGCGGCGGCCCGCGCGACGCCGATCGCCTCCTCCACGTAGTTGAGCGTGAGCGCGGAGATCAGGTCCGCGTCGGTGGCCGCTAGGGCCTCGATCTGCGTGCGGTGGTACTCGGCCGCCTGGTCGGCCGTCATGCCTGAGTCGGGCACGTAGCCGTCGCCGCGCGGGCCGACGCAGCCGCTGATCGGCATCGGGATGTCGGCGGGCTGCTCATCGCGGTAGCTGCTCAGGAACTCGATCGCCCGCTCGTTGACCGCCGGCGTATCCGAAGCGGCGCCGGTCACCCTGGCGACCCAGTCGGGACTCGCCCGCCAGGTGGTCGACTCGAGCAGCAGCCCGGCGCCGTGCCGGAGTGCGATGGCCGTGTACGCGTCGAGGTACCGGGCGAGCAGCGTGCGGCCCGCCTCGTCGTCGAGCACGACGAACGAAGCGAAGTGCGGCAGGTCGAGCCCCTCTTGGAAAACCAGCACGGTCTCGAGCCCCCCGTCGGTCAGCACGGGGCGTCCGTCGAGCTGCGGCAGCGAGTCGCGATAGCGGGGCATGGCATGCCTCGGGGGGCTAGAGGGCGTGGGCCGAGCCGACCTGGGCCGTCCAGCGAGCGTCCGCGCAACACCGAACTCCTCAACATTCTATCGATGCTACCTGATTCCCGCGCAGCCGATCGCCCCCTGCTCGACCGAGCCGGCGCCCGGTACCCGAGCCAACTGGGCGGACGGTATAAACACGGCAGCGACCCAAGCCGGCCCCTCTTCCCCACTCATCACTTCTAGCAGGTTCATGGCGAGAAACTTCGCGATCGGCGTCGACTACGGCACCAACAGCGTGCGCGCCCTGGTGGTCGACACCGACTCGGGCGAGGAGGTCGGCACGGCCGTGTACGACTACCCGTCGGGCGACGCCGGCATCCTGCTCGACCCGGCCGACCCGAACGTGGCCCGCCAGAACCCGGCCGACTACATCGAGGGGTTCTACGCGGCGGTCGGCGGCGCCGTCGAGGCGGCCGCCGACGCCGACGGCTTCGCGCCGGACCGGGTGGTCGGGATCGGCGTCGACACGACCGGCTCCACGCCGATCCCGGTCGACGCGCAAGGCACGCCGCTCGCGCTCGACCCGAAGTGGCGACACGAGCCGGCGGCCCACGCATGGCTCTGGAAGGACCACACCTCGCACGCCGAGGCGCAGCGGATCACCGAGCTCGCTACCCAGCGCGGCGAGCCCTACTTGGCCAAGTGCGGCGGGGTGTACTCGTCCGAGTGGTACTGGGCCAAGATCGCCCACTGCATGGCCTCGGCGCCGGCCGTGGCCGAAGCGGCCGCCGGCTGGGTCGAGCTGGCCGACTTCGTCCCCGCTTGGGTCACCGGCACGCAGGCGCCGGGCCGCTGCTCGCGCGGCGTGTGCGCCGCCGGCCACAAGGCGATGTGGGCCTCGGACTGGGGCGGGTTGCCGTCGGCCGACTTCCTGGAGGCGGTCCAGCCCGGCTTGTCGCGGTTCCGCTACGAGACCCCGGCCGTGCCGTCCGACCACAAGGCCGGCGACCTCACGGCCGAGGCCGCCGACCGCGTCGGCTTGCCCGCCGGCGTGCCGGTCGCCGTCGGCGCGTTCGACGCGCACATGGGCGCCGTGGGCGCCGGCGCGGGGGATGGCACGCTGGTGAAGATCATGGGCACCAGCACCTGCGACTGCCTGCCCGCGCCGATGGACCGCGAGCTGCCCGACATCCCGGGCCTGTGCGGCGTGGTCCCCGGCTCGATCCTGCCCGGCATGTACGGCCTCGAGGCGGGCCAATCGGCCGTCGGCGACATCTTCAACTGGTTCGTAAAGCACCTGGCGCCGGCCCAGTACGGCCAAGGCGCCGAGGCCCATGCCGGGCTCAGCGAAGCGGCGGCCGAGATCGCCCCCGGCGCGTCGGGCCTGGTCGCGCTGGACTGGAACAACGGCAACCGGACCGTGCTGGTCGACCCGCTGCTCAGCGGCCTGCTCGTCGGCCAGACGCTGCACACCACCGCGCCGGAGGTCTACCGCGCGTTGGTCGAGGCGACCGCCTTCGGCGCGTTGACCATCATCAACCGCTTCGAGGAGTACGGCGTCGCGGTGCGCGAGGTGATCAACTGCGGCGGCATCGCCGAGAAGAACCCGCTGGTCATGCAGATCTACGCCGACGTGTGCAACCGCCCGATGAAGGTCAGCCGGTCGGCCCAGACCTGTGCGTTGGGCGCCGCGATCTTCGGCGCGGTGGCCGGCGCCGCCCACCCCGACGCGCCGGCCGCCCAGCGCGCGATGACCGGCGTGAAGCCGACGGTCTACGAGCCGATCCCCGCCAACGCGGCCGTCTACGCGGAGCTCTACCGGGTCTACAAGACGCTGCACGACGCGTTCGGCTCGGCCGGCTGGAGCGGCTCGCTGGCCGGCGTGATGAAGGACCTGATCGCGATCCGCAACCGCGCACGCAAGGGCTGACCCGCGATGCTCGAACCGCTCAAAGAACAGGTCTGCCAGGCCAACCTCGACCTCGTGTCGGCCGGCCTCGTCACGCTCACCTGGGGCAACGCCAGCGGCCTCTCCGACGACCGCCGGCTGATGGTCATCAAGCCCTCCGGCGTGCCCTACGACCGCATGCGGCCTAGCCACATGGTGGTGGTCGATATCCAGTCCGGCCGGGTCGCCGAGGGCGACCTGAAGCCCAGCTCCGACACCGCCACCCACCGGCTGCTCTACCAACGCTTCGAAGCGGTCGGCGGTGTGACCCACACCCACAGCCCCAAGGCGACCGCCTTCGCCCAGGCGCGCCGCGCGTTGCCGGCCTTCGGCACGACCCACGCGGACCACTTCTACGGCCCCGTGCCGGTCACTCGGCCGCTGACCGCCGCGGAGATCGACCAGGCGTACGAGCACAACACCGGCGAGGTCATCCTCGAAGCCTTCACCGGCGCCGACCCGATGGCCGTGCCCGCGGTGCTCGTGGCGGGCCACGCGCCGTTCGCTTGGGGCGCCGACGCGGCCGAGTCGGTGAAGAACGCCATCGCGCTGGAGGCCTGCGCCGCGATGGCCCTCGACAGCCTGCTCTTGCAGCCGGACCTCGGCCCGGTCGAACCCTACCTGCTCGACAAGCACTACCGCCGCAAGCACGGCCCCGACGCGTACTACGGCCAAAGCTAGAGCCGCTCCACCCCGCGAATCTGCCTCCCGCAATCCCAGACCCGCAATCCAGATGCCCCTCCCCGACCTAGGCGATTACGAGGTTTGGTTCGTCACCGGCAGCCAACACCTGTACGGAAGCGAAGCCCTGGACCGGGTGGCGGCCGACGCACGGGAGGTCGCCGCCGCGCTGGGCGCCAGCCATCACGTACCGGTCCGCGTCGTCTGGAAGCCGACGGTCACCCGCCCCGACGACGTGCTCGCCACGCTCCAGGCGGCCAACTCCGACCCGAAGTGCGTCGGCGTGGCGGCTTGGATGCACACGTTCAGCCCGGCCAAGATGTGGATCGCCGGCCTGCGCGCGCTCCGCAAGCCGCTGCTGCACCTGCACACGCAGCACGGCCGGGAGATCCCGTGGTCGGCGATCGACATGGACTTCATGAACCTGCACCAGTCGGCCCACGGCGGCCGTGAGTTCGGGTTCGCTTGCACACGGCTGGGCGTGGAACGCAAGGTCGTCGTGGGCCACTGGAGCGACGACGCCGTGCACCAACGCGTCGGCGCGTGGGCCCGCGCGGCGGCCGGCCGGCACGAGCTGGCCCGCGCGCGGATCGCCCGGCTGGGCGACAACATGCGTGAGGTGGCCGTCACCGAGGGGGACAAGGTCGCCGCCCAAGAGGTCCTCGGCGTGGCCGTCGACGGGTACGGCGTGGGCGAGCTCGCGGCCCGCGTCGACGCGGCCTCCGACGCCGACGTCGACCGCCTGTGCTCCGACTACGACCACGCTTACCAACTGGCCGAGCCCCTCCGCCCCGGCGGCGACCGCCGCGGCTCGCTCCGCGACGCCGCACGGATCGAGCTCGGCCTGCGGGGCTTCCTCACCGAAGGGGGCTTCGCGGGCTTCACCGACACGTTCGAAGACCTCGTCGGCATCAAGCAGCTGCCGGGGATCGCCGCCCAGCGGCTGATGGCCGACGGCTACGGCTTCGGCGCCGAGGGCGACTGGAAGGCGGCCGCCATGGTCCGTGCGTCGAAGGTCATGGCCGCCGGCCTGCCCGGCGGCGTGTCGTTCATGGAGGACTACACGTACCACCTGCCCGAGTCCGGCGGCGACCTGGTCCTCGGCGCCCACATGCTCGAGGTCTGCCCCACGATCGCGGCCGGCCGGCCGCGCTGCGAGGTCCACCCGCTGGGCATCGGCGGCAAGGAAGACCCCGTGCGGCTGGTGTTCGACGCGGCGCCGGGCCCCGCCGTGAACGCGACCCTCATCGACCTGGGCGACCGCTTCCGGATGATCGTCAACCAGGTCGAGGCGATCGCCCCGCCGCACGAGCTGCCCAAGCTGCCGGTCGCCCGCGCGGTCTGGAAGCCGGCGCCCGACCTGGCGACCGCCGCGGCCGCGTGGATCTACGCCGGCGGGTCGCACCACCCGGTCTACAGCCCCGCGCTCACGGTCGAGCACTACGAGGACCTGGCCGCGATGGTCGGCGTGGAGCTGATCGTGATCGACGAGTCGACCGACCTGCGCACGCTCCGCCAGTCGCTCCGCCGGTCGTCGCTCCGCCGCGTGTAGTCCTCGGCCGGGGCCGCCAAATGAATTGGCCACCGAGCACGGCAAACCGCCGGGTCGAACCGATACAAACACGACACGTCGCGAAAACGTGTGTCACGTTTCAACGTGTCTTTTGAGGGGTTAACCCCCGACGCGGCAACGGCTTAGCGATGCGTTACACCACGCCGAACTGTAAAGCGCCGCGCGACGCGATTCGGCCCCGACACGCCGGGGCAAACCCAACGATTGTCCCCGACCGCGCGCCCGGCCGATGAGAATTAGCCACCCGGCGGCCAAGTAGCTTGAGCACAAGATCACCTCTCGCGCCAGGCGCTAGCGCGCCGCCTCGAGGTTCAGCTCGATGACGCGGTTGTGTGACCGCTCGATCCGGCGGCGGCCGTCGTCGTCGAAGACCTCCTTCGCGGGGGTCCGCGATCCGACCACGGCGACGTGCGAAGCCAGGCGCCGCGGGACCACGTAGGCGAAGCAGTAGTACGCCATGTCCGCGGTGAGGAGTTCGGGGGCCTGTTGGCTCACCTTGACGATCAACAACTCGCCATCGACGCGCGGCGTTTCCACCCAGACCCGGACGCTCCCGGACCCCTCGGTGTGCCGCACGAGGAGCAAGGCCGAGCGATCGAAATCGATCCGGGCGGCGGACAGTGCATCGACGAAGTCGCGATCACGCGCCCCGTCGAGCAGTTTGTTGAGCGCGGTTCGGGAGCCGACGACTTGCGTGTCGAGGTGCTGGTAGCCGCTCGCTCGGTGAGGGATCGGCAGCCGCGTGAGCATCACCCCGTAGCCCGCTTCGAAGCGCTCGCTAGCCGACAGTTCGCCCTCGCCCGGCGGCGCTTGGCACGCCGCGGGGGCGGCGGAGAGGGCGCACCCGGCGGCGGCGAGAGCGATCGCGGCGAAGCGGCTTCTAAAATTCGTCAGAGACATGTCGGCGTGGCTCCGCTAGTGCTGAGGGGATCGGTATAGAGGGGGTTGGTATATCAGAGCCGCTTGCCTCATGCGCGGCCTCTTCGTGTTGTACGCGCTGCTCTTCTTGGCGCTATTCGCGGTCGCGTTCGGCTGATCCGGCGCGCGGTCGCGGCAGAGGCGGCGCCCCGCGCGCTTGGTCTGCCGTCGATCAGACGGGTTTGTCCGACACCAGCCCGGCTGGCTTCTGCCAGCGCACGGCCGCCGCGGCGAGGGATTTCGGCGGCCCGTCGGATTCAACCAACCCGCTTCGCCGACGGTCCGCAATACTCGGGTGACTCCGCCAGGGGCGCCGGTTAGGTTGGCTTGTCGGTAAGCCACCGCTGTATCCACACAGCGCCGTAACCACACAGCACCGCAACCACACAGCGAAGGGGAGCGACAACATGGCTGGCGCCGAAGACCGACGCACCTTCCTCAAAAGGGGCGGCCTCAAAGCGGGCGGCGCGCTCACGGCGGCCGGCCTCGCCGGAAGCGCGGCGGGTCAACAGCGGGGGCCCACCCCCGACTTGCCGAGCGACCCGGACGCACCGCCGCCGGCCGGCGAGCCTTCGGCCGCGCCGGACATCCCCGCGGGGTCCGACGCGGTGGCCGAGATCGACGGCTTCAGCCGCTTTCGGCCGTCGCGCGGCCACTCGCCCGACTCGCCGTACTACCTGGGGAAGATGATGCCCGGGTTCCGCCCCGCGTCGGCCGGCCCCGCGCCGTTCGTCGCGCCCGACCTGGACAAACTGCCCTGGAAGAGGGTCGACGGCGCGAAGGAGTTCCACCTGGTTCCGATGGCGGTCGAGCGCGAGTTCTTGCCCGGCTACCACATGAACGTGTACGGGTTCAACGGCAGCATGCCGGGCCCAACCATCGAGGTGAACCAGGGCGACCGGGTCCGCATTGTTGTGACGAACGAGCTGCCGGAGGACACGTTCGTGCACTGGCACGGGTTCGAGCTGCCCGTGCAGTACGACGGCGCCGCGACGCTCACGCAGAACCCGATCAAGCCCGGCCAGTCGATGGTGTACGAGTTCGACATCCACGAGGAGGGCACGTTCTTCTACCACTCGCACGTGCCCATGCAGGAGGCGTTCGGCCAGGTCGGTTGGTTCATCGTGCACCCGAAGAAAGTCTTCGAGCCGCCGGTCGACCGCGACTTCGGCCTCTTGTTCCAGAACTTCCACATCAAGCCGACACACACGGTCTCCGACTCGTGGGCGATGGACTGGAACTGGCACACGATCAACGGACGCAGCGGCCCCTACACGACGCCGCTGGTCTGCAAGCACGGCGAACGCGTGCGCGTGCGGCTGCTCGACTTCTCGCCGATGCAGCACCACCCCGTCCACCTGCACGGGCACACGTTCTGGGTCACCGGCCACGAGGGCGCACGGGCGCCCTCCACGGCCTGGGTCCCTCGCAACACCGAGCTGATCGCGGTGGCGCAGGCGTCGACCTTCGAGTTCATCGCCAACAACCCGGGCGACTGGATTTTCCATTGCCACATGGTGCACCACATGATGAACCACATGGTGCGGCAGGTGGGGCCGCGCGTGCGTGAGGGGTCGAACGTCGACCGGTACATCGCGGACACGTCGACCCGGCCCCGGGTCGATTTCCACCGCCTTCTGGAAGAGTGGGACACGCCCGGCTACCCCCAGATGATGCAGGGCATGGAGCGGACCACGCCACAAATGAAGGAGATCTGGGACCGCCGCGAGGTGCGCGGCATGCGGGCCAACTACCCGATGGCGGTGAAGGGGCTGATGACCGTGCTGCGTGTGCTGCCGGACGACCTCTACCGCTTGGTGATGGAGAGCGACGAGCCGGTCGAGAAAGGGGCGGTGTTTGCCGAGATCGTGCGGCGCTTCGGCGATCCCGGCCGCTACGAGCCGGCGCCGGACATGATGAACATGAAGTCGTGAACCAGCGGAGGCCCATCGGGCGGACGGCCAATCCCCTCCGGTGGGCGGATACGCTCGGGTGGTATGCGGCTTGCTGATTCGGGGGAGCGGCGGGCTTCGGGCCTGTCTAAACGCGGGCCATCCGGGTTTTCCGTGGGTGAAATTCCCTCGGCTCGGGCTCGACAAGAGGGGGCCACCCCACCCGTTTTCGCCGTCGCGTCGATCCCATCGGAGGGCGAGGACCGACGCGACGGCGAAAACGGGAGGGGCTCACCAAGCTTTACTTTGGGGCGTGATTCTGGATCGATAGGTCTCCGCTCGAGCCCCGTCGTCGTCGCCCTCGCGTCGGCCGTCACCGCTGGGCCGCGGTCGATGCGAGGGCGATGGCGTCGGGGCGACCCCCGCTCGTTGTTGTCCGAGCCAAGGTCCCGAAAACTCGTTTCTCCGGGCCTTACCCACGAAATACCCGGATGGACCCTAAACGCGAACCGAACCAGGAGGACTCGTGGCTACCCAAACCGCCAACTACCAGGCGTGCATCGACGCTTGCAACTCTTGCGCGAGCGAGTGCCTGTCGAACGTCAGCCAGATGCTCGGCAAGGAGTTGAAGAACGACTGCCCCAAGTGCTGCCTCGAGTGCGCGGCGATCTGCCACGCCTGCGTGCAGGCGATGGCGATCGGCGGCGAGCACGCGGCCGAGTTCTGCGGGCTGTGCGCGAAGGTCTGCGACTACTGCGCCGAGCAGTGCGAGGCCCACGACCACGACCACTGCAAGCGTTGCGCGGAATCGTGCCGCAAGTGCGCCGAGAGCTGCCAGGCTGTCGCGGCCTGAGCCACGCGGGGCCGGCGCCAACAAGAGCGGGCGCCAACAAAAGCGGGCGGAGCCGGAAACCCCGGCCCCGCCCGTTTGGGATCGTTCGTGCGGCGCGCGCCGTCAGGGCCGCGTCAGTGACGTTGCCGCTCACACGGCCGGCGCCGTGCGGCCGCGCCGCGAGGGGCGGAGCGCCGCGGCGAGGGCGGCGGCGAGCGTCATCAACGCGGAGGTCGGCTCGGGCAGGTTCACGAGCACGATCTGGGCCGCGTTGCCGAGGCCGAAGTCGCGGCGGAACACGCCGGAGAAGCTCCCGCCGTCGGCCAGCGTGCCGACCAGGTCGCCCGCGACGAACGGCACGGGGCCGAAGTCGAGGAGTTGGCCGAACGCGAAGAACTCCGTGCCGAACAGCGTGATGGTCGACCCGGAGCGGGCCTCGAGGTCGGCGTCGAGGATCTGACCGCCGCGGATCTCGACGGTCGCTCCGAGCTCGGCGAAGACCGCCAGCTCGTCGGCGTCGGCGCCGTCGAGCACCGCGCCGGCGGCGAGAGCGTCGACGGTGAGCTCCTCGAAGTCGCCGCCGAACACGTTGACCGCGCCGCCGCTGCTGGCCTCGGCGTTGAGGACCGTGCCGGGGGTGTCGAACACGTCGACCGTACCGTTGAGGTTGGCCAGCACTTCCGGACCGTCGACCGGCGCAAGCTCGCCGCCGTCGACAACCACCTTGCCGCCCAACAAACCGGCGACCCCTTCGAGGACCGTGCCGCCGTAGAACTCGACGACCGCGCTTTCGGCTGCCTCGATCGCGCCGAACTGGCCGCCGAAGATCGTGGTCCGCGAAGACCCTTCGGCCTCAATGGTGTCGTCAACCGTTAAGTCGTGGATCTCGATGACCGAAGAGCCAGCGGCGACGAGGTCATCGCCGACGTTCCCACCGTTGAAGTAGGCCGTCGTGTTGTCGTAGAACTGCAGCTCGTCGTCGAACTGGCCGCCGGTGGTCTCCAGCCGAGCCGATTCGACGAAGAACGCGTCGTCGTCGATGAGCGCGCCGGGGCCGACGAACACGCGGCTCGAGCCGCCCGCGGTGTCGATGTCGTCGACGCGGCCGCCGCTGAACACGAAGCGGGCCGAGCCGGAGAGCTCGACCGTGTCGGCCGACCCGCCCGACATCGCGACCAGCGCCGAGCCGCCGGCGACCAGGTCGTCCAGGGCGCCGCCGGCGATCGTGACCGACGCGTTGTCGCTGGCGAGGATGTCGTCGCCGATGTCGCCGCTGATGAGGGCGAAGCGCGACTCGTCGCTGACGACGACCGAGTCGGCCGTCTCGCCGCCCTGCATGGCGACGATCGACGTGTCGAACACGGCGATGCTCTGCGCGGTGTTCGAGCTGATCGGCTCGTTGGTCTCCGGGTCGAGCGCGAGGGTGTTGTCCGGGTTGAGCTGGAAGCCGATCTGGGCGCCGTCGGCGATGACGAACGTGGGCGATCCGCCGGCCGAGTCGCGGACCTCGATGTCGTCCGACGGGCCGGTGATCATGCCCAGCGAGCCGCTGTCGTAGATCGTCGTGGCGAGGGCCGCGCCGGGCGTCGCGGCTAGGACCACCAGCAGGATCCGGAGCGCGCCGGGGAGGGACGAAGCGAAGGTGTTACTCATTAGCTCTAACTCGCGCTGGGGTGTGAAGTTCTCTGGTGAGCCACGCGTGGCGATCTCACGCGGACGGTTGCCTCGGGACGCCGCTCCGCAACTGCTCTCTTAACTGTTGGGGTGGGGCCGGCCGGAAATATCAGTAGTCGCCGATGACGTTGCCGTCGTCGCGGGCGCCGAGGTTCTCGTAAACGATCGGGTCGATGTCCTCTTGAAGAAACTGCACCGAGCCGTCGCAGAACGCGAAGAACGCCCCGCCCGAGTGCCAGCTGAACGCGCAGTCGTCGTCCAGCGCGGCGCCCCCGGTCCCGGCGCTGATGTCCACGCCGGGGCGGGTGCCGTAGTAGAACTGGTCCTCGGACTTGGGCGAGATCCCGCAGCCGATCGGCGCCGAGCCGAGGCCGCTGCCGTCGTTGTTGCGGCCGCTGCGGGGGGCGGTCTTGAAGATGGTGTTCTCGTCCGACCACACGCCGCCGATCCACACGGGCCAGTCCTCGGCGCCGGCTTCTTGGCCGTTCTGGGTCCGGATGTAGTAGGCCGATTCGCCGATCATGATCGTGTTGCTTAGGCCGTCGGTGATCTTCGACGGCTTGACGACCGACTGCACGCCCGTCGGGTCGCCGAGCGGGCCGCTGCCACCGGCGAGCCGCCGCAGCCGCGCGACGGCGTTGTCGCAGCGGTGGGTGAAGATGCCGTTGTCGGACACGCCGCCGCTGCCCTTGTAGTCGGCGGTCGCGTAGCCGTTGGTGTTGGCGTGGGGTCCTAGGCCCCCTTCGGCCAGGCGGGGCAGGTCGGACGAGGGGCAACGGAAGGTCGGCACCGTCTGGTCCCCGCCGGGCCAGACCTCGCCGCCGTACATTCCCCGGCCCAGCGCGGGCAACGCGGGCGAAGGGAAGGTGTCGCCCGGGCCGGCCCGCTTCTGCCACTCGGTCTTGTCGTAAACGACCTCGTACAGCGCGCCTTCTTCGAGGAAGGGGAGGATCTCGACGACCCAGCCGAACCCCTTGTCGCACATGCCGGTGGCCGCTTCTTGAACCTCGCCACCTTCGCCGACCACAACCCGCGAGAACTTCGGGTCCCCTCCCTGCACGCCGATCGGGTACTGCTTGTTCGCGTCGACGTAGTTGATCACCGCCAGCGCGTTGTTCTTCAGGTTGCTCTGGCACTGGCTCCGCCGCGCCGCTTCGCGCGCCGCTTGCACGGCTGGCAGCAGCAGCGCGACGAGCACCCCGATGATCGCGATGACGACCAACAACTCCACGAGGGTAAACGCCATTCGGCCGGCGACAGCGACGGGTTCGGGCGATCGGCGGTGGTTCACGTAGCGACCTCTTGTCGGGTTACGGGGGGAGCCGTCCCCGGGGCGGCTCCTTGAGAGAAACCTCACCGCCGGCGCGACGCGCCGGCGGTGAGGGCGAGAGCCAAAAGGCAGACCGCGTGGGGCTCGGGGACCGACGCGGCGGCCGCGCCGCCGGAGGCCGACGAGCCGTAGTTGTCGGCCCACAGCTGGTAGCCCGCGGGCGAGCTGTCGGGCGACGCGCCGTCGCGCCACACGGTGTAGTCGGCCGCGTTGACCTGGCCGTCGCCGTTGTAGTCGCCCGGCAGGTCGACGACCGGCGCCGACGTGAAGAGCACCCCGCCGGCGAGCGTGCCCAACCCGGGCACGCGGAACTCGAGCGACAGGTCGCTCTCGTCCTCCAGCATGTTGAAGTCGATCGGCGAGCCGAGCGACAACGACCCGCCGTCGGCGGCGAGGAAGGTCGACCCGAACAGGTTGCCCTCGGCCAACCGGTTCGACGCGCCGGCCGCGGCGGTCCAGCCGCCGACCGAAGAAGCGAGCGGCGACCAGCCCGCCGTGCTGAGCACGCCGGCCTCGGAGCGGATCAGGTACGAGTCGATGTCGATATCGAACGCCGACTGGTTCTCGAGCGTGGCCGCGCCGGTCGCGGGATTGACCACGAGCACGAGCGTGTTCTGCAGGCTGAACTCGACGTCGCCGTCGAACGAGCCCACGCCCGGCACGTTGTAGCTGAAGTTGAAGGTCGGCTCGGGTTGGCCGATCTCGGTCGGCGTGAAGGGGGCGTAGGGGGCGCCGATCGGCAACGACTGGCCGGGGTCGATCGACAACGACCCGAACAGGTTGGTGTCGCCGAGCCGGTTCGCCGCGGAGGGGCCGTCGACCCAGCCGCTGATGCCTTGCTCTTCGAAGCTGTTCCAGCCGGCCGAGTCGAAGACCGGAGAACCCGCCCGCAGCAGGTAGCCGTCGATCTCGAGCGGGGCTTGGCTGTCGTTGCGGATCGACGCGGTCCCCGTGCGTGGGTTAACCACGATCGAGAGGTCCTCGTCGGCCGCCGCTCGGGGCGGTGAGCAGATCGCGGCGGCGAGCGCCGCGACCGCCAGGGTGTAGCGAATACGCATGGTGTCGGTTCCTGTGGCTTGGCCTTGTATCTGGTGGTTGGTGGCAGGGTCTCTAGAGCGGTGACGTTGGGAAACGGTCCGGTCCGCGTGGGCCGGACCGCGCGGGGCTCAGCGCCGCCGCACCGCTCCAAAGAGGCCGCACACCACGGCCAGCAGGGCCGCCGAGGGCTCGGGAGCCGCCACGGCCGACGCGAGGGCGCCGGCGCCGTTGGCGTCTTCGTAGAAGCCCTTGAACAGGGCGAAGTCGTCCAGGTCGACGTCGCGGTCGAAGTCGAGGTCGCCCGTGGCGCCGGTGGCGATCGGGCCGTTCAGCTCGATCGCCAGGTTGTCGAGCAGCACCTGGTAGTCGTCGAGGTCGACATCGCCGTCGAAGTCGAGGTCGCCGCGGGGCCCTTGCGAGTAGATGATCGTCAGCGAGGGTCGCAGGTTGACCGCCTGGATCTGGAAGCCGCCCTGTTCGACCTCGCCGTTCTCGTCGCCGACCAGGTCAGACGAGACCATGTCCCATCCGTCGCCGGTGTTGTTGTTGATCGACCAGCCGTAGTTGGGGTCGCCGTCGACGAGCCAGTCGCGGACCGCGTCGGTCACGTCGTAGCGGAAGAACGAACGGTCGATGATCTCCGAGAGCTCTTCGGGGGTGGGGTTGTTCGGGTCGGCGGCGAGCTGGCCGGTGAAGATCGAGATCAGGTCCTCGCCGTCGTTGCTCGACGCGTAGATGCCCGTGTCACGCGGCTGCGTGAAGTCGCCCAGCGGGAAGCCGTCCTGGAAGTCGGGCGTGGTGGCCGCTTCGATGCCGTCCTCTAGGATCGGGTCGCCGTCGAGGAAGCCGCCCTGGTCGGGGATCAGGTCGCCGCCGAGCGAGGCCCAGGTGTCGTCCTCCTGCCAGAACTGGCCGGTGCTGGTGTCCGGGCCGACGATCCGGTTGAAGTTGATGATCGCGTCGGACGCGGTCGGGCTGGTCTTCCAGAGGCGGAACTCGGCGAAGAGGATCTGGTCGCGGTTGAGGCCGTCGGGGACCAGGCCGCCATCGCTCACCAGCAGGTTCTCGAAGCGGATCGCGCCTTGCGTCTGGAAGCCGCCGTCGAAGTCGTCGACAGAGATCTCTTGATTCTCGCCTTGTTCGGTGGTGGGGTTCGCGGCGCGGAACTCGGTGTCGATCGTTCCGTCGTAGAGGCCGCCGCCGGGCAGCATCGTGACGCCGTCGCGGAACTCGACGGCGACTTGGGCGTGGGCGAGCGAAGCCGGCGCGACGAGCGCCAATCCAACCAGGGTTCTCTTAAGCACGGCAGACTCCTCGGGGGATGACACGGAGCATTAGCGAAGGTGGGCAATGCAGCGGGGGGAGGGGCGGCGTCGCTCGAGACGGCTCCACGAAGCGAGCCGCGCCGCCGGTGTGTGTTCGCAGCGGTGTTCTACCGACGCCCGGAGTGATTGCTACCCCGATCAACGAACCTTCGCGAACACTTCATCGGCCCTTCACAGAGGCCCATTCGTTCATGAACTTCGTGTGAATCAAATGTGAAGAAGTCGGGCGCCGTGCGCTTTGCGTTACGTCCTGTCGGGGGGCGGGGCGCGGTTGCGCTCCATTGTTAGCTTTGTGTTTAGATCGCTTTACGCGCTACGCGATCGCCGCGACACTCGCGGGCTCGGCCAACTGTCCCCAGCCACCGGAGTTCTCGGATGCGATTGGCTCTCTCGACAGCAGCGATGGCTTGCGTTGCAAGCCTGTGCGCAGCGCCCGTCACCGCAGCGCCCGTCACCGCCGCGGAGGTAACCCGCGGGCCCTACCTGCAGCTCGCCACGCCCGAGTCGGTCACCGTCGTTTGGCGGACCGACGGGCCGATCGACCCGGTCGTCCGCTACGGCGCCGCGCCCGACGAGCTCGACGCGGCCACGCGCTCGGTAACAGTGCGGGTGTCGGCCGACGTGGCTGCCGAGTCGCCCGAGCCGTACTCCCTCGAGAAGGTTCTGTACGACGAGCCTTACGCGCGGAGCGCCGATCGCCGGGTTGGCGACCGCGATCCGTCGACCCCGGCGGGAACCTACCAATACGAGGCCCGGATCGACGGCCTCTCGCCCGGCGAGGTCGGCTACTACGCGGTCTGCGACGGCGACCGGGTGCTGGCCGGGGCCGACGCCGAGCACCGCTTCGCCGCGTCGCCCGCGGCCGGCACGCC
Organism: Botrimarina sp.; assembly: GCF_040219535.1. Classification (NCBI taxonomy): domain Bacteria; kingdom Pseudomonadati; phylum Planctomycetota; class Planctomycetia; order Pirellulales; family Lacipirellulaceae; genus Botrimarina; species Botrimarina sp. Next base: position 113,238 of record NZ_JAVJSH010000032.1, read on the forward strand.
GGCGGACCTGCGGCTGTGGGTCGTGGGCGACTCGGGCAACGGCAGCCGCGACCAGCATCGGGTGTTCGAAGCGATGCGGGCGTTCGCCGCGTCGAGCGGCCGCTCGCCCGACGCGTTTATCCACGTGGGCGACATGGCCTACGGCGACGGCGCCGACGTGGAGTTCCAGCGGTTCTTCTTCGACGTGTACCAGCCCACGCTCCGCAACACGGTGTGCTGGCCCACGATGGGCAACCACGAGGGGCACACGTCGCGCGGCGTGTCGCAGTTCGGACCGTACTACGACGCGTACGTGCTGCCCACGGGCGGCGAGGCCGGCGGCGTCGCGTCGGGGACCGAGGCCTACTACTCGTTCGACCTCGGCAAGGTTCACTTCGTGTGCCTCGACTCGCACGACCTCGACCGCTCGGCCAGCGGCGCCATGGCCCGGTGGCTGCAGGCGGACCTCGAGATGACCCACGCCGATTGGCTGATCGCGTTCTGGCACCACCCGCCGTACACGAAGGGGTCGCACGACAGCGACCGCGAGCGCCAGCTGATCGAGATGCGCGAGCACCTGATGCCGCTGCTCGAAGCGGGCGGGGTCGACCTCGTGCTGTCGGGCCACTCGCACATCTACGAGCGGAGCATGCTGATCGACGGCGCGTACGCCACGCCGACGGTCGGCGAGGGGGTCGTGCTCGACGACGGCGACGGCCGCCCCGACGGCGACGGCCCCTACCGCAAGAGCGCCGGCCTCGAGCCGCACAACGGCACGGTCGCCATCGTGGCCGGTCACGGCGGCGCCGGCACGAGCCGCAAGGGGACCATGCCGATCATGCGCGAGATCATCCTCGAGAACGGGTCGGTGATCCTCGACCTGGCCGGCGACACGCTCGACGGCGTGATGATCGACCAGCACGGCGCGCGGCGCGACCACTTCCAACTCGTCAAGCGTGGCAGGGTCGAGCACACGCCGATCGCCGACCCGTGGCTCCCCGAGCACGACCCGTCGCTGATCACCGAGCAACGCATCGCCTTCTCGACGAGCGACCTCGGCCGCGCGCCGGCCGGATGGACCGTGCTGGCCGGCGGCACAGAACGCCTGCTCGTAGAGAAGCGCGACGGCATGCCGACCGTGCGCCAGCTCGTGGTCACCGCGGGCGACCGGCCGACGCTGCTGGTCTACGACGACTTCGAGGGCCCGGTCAGCGAGGTGGAGGGCTTCCTCGAGTTCGACGCCGACGCCGACGCAGTGGCGGGGCTGGCTTTCGCTTGCGAGAGCGAGGACCGGCTGTGGGCCGTGCTGATCGACCCGTCCGCTTCGCAGGCGCTCGTGGTCAACGTCGTCGACGGCGAGGTGCGCGTCGTCTCGCAGCGGGAGATCGACGTCGACTTCGGCCAGCCGATCAAGATCGAGCTCGAGCCGGGCGAGGGGCTGCTCGAGGTGCAGATCAACGACTCGATCGAGTACACCGCCGCGTTGCCCGAGCCGCTGCCGCCGGGCCGGGTGGGGATCGCGATGGCCGAGGGCGCGTCGATCCGCTTCGGCGGCATGGTCGTGGAGCGCGCCAGATGACGCGAGCCGCCTGCCTTTGTTTGGTGGCCGCGGCGGCGCCGCTGTGGGCCTTCGCTCACCACGACCCGGAGACGGTCATCCGGGCGATCGACGAGCGTGTGTCTACGATGCCCGCCACGGCCCGCGACCTCACGCGGCGCGGCGACGAGTTGTCCGCGTTGGCGCGTTACGCGGAGGCGGCCGCCGACTACCGCCGTGCGATCCAGCTAGACCCAGCCGCCACGACGGCCCACCTGGGCTTGTGCCGCGCGTTGCTGGAAGCGGGCGAGCACGCCGGGGCCCTCGCGGCGGCCGACGCGGCGCTCGCTGCGGTTGGCGACGTCCCCGGCGTGGGCGCTGTCTATGCGCTGCGAGCGGCCGCTTGTGAGCGGGTCGGCGACGACGACGCCGCGCTCGCGGCGTGGGAGCGGGCGATCAGCGCCGAGCGTCCCGAAGTCGACTGGCTCCTCGCCCACGCGAGCGCCGCCGGCCGCTTGGCGGGCCCCGCCGCGGAGCTCCGCGCGCTCGGCGCGGCGCTGGAAGAGAACGGCAGCGTAGTGCTCCGACGCGCGTGGATCGCCGCGTCGATCCGCGCGGGCCAAGCCGAGCGGGTCCTGCCCGAGATCGAGCGCAAGCTGCAGCAGAGCCGGCATCGCTCCTCGTGGTTGCTGCTCCTCGCCGAGGCCCAGCACGCCATCGGCCAGCCGGAGCGGGCCCGCCAGAGCGCCGCCGAGGCGGTCGAGGAACTGCGCCGGCGAGTGTCGGTGTCGGGCGGCAACACGGCGCTGGAAGGCCAGTTGACCGCGGCGCAGGGGGTCGTTGCTCGGTTGGACGAGCAGCCACCCACCGCTCGCTAGCTCGAGCGGCGAATGACGAGCCGCCAGGAGTCCGCGGCGCCGCGGCAGAGTGGCTGACGCGTTGAGGCCCGACGAGCCGCAGCCGATTCGTCTGCGTCCGGCGGAGGCCCTCTGCTATTGTTGGGCTGGAGAGTCGCGATGCGTTCGGCCGGCGGCGGACTAGCGCGGTGACGATGCTCCCTACTGGGAGTCGCCGACTGGCGGCCAGCCGGCCTCACCCACGAGCGGGACGAAGCGGACCGACGACAGCTCTTCGTACTGGAAGTGTTCGTCGCCACTGCCCGCGCTTCGGCGGACGACGCGCAGCAGCCGCTGGGACTCCTTGGTCTCGCCCACGGGGATAACCAGGCGGCCCCCTTCGGCGAGTTGATCGAGCAACGCGGGGGGCACGCCGGGGGCGCCGGCCGCGACGACGATCGCGTCGAACGGCGCCGCGTCGGGCCAACCGCCGGCGCCGTCGCCGCGCCGCACGTGGACGTTGTCGTACCCCAGCCGCGCAAGGCGCTGCCGCGCCTCGTCGGCCAGCTCGCGGCGCCGCTCCACCGTGTAAACCTCGCGCGCGACGCGCGACAGCACCGCGGCCGCGTAGCCCGAGCCGCCGCCGATCTCGAGCACGCGGTCGTCTGGCGACAGCCCGAGGGCCTCGACCATGTACGCGACGACCAGCGGCTGCGAGATCGTCTGCCCCGCGCCGATCGGCAGCGGCGCGTTGCGGTAGGCGAACTCGCGCATCGCTTCGGGCACGAACTCTTCTCGGGGCACGGCCCGCATCGCGTGGAGGACCGCCTCGTCGTGGATGCCGAGGCCGCGCAGCTCGCGCTCCACGAGCCGGTGGCGTTGCTGCTGGAAATCGAGAGCGCCCATCCGTTACCTCCCCGCCGGGGTTCGCTTGTTTTGCGTGTCTCTCGCAATCCTACGCATCCCCCATGCCGGCGGGCGGTCGGCTAAAGCAGCCGCGCGAGGGCCTGACGGAAAACAGGGCGGCCCGTTGCGGGCTCGGGGCGTGGGCGGCGGTCATACTGGGTGGTTCCTGCCGCCACGCGGGCAGGGCCGCTTGTTGGCCGACCCCCGATTGCGAACGCTATGCGCCTTCCACGAGTCCTCGCCTGCTATGCGCTTGCCTTGTCGGTCGCCGCGACGGGAGGCCTTCGCGCGGAGGTGCACCTGACCGTGGGGCCCCTCGACCAGGGCGCCCAGCACCAGACGATCCAGTCCGCCGTCGACGCGGTCCCAACCGGCGGCGCCGAGCGGTACGTGATCGACATCCTGCCGGGCGTGTACACGGCGCGGGTCATCGTGCCGTCGGACAAACCGAAGATCACGCTGCGCGGCCAGGACCCCCTGACGACCAAGATCACGTTCTACGAGACCGCCAACACCCCGCCGAACGAGTCGTCGGTCCACGCCACGGCGGTCGTCCGCGGCGCCGACTTCGTCGCCGAGAACCTCACCTTCGAGAACTCGCACGGGCCGGGTGTTCAGGCGCTGGCGATGTACGCCAAGGCGGACCGGCTGGTGTTCAACAACTGCCGCTTCTTGGGTTGGCAGGACACGCTGCGGTCGGAGCACGGCCGCCATTACTTCCACAACGTGTACGTCGAAGGGAGCGTCGACTTCGTGTACGGACGCGGCACGGCCTACTTCGAAGACTCGACGCTCTTCGCCAAATCGGCCGGGTACGTGACCGCGCAGGCGAGAGAGTCCTCCGGCGACACAGACGGCTACGTGTTCAAGAACACCGCCGTCACCGGCTCGGCGAACCCGGGCAGCGTGTACCTGGGGCGGCCGTGGCAGAAGTACTCGCGGACCGTGTTCATCGATTCGAAGCTGGGCGCGGTCGTCAACCGGGCCGGGTGGTCCGCGTGGTCGGGCAACAACAACCACCTGACCGCGTACTACGCGGAGCACAACAGCACGGACCTAGGGGGCGAGCCGCTCGACTTGTCGGGGCGGGTCGCTTGGTCGCACCAGCTCACGGCCGCCGAGGCGGAGGCCTACAGCAAGGAGAATTGGCTCGGCGGGGCCGACGGTTGGAGCCCCGTCGCGTTTGCTATCCCCGCTCTGCCCGGTGACTACAACGCCGACGGCGCCGTCGACGCGGCCGACTACACGGTGTGGCGCGACGCGGCCGACGCGGCCGACGCGGGCGCCACGCTCACGAACGAAGCGGCCACGCCGGGCGTCGCCGACGCGGAGGACTACGCGGTTTGGACGCACTACTTCGGCCGCCGGCTGGCGGGCGGCGCCGCGACCGCAGCGGCGCCCGAGCCGGCGGCGGCTGCCGGGGCCGTCTGCTGCCTCACGGCGTCGCTGTGCCGCTCGCGCCGGCGCTGCGTAGCAAAGAGTTGCTTGCTCCTATCCGTCAACGAGAGAGGCCGATGAGCGTCACGAGATCCCTCCCCCGCTTGGCGTGCGGCCTGGCCGCGTGCGGCTTGGCCGCGTCGGCCGGCGCTTCGCACCACGCGACGGGCTTCGCGTCGGTTGCGGCGCTGGGCCTCAGCAGCACGACCGGGGGCGCCGGGGGGCCGGTGGTTGTGGTCGACAACCAGGACGAGCTCGAGTTCTACCTGCGGGGCGACAGCCCGCGGACGATCGCCGTGCGGGGTAGCATCCTCATCGACAATTTCGGCGAAGAGCTGTCGGTCGGTTCGAACAAGACGATCCTCGGCCTCGGCGCCGACGCCGAGATCGTCTACGGCGGGCTGAACATCGACAACCAGTCGAACGTCATCATCCGCAACCTCACGATCCGCGACAGCTACGTCGAGGGCGACTGGGACGGCAAGACCCAAGACTACGACGGCATCCAGGTCGACGACAGCCACCACATCTGGATCGACCACGTGCACGTGACCCGCATGGGCGACGGCCTCATCGACCTGCGCGGCGGCGGCCTCGATTACGTGACCATCTCCAACAGCATCCTCAGCGACCACAACAAGGCGCTGGGCGTCGGCTGGACCGACGAGTCGGACCAGCACGTGACGATCCACCACACGTGGATCCGCAACACCAACCAACGCAACCCTTCCTACGACAACGTCGTCGGCCACTTCTACAACAACTTCTTGGAAGACATCAGCAGCTACGGCCTCAACCCCCGGAACGACGCGGTCGTCGTCTCGGAGAACAACGTGTTCGAGAACGTGAACAAGCCGTACAACATCAGCGGCGACGCCGAGCTGCGCGTGAGCGGCGATGTGCTGATCAACTCGCCCGGCGCGTCCACGCCGCGGGGCGACGCGTTCACGCCGGGCGACTTCTACAGCTACACGCTCGACGACACGGCGGAACTTCGCGACCTGATCAGGGCCAACTCTGGGCCGCAGGCGTGGATCGGCGTGTACCCGCTCGATGGCGACTACAACCAGGACGGCGTGGTCGACGCCGCCGATTTCACCGTGTGGCGCGACCGCTTTGGCGACCCGGCCGGCGCCCTACCCAACGACCCGAACACCGGCCCAATCGGACCGGCTCAGCACGCCACCTGGGCGGCCAACTACGGGAGCGCCGCGCCGTCGCTGGCGGCGGCGGTCCCCGAGCCGGCGGCGGTTGTCTCGCTGCTGCTAGGCTCTTGGGCGATGTTGATCCCGCGCCGCACGGGCTCCGGGACGTAATTGGCGCACCGCGGCCGGTAACCGCGTGGCGGCGGGGGTTAGTGCTATCCGCCACCCGGGCCCGCAGGCCGAAGGCCGGCCGACTCGCACGCACCGGGCGACGCTAGCAGGCGCCCGCGCGGCGACCAGCCTTTTGTGTCAACGCACAGCGGATAAAAGACTTCTCAGCGATCAGCGCGGCGCGGTGACTGACCGTCCCGCCGCCAACGGTCGGGCCCACGCCCGGCCGCTTTGCGCGCCGCTTCCCGCGCGCGGACGCCGCGACGGATCCCGCACCGGTTTCGCGCGACGGGCCGGTTTTGCGCGACGGGCCGGTCGGCTGCTGCGTCGCGGCGGTGTTTTAGGAGCTGAGCACGCGGCTCCTCAAGTGCTTCGCCACACGGCGCGGGGGTATTCCGAAGACCGGATGGTATAGGGTTTGCTCCGCTGTTGGCGAACGCCAGGCCGCTTCTTGTCGGCCTTATGGGGGTTCGCCGCGTTGGAGCCATCGGCGGGCGCCGCCCGCCGAGACCGATGCGATCAGGCGAGGATGGCTTCTGGCTTCTGAACTCGATTCAAGACAACGCAAGTCCGCCGCTCGCCCTCGGCGCAGCGCGGCGGGACGAGCGAAACACATAACGAAGGACTCCTCGATGAACGTAGCCCAAGTCGCACCGCTTACGGAGAGCGTCCCGCCGAAGACCTATGGCGGGATCGAGCGGATCGTGTCTTACCTGACCGAAGAGCTCGTCGGGCGCGGCCACCGGGTGACGCTGTTCGCCGCAGGCGACTCGCAGACCTCCGCCCGCCACGTCGCGGTGGTCGAGAAGTCGCTCAGGCAGTGGGACCAGCGGCCCGACGCGGTGATGTGCCACGTGATGCAGCTGGCCGAGGTGGTGCGGCTCGCGCAGGAGTTCGACGTGATCCACTACCACACGGACGTGTTGCAGTACCCGTTGGGGAGGCTGATGAGCGTGCCGATGCTGACCACCCTCCACGGGAGGCTCGACGTGCCTGGCGCCGCGGAGCTGTTCGGCGTGTTCCGAGAGGCGCCGGTCGTGTCGATCTCCGACTCGCAGCGCCGTCCGCTACGCACCGCGAACTGGTTGCGGACGGTCTACAACGGGATCCCCGTCGAGCGGTACGGGTTCCGCGCGGAACCGGGCGAGTACTTCGCATTCCTCGGCCGGTTCACCCCCGAGAAAGGCCCTGAGGAGGCGATCCGGATCGCCCAGCGGACCGGCGTGCCGATCCGGATGGCCGCGAAGGTCGACAGCGTCGACACCCAGTACTTCGCGGATCGCATCCAGCCGCTGCTGGAAGACCCGCTGGTCGAATACATCGGAGAAGTCGGCGACAAGGAAAAGAGCGACTTCCTCGGCGGCGCCAAGGCGCTGCTGATGCCCATCAACTGGCCCGAGCCGTTTGGCCTCGTCATGGTCGAAGCCATGGCGTGCGGCACGCCGGTGATCGCGTTTAACCGCGGCTCGGTCCCGGAGGTGATCCGAGACGGCGTCACGGGCTTCATCGTCGACTCGGTCGACGCGGCGGTCGACGCGGTGGGCAGGCTCGACTCGATCGACCGCGCCGAGTGCCGCCGGCACTGCGAGCGCAACTTCTCGGTGGCCCGGATGGTCGACGGCTACGAGGACGCGTACCGCTCGCTGGTCTCCAGCGGCTCGATCGGCGCTCCGGGCCGGCGCTGGGCCATCCCCGAGGTCCCCGCGCTCGACGCGCAGCCGGTCGCCGCGGCGATGTCGCGGATCCCGCCCTCGACCAACGGCGCCGCCGGCGCGGGCCTGCCCGGCGCGCCAGTGAGCCTGCGCCCCGCCCGCTAGCGTGGTCCCCCCGGCGAGCGTGCGCGGCGACAGGAGTACTCGGGCGGCCCGGCCGCCGAAGGATTCTTAATTAATGGATGTCAAGCTCCCCAAAGCGACGCAGAGCAACGGCGCGGCCGGACGGGACCAGTCCGAGGCGGACGAGATCATCCGCTTCAAGGACCAGCTCTACATCGCCGTCGGTTCCCAGCGCACGAGCTCCGGCGGCGAGGTGCTCAAGCGCGGCGACACGTTCGCCGTTGTCGACAAGCTCGGCGAGATCGGCGTCACGGGCATCAGCGAGCACGGGGTCTACCACCGCGGCACGCGGCACCTGTCGCGCTGGGAGCTGTTCGTCGGCGGCTCGCGGCCGATGCTGCTCAACACCACGATGGATCAGGAGAACAGCCACCTGGTCGTGCAGATGACCACGGCCGACCTCCCGCTCGGCGACGGCTTTGTGATCCCGCACGGGGCGCTGCACATCTTCCGCACGCTGCGGCTGGAGCACGCCGGGTTCCGCGAAGAGCTCAAGCTGACGAACTACACCAACCGAGAGATCTCGCTGCCGCTGGAGTACCGCTTCGCCGCGGACTTCGTCGACATCTTCGAGGTGCGCGGGGCGCCGCGCAAGCGGCGCGGGGAGCTCCTGGACCCCGTCGTGGCCGACCACTCGGTGGCCCTGCCGTACGCGGGCGTCGACGACCGCCGCCGGCAGACCGTGTTGCGGCTCGGCGGCCAGTGCGACCTGAGCTCGCACGACAAGGAGCACTTCCGGCTGCGGGTCGACCTGCCGCCCGGCGCGTCGCAGGTGGTGGAGGTGAAGAGCCGGTTCGAGAACGTCGCCAACGACGGCGGGTCGGTGGGGGGGATCGGGCTCGCGGAGCCCTCCCGCGATCCCGCGGGCCCGGCCGACGGCGACTTCCGCACCGCGGAGATCGCCACGCCGAACGAGCGGTTCAACGAGTGGCTCTCGCGCTCCCTCGCCGACCTCCGGATGCTCACCACCGAGACCCCCTACGGCCTGTACCCCTACGCCGGCGTGCCGTGGTTCTCGACCCCCTTCGGACGCGACGCGCTGATCACCGCGCTGGAGACCCTGTGGGTGTGGCCCCAGCTCGCGCGGGGGACGCTCGAGTTCTTGGCGGCTCACCAGGCCAACTCGGTCGACCCGGAAACCGAGGCCGAGCCGGGCAAGATCCTCCACGAGGTCCGCGACGGCGAGATGGCCGCGACCGGCGAGGTGCCCTTCCGCCTGTACTACGGCACGGTCGACTCGACGCCGCTGTTCGTGATGCTCAGCGGCGCCTACTACCGCCGCACGGGCGACCTCAACTTCATCCGCAGCATCTGGACGAACATCCAGCGCGCCCTGAACTGGATCGACCAGCACGGCGACTCCGACGGCGACGGCTTCGTCGAGTACCAGTCCCACAACGAACGGGGGCTGATCCACCAGTGCTGGAAGGACTCGCACGACTCGGTTTTCCACAGCGACGGCCGCCCGGCCACGGGACCGATCGCCGTCAGCGAGGTCCAGGCCTACGTCTACCAAGCGAAGAACGACGCCGCCGAGCTGGCCGTGGCGCTCGGCGAAGAGCGGCTGGCGACGCGACTGCGGGAGGAGGCCCGCGGGTTGAAGCAGCGGTTCAACGAGCGCTTCTGGTCGTCGCCGATCCAGACGTTCGCCCTGGCGCTAGACGGCGACAAGCAGCCGTGCGAGGTCCGCAGCTCCAACTCCGGCCACCTGCTGTTCTGCGGCATCGCCGACGAGGCCTACGCGCCGGCCACCGCGCGCACGCTGATGAGCGAGGCGGGCTTCAGCGGCTGGGGAATCCGCACCATCGCCAAGGGCGAGGCCAACTACAACCCGATGTCGTACCACAACGGCACCATCTGGCCGCACGACACGGCCATCGGCGGCGCGGGGCTGGCGCGGTACGGCTTCCGCGACGCGGCGCTGCGGGTGCTCAACGGGCTGTACGAGGCCGCCCTCGTCGAGCCGCTGCACCGCCTGCCCGAGTTGTTCTGCGGCTTCGAACGCCTGCCCGGCCACGGGCCCACCCTCTGGCCCGTCGCGTGCAGCCCCCAAGCCTGGGCGGCGGGCGCCGGCTTCGTGCTGCTGCAGGCGCTGCTGGGCCTGAAGTTCGACGCGCCGAACAACCGCGTCAGCCTCGAGCGCCCGATGTTGCCCAACTACCTGCAGCGGCTGTCGATCCGCGGCCTGCGGGTCGGCAGCGGGGCGGTCGACCTCGTGGTCCACCGCCACCCGCGCGACGTCGGCTTGTACGTCGAACGCAAAGAGGGCGACGTCGAAGTCGTCGTCATCAACTGACCAGCGCCTGGGCGCCCGGCTGTGAAGCGGCTCAAGGCTGAAGCGGCTCAGGGCTGCAGCACGACCTTGATGCACTCCCCCTTCTGCTCGTTGAACATCCGGTACGCGTCGGGCGCGTCGCGTAGCGGCACGCGGTGGGTGATCAGGAACGTGGGGTCGAAGCCGCCGCCGTTGCCGTCGCCGGTGATCCGCTCGAGCAGCGGCTGCATGTAGCGGTGCACGTGGGTCTGGCCCATCGCGAACTTGAGCCCTTTGCTGAACGCGGCGCCGAGCGGGACCTTGTCCAGGAAGCCGCCGTACACGCCCGGCATCGACACCGTGCCCCCCTTGCGGCACGCGTAGATCGCTTGCCGGAGCGCGTGGATGCGGTCGGTCGCGAGGAAGACCGACTGCTTGACGCGGTCGTAGATCGCGTCGATCGACTCCCCGTGCGATTCCAGGCCGACCGCGTCGATGCAGCGGTCCGGGCCCATGCCGCCGGTCATCGCGTCGAGCTCCGAGGCCACGTCGGCCTCGGCGAAGTTGATCGTCTCGGCGCCGGTGTGCCGGCGGGCCATCTCGAGCCGCTCGGGCACCTGGTCGATCGCGATCACGCGCTCGGCGCCGAGCCACCGCGCGCTCTGGATAGCGAACTGCCCAACCGGCCCGCAGCCCCACACGGCCACCGTGTCGCCGGGCTCGATCTGGCAGTTCTCCGCGGCCATGTACCCGGTGGGGAGGATGTCCGAAAGGACCAGCACCTGCTCGTCGGACAGGTGGTCGGGGACCTTGCACGGGCCGACGTCGGCGTAGGGGATACGCACGTACTCCGCCTGCCCGCCCGCGTACCCGCCGAGCATATGAGAGTAGCCGAACAGGCCCGACGCGGAGTGCCCGTACAGCTTCTTGGCGATGTGGGCGTTGGGGTTCGAGTTGTCGCACAGCGACCACAGGTCGCGTTGGCAGAAGAAGCACGCGCCGCACGCGATGGTGAAGGGCGCCACGACCCGGTCGCCCACCGACAGGTTGTGCACCTCGTCGCCGAGCTCGACGACCTCGCCCATGAACTCGTGCCCCAGGATGTCGCCCGACTTCATGGTCGGGATCATCCCGTTGTACAAGTGCAGGTCGCTGCCGCAGATCGCGGTCGACGTGACGCGGATCACCGCGTCGCGCGGGTTCAGGATCTTCGGGTCGGGCGTGTCCTCGACGCGCACGTCGTGCTTGCCGCGCCAGCAGATGGCCTTCATGGGGTGTTCTCCGTGCCGGTTGGGTGTTCAGTGGAGTGTTTCAGAGGGGTCAGGCGCCGCGGGGTTGGCCGGCGGTGGTCGGCGCCACGCCGGCTTCCATAACGCTCTTGAAGCGAGCGAGGTCTTCGCGGAGTTGCTTCTCCAAGCCGGCGCCGAACATCCACGCGATGCCGGCCCCCACCCGGCCGCCCGGCGGGTTGTATTTCATCTCCACCCGGACGACGGTCCCGCGGTCGTGGCCGAGCGGGGTGAAGCGCACGCTGCCGGCGGTGTCGACTCGGCTGCCGGGCAGCGACCGCCAAGAGATCATGTCCGGCTCGCGTTGGTTGATGACCTCCGCTTCCCAGTCGACGCTCTGCCCCAGCGGACCCTCGGCGACCCACCGCGAACGCTGCTCGTCGAGCACCTCGACGCTCTTCAGGTGACGCATCACCGCGGGCAGGCTCTCGAGGTCGCTCCACCGCTCGTACAGCTCACCGGCGCCGCGGTTGATGGTGACCGACTCGTCGACGCGCACCCCTTGCTGCGCGGGGACGGCGGTCGCGTCGTTGTGCCCCGCGGTGTTGATGCCCAGCGCGCCGTACGCGTGGCAGTGGCCGGTCCAGCCGCGGTACAAGAGGCTGCCGCCGGCGAGGCTCATCACCAAGCCGCTCGCTCGACCCCTGGTGAGCCCGGCGAGCAACAGCGCGGCGCCGCCCCACTTGGAGAGTTGCTGCTCGCGCCGGCTTATGTTGCGGGGCCGCCCTTCCTCCGCGGGCTCCGCGGGGTGGAGGGCGTCGTGGTGCGACGAAACGCTGTGTGTCGGAATATTGGGAGTGGCGGTGCTCATCTGTTCGTTCCTCGTCTTACAGGGCGCCGGGGCCGCCTGGGGCGCCGGCAGGGGGTAGTTCCTTGTTTCGTGCGGCCGCCCGGTCGCCCATCCGGGTGAGCCAAGGGGGCAGCCACGCCGGCCGGCTCTCGCCGCCGCTGGCTTGGCGCCCGCCGATGCCGCCCGGCCGGGGCAACGCGCGGTCGACGAGCGCAAGGCCCTCGGCGGTCAACGCCGGCGCGAGGGCGTGGAGCGTCGCGAGCAGTTTCGCCGGCCAGGCCGGGATCACGAGCGCCCGCCCGTCGCGCGCGGCTCGGAGGATCTGGTCGGCGGCGCGGCCGGCGTGCACCGCGAAGCCCGGCGCCGACGCGGCGACGCCGAACCACGCGAACTCTTGCTCGTGCCGCCCCTTGAAGTTCGCGTTCACGTGGCCGCCGGTCCGCATCACCCCGGGGCAAACGGTCGTCACGTACACGCCGTCCTTCTGCAGCGCCACTCGCCAGCCCTCCGACAGGCCAACCAGGGCGAACTTGCTCGCGCAGTACGGCAGCATGTGCGGCACGCTCACCAGCCCGCCGACCGAAGCGATGTTGACGATCCGCCCCCGCCCGCGGCGGCGCATCTCCGGCGCGACGGCGAGCGTCGCCCGCAGCGGGGCCCAGAAGTGGACGCGCATGGCTTCGCGGAAGTCGTCCTGGGTCATCTCTTCGCTGGGCCCCACCTGCATGACGCCGCGTTGTTGACGAGCACGTCGATCCCGCCCCAGGCGGCCCGCACGGCCTCGATTGTCGCGGCGAGTTGGTCAGCGTCGCGGATGTCGCACGTCAACCCGAGCACGGTCCCGCCGCGTCGTCTCAGCTCGCGCTCGGCCCGTCGGACCTCGCCGGCGTCGGGAGCGCAGATGGCCACCAGCGCGCCGTCGGCGACCAGCCGGCGGGCCATGAGCAGCCCCAGTCCACGTGACCCTCCGGTGATGAGGACGCGACCACCCTGGAAGTCGAACCGCCGCGCGCGTCGGACCGCGTACCGCAGCGCGAGCGCGCCGGCCCCTGCCGCCAGGGCGCCGAGGGCCGCTCGACGCGGGTCGATTCGAGGATTCCGCATCGGTATCGGGGGGTGTGCGGTGGCTGGCGGTCGGACACGGCCGGCCCGGAGGCCGGGTGAGGGTCGCCACGCTGCACATACCGTGCGCATTCCGCGCAGCGGCGACGGGCCGCTAGCTGTCCGCGTGCCAAGGAGCGGGCGGCGGCGATGCGGCGGCGGACGCCCGCTGAGTGGGGTTTGTCATCCGCGTCGGCTCCGATTGGCGTTAGCGAGGAGCGAGCGCACCCGGCGCGCCGCGCGGCGCGCGTCGGGTGGGCCGAAGTGGAGCACGGCGATCGTCCCAACCAGCAGCGGGACGGGCGCCAGGGTCAGCAGCAGGTTGTAGCCGAAGGCCTCGTTGAAGATGCCCGCGGCCACTTGCTTGCCGATCCGCGAGTCGCAGTAAGGGCAGGCCAACAGCGGCGATCCCCAGCCGGACAGCACCCACGCGGCGAGGGCCGCCGCCGGGCGCCGCGTCGAGGCTCGCGGTCTTCGATCTCGAGGCCTCGCCATAACGCTTCTCCTTGCCGGGGTAATCGGACGTCGTCCACTCGGTCGTTGGTCAGCTCCAACTCCAGAGCGTCACCGTGTAGCCGCCGGTGGCGTCGGCGTCGGGAACACCGTTGACGTCGAAAGCGATCGCGCCGGCGGCGTCCGCTTCGCACACGCCGCTCGCGTGGCAGCCCGTGAAGTACCAACGCGCGCCGACCCGCGGCACGATCTGGTTCCACTTGGCCCGCGGGTAGCACGATGGCAAAGCAAACCGCGCGCCCATGCCGCTGCTGGCCCGCGCGCTTGATGAGGATCATCGGGCCGTTCATCGCGGACCGCTTTCCCGCCCCAGCGGCGGACGAATCGCGAACGTGTCGCTCAGGCGGTGTGGCCGCTCTCGCTGGGACAGCTTCTCAGCGAATGGCCCCGCCGGCGCCGTCGCGCGCGGCTCGTTCCAGGCGCTCTCGGGCGATGCCCAGGAGCAGCCGGGTCTCTTCGAGTTCGGTCGAGCCGTCGACTCCGAGCTCCTCGACGCGGTCTTCGAGGCGGCGCAGTGCCGCCAGCGCGTCCGCCAAGCGGGCGGCCCGCACGCCTCGGTCGAATTCGCTTAGCCCGGAAGCGGCGGCCGCCGGCGCCGCTGACAGAGCAAGAGAACGCGCCGGCGGCGTTTCGACGCTCAGGCTCGCGACGGCCTCGACAGGGGGCCGAGGGGCGACACCCAGCGCGGCCCGCGCGTCGGCGGGTGCGGGCGCCTGGGCGAGGAGGTTGGGCGGGGCCGCTATCGGTACGGGTGTTGGGGAGGCCCCCGGCCGGTCGCCGGGATGCGTAAGGACACCGCCGTCGAGCGTTCCGAAGAACCCGCGCGAACCCTCCGCGATAGCCGCGTTCAGCAGACGGGCCGGGTTGTCCATGGCGAAAACCTCTTGCCGCACGCCATCGAGGCTCCAACGGAGCGCCGTGTTGTCGCTCTTGCCGACCGTCACTAAGGCGCCATCGCCCGCCACGGCGAGCGCCGCGACGCCCGCCTCGTGGGCGGTCCACCGGCCGGCGGTCTCGCCGGTGTGCATGTCCCACAGGCGCAGGTCGCCGTCGAGGCTCGCCGTGGCGAGGCGGTCGCCGCCCTCGAGCCACTCCAGAGCGACCGCGGCGTCCTTGTGCCCGCGCAGCGAGTGCAGCAACGCGCCCGTTTCGGTCTCCCAGACGTAGACGCCACCGTCGCGGTCGGTGGCGGCGACCAGCAGGCCGTCGGGGCTGAAGCGAGCTTGCAGGACCCAGTCGGTAGGCTTGTCGTGCGTTTGGGCCTCCTCGCCCGACAGGGTCGAGAGGACGCGCACCTTGCGGCTCGGCCCGCCGACGACGACGCGCCGGCGATCGGGGCTCAGGTCGGCCGTGAGCACCGCGTCGGTCGCGTCGGCCCATTGCCACGCACGGGCGGGCTCGCCCTGGAGCGACCAGACCACCACGGCGCCCGACCGGCCGTGCGTGCCGCCCGCCGCCGTGAGCCACTCGCCGTCGGCGGAAAAGGCGAGGCTCTGCGGCTCCCCTTCCGGGAACGGCAGCGCGCCGATCGGCCGCTGGGTGGACGCCTCGTAGAGCCAGACGGCGAGCTGCCGCCCGACGGCTAGTCGGTCGGCGGACTCGGACGCCGCGAGCGCTACGACCGGGCCGTGCCGCTCGGGCGACGCGCCGCCCGGATCAGCCGGCGGCGTGGGAGTTTCCGCCGCAGACGGCGCGGCGCTCATTGCCGGGGCCGCTGGGTCGATGTCGTCGTCCGTTTCGGGGAGGCCGAGCTCGATCCAGCGGCGCAGCAGCGCGAGGTCGGCGTCGGGCACACGCTCGCCACCGGGCGGCATCACCGGCTCCTCGTCGTGCGCGGTCACCAGGTAGAGGAAGCTGTCGTCCGGCGCGCCGCCGACCACCACCTCGCCCGAAGCGCCGCCGGCAATCACGCCCTCGTAGCTCGACAGGTCGAGCCCCGCGCTGCCGCGCCCCGCGCCGTGGCACACGACGCAGTGCCGCTCGAGAACCCCGCGCACGGCGCTGCGGTAGCTCGCCCCCTCGGCGGCGATAGCGGCGGAGGTCGAAAAGATCAGCAGCGCGGCGGCGAGTGCGTGAATGGGAGTGGCCATCAGTGGTTGAACAAGAACTCTTTGCTGTTGAGCAGCGCCCAGAACACGTCGTTGAGGCTCTGGGCCGGGTCGGCGCTGTCGATCGTGGCGAGGAGCCGCTCGAGTTCCACCTCGGTCGGCCGGCGGCTGTAGCACGCAACGTACAGCCGCTCGACGACCTGCCGCGGTGTGGCGCCACCGCCGAGCAGCCGGGGCACGACGCCCCCTTCGGTGACCTTGTCGTTCGTGGCGTCGCCGTTGAGCAGGTGCAGCGCCTGCGAAAGGTTCGGCTGCACGTCGACCTCACAGGCGCACACGGTCTCGCGCGGCGCGCGGCCGAAGGTCGAGAGGAAGTAGTTGCTCGTGGCGCCGTCGGCGATCTGCGCGGCGCGGGCGCCGGCCGGCAGGCGGGGGAAGTCGTCGGTCGTGGCGGTGATCTGCGAGATGCTGTCGAGCAGCGCCTCGGCGCGCAGGCGTCGCACCTGCGCGCGGGAGAAGTGCTTCGCGTCGTGCCGGTTGGTGGGGTTCGCCGCTGTGGCGAGTTGGTAAGTCCGCGACGTGACGATCTCACGCACCAACGAGCGGAGGTCGTAGCCGGACTCCACCAGACGCCCCGCCAAGTAGTCGAGCAACTCTTCGTTCGAGGGGGGGTTGCTGATGCGGACGTCGTCGACCGGCTCGACGATCCCCCGGCCGAAGTGGTGCGCCCAAACGATGTTCGCCAGGTTGCGTGCGAAGGCTTTGTTCTGGGGGCTGACGATCCACTCGGCGAGGGCCTCGCGGCGGTCGCGGTCCTCGCAGTCGGCCGGGCCGCCGCCGAGGTAAGTCGGCGCGACGGGCTCGCCGGTCACCACGTGGTCGATCTCGCCGCGGCCCGCGTCGTAGACGATGAACTCCCGCGGGTCGCGCGATTGCTTGAAACCCACCTGGCTGAAGAACGACGCGAACCCGTAGTAGTCGTCCATCGTCCAGCGGTCGAACGGGTGGTTGTGGCACTGGGCGCACTGGATCCGCATGCCGAGGTAACTCTGGGCGACGTTCTCGGTGAGCTGCAGGGAGTTGGCCTCGATCTGGAAGAAGTTCGTCGAGGGGGTGTCGAACGTGCCGCCGCTGGCGGCGAGCACCTCGCCGAACAGCCTATCGAGCGGTTCGCCGGCGGCGACCCTGTCGCGCACCCAGTTGTGGAACCGCAGCAGCGCCTTGTAGCTGACCTGGTTCTCCGAGCGGATACGCAGCAGCTCGCCCAGCCGCATCGTCCACACGTCGACAAACGCCTGGGACCGCAGCAGCTCGCCGACGAGCCTTGCCCGCTTGTCCGGCGACTCGTCGGAGAGGAAGGCCTCGAACCGCTCGGGGGTGGGCGTGAGGCCGGTCAGGTCGAGCGACACGCGCCGCAAGAAGACCTCGTCGGAGCAGACCGCCGACGGCGTGATGCGCAGCTTGCGGAGCTTGTCGTAGACAACCCGGTCGACCTCGTTGAACGCTTCGGGCTCGGTGAACTCGGGGCCGCCCCCTTCGGGGAGCACGATCACCGGCACGCCCTCGGTGAACGTGGCGTAGCGGGCCATGACGAACGCCTCGCCGCGGGCGCCGCTGGTGACGACGCCCGCCTCGTCGACGGCGGCGGCCGAGTCGTTGTTGCTGAGGTACACCGCCAGCGGCGTCACGTCGCGGGTGGCGCCGTCGGCGTACCGCGCGACGACGACCAGCCTCTGCCGCTGCGTGGGCCCGACGAGCACCGCCTCGGGCGGGTAGACCGTGATGCCGATCGGCTCGGCGTCGGCGGCGGACTCCTCGGCGTCATCCCCCGCGCCTTCTTCGATCCACCGCAGTAGGGTTGCGTACGACTCGCTATCGCGGTCGAACCGTTTGCCGCCGGTGTGCGGCGACTCGCCGATCGCTTTGGTCAGCAGGAGGCTCGCCTCGGGGCGGGCGACGTTCACCCGGCGGCCGGGCATCTCGCCGACCAAACGGAAGTGGTCGCCCGGCGGGTCGAAGCCGAACAGCGACAGCCGGAAGCCGTCCTGCCCGCGCGCCGAGCCGTGGCACTTGCCCATGTTGCATCCGGCCTTCATGAAGACCGGCATCACGTCGCGGCCGAAACTGAGCGGCGCGTCGGCGTCGCTCCGCTGGACGGCGACCGGGACCTCGGCCGAGTGGCCGTCGTGGGCGACACGCAGGGTCGTCGCGCCGTCGGCCGATGGGCGGAGCACGCCGTGCTCGAAGGCCGCGATTGACTCGTCGGCGACCCGTGCGTCGCATTCGTCGGTGACGTCGCGCGTCTCACCGGTGGGGAGCACGCGCTGGACCACCACGGCCTGCCGGTCCCGCACGCCGGCGAGCGAAGCCTCCGGCGGGTAGACACGCAGCTCGGCCGCGGCGACCGCCGCGGTGAGCGTGAGACCGATCGACGCGATCAGGGTGTCGTAATTCGAATTCATCCTTGTGGCCTCGCTGCGCTCCGGGCCCGCGCCGCCTCGCGGCGCAGCTCTTCCAATCGGCTGATCTGTCGCCGCGCGGCGCCGCCGGGCGCGACCACCTCGAGCACGCCGCCCCGCCCCACGAACTGCCTGACCGGTTCGGGGGGCTCGCCGACGGCCAGCTCGACAAACAGCGTGTTGTGCAGCGCGGCGGGCGTGTCGGCGCCGGCGCGCACCGGGAACGCGAACTCGGATTGACCGGGGGCGAGCGTGACCCGCGGGGCGGTGGCGTGCTTCGGCAGGCCGTGCAGGGTGGCGGTCGCCGCACCGGGGGAGTCGACGATCCAATCGACCAGACACCGGACGGTTGTCTCGTTCCCCTGCTCGACGGTCGTGTGGGCGATTCGCAGCTCGGCGTGCGGCGCGACGAGGCGGACCGGCGTGCGGTCCGACGCGGCCGCCACCTCGGCCCCGTCGATCCGCGCGGCGCCGACGAAGAGCACCGTGTGCTCGCCCGGCGCCGCGCGGTCGGTCGCGATCAGCGGGAAGACGGTTTCGGTTTGTCCGGCCTCGATGGTCACCGGGTCTTCGCTCCGCTCGACCCACTCGGGGAGCCGCGGCGAGGTGATCGTCACCGGCCCGTCGAACCCCTCTCCGCGATCGACGCGGACAACGAGGTCCTTGCGGCCGTCGCGCGCCAGCGGCGAACGCGGCGGCTCGACCGTGATCCTGAACGGCGGCGGCTCGGTCACCGCGATCGGCGTGCGGTCGATCCGGGGGCCGTAGTAAACCGTGCGGCGGGGCTCGCCGAACACCAGCCCCACCTCGTGCGACAGCGAGCCGATCACCGTGCCCGACGGGCCATCGCCGTAGCCGGCCACCCGCGACAGGGTCGCCGTCAGCGGCGCGTCGGCCTCGGCCTCGAGCAACGCGACCGTGAGGTGCTCGCCAGGCGGGATCGGGTCGACGGTCGCCCGGACGCCGCTCGGCAGGTCGCCGAAGTCGATCGTAACCGGCCCGTCGAAGCGATCACGCCGCGCGGCGACCAGCACCGCCGTCCGCCCGCCACGCGGCACGTGGATCCGCTGGCTCTCTTGCGGGCGAAGGGGGTCGAGGATCGGCGTCGTAAGGGCGAGCGACGGCTGCACCGGGGCGACCTCGATCCGGTAAGCGTGCGACGGGCCGCCGCGGCCCAAGTGGTCGCGGATCGAAAGCTCGTGACGGCCGGTCTGGGCGACGCGGAAGCGGGCGCGGCTGTCGTGGATGGCGCCGTCGTCGTCGTTCCGGACGAGCGGGCCGCCCGGGCCGTCGACGGCGATCACCGCATCGACCGGCGAGCCGACCCGCGCGGCGAAGACCTCGACCTCGAGCAGCTCGCCCGCGATCGCTTGGAAGCCGTAACGGTCGCTCTCGCCCGGCTCGGAGAGCACCCCGTTGAGAGCCACGGGGGCGGCGCCGACGTCGTCGCTGGACTCCGAGCCCTCGACGACGTTGCGCAGCTCCGCGACGCGTAGCGGGATCGGCGTGGGCGACACGGCGGCGCCCGCGTCGGAAGCTCGCCACCGCAACCAGGACGCTGCCGGCAAGAACGGCAACTCGAGGCGGGCTTTGATCGGCCCCCGCGCGTCGCTCAGCAAGACGGCGGCGAGCTCTCCCCCCGGCCCGCCCGCCGGAAGGGCCGACTGCACGACGGGGAAGTCGCCCACGTGCACCAGGTAGCGCGACTCGAAGTCGCCCCCGAACGCGGCCTCGCGTATCCGCAACACGTGGGGGCCTTCGGTTTCCGCGACGAAGGAAAGCCGCGGGTCTTGCAGGGAAACGGGGTCGTCGTCGGCCGAAGCGACGACCGTCCCGCTCGGGTCGACAACGTCGATGAACGCGTCGAAGAACGCCGCTCCCAGACGCATCGCGACCACGTCGACCGACAGCCGCTCTCCGGCGGCCAGCTCGACGGCGAAGCAGTCGACGTCGGCCTCGTCGATCACGCCCCGGATGGTCAGCCCGTCGCCGCGCTCGATCGACTGGGCCCCGTCCGGGGTGTCGTTCGGCTCTTGCTCTTTAGCGATCGGAAACGGCCCGACGTGCAGCGTGGCCATCTCTGACAAGCCGCGCGGGCCTACGATCAAGAACCGGTGCTCCCCGAGCGGGCAGTCGTCGGCGGCTCGCACCGCGACGGCAAGCTCGTCGTCCTCGTTGACGGCGATAGACTCCACCGCGATCCCCCCGCCGTCGAACAAGAGCCCGGTCGCGTTCCCCAGGCGTTCGCCCGCGACGACGACCTCGCAGGCCGCGCCGCGCTGCAAACCGCGCGGCTCGACCCGCGTCACCCGTGGCGACCAAGCGAGCGCAGCGGGAGCGGCGACGCAGAGCAGCAGGAGCGCTCTGGATTGAGAACGGCTGAGCGGCCTCACGCAATGATCTCCCGGATCGGCCGGCCGCCATCGACGATGTCGAGCGGGCGTTCGCCTGGCGCCATCAGCTCCTTCGTGTAGTCGACGCCGAGCTGCTTGTAGATCGTCGCGGCGAGGTCCTCCGGCGAGACCGGGTCGCTGGCGGGCTCGGCGGCCAGGGCGTCGGACGCGCCGTGCACGTAGCCCCGCTTGAGGCCACCGCCGGCCAGCACGACGCTGAACACCCGCGGCCAGTGGTCGCGCCCCGCGCCGGCGTTGACCATCGGCGTGCGGCCGAACTCGCTGCACACGACGACCATCGTGCGCTCGAGCAGGCCGCGCTCGTCCATGTCGGCGATCAGCGCGGCCAGGGCTTTGTCTAGCGGCGGCAGGATCCGCTCGGTCGTGCGGAAGTGGTACGTGTGCGTGTCCCACGCGCCGTAGCTGAGCGACACGAAGCGGACGCCGGCCTCGATCAGCCGGCGGGCCATCAGCATCCGCGCGCCGGCCTGGCCTTTGCCGTATCGGGCGAGGGTCGCCCTCGACTCGGCCTTGAGGTTGAAGGCCTCGCGCGCCTGGGGCGACGCGAGCACCGAGTACGCCCGCTGGTAGAACGCGTCCATCGCGTCGATGCCGTCGGCCTCTTCCATCGAGGTGAAGTGGTCGTCGACCATGTCGAGCAGGTTCTTGCGGTGGGCGAACCGCTCGTGGCCGACCCCCTCGGGCAGCGACAGGTCGCGCACCTTGAAGCTGCGGCGCGCCGGGTCCGAGCCGAGCGAGAACGGGCCGTAGGCCGAGCTCAGGTAGCCGGCGCCCGCGTACTCGCTCGTCGGGTTGGGCACGCACACGTAGGGGGGCATCTCGTTGCGCGGCCCGAGCTCCGACGTGACGACGCTGCCGATGCTCGGGTAGATGATCGCCGGGCTGGGGCGGTAGCCGGTGATCATGTTGTGCGTGCCCCGCTCGTGGGCCGCCTCGGTGTGGGTCATCGAGCGGATGATCGTCAGCCGGTCGGCGACCTTGGCCGTGTCGACCATCAGCTCGTTGAACCGCTCGCCCGGCAGGGCCGTCGGGATCGAGTCCATCTCGCCGCGGTACTCGCTCGGCGCGCCGGGCTTCGGGTCGACGAACTCTTGGTGCGCGACGCCGCCCGGCAGGTAGATCTGGATCACCGAGTCGCAGGCCGGCGCGGCGGCGCCGCGTGCGGAGGCCGCCGAGGCCTCGCTGCGAAACCAATCGCCCAGCGTCAGGCCGAGCGTGGCGACCGAGCCGACCTGTAAGAACTCGCGGCGGCCGAACGGCGCGCGCGGGCCACCGCAGCGATCGGGGCGGGGCGTCATGCCGGGACTCCTGCTGGGATGTGAGAGGGGGCGCCGCCCGTCAGCGCGGCGCCGCGACGACTTCCAGCGACGGCCTCAGGTCTTCCTCGATCCAGTCGCTCGAGTAGAAGTCCCAGCCGTTGCCGCCGGTGTTGACAAAGACCCAGCCGCGGTTGGGCTCGCCGTCGGCCCACGCCTGAACGGTCTGGGTCACGTCGAACTGGACCTCTTGGCGGTCCATGTTGATCTGGCCGAAGTTGAAGCCGTCGCGTACGGGGCTCGCCTCGACGCCGTCGACGCTCACGCCGGCGGCCATGCCGTCCCACGTGCTCGACGCGCCCCACGGGGCGAGCACGCGGTGCAGGTAGACGGTCGTGCCCGGGTCGAACACGACGATGCGGAGCGTCGCCGCGACGACGCGGCTCCCCTCGGGGACCTGCTTGTCGCCGTCGCCGATCAGGTCGCCGAAGCGCATCAGCACCTGGCTCTCGCCGCCGCCGTTGTTGCCGTCGGCTGTCATCGTCCCCTGCCGGTCCAGCGGCTTCGACGGGGCGATGGCCCAGATCTCGGTGTCGACCGCCCCGGCGTAGCCGCCGTCGCCTTGCCGCAGCACGATCCGCTTGGTCGCCTGCGAGGCCGCTCCACGCGCCGACGGCTGGGTCGCCGTTGCTTCCACGGGCGGCTCCGGTCCGCCTGCGTTCGGGGCGGAGGCGCCGGCCGGGCCGGCGCCGAGTCGCTCTGCCTGAAACTCGTAGGACCTCACGCCGGAGCCGGACTCGAAGTCGACGTCGCCGGTCAGACGACCGTCGACGAGTTCGAAGGCGAACAGCCCCTTGGCCGGCATGCCGGAGCGGCGGGTCTCGACCTCAACGACGTAGAACCCCGACTCGATCGCCGCCGACGCGACACGGCCGCGGTGGCCGTCGGCTTCGAAAGCGGCCGCGACCGGCAGCCGCGACCCCCCCTCCTCGCTCGGCGCCAAACGAAGCCGCGCAAAGTAAATCTCGCCGCCGCCGTCGATCCGCAGACGCCAGTCGCCGTGGATGGCTGTCCAAGCGTCGCCGTCGGCGCTGGCCGTCGCTGCGAGCAAACCGAGCACGCAAGCGATGTGAAAAAGTCTTCCCATTCCCTTGCACCCCTCTCCGCACACGGTTTGGCCTGATCGTGGCCGCAAGATACCGAGCGATCCGCCGGTGGCGACCGGTCAAACGCGTTTGGGCGGCGAGATTCACAGACTCTTTACACACGCCATGTGCTTTGAGGTCCGACTCGAATGTGAAGCTTTCGGTCTCCTATGCGCCCCAAGTCAAATCAGACTTTCCGATCGGTGGAAACGCTCGACGTGGATCGCCGTCCGCGCCGGCGCATCGACGCGGCCGTCACGCGGCGCCGCCGCACACGCTCCACCCGCCCGGCGGTGACCGCTTCCGGTGTTCGTTCGCACGACCGGAACGCTCTACTGACACCGAGCGACGGGCCGCCGGTTGGCGGCCGGCTCGGCGGAGTGACCCATGGAGGGACGCGAGCCCCCCATCACGTGAAGCAGCCCGCCAGTCGCGGGTCCGAGTCGATCATCGCTTCGACATCTCCAACGCAGTCGCGGTGCTGGAGGATGGTGAACCGATCGCACTGGCTCTGCGAAGCGGCCCGGGTCGCTTCCAGCCACTCGTCGCGCGAGAACGGCTCTGCACGGATCCCGTCCCAAAAGCGGGTGTCGTCGAAGAGCCGTGCGATCGTGGCGGTGTGGCCGCCGCCGTGCAGCCGGCTCGTGAGGTACGCCGCGACCCCCACCTGAAGCCCGTGGTAGCGCGGCCGCTTGCTCGATCGGTCTAGCGCGTGAGAGATCAGGTGCTCTGCGCCGCTGGCGGGGCGGGAGGAGCCGCAGATCGCCATCGCGACGCCGCTGATCATCAGCGCGGTCGCCATCACCTGCAGGCTCTCCGCGTCGCGGTGCGGCCGGGCGATGAACTGGTAGACCGTCGAGGTCGACAGCAGGGCCGCCAGGTCGTCGACCGCCTCGCCCCGCTCGTGGTACGCCAGCTTCCAATCCTGCACCGCCGTGAGCTTCGCGATCAGGTCGCCCACGCCGGACCACCAGAGGACTTCCGGCGCGTCGGAGCAGACGGCCGTGTCGACCACCACCGCGAAGGGCATCCGGCACGGCAACGACTTGCGCCGGCCTTGCAGAGCGAGGCTGCTCTGCGGGGCGCAGAAGCCGTCGTTCGACAGCGAGGTCGGCACGGAGTAGTAGGGCGCCCCGGCGAGGCTCGCGACGTACTTGGCCACGTCGAGGGCGCGGCCGCCGCCGACGCCGAAGACCGAGTCGCAGCCCGCCGGCAACTCGGCGAGCAGGTCCGCCGCGACCGCGAAGCTCGGGTCCTCGACCTCCCGCTCGAGGGCGAAAGCGATCCCCCGCTCGGCGAAGCCGTCGCGGACCGCCGTCATGATCGGGTCGGGCAAGCCGGCGCTCGCGAGCAGCGCGGGCTTCGCCCGCTCGTGCCGCGCTGCGTAGAGGCCGAGTCGGCCCAACGCGCCGGGCTTGATGCGGACGAACGACGGGATGTCGACTTGTGCTGGTCCCACGGCCTTCCCTCCTGCGGTCGGTTGCGCGCCGGGCTCGGGCCGAGGCAGCCAGCGGCGCCGTCCTCGCTCGCGCTTAGGCTTCCCCTAAAAGCAAACCTCGCACGACATCCCCCCAAGTGGAAAATGGCCTGAAGCCGAGCTTGTGCTCGCCGAGCGCACCGGCTAGGTCCGCCCGCGCGAAGCGGCGCGATTCGCCGACGAGCCGCGCCGCGGTAAGGTCGGTGAAGCCGTCACCGCAGTAGGCGACCGTCTTGCCTTCGTCCAGCAGCCGTTGCACGACGAGCCGCTTGTCGACCCCGTTCTCCTCGCAGCCGAACGGCGAGAGCTCCGGCCGCCGCATCGTGAGCCGCCCGTGTTCGATCCGGCCGATATTGGTGATGACCGGCAGCCGGGCGCCGGCCCGCTCGAGCAGCCGGTCGATGTACCACTGGCAGCCGGACGACACGATCAGCACGCCCCACCCGGCGCTCGCTAGCTCGTCGACGAGGCCCGGCAGGTCGCCCGGCAGCGTGATCGCGTCGAGCACGGCCAGCAGCGCCGCCTCGCCCCCCTCGGCCGCCTCGAAGTACTGCCGCAACGCATCGAAGTGCGACAACTGGCCGGCGCGGTACTCGCTCCAATAGTCGGGCGTGTCCTCGGGGACGAGCCGCGCGCGAATCAGCTGGTAGAAGTCGGGGTGCGCGAGGGTGCCGTCGAAATCCGAAACGAGGACCGACTGCGCCGCGAGCGATTCCTGGAACGCCTTGGAGTGATCCATCGATTAGTCGCTGAGGGACGACACGACCGGCAAGCGGTCCTGCGAGGGCCGAGGGGGCAGACGCTTACTGTAGGGCAGCCATCGTCGATCCGACACGCCCCGCGGGGCCGACCGCGGCGGGCGCGATGGCCCCGAAGTAGCCCCGCTTCGGCGACTCGGACCTAGAGCGGGTCAGCACGTCGTGCGTCGAGCGGGCCAACCTCAGCCTGCGGATGCACCTGCGGCGGCTCACGCGGCTGACCAACGGCCACAGCAAGAGCATGGAGCACCACGTCGCCATGCAGGCGATCTTCTTCGCTTGGTACACCTGGCGCCGCGTCAACACGGGCGTGGAGGGCAAGCAGACCCCGGCGATGGCCAGCGGGCTGGCGGAGGAGGCTTGGACGATTCGGGAGCTTTTGGAGCGGGCCGCGGAGAAGGCTCTTGCTGGCTAAGCGAAACTCAATTCCGCCAGCTCTCGGTTCTCGCACGTCACAAAGATGTCCCTTACGCTGCGGTCGCCGTCAATCTCGACGATGAGCTGCGCGTATCCGTTGGGCAACTCGTCAGCATTTCGGAGCATCATCGTGTCAACGCCAATCTCGGCGACGTCGTAGCGCCGGCCATTGCACAGCAGCTCAATGCGGATTTCCGCTGAGTAGCCGCCGTCCTCCCAAAGTCGTCCCATGCTGTTTTCTCAAGATCAGGAGCGCAGGGCGCGAGCATACGCCACGGCACGGGGACTCGTTCTAGCCCAGGAAGTCGGCTCGGGTACAGATGGGGCTGTGTGGAAAACGCTGAAAACGCCCACGACCGTACGGGAATCCGTTGTTAAAGTGTTTGAGCGCGACCGTCAGTATAGCGCCGAACGCAATTGCTACCAACGACTTAGGGAACATGGCGTCCGAAAAATCGGCATGTTCTCCGTTCCTCGGCTTATCGGTTTCTGCGACGTACTTGTTTACCGCCCTCGCGCTATTGCGCCCTTGTTTGAGTGGGTCTAGCTTGGGTGCATGGACGCCCGCGGACCCGAGACGGACTGCCCGAACTGCAAGCGGCTCGAGCGAGAGGTCGCGGAGCTTCGTGAGGAAG
>NZ_JAVJSH010000033.1:0-94558 GCF_040219535.1 Botrimarina sp.
GTTACAGTTGGGGGTCGGCGTGTAACGCTTCGCTAAGTCGCCTGGGCGCAACGACTTAACCCCCGTTTTGCAACGTTTTTGCGGACAAACACGATTTTCAGACTGTCGCGTTTGTCTCGAATCGCAGAGCAGCCACACGATCAGGCGGGGCTACGACCGGGTGGCCGGGGCGTCGGTCTCTTCGGGCAGGTCCTTGATCTTCGGGCGGCGTTGCTTGCGGATCTTCTCGGGGACCAGCTCGCGCATCGCGTCGAGCTTGCCGAAGCAGAGCAGGCGGTCGTTCGGCTCGAGGGTGCGCTTCAGCCGCGGGTTGGGGATCACGCTCGTGTCGCGGTAGAGCGTCAGCACGTTGACGTCCCGGTCGGGCAGGCCCGACTCGTCGATCGTGCGGCCCACGTAGTCGGAGCCCTCGGGGATGTGGATCTCGGTCACGCCGTAGCCGCGGCTGACGGTGAGCCGCTGGTGGATATCGACCTCGGGGAAGTCGACCCTCGCGGCGATGTAGTCGATGATCGCCCCGGCGATGTCGAGCTGCGTGCACTTCTCGATCCCCTCGAGGCCGGGCGAGGAGTTGACCTCCATCACCTGGGGGCCCTCGTTGGACTCGAGCATGTCGACGCCCGCCACGCGGAGGCCCATGATCTGGGCCGAGCGGACGGCGACCTTGGCCGCTTCGTCGCTGATGTCGACCACCTCGGTCGAGCCGCCGCGGTGCACGTTGCTGCGGAACTCGTTGCCGGTTGCCACGCGGCGCATGGCGGCGACCACCTGGTCCCCGACGACGAACGCGCGCAGGTCGCGGCCCTTGCTCTCGGCGACGAACTTCTGCACGAGCACGTTCTGCTTGGTGCTCTGGAGGGTCTCGATGATGGCCTCGGCGACCTTGTTGGACTCGGCGAGGATCACCCCCACGCCCTGCGTGCCCTCGATCAGCTTGATCACGACCGGCGCGCCGCCCACGCGCTCGATGGCCGGCAGGATGTCCTTGCGGTCGCGTACGAAGGTGGTCGGCGGCATGCCGATGCGGTGCTTGCTGAGGATCTGCAGGCAGCGGAGCTTGTCGCGCGAGTTGGCCACGCCCCACGAGGGGTTCGCGGAGAATACGTCCATCTGCTCGAACTGCCGCAGCACGGCCGTGCCGTAGTACGTGATCGACGCGCCGATCCGCGGCAGGACCGCGTCGTACTCGCTGAGGGGCTTGGAGCGGAAGTACAGGTCGGGCTCGCCTTGGGCCAGGTCGATCGAGAACTTCAGCGTGTCGAGCACCTTGACCTTGTGGCCGCGGCTCTCGGCCGCGTCGCGCAAGCGGCGGCTGCTGTAGCAGTGGGGGTTGCGCGAGAGGATCGCCAGCTTCATCGGGTTTCCTTACGAGTCGATTGGTCCAAGCCAGAGGGGGGTCGGCGTCGTCACGACGCGCGGGGCTTCCGCTTGGTTTTGGGTCTGCCGCGCAGGTACACCGCCGACGGGTCGACGGCGAACCGCTCGGCCATCGCGCCGCGGCCGAGCAGCATCGGGAACTTCATCGCGGTGCGGTCGGTGAGCGTCAGCTCGATCCGCCACCGCTTCCGGCCGAGCACGCAAAGCGTACGCACCACCACCCGCAACTCCTCGTGGCCCGACGAGCTCTTCACGTGCCGCTCGTCGTGCACGGGGCACTCGCAACGGTATTCGGCGCGACGCGTGTGGACCAAGAAACGCGCCACGTGCTTGCCGCCCACGTCGACGATCTCCAGCTCTTCCGCGTGGAGCGACGAGGTCTTCGCGCCGGTGTCGACCTTCGCTTGCAACAAGGGGACACCCAGTTCGGGCAACGCGCACCACTCGAGCCAACCCAGGTGCGGCAGTTGTTCGCGCGAGTCGGAGTCTGCACTCATCGTTCGGAATCGCCCTCGGGGTGGCCGCACGCGGCGTGCCGGGGGCGCCGCGGGCTTGTGGATCGCTCTGTGCCGAGCGGCCGAGTGTATCGGACCGGGGCCGATCCGGGTACGTTGGTCGGCGGACGAACGGCACGCCCCCACGGCCCGAGATCGGTGATGGCGACACGGTTGATCTTCGGCTGCGGCTACCTCGGCAAGCGGGTCGCCGACCGTTGGCGTGCGGGGGGCGATCGGGTGATCGCCGTCACACGGAGCAGCGAGCGCGCCGATCGCCTGGCCGAAGAGGGGCTCGAGCCGCTCGTGGCGGACGTGACCGCTCCGGAGTCGCTCCGCGGGCTGCCCACAGCGGACACGCTGCTGTACGCGGTGGGGTACGACCGCTCGGCCGCCGCGTCGATCCTCGAGGTCTACGCCGCCGGGCTACAAAACGTGCTCGCCGCCGCGCCGAACGCGGGACGCATCATCTACATCAGCACGACCGGCGTGTACGGCGACGCCCGCGGCGACTGGGTCGACGAAGCGACGCCGGCAAACCCGTCGCGCGACGGCGGCAAGGCGTCGCTCGCGGCGGAGCAGACCTTGCACAGCGGCGGGCGCCGCGACCGCGGGGTCACGCTCCGGCTCGCGGGCATCTACGGGCCGGGCCGATTGCCCTACGCCGACGCGCTGCGGCGGGGCGAGCCGATCGCCGCTCCGCAGACGGGCTGGCTGAATCTAATCCATGTGGATGACGCCGCATCGGCCGTGTTGGCGGCCGCCCAAGCAAGCGCGCCGCCGAGTGTGGTCTGCGTGAGCGACGGCTCTCCCCCGCAGCGGAGCGACTACTACGCCGAGGCCGCGCGGCTGCTCGGCGCCCCGCCGCCGCGGTTCGTCGAGCCCGAGCCCGGCTCGCCCCGAGCGGCGCGGGCCGCGGCGGACAAGCGGGTGCGGAACCGGCTGCTCGTCGAGCGGCTCGGCGTGAAACTCGCTTACACCGACTACCGGGCCGGTCTGGCGGCGATTCTCCGCGGCTGACGGGCGGCGGAGCCGGTCAGCCGGCGGGCGGCGGAGCCGGTGACTCTGGGCCGCTTGCTTGCGGGTAGCGCCAAACCGCCCGTATTATTGGCGGAACGAGCACTCGCGGACGGCCGCAGGCGCCAAACCCCTCTCGACAACTGCGATCAACGGCATGCTGCAGCGGACGCCGCTATTCCCGAACGTCATCGAACTGAACCATCAGGCGCGGCGACGCGTGACTTGCAGTGTCTACCTGATCTACGACGACGACGCGTGGGCGCTGATCGACATCGGCTACGAGGACGCCGTCGACGAGGTGCTGGAGCTGATCCGGCAGCTCGATTTCCCGTTCTCACGGTGCGTGACGCTGATCGCCTCGCACGCCGACGTGGACCATATCCAGGGCCTCGCCAAGGCGAAGCAGATCCTCAAGACCCAAGTCGCTTGCCACCCGGTAGCGGCCAAGAAGCTCGAGTCGGGCGACCGGATCGCCACGTTCGCCCACATCGGCGCGCAGGGGATCGACCTGCCGATGCCGCCGGTTAAGTGCGAGCGGCTCGTTGAGGACGGCGACGTCATCCGGATCGGCGGACTCGAGCTCGAGGTCTGGCACACGCCGGGCCACACCGACGGCCAGCTCGCCTTCCGGCTCGGGGAGCTGCTGTTCTCCGGCGACAACCTTTTCCGGGACGGTTCGGTCGGCGTGATCGACGCGCACCACGGCAGCAACCTCGAAGACTTCGTCCGGTCGCTCCGCCGGATCCGCGACAGCGACGTGCGCTGGCTGCTGCCCAGCCACGGGCCGGCGTTCCGCAAGGACGACCGGCTGATCGACGCGACCATCGCGCGGCTGGAAGGCTACCAGCACCTGGCCGACTTCGGCACCTGCGCGACCGGCTGGCCGCTGATGCAGCAGTGGGAAAAAGAGCTCGTCGAGGGGCGCACCCCCGAGTGAGGCCGCCTTTGCGGCGAGCTAGAATTGTCGGCGGCCGGGGCCGGCGGCCCGCCGGCGGCGGAACAAATCGGCGCGTGTCGGCCGAACCGACGACGGCCCGCTCACCCGACCGAGCCTCCTAATCACGGAACAGCGAGAATGCGTCCTGCCGACTCCAATCGATACCTCCTGATCGCCGTGGCGGCCGTCGCCCCCGCGGCGACCGCCCTCGCGCAAACGGGGCCGCGCGCGCTAGCCGAGCTCCGCGCTCGCGAGCGGGCGCAGCAACAGGCCCAGCTAGCCGCGTCGGCCGCCGCGACCGGCGGCCCGGTCAATATCGACGCGGACCAGGTCGAGCTGCCCGCCGACCCGCGGCTGTGGACCAACTCCCCGCCGCTGTCGATGGCGGCGCTCGACGGGAAGGGCGTGGTGTTCTACTTCTTCGAGGAGCAGTGCGCAGCGTGCGCCGAGCAGTGGCCGATGCTCAACGCGATGGCCGCGAAGCACCAGGGCGAGCCCGTGCTGTTCGTGGCGGTGAACTCCGGGACCGACCCGCGCGAGCTGGGGCGCTACGTCAGCCGCAACCGCGTGCAGTGGCGCCTGGTCCACGACCCCAACGGGTCGCTCGCCAACGCGATGGGCGTGCCCGCCCTCACGCCGCAGGGCCCGTACTTCGCCGTCCGCTCCCTCAACGGCGAAGGGGAGATCGAGTCGGGCGTGGGAACCGACTTCGAGGCGACCGTCAAGCAGGCGCTCGAAGGCGCCGCGTGGCGCGTGGCGCCCCAAGGGATCCCGCGCGAGCTGATGCGCGCCTGGGAGAGCATCGAGTTCGGCGACTTCGCGTCCGCCGCCCGCGCGGTCAACCGCGCGGCGTCGAGCAACGAGGAGGGCGTCAAGAGCGCGGCCGAGCGGCTCCAAACCGCGGTCAGCGAACACGCCACCGAGCTCGCCAAGCAAGCGAAGGACGCGCTCGACGAGGGGGACAAGTGGGCCGCTTACAAGGCGCTCAACCGGATCGTCGAACAGTTCTCCGACTACGAGGACCTGCCGCTGGTCGATCGGGTCGAGACCAAACGCGACGAGCTCGCCGAGGACGCCGAGATCGAGCGCCAGGTCGAGGCAGCGAACCTTCTCGAGAAGGCGATAGCCACCGCCGCGCGAGGCGGCCCGGCGGCCATGCGCCGGGGCAAGAGCCAGCTCGAGCGGATCGTCAGCGACCACGGCGGAACCGAGGCGGCCGATCGGGCGCAGAAGCTGTTGAACAGCCAAAGCCGATAGCCGACGGTCCGCAAACCGCCGACCGAGCCGACAAGCCCACTGCGACGCCAGAAAAGCAACTGAGCCCCGGGGCGTCAGCCCGGGGGGTCGCGAGCCGAACCAACTCTGGCGCAACTCCCCGGGCTGACGCCCCGGGGCTCAGGCCTTCTGCACGAGGCCGGGTTTCTGGCGGCTCCGCTTGCCTTCGGCAAGACGTCGCTCGGCTTACGTCTCGAGCGGCTCCGCTTGCCTCCGGGCAAGACGTCGCTCGCACCCCGCGGAATCAGAACGCGTCGAGCACGAAGTGGTGGCCCGAGTGCTGCGCTCCTGGCGGCTCCGCTTGCCTTCGGCAAGACGTCGCTCGCACTCGCGGCCTCAGAAAACGTCGAGCACGAAGTGGTGGCCCGAGTGGAATTGGCGGGGGCTTGGGTAGTAGTTGTGCCACCGCTTGTTGTAGACCGGGATCCGCATCTCGGGCGGGTACCGGTAGTACAGGCTGTCGGCGGAGCGGTAGTACTCGCTGCCCCAGTAGTTCTGGGGGTAGTACACGTACGGGTAGTGGTAGAAGCGGTTCCAGTCGGTGCTGGTATAAGTGCCGCTGAACTGCCGGCCGTAGGCGTTTTGGGCCTCGGCCTGCGGCGAACCCACCACCACAGCGCCGGCCGCCACGGCCGCGCACAAGAGCTTGCGGATCATCAGTCGTTCCCCCCCCGGTAGCGACGCCCGGTGCGGAGCGTCGCGCGATTCGGGCCGGCGCGCCCTCGGCGTGCGGCTCCGCTGAATGGTCTGATCGGCCGGCGGCACAGACGGCATTGAGCGAAAAAACGGCAGAACCGGCCCGACCCGGCCCCGCGCCCCGGCTACTCGCCGGCGGCGGGGCCTATAGACTCGGTCGTGAGCCGCTCCGCCGGGCCTGCCGCCGGGCCGGGCGGCCTCTGCCCCCCACCCTCTCCGACCCCCGCTTCGCCCGACCTCCCATGGCCGACCTGCAGAAAGCCCGCGCCGTCGTCGATTCGTTCCCCGACCCCGAGACCGGCCGGCCGCTGGGGGCCATGGAGCAGGTCCGCGCGGTCCAGGAGCGCGACGGCCGGCTCGCGGTCGAGATCGCCCTCACCAGCTGGGCCGCCCCCCTCCGCGACGAGACCCTCGCCGAGCTGCGCGAGGTGATCGCCGCGCAGTCGGACTGGGAGGCCGAGAAAGTCGAAGTCACCGCCACCGAGCTCGACCGCCCGGCCGAGAAGCTCGGCCAGATCGGCGTGACGGCGAAGAGCGTGATCGCGGTGGGCAGCGGCAAGGGCGGCGTGGGCAAGAGCACCATCGCCGCGGCGATCGCTTTCGGCCTGCGGAACGCCGGCGCGAAGGTCGGCTTGATGGACGCCGACGTGTACGGGCCGAGCGTGCCGCACCTGCTCGGGATCACCGAGCGGCCCACGGCGTCCGACGGGAAGCTCCAGCCGATCGAGGCCCACGGGCTGCGTGCGATCAGCATGGGGCTGATGGTCCCGGCCGGCGAGGCGGTCGTTTGGCGGGGGCCGATGCTGCACGGCGCGGTCACCCAGATGCTCCGCGACACCGAGTGGGGCGACCTCGACTACCTGCTGATCGACATGCCGCCTGGCACCGGCGACATCGCGTTGACGCTCTCGCAACTGCTGCCGCTTACCGGCGCGGTCGTGGTCTGCACGCCGCAAGACGTGGCGCTGCTCGACGCGGTCAAGGCGATCGCCATGTTCCGCAAGGTCAAGACGCCCGTCCTCGGCGTGGTCGAGAACATGAGCGTGTTCGTGTGCCCCGAGTGCGGCGTGAGCCACGACATCTTTGGCTCCGGCGGCGCGCGGCAGAAGGCGGCCGAACTCGGCGTGCCCTTCCTCGGCACGGCGCCGATCAACGTGGACCTGCGTCGCCGCGGCGACGACGGCCGCATGGCCGAGGCCTACGACGACGACGCCATCGCGGCGCCGCTGCTGGAGATCACCCGCAACACGGTGCGGCGGATCATCGACCGGCGAGGGGGCGCCGCCGCGACGCCTAGCCTGCCGGTCTTGTAGGCCAACCGAGGGCCCGTTCGGGGGCTCAGCAGAGGGGCCCAGCAGAGGGCTCAGCGGCGCGTCTCGACGCGGTGGCTGCGCCGCGGCGCTTCGGCGCAAACCCTTGCGCCGCAACAAGAAAAGCCGCGCGGCGGGAGGCCCGACGCGCGGCTTCGATTGGTCTGTGTCGATTAACCGCTGCAGCGGCGGCGCCGCTCAGGCGGTCTTCTTCCGACGGACCTTCTTCTTGGCCGTCTTCTTCTTGGTGGCCTTCTTCTTGGCCGTCTTCTTCTTGGCGGCCTTCTTCTTTTTCTTCTTGGCGCCCTTCTTCTTCGCGGCCTTCTTCTTGGCCGACTTCTTCTTGACGCCCTTCTTCTTGGCGCCCTTCTTCTTCGCGGCCTTCTTCTTGGCCGACTTCTTCTTCGCGACCTTCTTGGCCGTCTTCTTCTTGGTCACCTTCTTCTTTTTCGCCACGTTCTTCCTCCTCAAAACGAGTCGCGGTGGACGGGCGGCTGCGTTCGTAAGTTCGGCACAGCGCGCGTCAGCCGCATCGGGAACGAGCCGCTCTTCCGCAGCGACTCTCGACGACCGACTCCGATCGACCGCCGCGTGCGAGGTCGGTGTCGCCATCGACTCGAGTCGAGTCACCGAGCTCGTTACGAGTGAGCCGGCTCAGCAACACGCGCTTGCGCGTCGGTGTCGACCTTATCGGCCGTACCTGCGCTGCTACTGTAAGCATTAGTGCAAGCGCCGCAACAGGTTTTTCGAAAATTGTAGCGCGGAGCGCGGCGCTGCTCAGCGCGCCGACCGAACGCTCCGGCGCGCTCAAGCGCCGCGCGACAGGTTGTACTGCTGCAGCGTTTGGTAGTTCTCGAAAGCGAGCGCAGCGAACAACGCGACGTTCCAGAGTGACCCCGTCGCGTTCCAAGACCAGACCGCCAGAGCGAGCGCAACGGTGATCGACAACAACAACGAAGCGACGACGCCCGTCGTCGCGGGCAAGAAGCGCACGCACAACTCGCGCGCGACGCGACCGCCGTCGAGCGGGTAGATCGGCGCGAGGTTGACGAGGCTCCAGACCAGGTTGACCCACAGCAAGCTGCCGACGAACACGCGCGCCTGCGGCGAGTCGGGCAGGCCGAAGCTCTGCCTCGCCGCCCACGTGAGCCCGAACAGCGCGAAGCCCGCCGCTGGTCCCGCGAGCGAGATCAGCACCGACCGCCACCAGCCGTCGCGCACGCCGACGGCCGACGCGTAGCCGCCGAACGCGTAGAGCACGATGCTCGGCTCGCCGCCGAAGCCCCGCTGCAGCAGCGCGTGGCCGAACTCGTGCACGAGCACCGACAACAATACGGCCGCCACCCAAACGACCGCCATGTCCGGCGACGCCGAGCCCCCGAGCACCAAAGCGACGACCCAGAAGACCGGCGTGATCCGCACCGGCACGCCCAGCAGGCGGAACGAGAGGTCAAACGGCGAGGGCGTGACGTTCGTGAACAGCATCGGGGCTCGGTGGTTGAAAAAGCTCGGGAAACGAAGGCCCGATTACACCACCCCGCCGCACGCCCGCCCAGCGTCGGGCCCCCGGGAGGGCCCCTCGAGCGACCCCTCAGGCGGCCCGGGACGCCGCCGCACCGGGCAGCTCGCGGAGCAGGTACTCGGCCGCTCGCTCCGACGCGCCCGCGGCGCCGATCTGGTCACGCAGCGCGTGCATCCGGCGGACGAGGGCGTCGCGCTTCGGCTCGTCGGTGAGCCACTCGACGGCGTGCCGCGCGAGGCTTGGAGCGGGGTCGCGCCAGGTGAGGTACTCGGGCATCAGCGCGTGCGCGTCGCGCGGGTCCGCTGGGTCGTAGACGCCCACTCGCTTCGGGAACAGCTCGTCGGTCGTGAGCAGGTTCACGAGCGTGATGTACCGCACGCGTCGGAACAGCTTCTGCACCTGGTGCATCGGCCACGACACGCGGTACGTGATCGCGGTGGGCTTCGCGTGGTGCAGCAGCTCGAGCGACACCGAGCCGGACACCGCCAAGCAGCAACGCGCCGCTTCGATCAGCTCCGGCGTGCGGCCGACGTGGACCGACGGCGCCGGCCCGTCGGCGAAGCCCTTCGCGGCGATCGCCGCGCGGACACGCTCCGCGTGCGCGGGCTTGAAAGCGGCGACAGCGAACCGGGCGTTGGGCGCTTGTTGGCGCACGAGGCGCGCGGCCTCCAGCAGCGTGGCGAGGTTCGCCTTGACTTCTTGCGTGCGCGATCCCGGCAACAGCGTCACGAGGGGTCCCGGCGCGTCGCGTTGTTCGGCCAAAAAAATCTCGTCGAGGCGGCGGCCGTGCAGCTCGTCGAAGTAGGGGTGGCCCACGTGGGTCGCGTTGCAGCCGCGCTCGCGCAGCCAAGCCTCTTCGAAAGGCAACTTGCACAGCGCGTGGTCGACCCACCGCCGCAGCTTGCGCACGCGCCACGGCGCCCAGCCCCAGAGCTGGGGCGTGCCGTAGTAGAAGACCGGCACGCCGTGCCGCTTGGCGCGCCGCGCGATGTGCCAGTTGAAGCCGGGGAAGTCGACGAGCACGACCGCGTCGGGACGGTGCTCTCTGAAGTAGTCCTCGGCCTCGGCCGCGAGTCGCAAGAACCGGGGGATCACGCCCACCACTTGTAAGAAGCCCATCACCGCGTGCGCGGTCAGGTCGTGGTGCAGCTCGGCGCCGGCGGCCGCCATCTTTGGCCCGCCGAAGCCGACGAAGCGGATCGCGTCGCCGCTCGTGCGGCGCAGCGCACCGATCAGGTTGGCGCCGTGGAGGTCGCCGCTCGGTTCGCCGACAGAGAAGAAGATCGTCATCGCCGCGGGGTCGAGGGCAGCGGGTGTACCGAAGGAAAGCGAGCCGGACGCCCGGCCGCGGGCGGATTGTTCCAAATCCCCCAGCCCCCCGCTGCGCCGGTTTCCGCGGGCCCGCCAAGCCGCAAACCGCCCGCCCCGCGCTTCCCGCTTCCCGCTTCCCGCTTCCCTCGTCCCCCGTCCCCCGTCCCTCGTCCCCCGTCCCTCGTCCCCCCTACCCGCCCCGCGTTTCCACCATGCGGTGCGTCATCGCGGCCGCTAGCAGCATGACCGCCGCGCCGCCGGCGAGGACCGGGACGATGCCCAAGCGCCACACGAGCGAGCCGACCAGCGGCGAGCCGACAACGACGGGCGCGGCCAGGCAGAGGCCGACCGAGCTGGTGTACTGCGCATGGTGTTCTCGGCCGACGAGCTCCAGCGTGTAGTTGAGCAGCATCTTGTTGGTGACCGGCGTGAAGCCCAGCGGCAGGAACACGAGCCAGTACGCCTGACCCGACGCGGAGGCGCCGCCGGTGGCTAGTGCGATCGCGGTGAGCGGCGCGGTCGCGGCGCCGAGCATCGCCAGCTGCACCGCGCGGCGGGATCCGAAGCGGTCGGCGATCGGCCCCGCCATGAGGCTCGCGACGGCCACGGCCACGTGCTGCGTGACCGTCCAGGTGACGAGCGAACGCACGTCGAACCCCGCGCCGGCCGACTCGCGCGCAAGGGTCTGGTAATGCGGGAAGAGCGTGAAGGCCGAGCTGTAGAGCGCGGTCGCCACCGCCACGGGGCGCATGCGGGGGTCTTCGAACAGCAGCCACGCCGCGCGGCGGACGCGGCGGAGGCCGTTCGCGTGGGGCTCGGAGAAGTCGTCGTCGGTCTCGCGGATCGCCAGCATCGTGAGGCCCGCGAGCGTGAACGCGATGGCCGGCGCGGCGAACAGGTAGTCGAACCCGCCGCCGGGCATGGCGAGGAACACCGGCATGAGCGTCGTGACGGCGAGCACCGCCAGCGGCGCGCCGAAGATCACGCCGAGCGAGAACAGCCGGCCCCGACGCTCCGCGCGGACCAGCTTGCCCTGCACCGTTTGGACCGACAGCTGGTTCAGCCCCACGACCGCGAAGAACCAGCCGTAGAGCGCGAGGAACACCCACTTGGTCCACCACGCTGGCGCGCCGTCGGCCGCCCGCCACGCGTCGGAGGCCCACAGCACGCTGATCACGGCGAACGGCATGCCGGCGCCGATGGTGGTCGCCATCAGGCTCCAGCGTTTCTGCGGCATCAGCTTCAGCCGCCGCGCGTAGAGGACCGGAGGCAGGCTGGCGCCGATCCGGTTGAGCACCATCAGCAGGCTCCGCACGACCGCCCCGCCGCCGAGCAGGTCGAGGAAGTACGGCATCACGATGCTCTCGGTCTTGAAGACCCAGCCCACCCGGAAGAGCACCTGGTGCACGACCAGCCACACGAAGTTCCGCCGCTCCGCCCCCGGGCGCCCGCCGTGCGACGCGTCGGCGCCGCGCGGCTCGGCCGGCGCGACCGGCGCAGCGGGGGCGGTGGGGACAACACGAGACATAACCGGGCGGGGGCCGCAGGCAGCGGTTGGGAGGGACCTCCCACCATAGGCACGCCCGGGCAATCGGCCCACCCTGCGGCGCGGCGCCGGCTGCGGTGGCGCGGGGATCCGTCGGCTTCCGCCGACGGCTGATTTCGCTTGGGGGTTTAGCGTTCGCTGTTTGCCAGCACGAGTTCGAGGTAGCTGCGCGGCTCGGGGTCGCTCAGGCCGAGCTCCGCGGCCAGCCGGGCGACGTCGTCCGCTGCGGCGTGGCTGTCGGCCGGCTCGGCGAGGGTCTCGATTTCGGCAAAGAGGCCGAGGCCCTGGACGTCGTCGATCGACAGTTCGTACGTGCGGCCGCGGTCCAAGCGGTAGAGGGTGCGACGCTTGCTGACCGTGGCGACCCGGCGGAAACCGAGCCGGTCGAGCACATCGGCCCACCCGCCCGCCGTGCCGGCGGCCAGCGGCAGCTCGATCTCTTCGCGCGTCCGCGCCGCTCCGCCCAGCTTGGGGCCCTTGTAGGTGAGCCGGTCCTCGCCGTCGACCGACCGCAGGCGCAGCGCCTCATCGGTTTGGGCGAAGTCGCGCGCCGGGTGGTTGTAATAGGCGTCAACCTGCTCGATCGTCGATCCGAGCACAGCGCCGAGCGTGGCCAGCCGGGCGGCGAAGTCGGCCCGGTCGCCGAGCGGGAATTTGAGTTCGACTTCGTTCACGGGGTGGGTGGGTCGTGGTGAGTGGTTAGTGGTTGGTGGTCAGTTGGGCTCAGCCGTCGGCGGGCGCCGACGGATTTGGGGCCCGCTGATGGCCGTTCGGAGTAGCATAGTCGGCAACCGAGGGCCGATTGCCACAGGACTAGTGCCCAGCGATGCCGAAGCGACCCGCCACGCCCGAGCGAGCCGCCCGCGACACGCTCCTGTGCATCGCGATCGCGATCGGTATCTGGGTGGTGGTTTGGCAAACGGGGCTGGGCGGGCCGGTGCTTCACGCCCGCGACGTAGTGTTGCGAGCCGCCGTCGAATTAACTGGACCACAGCTGTTTGTGCCGATCATGGTCTTCGGCTTTCTTTCTCTGACCGCTTAACAGTTTGCGAGACTCAACGGCCTGCTCCTTCGAAGGCGCTACTCAGTAGCGCAATTGATTGGGGCGACAACCCTTCTCGCTCTTTACGCCGGCGCGATTGGCATCGCAGGAGCCCAGATCCGTCGGGGACTGCTGCTTTCGATAGATGCGGGACTTAGCTTTCTCTTTTTTATGATGGGTCAGGTGTGGGCTTCAATCGTCCTTCAGACGATTGCATACGCCCGGGCACATGCCAACTTCTGGCAACGCCGACCTTCCGGCAAGCAACGGCTTCTCGTCCCGGCGCGCATCGACCTGATGCGTCATGCGATCGTCGCAGGGGTCGGGGTGACCGTTTTTGCGTGCAGCATCTACGCTCGACCCGACCTTTCCGTGAACCTATTATTGGTTTGGATCGGTGCGATGTCGGCAGTTCACGCCAGCATGATCGCCGAAACGTCCCTGTCTGTCTTCGATAGCGGGATGCACGTCCGCGGCAAGCACTGGCGTTGGGAGGACGGCCGGCTCGAGTTGGTCGACACGCCCGAGGGCGTGCGGCTCGCGCCGGAGCGGGTCATCGCCGGGGCGCCGCGGGTGCTGCGCCGGTGGCCCGTGATTCCGCCGGAGCGCGTCGAGGCGGTCCGCTTGGCGCTTGCTGAGAAGCAGCCAACCACGGATAGCACGGATGACACGGATCGAACGACCTCCGTGCAATCCGCGTCATCCGTGGTCAACAGCGACCCGCCGTCCGGCGCTCAGCGCAGGTAAGTCGGCCCGTCGACCGCGATCGGCCCGCGGGCCGCGCGTTCGAGGACGCCCTCGGCGTCGAGCGCCCAGAGGGGGCTGATCTCGACCGGCGTGTCGGCCGGCAGTTCGACGCCGGCCGCCTGGAGCCAGCCGCGGTGCTGGTTCACGAGGAAACGCTGCACGTACTCGGCCGTGTCCTTCGGGGCGCCGGGCGCGTTCTTGAGCGGCGCGAAGATCTCTTCTTCGGCGTATTCCACGACGATCGGGTTCTCGGCTTGCGGCAGCAGGTCGAAGATGAACCGCTCGAACTTCAGCGCGTTCGGCTCGGACGGGTCGACCGGCTCGCCGTCGGCGCCGAGGTGCGGCACCTTCTTCTTGGCGATGTGGAACGGCAGCGCGTCTTTCAGCGCGAGCATCCGCTCGAGGAACGCCACGCCGAACACGTGCACGGCGATCGAGCCGGCCCAGAACCGGAGGCCGCCCCCTTCGTCGGTCTGGGCGGCCACTTCGGCGGGGAAGTCGCTGTACTCGATCACGCACAGCTTGCCGTCGAGCATGACGAAGTTGCCGAGCTTCTCGTCGGGCGTTTCCTTCGCTACGGCGACGCTCGTCAGCTCGCTGTCGGTCGCCAGGTGGTAGCCGATCAGCTCCTTGTCGCCGATCGGGATGAGCGGGTTGTCGACCTGCAGGTAGTAGAGGCACTCGATCCCGCGGCGCTTCATGTGCTCCACGGCGTTTTCGCCGCCCGGCCTGCCGGCCATTTCCGACTTGCCCGACGTTCCCGACTTGCCCGACGTTCCCGACTTGTAGGTCGCGAGCGCGGCGACCGTGCCGCCGTGGCCGTCGGGGCTGAGGAACAGCTCGCCCTTGTCGGCGAGCAGCAGCTTGCCGGTCTCTTTGTCGACCGCCGGCATCGTGCCTTGGCGGAAGATGAACAGGTCGTCCTCGGCGAGGCCGAAGCGGTCGTGCTCGGCGAGGAACTCGACCGTGTCGTCGTGTGTGACCGGGCTGGTCATCAGGTAGACCGGAACGCCCACGCCGTGCCGCTCGGCTAGGGCGACGGCTTTCTCTAGGTGGATCTGCAGCAGCGTGGCGGCGGACACCGGGCCGATCGGGTACATGCCCTTGGGCTTCTCGAAGCCCAGGCGGCTGCCCTGCCCGCCTGCGACGAGCAGCACGCCGACCTTGCCCGCGTCGAGCGCGGCCTTGCCGCGTTTCTCCGCCTCTTCGCGGGTCACCCCCAATCCCCCGCCCTGCCCCGACTGCCGGTCGGCCAGCCGCATCGCGCGGGGCGGCTCGGCGCGGCGGGCGGCGGCCTCCCAGTCGGGCTGGTCGACGTCGCCCGCGTAAAGGGCGGCGATCTCGTCCAGGTCGATCGCGTCGAGCTGCCCGGCCAGCCGCTGCCGCTGGTCGTCGGAGAGCTCGTCCCAGAAGCGGAGCACGTGCTCTTGGCCGTGGCGGGCGAGGCGGTCGGCGAGTTCGGCGGGGGCGGGCATCGGTTTGGCGACTCCTCTGACGCGGTGGTCTCGTGCTTCGTTGTTCTTGTGATTTCCCGGGCGCGGCGGGTCCGAGCCGCGACACGGGTCGCAAGCAGCTGTCGTGCCGGGCGGGGCAGGCCTGGCGGCCCGAAGCGGTCTCGGTGGGCGCCCCCGGAGCCTATAGGCACGGTAGCGGTGAAACCCGCGCGCCGCGGGGTGTCCCCGTTGCGATAGCCCCCGTGGGCCGGATATCTTACTAGATTGTCAGAAACCCAACACGGCCCCGCGGCGGGCCCGCAGCGACCCTCAGGAGTTCCCACGTGGCGTCCGGCAACTACCTCTTCACTAGCGAATCAGTCTCGATGGGGCACCCCGACAAGGTGTCGGACCAGATCTCCGACGCCATCGTCGACGACATCCTCGCCCACGACCCCGACCCGGCCAACGCGCGTGTCGCCGTCGAGACGCTCTGCACGACCGGCCAGGTGGTGGTCGCCGGCGAGGTCCGCACGAGCCACTACGTCGACGTGCAGAAGGTGGTCCGCGAGACGATCAAGCGGATCGGCTACACCGACCCGTCGATCGGCTTCAGCCACGATTGCGGCGTGCTGAACGCGATCCACGAGCAGTCGGCCGACATCGCGCAGGGCGTCGACAAGGCGTCGGACGTCGAGGGCGAGCAGGGCGCGGGCGACCAAGGCCTGATGTTCGGCTACGCGTGCAACGAGACCGACGTGCTCATGCCGCTGCCGATCCACGTGTCGCACCGCATCGTGGAGAAGCTCGCGCAGCTGCGCCAATCGGGCGAGCTCAAGTGGCTGCGGCCGGACTCCAAGAGCCAGGTCACCGTCGAGTACGGGCCGGACAACAAGCCGATCCGGATCGACACGATCGTCGTCAGCACCCAGCACGACGAGTCGATCCTCGCCAAGTGCGGCACGAAGATCACCGACGAGGCCAAGCAAGAGATCATCAAGAAGGCGATCGAGCCGGTCCTCCCCAAGGAGTACGTCGACGGCGAGATCACCTACCACATCAACCCGACCGGCAAGTTCGTCATCGGCGGCCCGCACGGCGACACCGGCCTGACCGGCCGCAAGATCATCGTCGACACCTACGGCGGCCGCGGCCGCCACGGCGGCGGCGCGTTCAGCGGCAAGGACCCGAGCAAGGTCGACCGCTCGGCCGCGTACATGGCCCGCTACGTGGCGAAGAACCTCGTGGCGGCCGGCCTGGCCGACGAGGTCGAGGTGCAGCTCGCCTACGCGATCGGCGTGGCCGAGCCGGTGAGCGTGAACGTGAACACGTTCGGCACCGGCAAGGTCGACGAGGACGTGATGATCAAGCTCATCCGCGAGCACTTCAAGCTCACGCCCCGCGGCCTGATCGCCGAGCTCGGCCTCACCAGGCCCGTGATGAGCGCCACCGCGGCCCACGGCCACTTCGGCCGCGAGCCCGGCCCCAACGGCGAGTTCTCTTGGGAGAAGACCGACAAGGCCGACGCGCTCGCGAAGGCGGCCGAGTCCGTCGCCGTGGCGAGCTGATCCGTTTCACCGCGGAGGACGCGGAGATCGCGAAGATCCGGGGGAGGGCGGAAATCCGCCCTCCCCTTTTTTCTTTCCCTCCGCGTCCTCCGCGCACTCCGCGGTGGACTTTATGAACCTCCGTATCGGCCTCGGCGAAGACCGCCACCGACTCGGCGACAAGCTCTCTGGGCCACTGCGCCTGGGCGGGGTCGATGTGCCGCACGAGCGGGGCCTCTTCGGCCACTCCGACGCCGACGTTCTGCTGCACGCGGTCACCGACGCGCTGCTCGGCGCGGCCGGCTTGCCGGACATCGGCGAGCTCTTCCCCAACACCGATGCCGAGAACCGCCGCCGCGACTCGGCCGAGTTCCTCCGCGAGGCGATCCGCCGCGTGCGGGAGAAGGGCTACGAGCTGGTCAACCTCGACTGCGTGGTCCACGCGCAGCAGCCGAAGCTCTCCCCGTACAAGGACGCGATGCGGCACGCGATCGCCGGCGTGCTGGGGGTCTCGGTCACACAGGTCAACGTGAAGGCCAAGACCGGCGAGGGCGTCGGCCCCGTCGGCCGCGAGGAGGCGATCGACGCGCGGTGCGTGGCTTTGCTTGTCGCCAGTGGCCAGTAGTCAGTAGGCAGCAGACGCCATCGACGCCGGGCTTCGCTGCCTACTGCCCTCTGCCTACTGCCTACTCTCCCGCCGACCGATCTTCCCCCGGTTGCCCGGTTCCCCGTACCCTAGGGGTTTGCGTCCGCCGGCTCCCGCCGGCGGCTCGAGTCGCCAATTCCGCAATCCGAATCCCGCAATCCCAAATGGCCCTCGCCTCGCCCGCGACGTTCGACCCGGCGACCGACGCCGGCCCGCACCCGACGCTCACG
This sequence comes from Botrimarina sp., assembly GCF_040219535.1. NCBI lineage: Bacteria > Pseudomonadati > Planctomycetota > Planctomycetia > Pirellulales > Lacipirellulaceae > Botrimarina > Botrimarina sp. The sequence continues at coordinate 17,134 of NZ_JAVJSH010000033.1, forward strand.
ATCTACAACACGCTCTCGAAGAAGAAAGAGCCCTTCGAGACCGTGAAGCCGGGCCAGGTCGGGATCTACCTGTGCGGGCCGACGGTCTACGGCAAGGCCCACATCGGCCACATGGTCGGGCCCGTGCTGTTCGACACCATCAAGCGCTACCTGACCTACTGCGGGTACGAGGTCCGCTGGGTCGTCAACATCACCGACGTCGACGACAAGCTCATCAAGGCGGCCGCCGAGCAGGGCCTCACGATGGCCCAGGTCGCCGAGTTGAACATCGAGGACTACAACGCGAACCTCGCGGCGCTGGGCGTCACGACGATCGACGACTTCCCCCGCGCGACCGAGTGCATGGGCGACATCATCGCCTTCATCGAGGGGCTCGTCGACGAGGGCTACGCGTACGAGGCCGGCGGCGACGTGTTCTTCGACGTCGCCAAGGACGCCGACTACGGCAAGCTCTCCAACCGCACCGTCGAGGGCATGCAAGGCGACGGCGGCGGCGCGGCGGAGAAGAAGCGCTCTGCGGCCGACTTCGCGCTCTGGAAGGCCGCCAAGCAGGGCGAGCCCTCGTGGGACTCCCCCTGGGGCCAAGGGCGCCCCGGGTGGCACATCGAGTGCTCCGCGATGTCGAAGAAGCTGCTCGGCGAGACCTTCGACATCCACGGCGGCGGCCTCGACCTGGTGTTCCCCCACCACGAGAACGAGATCGCCCAGAGCGAGTGCCGCCACCACAAGCCGATGGTGAAGTACTGGGCGCACAACGGCTTGCTGCGGAAGGACTCGGCCGCCGGCAAGATCGGCGGCAAGGCCGAGCGCGACAGCCAGACGGCCGCCGACGAGGGGGGCAAGATGAGCCGCTCCAAGGGCGCGGGCGGGCTCGACGAGCTGATCGCCCGCCAGGGCGGCGAGCGGATCCGCTTTTTCTTGCTCCGCACGCACTACCGCAGCACGGTGCTGTTTAGCGAGCCGGCGATCGAGGAGGCGGCCGCCGGCCTAGAGACCTTCTACCGGCTGTTCAAGCGCTTCGCGCGCGTCGCCAAGGCGGACTTCTATTCGATCACCGCCGCGACAAGCCGCGGCGCCACGAGCATCGCGCTGGGCGACGACCCGACGCTCAACGCGGCCGAGGCGTGCCGAGACAAGTTCCTCGCCGCGATGGACGACGACTTCAACACCGGCGGCGCGGTCGCCGAGCTGTTCGAGCTGGCTCGCTTGGCGAACAAGTTCTGCGAGGACCACAAGCTCGAAGAATCGGCCAACGCGGCCGACTTGGCCACGCTCGAGCTGGTGATGACCACGATCAAGGAGCTGGCCGGGATCCTCGGGTTGTTCTGCGAGCCACCCGCGCAAGCCGGTGGAGCGACCGACGAGTTGCTCGGCAAGGTGATGCCCGTGGTGATCGACCTCCGCTCCGAGGCCCGCGCGGCGAAGAACTTCGCCGTGGCCGACGCGATCCGCGACGGCCTGAAGCTGGCCGGCGTGACCATCGAAGACCGCCCCGGCGGCGCCGAGTGGTCCGGCGGCGGCGAGGGCGCCGTCGACGCGGTGATGCGGATGCTGATCGACCTGCGCGCCGACTCCCGCAAGAACAAGGACTTCGCCACCGCCGACGCGGTCCGCGACCGCCTCGCGGCGGTCGGAGTGACGCTCGAAGACCGGGCGGGCGGCACGGAGTGGAGTGTAGGATAGATCCCGGGGAGACTCAGACATGCGTTACAAGATTGCATTGGAACACTCCAACGAAGGTGTTGCGGCGTCGGTCCTGGGGCTGCCCGGCTGCCACTCACAAGGCGCCGACGAAGCCGAGGCGATGCTGAACATTCAAGACGCGATCCGCGAGTACCTCGCGGTTCAACGCGAGCTCTGGACCGAACGGGACGTACGAGAAGTCGAAATCGAGGCCTGACGTGCCGAAGCTGCCTGGTGTCAATCACAAGGATGCGATCCGCGCACTCGAGAAGGCCGACTTCCTTGTTGCCCGCGAGGGCAAACACACGGTGATGACCGATGGCGAACGGATCCTGACGATCCCCAGGCACAATCCGATCAACGCCCACACGATGGGCTCGATCGTCCGCGACGCAGGGCTCACGATCGAAGAGTTCCGCCGCCTGCTCTAGCCCATCGCACCCTTGCGTATCCTCGGCATCGACCCCGGCCTGAACACCACCGGCTACGGCGTGATCGACGCGTCGGCCGGGGCGCTGCGGCTTGTCGAGGCGGGCGTCGTGCGCGGCACGCGTGGCGCGTCGCTGGCCCAAAGAGTGGGCGAGATCCACGAGGGGGTCGCCGACGCGATCGCCGCGCTGAAACCCGACGCGGTCGCCATCGAGGAGCTCTACTCGCATTACGAGCGGGTGAAGACCAGTATCCTGATGGGCCACGCCCGGGGGGTGATCGTCCTGGCCGCGGTCCAGGCCGACCTGCCGGTGCACCACTACGCGGCGACCCAAGTCAAACGCATCCTCACCGGCGCGGGCCGCGCGCCGAAAGACCAGGTGCAGCTCGCCATCGCCCGCGAGCTCGGGCTATCCGCGCCGCCCGACCCGCCCGACGTGGCCGACGCGCTAGCGATCGCGATGACGCACTGGTTCTTGGGCTGCCAGCGAGCAGCCGGCAGCGGGCAGGTTTACTGACTAGCGGGCAGAGGGCAGCAGGCAGCGGGCAGGTTTGCTACAAGAAGTCGCTCGTTTTCTCAACTGCCCTCTGCCTACTGCCCTCTGCCTACTCCCTTGATCACCAAACTCACCGGCCGCGTCGTCGCGGCCGCCGGCGACACGGCCACGCTGGCCGCCGGGCCTTTCGAATACGAAGTGCTCATCCCCGAGTTCGCCCGCCGGCGGCTCGCCGGGCTGATCGGCGAGGAGGCCTCGCTGCACACGCTGGAGTACCTCGAGGGCGACCCGGCGCGGGGGCGGCTCACGCCGCGGATGGTCGGCTTCACGGCGGCGGTCGAGCGCGAGTTCTTCGAGATGTTCTGCCAGGTCGATGGCGTCGGCGTCCGCAAGGCGCTGCGCGCGATGGTCCGCCCGGTCGACGAGCTGGCCACGCTCATCCAGGAGCAGGACGCCAAGGGCCTCTCCACGCTGCCGGGCATCGGCCCCGCGACCGCCGAGCGGATCATCGCCAAGCTGCGCCGCAAGGCGGCCAAGTTCGCCCTGATGGTCGGCCGCGACGACGCCCCCTCCGGCGACATCGAGCGCGACCTGCTCTCGGAGGCGTTCGAGGTGCTCCGCACCCTCGGCCACAGCGACACCGACGCCCGCCGCCTGATCGACGGCGTGGCGACCAAGTCCAAGACGAAGTTCAAGGACGTCGAGGCGCTGCTGCACGCGGTCTACGAGCAACGGAGCGAGTAAGCAGAAGGCTGTAGGCTTTAGGCTGTAGGCTTTAGGAAAGTGAGATGCGGCGCATCGCGGCCGACCAGCAATCAGTCCGGCAGCCGCATCGACAGCAGCACCGCGCCGGTCTGCTCCGCGGCGAATTCGCCGGGCGGGCATGCGGCCGGGAGCAGCAGGGTTTGGCCGGCGGTCATCGGCTCGTCGTACCCCTGCCCCTTGAGGTGGCCGGCGCCGTCGATGAGGCAAACGATCTGCGGGCCGTTGGATAACGGCAGCTGGGTCGGCCGCATCGCCTCGGATCGGCAGCGGTCGAAGAGGAACTTGTCGCACTCGACCAGCCGCTCCCAGCCGTCACCAAGCGGCTCGGGCGTCTGCGGCTCGACCGGGCCGCGTGTGTAGTCGGCCACCGCGAGCGACTCCTGGATGTGCAGCGGCCGCGGCTGGCCGTCTTTATCGAGCCGATTCCAGTCGAACAACCGAAACGTCGTGTTGCTGGCTTGTTGGATCTCGGCGATCACGAGCCCCTCGCCGAGCGCGTGGACCGTGCCAGCGGGGATGAACACGCAGTCGCCAACGCTCGGCTCCAGCACGTGCAGGCAACGGTCGCACTCGCCCGCTTCGATGGCGGCGGCCAGCTCGTCGCGGCCGACGCCCTCTTTGAGGCCCGCGTAGATCTTCCCGCCCGGCTCGGCGGCGAGCACCAGCCAGGCCTCGGTCTTGCCGAGGTCGGGCGGGTCCTGCCGAGCGGCTTGGGCGTCGTTCGGGTGGACCTGCACGGAGAGGGTTTTGTGCGCGTCGAGCAGCTTGAAGAGGAGCGGGAAACGCTCGGGGTGGCCGCCCCGCTCCCGTTCGTAGCCGCCGAAGAGCTGCTCCGGATTTTCGCTGACCAGTTCGCCGAGCGTCTTGCCCGCGAAGGGACCTTTCTCGACGACGCTCTGGCCGTCGGGGTGGTCGACCACCTCCCAGCTTTCGGCGCAGATCGCGCCATCGGCGAGCGGCTTGCCGAACATCTGGCCCAGCCGCTCGCCGCCCCAGAGGTAGTCCTTCAGCACGGGCCGGAGCCGCAACGGGTGATTCAAGGGAGGCATAGCTTGCGTGGTGCTTGGGGTGGGCGGATTAGCGATCGACGCGGGCCCTCGATCGTGGCGGAGCTTCGGCGCCCGCGTTGTCCGCTGCTCTGCGGCCGACTATTATCGCCGAACCGCCCCCGCCGCCATCCCCCGGCCCGCTGTACGTGAAGCGCCTGACCGACCCCAATCACGACCCGCTAGAGGACTCGAAGATGTCCTTTGGCGAGCACCTGGAGGAGTTGCGGTCGGCGCTGTGGAAGGCGGTGATCGCGGTTTCTCTTGGCTTCCTCGTTGGGTTGGCCGTCGGCGACGACTTCATCCGCTTCGTGACGGCGCCGCTCGAAGCGGGCCTCCGCGAGTTGGAGCAGCAGACGAAGCTCGCCCGGTTCCAGGCCGAAGAGCAAGACCCCAGCTCTGCCGAGCAACGCTTCCTCGACGAGGGACTTGTCCCCGAGAGCTACTTCTTGTCGCCCGATGAGTTCCTGGAACTGCTCGAGGGGCTCGGGATCCAAGAGGGGGCGCCCGCCGAGATGCCGGATCGGCTGCGACTCCGCGTGTGGACCGCGCCGCGCGACGCGCGGCTGATCGCCACCGGCGCGGAGACCGGCTTCTCGGTTTACGTGCGGGCGTCGTTGGTGGTGGGCGCCGTGCTGGCGAGCCCGGCGGTCTTCTACTTCCTGTGGACGTTCGTCGCCGCCGGGTTGTACCCGCACGAGAAGCGGTACGTGCACTTCTACATGCCCGTCAGCATCGGGCTGTTCCTCGTGGGCGCCACGGTCGCTTTCTACGTGGTGCTGAAGTACGTGATCAGCTTCCTGCTCAGCTTCCACGCGTGGCTAGGCATCGAAGCCACGCCGCGGATCAACGAGTGGCTCGGCTTTGTGCTGTTGCTCCCGCTGATGTTCGGCGTGGCGTTCCAGCTGCCGCTGGTGATGCTCTTCCTGGATCGGATCGGCGTGGCGTCCGCGCAGGTCTACCTCAAGTACTGGCGCTACGCGGTGCTGGTGATCTTCGTGCTCTCGATGATCCTCACGCCGGCCGACCCACAAAGCCTGCTGGCCATGGCCGGGTGCCTGACGCCGCTCTACTTCGGCGGGATCCTCCTCTGCAAGTATCTGCCCAAGCGCGACAACCGCCCCTTCAGCGAGCCAGAACCGCCGGAGAAGAAACCACCCGCCAAGCGGTCGGTCCAGCCAACGGGCGCAGCGGGCGAAACCGTATCTCGCGGCGCCTCGCCCGCCGGCGGCGACCAGACCTCCGAAGGCGGCCCGCGAGAAAAGCCGCCCGAGAACTGAACCACGCGGACGGCGTGGCCGCACGGTTCAGTCGAGCCTTCGCTGCACCCAAGGCAGTTCGGGCTTGGCGAGTTGATTCGCGAAGAACTCGAGCAGCAGGTCTTCGCCCGCCGACCCCGCTTGCTTCAGCCAAGCCGTGCCCTGCAGCTTCGACTTGCCCGGTCGGTCGATCACCGGCGCGGTCGGCGTCTCTTCATCGCTCAGCCGCATGCGGCCCCGCTCGAGTTGAACGACGATCCGCGAAGCGGCCTGCTGGGCCTGGTCGTCGTCGCGGCCGTAGGTCAGCAGCACGGCGACTTGCGTCTGCACGCCCGGCTGCCGGATCGCTTGGAGCATCTCGAGGCCGAGCGACTTCCACGGCGGCGACACGAGCGCGAGGGCTTTGACGTCGCGCCCTTGCTTGCCGCGGTCGAGGTCCGGCATGGCCCAGTCGACGGCCGCCGCGTTGGCGGCGACCAGCGCGCCGAAGCCGACGCCCAAGTAGCCCAAGCGGTTGAGGTTCAGCTCGCCGGCGTCGTTCTTCTCCACCAGGAACCGCCGCACGGCTTCCATGTCGGTCTTGACCATCGCGGCCGCGTCGGCCGGGGTGAGCTTCGCGCCGCGGCGGTCGACGACCGTGCCGTCCGGGCGCCGCACCCGGGTGCTGTCCCCCTGTCCGCGGAGGGCGACCGCGAAGACCGCAATTGGCTCGCGCTCTTCGCTCGGGCCGGGCATTTGGAACCGGAACGCCAGCCGGTCGAACACGATCGGCGACTCGTTCTCGTCGGCGAGCGCGACGACGACCGGCGTGTCGCGGCCCGCCTCGCTCGCGGGGTAGTAGGTGCCCGCCAGAAGCACGCCGTCGGCGGTCCTCAGCTCGACGTCCTGCGGGTCGGTCGGGTCGGCCTCCGCCCGCTTGGCCCCGGCTGGCCGCTCTCCGGGCGCCTGGCGTTCGGCCGGCGCGGCGGGGGGCGCCTGCGCTGATCCTACTGCGGCCCCCCACAAGAGGGCCGTGAAGGACGAATAAAGCGTTACCTGTCGGGCGACGCCGGAAAGATCGCGTCCAAACATCGCGAAACGGGTACGGGGATCGGCCGCTGGTTGCATTTCGCCACTATAGTCCGGCGTCCTTTCGGTTGCAGGGTTCGTCGTGGGGGCGAAAGATAATAGGGAGCGACCCCTATCGACCCACCTTTTCGAAGGCCAACGCACGTGCGGCAAAAGTCGGTCCAGCGGCGCCCACTCGCCGAGCCGATAGGCGAACCGCTGCCGTGGCTGGCCAGCCTGGCGACCCACGCGGTGCTGCTGGTCGTGCTGGGGCTGATCACCCAGCTGTCGCCGATCGATTTCCCCCCGGAGCTGATCTCGCCCGTCCCGCCCCAAACGGACGAGCCCCCCGAAGACGCGTTCCGCGTCGCCGACGAGCTGTCGGTCGACGTGGGAGCGTTGTCCGACGCCGGCGCCGGCGACGCCGCGGCCGCGGCGCCCGCCCCCGCGTTGCTGTCGGAGGTGTCGATCGAACAGACGGCCCTCGCGCGGCTGGGCGAGCTGCCCGCGCTCGAGGCGACCGCCCCCCTCGCGACGAGCCCCGACCTGCTCTGGGACGTGGAGGTGCGCGGCGTCGGCGCCGTCGGCGCGACCGGCAGCCAAGGCGCCGTCGACCGCCTCACCGGCGAGATCCTGCTTTCGCTCGAGCAGCGTCCGACGCTGGTGGTGTGGCTGTTCGATCGGTCGGGCAGCCTCACCGACCAACGCGAGCAGATCGTCGAGCGGTTCGACCGCGTGTACGAGCAGCTCGGCGTCGCCGCGGTGCGCGGCGCCGAAGGGTTCGACCGCGATCCCGCCGACGCCGACGACGCGCCGCTGCTGACCACCGTCGCGGCCTACGCCGACACGGTCCAATTCCTCACCCGCCAACCCACGGACGACGTCGACGCGATCAAGCAGGCCGTCCGCGACGTGACGCCCGACGCCGGCGGCATGGAGAATGTCTTCAGCGCGGTGATCGAGTCGGTCGACCGGCACAAGCGGTACCGGCTCCGGCGCCCACGACGCAACCTGATGGTCGTCGTCTTCACCGACGAGGCCGGCGACGACACCCACCTGCTCGACCGCGCGGTCGACCTCTGCCGCACGATGCAGACGCCCGTCTACGTGGTCGGCGCGCCGGCGCCCTTCGGCCGGGTGGAGAACTACGTGCGGTACGTCGACCCCGACCCGCAGTTCGACCAGTCGACGCAGTTCTTGCCCGTCAGGCAGGGCCCCGAATCGCTCATGCCCGAGCGCTTGCGGCTTGGCTACTTCGGGCGCGGCGATGTCGATGGTCCCACGCTCGACGCGGGGTTTGGCCCGTTCGGCCTGACCCGCCTGGCCGCCGAGTCGGGCGGCTTCTACATCGCGGTCCACGCGTTCCGCGTGGCGGCGGGACGCGCCGACAAGAGCCGCCGCCGCGACCACCCCTTCACGGCGGAGATCGACTATTTCTTCGACGAACGCCTGATGCGGCGTTACCGCCCCGACTACGTGCCGACGGGCGAGTACCAGCGTCGGCTGCGCGAGAACGGGGCCCGCCGCGCGTTGGTCGAAGCGGCCTCGCTCAGCTGGACCGAGCCGCTGCGCGAGAACGTCCGCCGCGAGTTCCCCAAGCTCGACGACGCCCAGTTCGCGCAGGACCTGTCGGTCGCCCAGCGCGCCGCGGCGGTCCTGGAGCCGAAGCTCCAGCAGCTCGTGGCCACGCTGCGCCGCGGCGAGGGCGACCGGCCGGAGCTCGACTCGCCCCGCTGGCAGGCGGGGTACGACCTCGCGATGGGGCGTGCGTTGGCGACCAAGGTCCGCGCCGAAGGCTACAACACGATGCTCGCCCTCGCGAAGCAGGGCATGGAGTTCACGTCGGAGCGGAAAGACACCTGGGTGCTCGCGCCGTCGGATGAGATTCTCACGGGCAGCCGGGCCGAGGCCGAAGCGGGCGAGGCGCGAGCGTACCTCGAGCGTGTCGCTGCGGAGCACAAGGGCACGCCGTGGGCGCTGCTGGCCGAGCGCGAGCTCGACCGGCCGCTAGGCTGGGAGTGGCGCGACGAGTTCCGCAACCTCGCGGAGCGGCTGGCTCAGCAGCAAAACAACCGCCCCAACCGCCCGCAGCCCAACCCGCCCGCCGCGAAGCCGACCCGGCCCCCGCCGAAGCTGTAGTGACGGAGGAGCCGCAGTAGCCGGCCTTGGTGACGCGTCACTTCACGGCCGTCGCGTCGAGCGCGAAGTCGGCGTAGGGGTCGTGGGCGTAGAACAGGTGCGAGATCCGCTGGGCGACGACCGCCACGTACTCGCGCTGGAATTGTGTGACCGGCTTGTCCTGGATCGGCACGTCGCCGTGGACCGGGAAGAGGACCTCGCCGAGGTCTTTCTCGTAGACGATCGCACCGTCGTCCTTCATGTCGTTGACGAACACCTGCACGGCCGACGAGCCCTTGTAGACGGTCTTGCCGGAGTACAGGTCGAAGTGGCCCAGCTCGATCTGCACCACCAGGTCGGCCTTCACCGCACGGGCGAGCTCCTCGAAGTCCTCGGTGTCGTTCTCGTCGAGCCACTCGTCGACCTTGCGCTGCGGGACCACGTCGATCTTCTTCACGTTCTCCCGAAGCATCATCCCCACTCGCTGCGCGAGCTGCCGCGACGCGCCCGCGTGGCGGAACTCGGTCGCGGCCGGGGGGCGGCAGAACACGGCGACCCGCTTTTGCTCTAGCAGCTCGCACTCGGCCGGCGCGAGGTTGCCCCCTTCCCACATGTAGATGCCGGTCGCCATCAACAGCCCGGGGTGGCAGCCGATCGACAACGGCGCCACCGCGACAACGGCGAGGACACAGCAGCAAAACAAGCGAGAAACGGGGCGATCCATCGCGAGGTTCTCGGGGCTAGCAGGCGCGTTCGCCCCCGGCGATCGGGGGCCAAGCCGGGCGGGACCGTACAGCGGGAGGGGCGACGCCGCAACGCCGGTTGTCACACGTCGTCGGGAGTGAGGAGGGATTGGCTAGGCCCGCGAACGGCGACAACGAAAATGGTTTCGCCTCGCACTGTGTAGAGAACGCGATACTTTAAGCCGCTCCGGGTGGCGAACGGCATCTGCCTGATCGTCTCCTCGAATCTCTCGGACTCTGGAGCGACCCCTCTGGCCGTCGGCTGCGTCGAGAGCAATTCCAGCGTCGACTCGAGCGCGTCAAGCCATCGCTCGGCGCCCTCTAGCGATCGCTGGGCGATCCACTGGCTTGTGGCGATAACCGATCCGGCGGCTCTCGGCGACTTGACGACGCGAAGCCGCATCATCGCTTGGCGAGGCGCGCACGGGCGTCTGCGATGACATCGCTGGCCGGGATGCCGTGACCGGCGTCGATCTCTTCGAGCGATTGCTCGATGTCGGCGATCGCTCCCTCGAACTCGCGTGAACGGCTTGCACGGAGCAGCTCGATCGCGGCGGAAACAACGTCCGCAGGATTGCTGTACCGTCCGCTCGACACTTGCTCGTCGATGAAAGCTTGCTGCTCGGGCGTCAGGCGGATCATGCTGGCATTCTAAGATGGGCCGTGTCAGACCGTCGAAACGCTCGGGCCGATCTATCCCGGCCCGCTGGATTCTCCTCCGCCGCCCGCCAGCCGCTGGGCCTCTTGCTCGTCGACTACGACGCGCTCGATCGCGGTCGCGAGGCCCGACGCCGGGTCGATCGTCACCAGCGTGGCGTTGATGCGGACGTCCGCTTCGGCCACGTCGAACGGGTGGTGCATTCCGGTCAGGGTCGCCGCCAGCACGCGGTCGATCCGGCGGCCGAGGATGCTGTCGTGGGGGCCGGTCATGCCGACGTCGCACTGGAAGGCGGTGCCGCCGGGCAGCACGCACTCGTCGGCGGTCGGCACGTGGGTGTGCGTGCCCAGCAGGGCGGCCACGCGTCCGTCGTAGTAGCGGCCGGCGATCTGCATCTCGCCGGTGGCCTCCGCGTGGAAGTCGACGAAGCGCACCCGCACGTCGGAGGGCGCCTCGGCGAGCACCGAGTCGATCGCTCGCCAGGGGCTGTCGCAGTTCTTCATGAACAGCTGGCCGAGGGCGCAGCAGACCAGCACACGCTCGCCGCTACGCGATTCGACCACCGCCCACCGCCGGCCGGTCGCCTCGAGCGGCATGTTGCAGGGGCGCACGACGTTGTCGGCCGACTCTAGCAGGGGGAGCACCTCGCGGCGTTTGTACACGTGGTCGCCGAGGGTGATCGCGTCGACCCCCGCGCCCATCAGCTCGGCGTGGATCTTCGGCGTGTAGCCCGAGCCAGCCGCCGCGTTCTCGGCGTTGCAAACCACCAGGTCGATGCCCCGCTCGGCGATCAGGCCGGGCAGCGCTTGCTGGACGATCCGCCGCCCCGGCTTGCCGACCACATCGCCGATGAAGAGCAAGAGCATCAGATTGCGGATCGCGGACGGTGGGTTGCGGATTCGGTGAGGTCGCCCTGCCAACGAGGTCGGGAAGCCGCGTGCGATCGATCCGCAATCCGCAATCCGACTCCCGCGATCGCCTTCACTTAGCCAATTCGGTGAACCGGCTCTCGCGGATCATCGTGACCTTGATCTCGCCCGGGTAGGTGAGCTGGTCCTCGAAGGCCTTGGCGATGTCGCGGCAGACCTTGGCGGCCGACTCGTCGGACGTCTGGTCGGTCTTCGCGATGACGCGCACCTCGCGCCCCGCCTGGATCGCGAACGCTTGGTGCACGCCCTCGAAGCCCGACGCGATCGCTTCGAGCTCCTGCATCCGCTTGATGTAGCGGTCGAGCGTCTCGCGGCGTGCGCCGGGGCGGCTGGCGCTGCACGCGTCGGCGGCCGCGCACATGACGGTGTAGGGCATGTCGACGCGGATGTCGTCGTGGTGGCCCAGGGCCGCGTGCACGACGACCTCGTTCTCGCCGTAGCGCTTCAGCAGGTCGGCGCCGATCTTGGGGTGGCCCCCCTCGGTGTCGTGGTCGGCCGCTTTGCCGATGTCGTGCAGCAGGCCCGCGCGGCGGGCCAGGTCGCCGTCGTAGCCGAGTTCCTCGGCCAGCATGCCGGTGACAAACGCCACCTCGATCGAGTGCCTCAGCACGTTCTGGCTGTAGCTGGTCCGGTAGTGCAGCCGCCCGAGCAGTTGGATGACCTTGGGGTGCAGCCCGCGGATGTCGACCTCCTGGGCCGCCTCCTCGCCGTACTTGACGAGCAGCTTCTCCACCTCCTGGGTGGTCTCGGAAACGAGCTCTTCGATCCGGCTCGGGTGGATGCGGCCGTCGGCGATGAGCTTCGTCAGGGCCAACTGGGCGATCTGACGGCGGACCGGGTCGAACGAGCTGACGATCACCACGCCGGGCGTGTCGTCGATGATCACGTCGACGCCGGTCTCTTTTTCAAACGTGCGGATGTTCCGCCCCTCGCGGCCGATGATCCGGCCCTTCATCTCGTCGCTGGGGATGTCGACCGTGCTGGTCGTGGCCTCGGCCGTGTGCGCGGCGGCGAAGCGCTGGATCGACGCGATCAGGACCTCGCGCGCCTTGGCGTCGACCTTCTCGGCCAGCCGCTTCTCCGCCTCGACGATCCGCACCCCCTGCTCGTGAGCGAGCTCCTGGTCGAGCCGCTCCAGGAGCATGTTGCGGGCTTCCTCCGGCCCCAGGCCGCTAGCCTTGTGCAGCGCTTGCCGCTGCACGTCGAGCAGGCCTTCCAGTTCCTTCAGCCGCGTGTCCGCGTCGGAGAGCTTCTCGGTCAGCCGGCGTTGGTTGCTCTCCACCATCTTCTCTTGCTTCGCGAGCTGGTCCTCGCGTCCCGAGATGGCGTCTTCACGCTTGTCCAGCTGCCGTTCACGCTCGTGCAGCTTGTCCCGCACGAGGGCCATCTGCTCTTCGATCCGCGACTTCTCCTGGATAGCCAGCTCTTTGGCGTCAATCTCCGCATCTTTCAGACGCGACTTGGCCTGCAGATCGGCCTTCTCGAGGATCTGGGTCGCCTCCTTATCGGCGTCCCATTTCCGGAGCCGGCCCAGCACGTAAACCAAGGCCATGCCGAGCCCCGCGGCGACCACCGCCACCGCAACGTTGATCAGAATGTCCATAGAGTGGTGCGGGGCAGGCGCGGGCGCCGGCGCTACGCCCTATTGCTCCGCGATCGCTCCCCGGGCCGCAAGACGACAACCGCCCCCGCTGTGATGGGGGATTCGGGTCGCTACGACTCTCCGCCTGGCGGGTAGACCTCCGGGCCGGGTGTGGCGAAACGCGGTTTGGTGTATTGATGACAGCCGCAGCAGCCCCGCCCTGCCCCCGGGATTGGGGCGGCTGGCGGACATGCCGGCAGGCCCAGGTGTTTACCGAAACTATTGCTACGATGCAAGATAGGGCTTCCGCCGACACCGCCGCACGGCTCCCCGATCGGCTCGCCGCGGCTTGGCCGCCCGACACATGGCGCGACTTGGTTGTCGGCGTTGCTGTCTCTGGCGGCGCGGACAGCGTGGCGCTGCTTCACGCTGTGGCCGCGGTAAAGCGCAACTGTGGCGGCCGAGGCCGGCTCGTCGTGCTGCATTACGACCACGCCGCGCGAGATGGCTCGGCCGACGACGCCCGCTGGGTCGCCGGCTTGGCCGAGAGCCTCGCGCTCCAGCGAGTCGCCGAGCGGGCAACCGATTCGCAGCGGCAGAGCGAAGAATCGCTGCGCGATGCGCGTCGCTCGTTCTACCGCTCGGCGTGCCACTCGGTCGGCGCGCGGCTGTTGGCGACCGGGCACACGGCCGACGATCAGGCCGAGACCGTCTTGTTCCGCGCGCTAAGGGGATCGGGCGTCCACGGCCTCGCCGGGATCGCCCCGCGTGCGCCGTTGGACGACGCTTGCACGCTCGTGCGCCCGCTGCTGCGCGTGACCCGCGACGACGTGCTGGCTTACCTCGACGCTATCGGCCAGCCCTACCGCACCGACCCCAGCAACGCCGACGAGGCCTACACCCGCAACTGGCTGCGGCATCGTTTGCTGCCGATGGCCGAGCAGCGTGTCCCCGGCAGCCGCGCGAATCTGGCGAATCTCGCCGTTCACGCGGCGGAGGTCGCCGCCACGTTGCAATGGCTCGCCGAACAGGTGCTCGACGAGTCGAGCGAGCCGGGCGCGGGCGGGCCTCCCGCATGGCGGCTCCGCCGCGCGGCGCTCGCGGCGGCGCCGCCGCTGCTCGTCACCGAGGCGTTGCGCCTCGCGTGGCGCCGCTCCGGTTGGCCCGAGCAGGCGATGACAGCGTCCGCGTGGCGGCGCCTGGCCGAACTCGCCACGATGGCCGCCGACGCACCGCCGGAAGTCTTCCCCGGCGCCGTGCGTGTCGAGGCCGCCGGCGGCTACCTGCTGCTAGCAGGGGATACAGCCGGCTCGTGTTGACCCTATTCAAGCGGCAAGCCTACCTTCGGCGCGCCGAAACAGGTTGAGAGCGCCTTCTTCGGCCGGCGACGGATCGCCGGCAAAGGTCCTTCCTGCGCGACCCACGGACGGGCGGCCGCCATCTTTACACGGCTAGTCAACTCGTGCTGGCGGCTGTTCCGCGGCGTGCTGACGCTCGCGCTGCTGGTGGTCATTGCGCTGGGCGCGTACCTGTACTTCCGGCTCGACGACGAGGCCCAGCGCCTCAGCGAGTCGATGCTCGCCCGCTATTGCGCGCCGTTCGACGTGCGCGTCGCCAGCGCGAGCTTCGCGCCGGGCCGCGGCGTGACGATCCGCGGGGTAGAGATCGTCGAGCAACTCGGCTGGCGCCCCGCACGCGGCGTGGCCCAGATCGAAGAGCTCCGCGTGGAGGGCGACTTCGACCTGGTCACCTTGCTCAACGGCAAGCCGGTGATCCGCCGGATCGTCGCCAAGCGGCCACGCGTCGCGGCCACGCTCCGCGAAGACGGCTCGTGGAACGTGGCCGATTTCCGGCTGCCTCCATTGAGCGGCGGGCCGCGGCCGCGTGTCGATGTGCAAGACGCGACCCTGCTGTTGCTGACCGAGTCCGCCCCGGCGTCGCCCGTGGCGATCAGCCGGCTGTCGCTCACCCTGACGCCCGACGCCGACACGGGACTCTTCCGGCTGGAAGCCGACGCACGAGAAACACTCGCCAAAACGATCCGGGTCAACGGGCGCGTCTCCGCCGACGGCGCTACGCTCGACGCGACCGCCAGCGTCGAGTCGCTCGCGGTCACGCCCGAGCTTATCGGCGCGCTCCAGACGCTCGGCTGGGCTTCGCCGACGCTCCCCCCATTGCGGGGCGAGCTCACGCTGACCGCCGACGCGCGTCGCGACGCCGGCGCCCCGATCGACTGGAACGCGCGGTTCGACTGGCGGGGCGGGGAGCTGCGTGTGCCGCGGGTCGAGCGTCCGCTGACCGAGACCCGCCTGGCGGGCACGGCCGGGCCCGCCGGGCTGCAGGTCGACGACGGCGCCGCACGCTGGGGCGACGCCCGGCTCCGCCTCGTCGGCAAGCGGAACGGCTGGACGGCCATGGCCCCCGCGGCGGTGCGCTTGCGGATCGACGACTTCGACGCCGCGACGACTCCCGTCGACTTGCTGCCGGGGCCCGCCGCGCGAGCTTGGCGCCGTTTCTTGCCCGCCGGCCGGGGCGATGTCGCGATCGACCTGGTCTTCAACGGCCTCTCGTTCGCCCACGCGGCCACAATCCAGGTGCGCGACGCCTCGTTCGAGGACTCCGAGCGGTTCCCGTACCGTGTCGACGGCGCGAGCGGCGTGCTGCTCGTCAACGGCGGCGTGGCGGCCGACGGCGCCCTGCCCGAGCCACGCCACAGCAGCGACTTGCAGATCGACCTCCGCGCGATGGCCGACGGCGCGCCGATCACAATCACCGGCCGCCTGGAGGGCCTCGGCCTCCGCGAACACCCCGGCGAGCCACGCGGCAAGATGCCCCCCGGATCGATCGAGATCGCCGGCTCGGGGGCGCCGATCACGCCGCGGTTGGTCGGCGCGATCCAGGAGGAAGAGGCCCGCAGCTTCATCCAGTCGCTGCACCCGGCAGGTTCGATCGACTTCCGCTGGTGGATCGAGCGGCGCGCCGAGGAAGAAGAGCCACGCGTCGCGATGGACCTCCGCTTGGTCGACTGCCGCATGCAGTACGACCGCTTCCCCTACCCGCTGAGCCACGTGACCGGCTGGGTGCGGCAAGAGGACAAGCGCTGGACGTTCACCGAGCTCCGCAGCCGCGACGCGGGCGGACGCACGCTGGTCGCGGGGGCCGGGGTGCTCGAGCCGCGCGACGGGTCGTGCTTCTTCCAACTGCAGCTCCGCGGCGAGGCCACGCCGCTCGACCCGTCGTTGCACGCGGCCTTGCCGCCGGATGCGCAGCAGGCCTGGGCGCTGCTGCGGCCGACCGGGCAGATCGATTTCTTCGCCGACATCACCAAGCAGTGCGGGCAACCCGAGCCGAGCATCCACCTCACCGTGCGGCCGCACGAGCGCAGCGTGGCGATCCACCCGCCGCTGTCAGAGACCGAGTACCGCTACCGGCTGGAACGGCTCGACGGGCGATTCGAATGGACCGACGGCCGCGCCACGATCCGCGGCGCCCGCGCCGAGCACGGCCGCACGAGCTTCGCCACCGACGGGCGGTGGAGCGAGAACCCGGGCGGCGGTTGGACCCTCAAGCTAGAGAACCTGCACGCCGACCGGCTCGTTTTCGACCGCGACCTGCTGCTCGCGTCGACGGCCGGCCTCCGCTCGGTCGTGGAAGAACTCAACCCGCGCGGCGGGATCGACCTGTCCGACTCCGAGATCGAGGTCGTGCACAGCGGCAACCCCGCGACGCCCACCCAAGCCAAGTGGCGCGTCCAGCTCAACTGCCACCAAGTCGCGCTGGACGTCGGCACGCCGATCGACGGGCTCACCGGCGTGATCAAGCTCGGCGGGAGCTGCAACGAGGTGAGCGCCGTCAACGGCGGCGAACTCGACCTCGACTCGGTCTTCTGGAACGACCTGCAGCTCACCAATGTCCGCGGCCCGCTGTGGGCCGATTCGAGCGTGTGCCTGTTCGGCGAGGGCGTCGCGCGGCAGCTAGGCGGCGGGAAGCCCGAGCCGATCCGCGCGAGCGCCTACGGGGGCGACGTCAAGCTCACCGCACGGGTGCTCCACGGGAGCCAGCCCGAGTTCGGAGTGAAGGTCGACCTGACCGACGTGCAGGTCGACCGGCTCAGCTCCGAGTGGCTCCGCCGCCCCGAGACCCTCCACGGCTTGCTCAACGGATCACTCAGCGTACAGCAACGCGGCGCAAACCACCTCTACGGGATGACAGGCGCCGGCGACCTCACCGTCACCGACGCGGACCTGTATGAGCTGCCGCTGCTGCTCACGATGCTCAAGTACTTCCGCAACCGCACGCCCGACAACACGGCGTTCAACCGCCTCGAGACGAAGTTCACGCTCCAGGGCAACGACATCACGTTCCAGAACCTCGACCTGTTGGGCGACGCCGTCAGCCTGTACGGCAAGGGGACCGCCACGCTGGCGCGCGACGTCGACTTGACCTTCGCGAGCATCGTCGGCCGCAACGACGTCGGCGTGCCGATGCTCAGGGCGCTGATGAGCTCCGCCAGCGAACAACTGCTGCGACTGAGCGTGACCGGAACCTCCGACAACCCCCAGATCACCCGAGAAGTCCTCCCGGCGGTCGGCGGCGTGCTAGAACAACTCCAGACGGAGTTCGGCGGCCGCGTCACGACCGAGGCGGGCCGCCCGGTAGCTCCGACCCGACGCTGAGCACCCACAGAACGACCCCCCTCGACTCCCGCTGCTGCTCTCCCCCCTCCGCAGGAGAATGAGCGATGAGCGTAGGACCCGTGGGCGGAATCCTCTCCAGCGCCGCCGGATCGCCCCTGTCGCAGACCAAGGGCGCCAGCGAAGAGCGGTCTGCCCGCGAGGCGTCCGAGCGCCAGGCCGCCGACGAGCTCGACCTCCGCGCCCAGAAGTCGTCCGGCGTCGGCCAGACCGACGCCGACGAGCAGACCTCCGACCGCGACGCCGACGGCCGCCGGCTGTGGGAGCGGCCCGAGGAGGAAGGCCAATCCAGCGACGAGCCGGCCCCCGCCGATACGCCGAGCAGCGAGCGACCCGACGCGGGCGACCACCACATCGACCTGCTCGCCTGAGCCGCCGCCGGCCCGGCCGATTCCCACGGCGGCGGGATTGGGTCATTCTGGCCCCAGTCCCGGAAGAGCAGTCGCCCCCACGCCCCCCCCTCCCGACCGGCCGGTCCGCCAGTGCTCCCCTTCACGAAGATGCACGGCTGTGCGAACGACTACGTCGTGGTCGCCGCCTATGAGGGCGAATTGGCAGCGCGGTTCGCCGGAGCGGCAGCCGACCAGATCGAACCGCTAGCGCGTCGGCTCTGCGACCGCCGCACGGGCGTCGGCGCCGACGGCTTCGTGGTCGTTGTCCGTGAAACGCGGCCCGACTCGCCCGCCCGCTTCGAGATGCGGATGCACAACCCGGACGGGTCGTACTCGCCGATGTGCGGCAACGCCTTGCGGTGCGTGGCCAAGCACCTGATCGACTCGGGCGCCGCGCCCGGCGACGAAGTGGTCGTGCGAACGGGCGGGACCATCGCCCCGATGCTAGCGACCCGGCGCGACGCGGCGGGACGCGTCGCCCAGATCGAAGCCGACCTCGGCCCCCCGGTCCTCGACGCCGCAGCGATCCCCTGCCGCCTGCCCACGAGCGGCACAGGCCGGGTGCTCGACGCGCCGCTCGCTGTCGGCGGCCGGGAGTTCCGCGCGAGCGCGGTCTCAATGGGCAACCCGCATTGCGTGCTGTTCGTCGATGAGCCCGCCGACGACGCCCTTGTGCACGGCTTCGGCCCCCAGATCGAGCGTCACGGGGCCTTCCCCGAGCGGACCAACACCGAATTCGTCTACTGCCGCACCCGCACGCGGCTCGTGCAACGCACGTGGGAACGGGGCGCTGGCGAGACCCACGCTTGTGGCAGCGGCGCCTGCGCTGTCGCTGTGGCCGGCGTGCTCACGGGGCGCACGGAGCGGCGCGTCACGATCGAGTTGCTCGGCGGCGCGCTCTCGCTCCACTGGCGTGAGGCCGACAGCCACGTGCTGATGACCGGCCCCGCTGTCGAGGTGTTTCGCGGCGAAGTCGACTAGAGGGGCTGAGAGCGGCAGGCCTATCCCGTAAAGCGATAGCCAGCAGACAGCCAATAGCCGAAAGCCGCCTCAACTCCAGTTCCCCGGCTCGTCGATTTCCGGTAATCCGTCCTCGACAAACACACCGAGGGACGAGCCGTGAAAATCAAAGGCCCCGCTCTGAACGGCCTCGCCGGGCGCTCGATCTGCGC
Source organism: Botrimarina sp. (assembly GCF_040219535.1). Lineage (NCBI taxonomy): Bacteria > Pseudomonadati > Planctomycetota > Planctomycetia > Pirellulales > Lacipirellulaceae > Botrimarina > Botrimarina sp. The sequence continues at coordinate 36,148 of NZ_JAVJSH010000033.1, forward strand.
CGGAATCTGGGGCTGGATGCGCACGCTCCGCTACGAGGCCTCCTACGCCGACCGCACGCTCGACCCCGTTCTGCGGACGGGCGGCCCGCGGGTGTACCTCGTCTGGCACGAGGCGATGCTCGCGCCGCTCTATCTGCGGCCGGGCTGCGACTGTTCGATCCTGGTCAGCCGCCACCGCGACGCGGACTTGCTCGCCGTGATCGCCCGCGTGTCGGGCTTCCACTGCGTGCGAGGGTCGACCTACCGGGGCGGAGCGACCGCGCTGCGTGCGCTCGCGAAACACGGCCGCAGCCGCCACCTGGTGATCACACCCGACGGCCCGCGTGGCCCGCGCCGGCGTGTGGCCCAGGGGCCGATCTACCTGGCTTCGAAGCTCGGGGCGCCGATCGTGCCGGTGTGTGTCGCGTACGACCGCTGCTGGAGAACGAACACCTGGGACCGCTTCCTCATCCCAAAGCCCTTCACGACAGCGCGCCTGGTGATGGGGTCGGAGATGCTGATCGCTCCGAACCTTGACCGCGAAGCGCTGGAGACACGCCGCGTCGCGGTGCAGCGCGAGATGCTCCGCCTGACCCGCGAAGCGGAAGCCTGGGCCGCCACGCGCCAGCCCCGGCCCGAGGCGGTTCCGACCACACGCCAGAGGCCGCTCCACGCGGGGGGGCCGGTCCCCCGTCGCGACGGGCTCAAGCGGGCGGCCTGACGCTCCCCCCGCCGCCCCACGGCGCGGTGGCCCATGTCGCTCCCCGCCGCTGCGCGGCACAATACGGCTCTTCGAGGAGGAGCCGTTGAGCGACATTCACGACAACACACAGCAAGCCGAGCCGCTCTCGGTCGCCGCGCTCACGGCCCGGATCAAGTCGACGCTCGAGGGCCAGTTCCCCGATGTGTGGGTCGCCGGCGAGGTCTCGAACTTCTCGCGCCCCCAGTCCGGCCATTGCTACTTCACGCTGAAGGACGACAACGCCCAGATCCGCGCGGTGATGTGGCGCGGGTCGGCGGCGCGGCTCCGGTTCGACCTTCAAGACGGCCTGGAGCTGGTTTGCCACGGCGCGGTCGACGTGTACGCGCCGCGCGGCAGCTACCAGCTCGTCGTGAAGGAGGCCCAGCCGCGTGGCGTGGGGGCGCTAGAGCTGGCCCTGCAGCGGCTGCGGGAGAAGCTCGCCGCCGAGGGACTCTTTGACCGGCAACGGAAACGGCCCCTCCCGCGTTTTCCGCGGCGGATCGCATTCGTCACGAGTCCGACCGGCGCGGCGATCCGCGATTTCCTGCAAGTGCTCGCCCGGCGGTGGCGGGGAGTCGACGTGCTGGTCGTGCCGACCCGCGTGCAAGGCGACGGCGCCGCCCAGCAGATCGCCGACGCGGTACGCCTCGCCAACCGGCTGCGGCCGCGGCCGGACGTGCTGGTCGTCGGGCGGGGGGGCGGCAGCCTGGAGGACCTCTGGTGCTTCAACGAAGAGCCGGTCGTGCGGGCGATCGCCGCTTCGGAGATCCCGACCATCAGCGCGGTCGGCCACGAGATCGACGTGACCCTCGCCGACCTGGCGGCCGACGTGCGGGCCCTGACGCCGAGCGAAGCGGCCGAGCGGGTCGCCCCGTCGGCCGACGAGCTGGCCGGAGTGCTCCGCGGAGTGGCCGCGAGGATGCACGGCGCCGCCTGGCGCGGCTGCCGCGACCGCCGCGAGCGGCTCGCCCGGCTGGCGGCCAGCCGCCCCCTGGCGCGGCCCCACGCCCTGGTGGCCGACGCAGCGCGGCGACTCGACGAGCTCGACCGCGCCGCCAGCCGCGCCGCGTTGCGCCTGACCGAGAGGAGCCGTTCGCGGCTCGCGCAGCTAGGGGGCAAACTCGATTCGCTCAGCCCGCTGGGCGTGCTAGGCCGTGGGTACAGCCTAACGACCGACTCGCAAGGGCGCGTCGTTCGGTCGGTCGAGCAGGTCGCCGTCGGTGAACAATTGCGGACACGGCTCGCCAAGGGCGAGGTCGTAAGCACAATCGAGTCGGTCGAACCGCCGTAGCCGCGCACGGCCTCGCCCCCAACCCGCAGGCCAATCCGCCTTCCAACCCCCGACAGCCGCAAGCGAGTCACCCCGCTACCCAGTCCGCCATGGCCAAAAAGAAAGCCACGCCGCCCTCGACCGAGGCGCCCGCCGACGAGCCCTTCGAAGAGTCGCTCGCGAAGCTCGAGGAGATCGTCGAATCGCTCGAGGGGGGCGAACTCGGATTGGCCGACGCGCTCGCTCGCTACGAGGAGGGCGTGAGGCGACTCCGGCGGTGCCACGAGCAACTGGAGGCCGCCGAGCGGCGGATCGAGCTGCTCAGCGGTATCGATGCCGACGGCAACCCGGTCACCGAGCCGTTCGACGACTCGGCCACCGCCGACGCGCCGGCCACCCGCGCTGAGAAACGCACGGCGAAGCGGCCGAAAAGCAGCCCTTTCGAGGGGGGTGCGGCCGTGGACGATCCCAATCGGCTCTTCTAGACTGCCTGTGGCCGCGGTGTCGCCCATCCCTTTGCCCGCCAACGCGTTACGCCAGTTGGCCGCGTCCGACTCAGCGGTCTGTCGTGGTTAACACGGCCGGTAAGGCCGGGGTTAGCTCTAAATCGCCCTCCCCCCGCCCACCTTTGGATGCTGACCGAAAGCCGCCACGCCGCCGTTTCGATCGACACTTCAGACGACGTTGCGCGGATCGAGGCGGCGCTCGCCGAATCGCTCGCAGACGCGCCGGGCCGGCCGCCTCGGCTGATTGAGGCCATGCGGTACGCCGTGCTCGGCCCCGGCAAGCGGCTCCGGCCTCGCTTGGCGCTATTGGCCGCCCGCGCCTGTGGCGGCGACCCGGCCGACGCGCTGCCCGCGGCGTGTGCGGTGGAGATGATCCACGCGTACTCGCTGGTGCACGACGACCTGCCCGCCATGGACGACGACGACTTGCGTCGTGGCCGGCCGACCGTCCACCGGCAGTTCGACGAGGCGACCGCCATCCTCGCCGGCGACGCGCTGCTGGCCCTCGCCTTCGAGACGCTCGTCGGCCCCCCCACCCCGCCCCATGCGGTCGCCACCATGGTGCACGAGCTGGCACACGCGGCCGGCCCGGCGAAGCTCGTCGGCGGTCAGGCGGACGACCTGGCCGGCATCGTCGCGGCGCCCGACGACCAACAAGCCGCGGTGGCGCGCCTCGAGGCGATCCACCGCCGCAAGACCGGGGCGATGATCACCGTGTCGCTGCGGCTGGGCGGCCTGGCGGCCGGCGCGACGCCGCCTCAGCTCGACGCGCTCACCCGCTACGGCGACGCGCTCGGCCTCTTGTTCCAAGTCACCGACGACCTGCTCGACGCGTCCGGCGACGAGTCGGCCGTCGGCAAGCGCTTGGGCAAAGACGCCGGCGCCGGCAAGCTGACCTACCCGGGCCTCATCGGCTTGGCCGAGAGCCGCAGCCACGCGGCCGGCTTGGCCGATCAAGCGGCCACCGCCCTGCACCCGCTCGGCCCCTCCGCGGAACCACTGCACGCCCTGGCGCGACAAATTGCTGCCCGCGACCGCTGACGCCCCACCCGACACACCGCCCCGCCCACGCCGCGAAGGACCGCCCGGCGCACCCCCCAAGGCGAGCCCGCACGATGCCCTCTCCCACTAGCGAGAAGCGACCGCTGTTGCCGGCGATCGAATCGCCGCGCGACCTCGACGGGCTTTCGCTCGCAGACCTCGAGCGGCTGGCCGGCGAGATGCGTGACACGCTCTGCAACCTCGTCGAGGCACGCAGCGCGCACTTCGCCTCGAACCTCGGCGTGGTCGAGCTGTGCCTCGCCCTGCACACGACGTTCGACTTCCTCCACGACCGCCTGATCTGGGACACGGGCCACCAGATCTATCCCCACAAGCTGATCACCGGCCGCTACGACGAGTTCCCTTCGATCCGCACCAAGGGGGGCCTGATGGGCTACCCCAACCCGGAGGAGAGCCCCTACGACCTGTTCGTGACCGGGCACGCCGGAGCGAGCGTGTCGACCGCCGCGGGCCTCGCCTCGGGCGACGCGGCCCTACGCGACCACGAGCGGCGGTGGAGCGTCGCGGTGATCGGCGACGGCGCGTTCCCGTCGGGCGTCGTTTACGAAGCGCTCAACAACATCAAGCGCGACGGCAAGCGCCTGCTGGTGATCCTCAACGACAACAAGATGTCGATCTGCCCGCGGGTCGGCGGGGTCGCCGACTACCTCGACCGGCTGCGGATGAACCCGGCTTACTCGGGGCTCAAGGAAGAGGTCGCCCGCGTGCTCTCCAAGGTCCCGCTGCTGGGCGACCCGGCCGAGCGGATGCTCGCCCAGCTAAAGGAGGCCGCCAAAGCCGGGCTGCACGGCGGCATGTTCTTCGAAGACCTGGGCATGCGGTACCTGGGGCCGATCGACGGCCACAACATCAAGTTGCTCCGCAAGTACCTGAAGATGGTCAAGGCGGGCGAGGGCCCCGTGCTGTTGCACGTGGTGACCGAGAAAGGCCACGGCTTCCAGCCCGCGGCCGACGACCCGGTCACGTTCCACGCGCCGCCGGTCATCCAGCGCGACGGCGCCGACCGGGGCCGCGTGGTGTCGATGAAGAAGTCCGGCGGCCGGACCTACACGCACGTGGCGTCCGACGCCGTGCACGACGCCATGTCGGCCAACCTCCGCGTGACGGTGATGACCGCCGCGATGTGCCAAGGCAACAAGCTCGAGCGCGTGCGCGACGACTTCCCCGGCCGCTTCTTCGACACCGGAATCTGCGAGGCCCACACCGTCGCGTTCGCGGCCGGGCAGGCGAAGGTCGGCATGCGGCCGATCGTCGACATCTACAGCACGTTCCTGCAGCGTTCGTTCGACCACATCTTCCAGGAGGTCGCGCTGCAGAACCTGCCGGTGACCTTCCTCCTCGACCGCGGCGGTCTTTCCGGGCCAGACGGCCCCACGCACCACGGCGTGTTCGACCTGGGCTACCTGCGGGTCTTCCCGAACATGGTGGTGATGGCCCCCGGCGACTCCGCCGACCTGCCGGCCATGCTCCGCTTCGCGCTGGAGCACGACAGCCCCTGCGCGATCCGCTACCCGAAGGCCGCCGCCATCGAGGTCCCCGGCGACCGCACGCCGATCGAGCTGGGCCGCGCCGAGGTGCTCCGCGACGGCCCCGACGGGGCGATCCTCTCCGGCGGCGCGATGCTCGTCGACTGCCTCGCGGCGGCCGATCGGCTCAAGGCCGACGAGGGTCTCGAACTGACGGTCGTCAACGCCCGCTTCGTGAAGCCGCTCGACGCCGACACGATCCTGCCGATCCTCGACCGCAGCCCGTGGGTGGTCACCGTCGAAGAAGCGGCCCTCGCCGGCGGCTTCGGCAGCGCGGTCCTCGAAGCGGCCGCCGACGCGGGCCTCCGCTGCCCGCCGATCCGCCGCCTGGGCATCCCCGACCACTACGTGGAACACGGCGACCGCGACGAGCTGCTCGCCGACCTGGGCATCGACGCCGCGGGCATCGCCAAGGCCTGCCGCGAGCTGGCCGGCTGCCGCGCGGCGAACAAGGCGGGCTGAGCGACCGCTCTGGCAGGGCTTCGCGCACTCTGTGCCTCTGTAATGAGTCCACGCTAAGCTACCACGCATGCCAGCCGATCCCCCCCCTGCTCTGTTGATGTACGACGGCTCGCGCCCCGAACTCGCCGCGCGGGCCGAGTCGCTGCGCCCGGCGATCGAGCGCCTGCTGCCGGTGGTCGCGACCGAGTCGGACCTCGACGCGCCGTTCGACCCGCAGGGCGCGGAGATCGCTATCGCCATGGGGGGCGACGGCACGATCCTCCGCTCGGCCCGCCGGATGGGCGCCGACCAGATCCCGGTGGTCGGCGTGAACCTCGGGAAGCTCGGCTTCCTCGCCGGCATCCACCCGGACGACCTCGAGGCCGTGCTGCCCCAGGTCGCCGAGCGGAAGCACCGCTTGGTGAACCACCTGATGATCGACTGCTCGATCGTCCGCGGCGGCGAGACCGTCCAGACGCGCCTCGGCCTGAACGAAGCCGCCATCCTCGCCGGCGAGCCCTTCCGCATGATCGAGGTCGACCTGCGGATCGACGGCGCCCTGGCCGCCACCTACTCGAGCGACGGCATGCTGGTCGCCACGCCGGTCGGCTCCACCGCGCACAACCTGGCCATCGGCGGTCCGATCCTCCGCAAGGACCTGGCCGCGCTGGTCGTGTCGGCGATCAACCCGCACACGCTCACCGTGCGACCGGTGATCGACTCGGCCGAGCGGGTCTACGAGATGACCGTGCCCGACCCGAACCCGGGCACCGCGCTGATGGTCGACGGCCAGGTCGTCGGCTTGCTGAAGCCGGCCGACACGGTGCGGGTCGTGCGTTCGCCAGCGGTGTTTCAGCTGGTCGAAGTGGCGGGCCAGACCTATTACCGAACGCTGCGGGAGAAGCTCGGCTGGGGCCGCCAGCCGGGCCGCCGGAAGTGAGCCGGCGCGAACCCGAGAACGGTGCGCGTTGTCGGTCAGCGCTATGGAAGACGGCCTTGTGTCGACCGAGCGGCTCCGCCTGATCGTCGAATCGCTCGACGCGTGCCGGGCCCGCATCGCCGCGATGCCAGACGAGCACCGGGCGATGCTCTCGCCGGCCTGGCTCGCGTTGCTCGAGCAGGCCGAGCCGGGCGACCCGTGGGTGCTCGGTTTCACAATCGTCCGGGACGCTGACGGCGCCGTCGTTGGGTCCTGCGGCTTCAAGGGCCCTCCCTCCGCGGACGGTGTCGTCGAGATCGCCTACGCGATCGAGCCGCACGAACAGGGCCAAGGCTACGCGACCGAAGCGGCCGAGGCGCTCACACGCTTCGCGTTGCAATCAGCCGGCGTGCGTCGCGTGCTCGCGCACACGCTGCCGGCGGAGAGCGCGTCGACCCGGGTTCTGACCAAGTGCGGGTATCGGAACGTCGGCGAGGTGATCGATCCGGACGACGGATCCGTCTGGCGCTGGGAGTACTCTGATCCTTCTCAAGCCTGACCCCAAGCAACCGATCAAACCACGGGTGACACGGATCGCACGGATCGGTAAGAAGGGCGCCTATTCACCCCGTGGAATCCCTGTCACCCGTGGCGCCTCGCCACGGGGCAAAAGCAAGGACGCTTCCCATGCGACGCATTCTCACGCTCGCGCTGCTAGCAGCGCCGCTCTCCGCCCTGGCCGACGGCGCCCCCAAGCACACCCTCCGCTACAAGTTTAAACCCGGCGAGGTGCTCCGCTGGGAGGTGGACCAGCGCTCCAGCGTGCGGAACACGATGGAGGGCGCCAGCGAGGAGGCGCAGACCAAGACCGTCAGCCTCAAGGCGTGGAAGGTCGTCGACGTGATGCCCGACGGCGAGATCGAGTTCATCACGCTCGTCGAACGCGTGCGTATGCAGAACAAGCTGCCCGACCGGGCCGAGATGGTCTTCGACAGCACCGACACGGGCGAGGCGCCCCCCGGGTTCGAAGACGCCGCGCGTGCGATCGGCGTGCCGCTCAGCTCCGTGCGGATGACGCCGTGGGGCGAGATCGTCTCGCGCGACGTCAAGCACCACCAGCCGGCGGCCGACCCGCACGAGCAGATCGTCGTCGCGCTGCCCGAAGGGCCCGTCGCTGTTGGCGACTCGTGGAACCAGCCCGTCGAGATCCAAGTGAACGCCGGCGACGGCGTTAAGAAGATCGCCGCGCGCCGCAAGCACACGCTTGAGAAGGTCTCCGCCGGCGTGGCGACGATCGCCACGGAGTTCCAGGTCCTGTCGCCGACCACGCCGGAGATCGACGGGCAGCTCGCCCACCGGCTGGTGAGGGGCGAGATCCGCTTCGATGTCGACAACGGCCGCGTGCTGTCGCAGCGGCTGGACGTCGACCGACGCGTGCTCGGCTTCGCCGGCCCTGCCAGCAGCATGCACCTGGTCACGCGGCTCGAGGAGCAGCTGCAAGAAGGCCCGACCGAGGTCGCCAGCCGGAAGTGAGGCATCGCTGGCGCCGGCGGCCAAATCGGTCTACCGCTGCTCTGGCTCGTGCCGATATAGAGCAGGGCCGCGCCGCACTTTGCGGGGCGCGCCGACCCCCCGTGATCCCGGAACGACCGATGCGTGTCCGCCCCGCCAGCTTCGTGCTAGCCGCGCTCGCCCTGGCCACCGCTAGCCAGGCCGCCGCCCAGTACGTGTACGCGCCGCCGCGCGACTACTACCGCAACGACACCGCCGAGGGGACCGTCACCGGCGGCGCGTTGGGCGCGATCGCCGGCGCGCTGATCGGCGGCGGCAGGGGCAAGACCCCCGAGGGCGCGTTGATCGGCGCCGGCGTGGGCGCGATCGCCGGCAACGTGCTCGGCCGGTCGAGAGACGCCGCCGACCAGCAGCAGGCCGCCGCGGGCTACGCCGTCGCCCAACGCGCCAGCGCGCAGGCCCAGGCGCTCGCGGTGAGCAACTACGACCTGATGCAGATGACCGCGGCCGGTCTCGACGACGCGGTCATCCTCGGCGCGATCCAGCAACGCGGCGCGCGGCTCGACCTGAGCCCGCAGGGCCTGATCGACCTGAAGCGATCGGGCGTGAGCGACCGCGTGGTGATCGCCGCCCAGCAGTCCGCCGCTGGCCCCGCGCCGACGTTCGCCCCGGCGGCGCCCGCCCCGGCGGTCATCGTCGAACGCCCGATCTATTACTACGAGCCGCCCCGATCGCAGCTCTACTTCCACTTCGGGGGCCCCCCGAGGCATCACCGGCACTGTTGGTGAGGCGGCTCGCGCGCAAGCGACCGCCGACCACCTCGCAGGTCATTTAAGATCGGTGTTTAACGGATACCGATCGTTAAAGTCGCTTACGCTCGGTGGTAGGGAAACCACCGCCGGTCCGTCGAAGCTATTTGTGACGGGGCGCTCCTGCTACGCCCCCTCCACCTCGTGCACGATCACGATGTCGTGCACGCCGGTGGTCATCTCGGTCGCGCCCTCCGCGCCGGCGGTGAGGTGGCTGCCGCCGACGATCACGATCCGGTCGCCCTTCTCGGCGAAGCCCTTGGCGATCGACCACTCGTCCATGAAGCGGATCAGGCCCTGCGTGTCGAAGGCCGGCGCGCCGCGGATGGGGGTCACGCCCCAGAAGAGGCACATCTTGCGGAGCGTTTCTTCGCTGGTGCTCACGCCGATCGTGGGCACGAAGCTCCGCTGCTGCGACAGGGCCATCGCGGTGCGGCCGGAGTAGCTGGCCGCCACCACCAGCTTCGCGCGCAGCGTGTGGGCCATCGTGCCCGCCCCCTTCACCACCGCGCGCGTGACGTCGTGCAGCCGCTTGCCGACGGGCACCGCATCGGGCGTGCGGGGCGGGTTGTCGGCCATGCTCTTCTCGGTCGCCAACGCGATGCGGTTCATCATCCGCACGGTCTCGAGCGGGTACTTGCCGATGGCGGTCTCGCCCGAGAGCATGCACGCGTCGCCGCCGTCGAGGATCGCGTTGGCCACGTCGGTCGTCTCGGCGCGGGTGGGGCGCAGCGAGTCGTGCATGCTGTCGAGCATCTGCGTGGCGATGATCACCGGCTTCTCGTGGCGGTGGCACGTGCGGATGATCCGCTTCTGCTCGATCGGCATCTGCGCGACGTCGATCTCGACGCCCAGGTCGCCCCGCGCGACCATCACGCCGTCGGCCGCGGCGACGATCTGGTCGAGCCGCTCGAGCGCCTCGCGCTTCTCGATCTTGGCGATCACGAGCGCGTCGGAGCCGTTGGACTGGAGGATGTCGCGCAGCGCGTGGACCTCGTCCGGCTTCCGCACGAACGACAGGCTCACGAAGTCGATGCCCGCCTTGGCGGCCCACTCCGCGTGCTGGTGGTCGGCCATGCTGATGGCCGGCGCGCTGAGGCGCACGTCCGGCAGGTTGATGCCTTGGCGGCTGCGGATCGTGCCCTCCTGCACGACCTTGACCTTCGCGCGGCCGGACTTCTTTTCGATCACCTCCATGCTCACCGTGCCGTCGGCCAGCATCACGTGGTTGCCGACCTCCAGCTCCTTTACCAGCGGCTTGTAGCTGCAAGTGAACTCGTCGGCGGCGGCCGGCTGGTCGCCCGCCACGAAGTAAAACTCCGCGTCGGTCGCGCAGAACAGCGGGTCGCCGGCGACCTCGCCCAGCCGGAATTTCGGGCCGGCCAAGTCGACCAGGATCGCGATCGGCTGGTCCAGCTCGTCGCTGACGCGGCGGATCGCGTCGACGTTCTGCTGCTGTTCTTCGATCGACCCGTGGGCCATGTTCAGCCGGAACACGTCGACCCCCGCCGTCGCGAGCGCCTTGAGACGCTCCGGGGCGCTGCAGGCCGGGCCCACGGTGGCGACAATCTTCGTGCGGGCGCGGCCGCGGAACTCGGTCGAGATAGGCATCGGCAACCGTGCGGGCGAGGCGGAGCGAACGGCCTGAGCCAAAGTGGCTGCGGCGGCGGGCTCGACGGTCTTGGCGGCGTCGAGCGACTCGGGCGCAGTCATAGTTCTACGCGGGGCGGGGTAGCGGAAGGGGGGCGGCTGGCTCGTCGTGCGACTGGCCGGGTGGGGGGGGCCGCGCGGGATGAGCCGCTGGCCCGCCAAGAGCGTTGCACGAATCGGCCGGTTGGGGAAGCGTGGCCGCCTGACGTGCGGCCGCGCCACGGGCCGCGTAGCCTGCGCAACCCTCCCCCGTTAAGCTCCCCCTCATGTCTCGATCGCCAAATACCGATACCGGCCTCCCCGAGGCCGGCCGCCACGGGCTCGTGACCGGCGGCTCTTCGGGACTCGGCTTGGCGATCGCCCGCGCGGCCGTGCGCGATGGCATGCGGCTGACGATCGTCGGCCGCGACGCCCAGCGGCTCGAAGAGGCGGCCCAGTCGCTCCGCCGCGAGCGGCCGGGGGCGGTCGTCGCCGCGGCCCAGGCCGACTTGGCGGTTGACGGCGAGCCGCGGCGCGTCGCGGACGAGGCCAGCCTCCAGCAGCCGCTCGACTTTGTCTGCCACGCGGCGGGACTCTCCACACGCGGCCGGCTCGTCGACACGCCGAGGTCCGAGCACGAGCGGCTGATGGCGATCAACTTCTTTGCCGCGGCCGAGCTCGCCGCCGCCACCGGCGAGGCGCTCGCTCAACGGGGCGGACGGCTGGTCTTGATCGGCTCGCTCGCCACGTTCGTCGCTCCGGCCTTCTTGGGCGCGTACCCCGCGAGCAAGCACCCCCTGGCCGCGCTCGCCCAGCAGCTTCGACTCGAGCTCGGACCGCAGGGGCTGCGGACCCTCTTGGTCTGCCCCGGACCGATCGCCCGCAACGACGCGGGCCATCGCTACGACGAGCAGGCTGCCCGACTCCCAGAAGCGGCCCGCCAGCCGGGCGGCGGCGCCAAGGTCAAAGCGCTTGACCCCGGGCGGCTCGCCCAGCAGATCCTGGCCGACTCGCGCCGCGGACGCCGAGAGCTGATCGCGCCCAACAAGGCGCGGCTCTTGTTCGCGCTCTGCCGCCTCGCGCCCGCCTGGGGCGACCGGCTCTTGCAACGCAGCACGCGGGGTTGAGCGGGCTACTCGGCCCCGACAGCCGCTGCGCCTTCGCGTGGCGGGCCGTCGAGCAGGCTCTGGGTGATCGCGTCGAAGACCGGCTGAGCGTGTGGCAGTTCGCGGTCCTCGGCCTGGCACAGCAGCAGGTAAGTCGACGCCCCGCGGTGGCAAGCTCGTAGCCGGGCGGTGCTCGTCAGGTCGAGGCAGATGAAGTTGACGTCGCGGCCCGCTAGCGTGTGGCCCGCGATCTGCTCCTCCGCCGGCTGCGACTCGAGGTCGGGGTACTCCTTTCGCAGCACGCCGACAGCCTCGTCCAGCACGTGCGGCAGGTCGAGCACCTCCGGGTACACGATCAGCGACCAGAACGCCGTGTTCGGGCTGCTGAGCGTGAGGTGCAGGCGAGCCTCGGGGTCGCTGTCTTCCTCGAGCAGCCAGTTCTCTGGGAAAGCAAGGCGGACGCCGTGTTGGTCGTAGGTTGCGAACACACGCAGCGGTGGGTGCTAGCGTCGGAACGGATCACTGGGCCCCGTAGCCCCTCCGACCGATCTTAACCGAGCAGAAGTCCCCTGGTCAGCCGCCCGGCGACTCCCCCGTCCCCCGTCCCTCGTCCCCCGTCCAACACCCTCACTCGGCTTCCGCGTATCGCCGCAGCCAGCTACTGTCCGCCGTCCGCGCGTCCCCGATCCGCTAGCACGCCCTTGCCAAGCGACCAGACCCTGCGCCGCCCAGCCAGCCGCCTCGCCGTGTGGCTCGCGATCCTTGCGTTGGCGTCCGGCTGCGCTCTGACCCGCCGCGACGGGCGGGCCGAGTACGTCGACCACGCAAAGCAGATGTGGCGGCGGGGCGTGGCGGCGCTCGAGTCGGGGCGCGTCGGAGAGGCCGAATCGCTGCTGCGTCAAGCGGCCGAGGCCGCGCCCGACGACCCGGCCGCCCAGCGGCACCTGGCCGAGGCGCTGTGGCAGAGCGGCCGCCACGACGAGGCGATCCTCCGAGTCGAACAAGCCTGCGAGTGCGCCCCACACGACATCGAAGCGACCATCCGCGCCGGCCAAATGCGGCTCTCCCGCGGCGACGCCGACGCGGCCCGCCGCTGGGCGAACCGCGCGCTCGACCTCGACGCCCGCTGCCCCGACGCGTGGGCCCTCCGGGGTCGCTCGCTGGCCCACACGAAACAGCCCGGTCGAGCCTTGGCCGACCTCCAGCACGCGCTCCGCTACGCCCCCGGCGACGCGCGGCTGCTAGAGGACCTCGCCCGGCTGCACGGTGAGCGCGGCGACCAGCGGCGCCGGCTGACCACCTTGCACCAGTTGCTCGACGCCTACCCGCCGGGGCAGGAGCCGGCGCGGGTGCTCGCCGACGCCGGCGAGACCTACCTGGCCCTCGGCCGCCCCCGCGACGCTGCCGACGCGCTGCGGGTGGCCGCCGCCCGCGAGCCGAGCAACGCCGAGTTGCTCTACCGGCTGGCGGAGGCTCAAGCCGCCAGCGGCGAGACCCGGCTGGCCATCGTCGACGCCCGCCGCGCGCTCGACGTCGACGCCGCTCACGAGCCCAGCCGCCGCCTGCTGGCCCGTTTGGAGTCGGCGCCGTCGGCACAACTGCGCTAGCCTGACCCGCGGGCGAGCCGCACGCTCGCCGCTGGGCGCCGGGCGCCAGGCCCGCTGCGGGCGTGTGCTAGGTTTGACCACGACGCGCACGAACAGCGCGACCCGAGCCGCGAGGAGCCGATCCGATGTCCGACAGCCTGCTTGCCGCCCCCCCGCTGGCGGACCCCGCCGCCGAAACCGTGGGCGACGGATTCGTCGACCGCCGCAGCGGTGACGCTTCCAGCACGCTCGGCCGAGAGCGGCGTCAGTTCACCAACAGCCACGAGGGGCTGTCCGCCGAGGCCGCCGAACTGGCCCGCGCAATCGACGCGTACAAGGCGCGACATCGCCGCCGGTTCATCGACTTCGAGGAGCTGCTCGGCGTGGTGAAATCGCTCGGCTACAGCCGTTAGTTAACGCGCCGCATCACGAGGCGTTCCACAACGCTTCTTGCAGCTGCTCTAAGCGGATATAGCCGGTGACCCGGTCGCCTGCGCCGAGCACGGCGCCGATCGGCTTGCCGGTCGACTCGAGCTGCGTGAGCGCTTGGAGAAACGGCGTCGCCTCGCGGAACACGGGCATCGCCTCACGCACCACTTCGGTCGCACCGGTCACCAGCGGCGCGGCGCGCACGTACTCGTGCCGCTTGGACGCGTTTCTGGCTGGTTCGACGGGCCACGCGTCCTCGCGCCGGCGCCGCGCGAGCTTGAGCACGTCCGCGACGCCGCTCGCTTGGCTCAGCCGCTCTTGCCGCGCGACGGGCGTCATGTAGTCGCGTAGCGGCAGTGCGCCGAGGGAGAAGATCGCCAACGCGAGGTCGCGCTGGGCGGTCGAAAGGAGCCCCACCGCTTGGCCCTCGGCGAACGCGTCGGTCAACTCGCGCCGGCGAACCGCCATGCGGAGCGGCTGCACCTTTGCGCCGGTGAGCTTGCTGAGCGCTCGGCTGGTGAGCCACAACAGCGAGGCCGGCGCGGCGAGCACCACGCCGGCCAGCAGCAGCCCGCCGCCCATGCCCCGCATGAGCCGGTACGGCGCCTGCAGGAAGGCCCGTTTGGGCAGCAGCTCGCCGTACACGAAGACCACCGGCGCGAGCAGCAGCGTGAGGAGCATCTCGCCCGTCAAGCCGGCGCCCGGGAGCGCGACGCCGGCGGCGGCCACGATCGCGGACGACACGAGGTAGTTCGCGATGTTGTTGCCGACCAGCGCGGCCGCGACGAAGGCCTCCGGGTGGTTCGACGCCCACAGCAGGCCGCGCGACGTGCGGTTGCCGCCGACCGCGTCGATCACCAGCCGCAGCCGTGGCGTGCGGTAAAACCCGGTCTCCGACCCGCTGAAGAACGCGCTCAGCGTGAGCCCGACACAAAACGTGGCGACGGCCCAGATCACGGCGCCTCCTCGGGTGGCGGGGCCGCCGCGGGGAGCGGCTCGATCCGCACCAGGATCGGCTCGTCGACCGACGGGTCGTCGGCGCCGTCGACAACCGTCCACACCAGGCCGCCGATCTCGACGCGGTCGCCCCGCAAGGCGGTCCGCTCGAGCCGTTCCTGCAGCAGGCCCCCGACGGTCCGGGTGCGCGCGGCCGCCAGCTCGTCCGAGAAGAGGCCGATCGCCTCGGGCGCGGCGCTGGACAGCCATGGCTTTAGCCACTTGGCGACCCTCCGCAGCGGCGTGGCGCCGGTCGCTTCCCACGCGGCGCCGTCGACCGTCTGTACCAACCGCGCGCCGTGGGCGTCGTGCGGGTCGTGCCGCGCGCCGTCGCGGAGCACCGCGTCGAGCAGGCGCTCGAGTGTGAGCACGCCGATCGTCTCGCCGAGCTCGTTGATCACCACCGCGACCTGCCGCCCCTGCCCGCGCAGGCGGTTGAGCGTCTCGGAGGCGGTGGCGCACCAGGGCACGATCGCCAGCGGCTCGGCCCTCAGGTCGATCCGGTCCGACGGCGCCCACGCGAGCTGGTTGATCGCCACGGCGGTCGCGATCTCGTCCGAGTCGGGCTCCGTGATCAGCACGTACTCCCCCACGCCCTCCAGCTTGCCTTCCAGGTCCGCCAGCGAGACCGGCGGCCGGAGCACCAAGCAGCGCCGCCGAGGGCGCATCAAGTCGGCCGCCGTGGCGTCGGCGAGCTCGACCAGCCGCTGCAGCACCTGCCGCTCTTGCAACAGCAGCGATTCGGAGTCGAGCGTCTCGCCGGAGCGGAACTCGACGGCCCGCTCGAGGTCTTCCAGCTCCATGTAAGGCTCGGGCTGCAGGTTGGGCAACAGCAGCCGGGCGGATACGTCGCTGATCCGCTGCAGGGCCGGCGCGATCGGGTCGATCGCTCGGGTCGCCGCCGCCAGGGGCGAAGCCACCACGCCGGCCAACAGCCGCGGCCTGAGCACCGCCAGGCTCTTGGGGATCACCTCGCTAAGCAAGATCACCGCGACCAGCGCGACGACGGTGAACACCGTGGGCGCCCAAGCTGAGATCGCCTTATCGCCCGCCAGACGCCCGGCGACGACCTCCGTCAGCGCGTAGTAAGTCAGGTTGACGACCAGGTTCCAGAAGAGGATGGCCGTGAGCAGCCGCTCGGGCCGCTTCAGCAGACCGGCGGCGCGGCGGTCGCGGTCGCTGCCGGCCGCCATCGCGACCCGCTCGGACCGCGAGATCGAGAACAGCGCCGCCTCGCTGCCCGAGAAGAACGCCGACGCGGCCATCAAGCCAGCCATCACCGCCAGCTCGAATGAGTAGTCCAACCAGGGCATTCGGCGAAGCGGGCGGGCGAGAATCTGGGGGGCGGCAGCCTGAGCATCTTAGCGACCCGCCCCGCCGATCGCGAAGCGCGGTTCCGGCCCCGGTCGCTCGAGGGGTCGACGCCAGAACCGAGGGATTAGCCCCGGTGAGCCCCCCCACGGCTCGGGTCGCGCGCGGCTTACTCGTCGCGCACCGGCCGCGACCCGGTGGCGATGTCGAACTCCGATAGAGCGGGGACCAGCATCGCCGCCACCGCGAACCCGTAGGTCCCGACCGTCCAGATGCCGACCGTGCTGACCTCTTTCTCCAAGAAGCTGACGATCGCAAAGAAAGTGGCGGCCGGCGCGCCGAAGCAAGCGAGGAACATCGCGCTGGAGGGATTCCGCCACGCCAGCGCGACGTACAGCGCGAGCCCGCCGCCGAAGATGAACCCGAGGAACGAGGCCAGCTGGCCATCGAACGAGTCGGCCAACGCGAGCATCATCCGCATGCCCGTCGACACGCCGAGAAACAAGAACAGCAGCGTGCCGACGCTCACGCCGATCGCCTTGCGGCTGCTCAGGTAGATCATCGCGCAGTGCAGGCCGAGCACCGCGCTGAACGCGTCCATCACCAGCACGCACGCTACCAGCACCGTCAGCTCCCACCCCGTCAAGGCGCCGACCCACCACACGTACAGACACAGCAACAGCGGCAGCACGACCATCTCACGCGCGTTCCAGAACGCGCCGCCGAGCTTGCCGAAGATCAGCTCGCGTGGCGACAGGTCGGTCGCCAGCAACAGGTCGAGCGACTTGCCGTCGCGTTCGCCGGTGAGCGACGTCACGCTCAACGCGTTGAGCAACACGAAGCTCACCACCAGCAGCGGCGCCATCGCCGCGGCGGCCGGCGGGATCGCCACGCCCGGCGGCGTCGGCGTGGCCAGCGCTCCGGCCACGGCCCACGCGGCGGCGACAAAGATCCCCACGTAGGCCGCTTTGACGGCCAGCACCTTCTTGCCGTACGCCCACGTGCGGACCTCGCGCCACAGCACCGGGTTGTTCCACACGTCGCGGGTCTTGCCGCCGGCGCGGTGCACTTCGGCGTCTTGGCCGCGGGCCTTGCCGACCACGACCGCTTCGCCCCCGTTCGCTTCGGCCGCCGCGGCCTCGCTCGAAACGGCCGCCACGACCGCCTCGGCCGAGCGGGCCCGCCCCTCGCCGCGCGCCGCCTGGCGCAGCTCGCGCGACGGGTTCCACACGCGAACCAGGCCCACAGCCGCCGCGTTGAGCGCCGTTGCTCCCGCCGCGGCCAGCGCTAAAAACCAAGCGACCGAGTCCGCCGCGGCGGCCCGCGGCGAGGCGACGCCGAGCAACGCGGGGGGCGGCCCGAACCGCGGCTCGACGGCCGCCGCCACCGCCCGCAGCGGGCTGACGCGCGCCGCGAGATCGTCGGCCGCGACTCCCAGCGGCGCGGCGCCCAACGCGCCGGCGGCGATCGCTTCTCCCAGGGCCATCCAAACGACGATGCCGATCGCCGTGAGCCCGAGGGTCTGGAACGTCTTCTCGCGCCACAGGGCGAGCGTCGAACCGAGGCTGCCGGCCGCCAACGCGGCCAACAAGGTCACGGCGGTCACCCAGCAGACCTGCGCGTGCCCGATCCCGCCGAGCAGCGCGAGCACCAGGTAAAACGGCACGACGGCGAGCGTCGCCACGAGCACCGTCAGCAAGCTCGCCAGCAGCCGGCCTAGCACCAGCTCGCTGTTCCGCAGGTCGGTCAAGAGCAACAAAACCAGCGTGCCGCGGCTCTTTTCTTGCGACACGGCCGCCGCACTGAACAGCGCCGAGAAGAGCACCGCGATCGTGACCACCAGCGGCGAGAGCAGCTCGAAAACGGTCCGACCGAACCGCGCCAGGTCGCCCGGGCCCGAAAGCCCCCCGGCACGCGCGCCGACAAACACCTGCCAAGCCGTGAGCGTGAGCCCCAACAACGCCGCGACCAGCAGCGTGCGGCCGACATACAGCGACGCGCGCCGCGGAGCGGTCAGCGCTTCGCGAGTAAAGACAGGACCGACGAACAACGAACTTTCTTGCCGCGGAGCGGGAGGGCGGATGGCGTGGGTCTTGTAGTTTACTCGCCGCCGCCCGATCGCGCAGTCCCCGCCGACTCGGCGTCGGCCAGGTCGCTCAAGGTCTTCCGCGACAAGCGGCCCAGCAAGTCGCCCATCCGGCTACGCTCGGCCGACCCCTCGGGGAACGGCGGCTCGGTCGGTGCGGCGGCCAACCGCTGCTCGACCGGCTTGGCGACCGGGCCCAGCCGCCCGATCGCGTTCCACGCCATCATCGCCGCGTAGAAGTCTCGCTCGGGGTGCTCCACGAGCGTCGCCAGCCGGTCAAGCGCCCGGCCGCGGACCGCCCCGTCGCCGTGCCCGGCAACGGCTTCGGCCGCCGCGACCCGCACGCTCGTGCTCGTGTCGTCCAGCAGCGGCTGGAGCTCGGTGGCCGCTTCCGCCACGGCGGCGGCGCCGCGGAACCGCAAGCCGACCGCGCCCCAATAGCGGATCGCCGCGTCGGCGTCGGCCAGCATCGCGGCGAACTGGCCCGGCCCGTAGGCGTCGACGCGGCTCGCCTGATCGGCGGCGGCCAGCGCCCGATCGAAGTCATACAGCCCGGCCCGGGACAGCGAGCCCTCCGCCACCCGCTGCGCTCGGTGACGCATCTCTGGCTCCGGCAGGAAGGCCGTGTCCTCGATGGCTCTCAGCTCTTCCGCCAGCCGCGCCCGAAGCCGCTCGAGCGTGTCGCGGTGCGCCGGGTCGCCCGCCAGGTTCTCGAGCGACTCGGGGTCGACCCGCAGGTCGTACAGCTCTTCGGCCGGGTGGTCGCGCCAGTAGAACGACCTCACCCCGTCCAGCCGCCCGGCGTCGTACAAGCGGCGCCAGTCGCGTGTCATTGGCGTCTGGAACATGTACCACAGGTGCTGGCCCGGCGCACGGTCGATGTAGTAGTTGCGGACGTACAGCCAGCGGTCGTCGCGGAGCGAGCGTGTCGAGTCGTAGCGCGCGTCCATCCGCCCGCGGAACCCCAGCAGCGCGTCGCGCGGCGCGGCCTCGCGCCCGCCGAGGAACGCCCGGCCATCCATCCAACCCGGCGCCGCCACGCCGATCAGGCTGAGCACGGTCGGCGCGAGGTCGACGAAGCCGACCATCCGGTCCGTGTGAGACCCCGCGGCGCCGGGCGCGAGGTGGGCCCAGTTTTTCCCGCACGCGACGATCAGCGGCACGCGCAGGCCCGACTCCCACATCGACCGCTTACAACGCGGGAAACCAGGCCCGTGGTCGCTGTAGTAAAAGACGATCGTGTCGTCAGCCAAGCCGTCCGCTTCGAGCTCTTCGAGGACCCGGCCGACCTCGGCGTCCATCTCGCTCATCTTGTCGTAGTACTGCGCCCAACCCTGCCGCACGACCGGCGTGTCGGGCCAATACGGCGGCAGCGGGACCTCATCGGGCGAGTGGACGCTCTCGTGCGGCTGGCGCCGGGTCTGGCTCTCGTGGGTGGTTGTGAAGTTGAACACCGCGAAGAACGGCTTGCCCTCGGGGCGGTTCCGCCAGTGCGCCTTGCCGGAAGAGTCGTCCCACACGCCCTCCACGCCCGGCGCCCGGGGCGGGGCGAGGTTGTAGTCGGTCTTGGAGTTGTTGGTGCAGTAGTAGCCCTGGGCCCGCAGCAGCTGCGGGTAGAAGCGCAACCAATCCGGCGGCCGTGCGTAGCAACGCATGTGCTGCGCCCCGAGCCGCGACGCGTAGCAACCGGTGATGATCGTCGTGCGCGCCGGGGCGCAGACCGGCGCGTTCGACCAGCAGCGGTCGTAGCACACGCCGCGGGCGGCCAAGCCGTCGAGGTTGGGCGTGTCGGCGAATTCGTCGCCGTAGCACCCCAGGTGCGGGCCGTTGTCTTCGCTGGTGATCCACAAGATGTTCGGCCGCTCGGCCGCGGCTGCGGACAAGCACCACAGCGCCGGCCCAAACAGCGCCAGCCCGAACAGCGCCGGCCCAAACAGTGCCGGCCCAAACAGTGCCGCGAAGAGCATGCCAGCGGGGGGGCCGTGCATCGGTACCTTTGTTGCTGGTGGCGAAACCGCCGGGTGGACAAGAGGCAACTGGCCCGTAGTTTAGGGCTGCCAGGCCACCGCGAGGAGGGCGCCGGCACGGCCGCCGCCGGCGCACACGCGCGCGATCTGGAGTGCGACACGCCCGCGACTCTGGCCACGCCGAAACGCTCCGCCGGGAACTGGTCGCCGACCTGCCGATAGCCAGAGACCCCGCCTACGACCGGGGTCGCCACAGCCGCTACGGCGGATCCTCGTTGGCCGACCGGCGGCGCGGCTCTACTCTCGACGCGTGCGACACGTGGTCCAAGTTGACCCACATCGTTCGCCACCGGCTTATGCCTTTCTCCCAGGCGCCGATCGCTTCTTTCAAGCTCACGCCGGACCCCTCCCGCGCGCCGATCACCGCGCGTACCAGCGACACGTGATCCTCCTCCTTGGCCGGCCAACGCACGAGCACCCAGTTGGGGCGGTCCTTCGCGAAAGCGAGCACCCCGCACGCATGGTAGGTCACCCGCCCGCGATCGAGCGGGCCGCCCCCTTCGACGAAGTAGAGGTTCCACCACTCGCCAGGCTGCATGAACTCGGCGGTCGGCCGAGGTGGTTCGGCTCGCTCCGTGAATTCGTCTGACTGAGCAAACACGCTCGCGGCGAGCGTGGCGGAGAGCACCAAGAAGGCGGATCGCATAGGGCGGATCTCGGTCGCGGCATGAACGGACCAGTGCAATCTATCGCATGTTGGCCGTGGAGTGGGGCCTTGCGAGCGCCGACGCCCCCGGACCCGACCCGCGCGCCGGGCTGCCCGCTGGACCACCGCGACCCGGCCGGCTGGAAGTCGACGCCCGACCCCCGGCGGCCGGGCTACCGACGCGTCGCCTGCGGCTTCTGCGGGCGGTTCTACGGGTACGCGGCGCCGGACCGGCCGAAGCGCCGCCGAAGTTGACACCCGCCCCTCTAGCTGTCTTAATTGTGACATGGCCGAGCGACGCTACCCGACGATGACCGAGGCGCTCCGCGACTCGCTGCTGAGCGACCCGCGCAGCTTCGCCGAAGTCGCCCGGCAGACCGGCCTGACCCGAACCAGCCTGATGGCGTTCGCCGAGGGCAAGCGGTCGCTGCGGCTCGACCTGGCGGACAAGCTGGCCCTTTTCTACCGCGTCAACGTTTCCCGTGCTGAGGATGCGAAGTGAGCGAACTGGATAGCGAGATTCAGAAGGTCAAGGAGCGCATCCTGAAATACAGGGCGAAGGGAATTAATGAACAGGACACCAAGGCGGCCCTGATACAGCCGATCCTCCGCGCCCTCGGGTGGGACGTCGAGGACCTGGAGGACGTTCAGCGGGAGTACAAGCGACGGCGACAAGACAAGCCCGTCGACTATGCCCTCCTGTTACTCCGCAGCCCGTGCCTGTTCGTCGAGGCGAAGGCGCTCGGCCACAACCTGGACGACCGCAAATGGGCGAACCAGATAATGGGCTACGCGGGCGTCGCGGGCGTTGGCTGGGTCGCGCTGACCGACGGAGACGAATACCGACTCTACAACACCCATGCCGCCGTTCCGGTCGAGGACAAGCTGTTTCGCCGGGTGGTCATAACCGAGTCGTCCGACGAAGCGGCGGCGACTCTCTGCCTGCTGTCGCGGGACAGAATGCAGGGCAACGAAATTGATCGGCTGTGGAACGCGTTCTTCGTCGATCGGCAAGTGAAGTCCGCTGTCGAAGACCTGTTCGCCGAGGATGGCGACGCGTCGCTGCTGCGGCTGCTCGGCAAGCGGCTCAGCCAGCTAGCCAATCGGGATATTAAGGCGAGCATCCGACGGGCCGAAGTGAGTGTTTCGTTCCCGGTCGCGCCGACGGAGACCTTCGCGCCGTCGACCGATCATTCGAACAACGCGCCGGCACGGCCACGCAAGCGTAAAGCGGGGGCGCCGCGGGGGTGGGCCAAACAGAAGAACAGCGACGCCCTACGCCGGGGCGAGTGGTTGGGCGCGATGATGCGCGACGGAGTGCTCCGGCAGGGGCAGGAGTTGGTTTCCGAGTACAAGGGCGAGACCGTCACCGCCGTTCTGACTGCCGACGCGAAGGTGCGTTTCGAGGGCACGGTCTATAAGTCGCTGTCGGCCGCCGGCGCCGCGGCGAAGGACCACGTAGGCGATCAAGGCGCGTTGCCTACCGACGGTTGGCTGTTCTGGCAAACCGCAAACGGAAAGGGCGAAGTCGTAACGCTGAAAGCGATCCGGCACGACTACGCGTCAACGCTATAGGACCGATCCATGGCCACCGTCTACCGCAAAGCCGTCACCCGACCCCTGCCGCCGGGCGCCGAGTTGTTCACCCGCAAGGGCGAGCGGCTCGCCCGCTGGCGCGACCGCAAGGGGGAGCGGCGGACCGGCGCCGTGGTCGAGGGGCGCGACGGGTCGCTCCGCGTCCGCGTCGAGGCGGCGACCTACGTCGCGAAGTATCGCGACGGCGCCGGGGTGGTCGACATACTCGGCAAGCGACGGCTCGGCCCGGAAACGGAAAAACCCCGGGAAAACAAGCTGTTTCCCGGGGTTCG
Source organism: Botrimarina sp. (assembly GCF_040219535.1). NCBI lineage: Bacteria > Pseudomonadati > Planctomycetota > Planctomycetia > Pirellulales > Lacipirellulaceae > Botrimarina > Botrimarina sp. The sequence goes on from NZ_JAVJSH010000033.1 coordinate 58,598, forward strand.
CTTGAGAGGCGCCGCCCGGATTCGAACCGGGGATGTCGGATTTGCAATCCGATGCCTTAGCCACTTGGCTACGGCGCCGTGGGTCGCTCGCGGCGGCGGCTCTGCCGCTCGGCGGGCCGTCCGATCCGCTTGTGACAGTTGTATCGGCCGCCGCGCGGCCCCTCTTCAGCCGAAGCTACGAAACCTCGGCGGACTGGTCAAGTTGTGCCGGTTAATCGGTCGCCAGGGCCGGTCGCCATTCGCCGGTCGCTAGCAGCCAGGAATCATAGCCACGAACCACGAACAACTGACCACTGACCACTGGCCACGGACAACTGACCACTGCTAGCAGACACCGCACGGGTCGTGCGGGTTCTGTCGCCGGCGGGCGGCGGCCTGGGGCGGCCGGGCCGGTCAGGACGATTCTTGTCGGTAGGAAGGAACCTCGATCCCAGCGGCGCCCGCCGGGGCCGCTCTCTGCCAGGACGGAGCTGCTGCTATGCGTGTTCGCCTCGCCTTGATCGTGCTGGCCGCCGCGGCCACGCTCGGCGCCCCCGCCCTGGCCCAAGGCCCCTTCGACCCCGGGCCGGCCAACGCGCCCCAGCCCAAGCCGGCGCCCAGCGAGTACACCCGCACCGTCGGCTCGCTCACGCCGACCGAGATCATCCAGCAGAAGGCCCAAGCGAACGCCGCCCAGCGTCAGGCGCGGATCGCTTCTCGGGAGTGGTACGGCTACTCCCAGGCGCGCCCGATCGCGAGCCCGATCCCGTACACGGGCCGCTACGGCGCGCACTACGAGGGCCACGTGCTGGGCCGCCCGACGGCGCTCTATGCGGCGCGGCCGGTGGTGGTGATCGGCCGCTAGCGGAGTAGGCAGAGGGCGGTAGGCAGTAGGCAGTAGCGCTCGAACATTAGTTAGGCTGCGCCTGCGAGACTGCCTACTGCCCTCTGCCTACTGCCCTCTGCCTACTGCCTACTCCTTCGTGCGGATCACCAGCAGGCGTTCTTCGGTCATGTCGGCCATCGCGTAGCGGACGCCTTCGCGGCCGAGGCCGGAGTCTTTGACGCCGCCGTAGGGCATGTTGTCGACCCGCCAGGAAGGCACGTCGCCGACGATGACGCCGCCCACGTGGAGCGTGTCCCACGCCTGCTGGATGCGGTACCAGTCGCGCGTGAACACGCCCGCCTGGAGGCCGAACTTGCTGTCGTTGACCTGCTTCAGGGCGGCCGTGTAGTCGCTGTACTTGCTCAGCACCGCGACCGGGCCGAAGGCCTCCTCGGCGCAGACGTCCTGGTCCTCGGGCACGTTTTCCAGGAGCGTCGCTTGGAGCATCGCGCCGTCGCGCTGGCCGCCGCAGAGGAGCTTGCCGCCGGCTTCCAGCCCGGCCTGGATCCAGTTGTCGAGGCGCTCGGCCTCGCCCTCGCTGATCATCGGGCCGATGAAGGTGTCGTCGTCCTTCGGGTCGCCGGCGACGAGCTTCTTGGTCGCTTCGACGAGCCTCTCCTTGATCGTGTCGTAGATCGCCTCGTGGACGAGGATCCGCTGCACGCCGATGCAGCTCTGGCCCGACTGGTAGAACGCGCCGATGACGAGGCGGTCGACCGCGTCGTCCAGTTCGGCGTCGTCGTGCACGATGCAGGCCGCGTTGCCGCCCAGCTCGAGCACGACCGGCTTCTTGCCCGCGCGAGCCTTGAGGTCCCAGCCGACGGACGGCGAGCCGGTGAACGAGAGGAACTTGAGCCGCTCGTCGGTCGTGAACAGGTCTGCCCCGTCGCGGTGGCACGGCAGGATGCTGAACGCGCCCTCGGGCAGGTCGGTCTCGGCGAGGACCTCGCCGATCAGCAGCGCGCCGATCGGCGTGCGGCTGGCGGGCTTCAGCACGAACGGGCAGCCGACCGCCAGCGCCGGCGCCACTTTGTGCGCGGCCAGGTTGAGCGGGAAGTTGAACGGCGAGATGAACGAGCACGGCCCGATCGGCACGCGCTGCACGAACCCGCGCCGCCCGGCCGCGCGGGGGCTGATCTCCAGGTTGGGGATCGCGCCATCGATGCGGACGGTCTCCTCCGCGGCGATCTTGAACGTGTCGATCAGCCGCGTGACCTCGCCCCGCGCGTCCTTGATCGGCTTGCCCGCTTCGATACAGAGCGACATGGCCAGCTCGTCGAACCGCTCGGCGAACCGGTCCACGCAGTGCTGCAGCACGGCCTGGCGCTCGTACGGCTTCATGCGGGCCATCGGTTCGGTGGCTGCGACCGTTGCGCCGATCGCGCGGTCGATATCGTCCGCCGACGCCATCGCGACCTTGGTGGCGACCTCGCCGGTGTACTTGTCCTTGACCTCGAGGTCCGCGTTGGGCGACTCGGGCTTGTTGGCCAAGTAGAAGGGGTAGGTGTCTTTAAGCATGTTTGTTTACCGCGGAGCTCGCGGAGAGCGCGAAGGAGGACAGACGATTGATTGTCGCCGCGTGCGAACGCGATGCCAACCGTTGGGCCCCCCCGGGGCGGCGGCGAGAGAAGTGCACTGCGGAGACGCGAGCACCCGTGCGTCGTACGTTTTCTCCGCGTCCGCCGCGTCTCCGCGGTGAATCCACTTGGCCTCAGTAATGATACCGGCACTGCAAGAAATCGACCCGCTCGTCCCGCACCAAGTAGACCAAGCGGTGCTCCTGCGTGAGCCGCCGCGACCACACGCCCGCGCCGAGGCGCCTAAGCGGCTCCGGCTTTCCGACGCCGGTGAACGGGTCGCGTAGGACCGCTTCGATCAGGTCGGGTGCTCGCAGCGCGATCTTGCGGTCCCGCTTGACCCACCACCGCAGGTCTTCGCGGAAACCATCCCCGAACACAGCGAGGCGGCGCTTGGGGCGCTTCCCCACCGTTCACGCTTCCTCGGTAAGTCCGACGTCGCATCGGAGCTGGTCGAGCGAAGAAGGCTCGCCCCGGTTTGACTGCGCCTGATGGAGCGCTTCGAGCAACCGGCGGGCGTTCTTCGGAGAGCGGAGCAAGTGGACGGTTTCCACCAAGCTCTGCAACTCGGCCGCCGCGATCATCGCTACCCCCTGCTTGCCACGGCGGTTGACGATGACGATTTCTTGATCATCGACGACGCTGTCCAACAGCGACGCTAGCTGGGCTCGGGCTTGCGAGTAACTCGTTTCGATGGCCATCAGCCCCTCCAAAAAATGCGTACAGAAATACTGTACAACATGGTCAAGCCGGCGTCCAGCTGGGCTTTCTGCTCCGCGTCCTCCGCGACTCCGCGGTGAATCTCCCCTAAAGCGCCTTCGCCAGCCGCGGGATCTCCTCGTTCAGCAGCGGCACGTTGACCGAGTAGTCGACCGGGCAGTCGATCAGGTCCACGCCCGGCGTGTCGCGGGCCTTTCGGAGGACCTCGGCGAGGCCCTCGATCGACTCCACGCGGTGGCCCCGCGCGCCGAACGACTCGGCCAGCTTCACGAAGTCCGGGTTGGTGAAGTCGAGCCCGAAGTCGTCGTAGCCGTCCGCCTGCTGCTTCCACTTGATCATGCCGTAGGCGTCGTCGTTGACGACCAGCACGTTCACGTTCTGCTTCAGCCGCACGGCGGTCTCGAGGTCCTGCACGTTCATGAGGAACCCGCCGTCGCCGCACACGGCCATCACCGCGCGGTCGGGGTGCACGATCTGCGCGGCCATCGCCGCGGGAAGGCCGGCGCCCATGCTCGCCAGCGCGTTGTCCAGCAGCAGCGTGTTGGGGTGGTGCGTGGGGTAGTCGCGGGCGAACCAGATCTTGTACATGCCGTTGTCCAGCGAAACGATGCCGTCCTCCGGCATCGCCTCGCGGACCTCGCGCACCAGCCGCGCGGGCGTGATGGGGAAGCGGTCGTCGGCCGCGTGCTCGGCTTGGTTCGCTCGCAGCGCTTGGCGGACCTCCAGGAAGCGCGAGAAGTCCCAGTCGTCTTGCACGCGGACCTCGTTGCCCAGCCGCCACACGCTGCCCGCGATGTCCCCCACGACCTCCACTTGCGGGAAGTAAACCGGGTCGACCTCGGCCGACGTGAAGTTCACGTGGATGACCTTCACGCCGCCGGGCGTCATGAAGAACGGGGGCTTCTCGACCACGTCGTGCCCCACGTTGATGATCAGGTCGGCCGCGTCGATCGCGCGGTGCACGAAGTCGCCCGACGACAGCGCCGCCGCGCCCAGGCACAGCTCGTGGTCGTCGTCGAGAACGCCCTTGCCCATCTGCGTGGTGAAGAAGGGGATGCCGGTCTGGTGCACGAACCGCCGGAGCATCCGGCTGGACAGCCGCCGGTTCGCCCCCGCGCCGACCAGCAGCAGCGGCCGCTTCGCGTCCTCGATCGTGCGGACCGCGTAGCGGATGGCCTTCTCGTCGGCCGCCGGGCGGCGCGCGCGGCTCGCGGTCATGACCGGCTCCTCGGTCTTTTCGCGCGCGATGTCCTCGGGCAGCTCCAGGTGCGCCGCGCCGGGGCGCTCTTCCTCGGCGGTGCGGAACGCCTCGCGGACTCGGGAGGGGATGTTGTCGCCGGCGACGATCTGCTTCGTGTACTTCGTGATCGGCCGCATCATGTCGACCGTGTCGATGATCTGGAAATGCCCCTGCTTGCTGGTCTTGATCGGCTTCTGCCCGGTGATCATCAGCATCGGCATCGCGCCGAGCTGCGCGTACGCTCCGGCCGTGACCAGGTTGGTCGCGCCGGGGCCAAGCGTCGACAGGCAGACGCCCGCCTTGCCCGTCAGGCGGCCATAGGTCGCCGCCATGAAGCCGGCCACCTGCTCGTGCCGCGTCACGACGAGCCGGATCGAGCTGCGCGACAGGGAGTCGAGCAGGTCGAGGTTCTCCTCGCCTGGGATGCCGAAGAGGTACTCGACGCCCTCGGCTTCGAGGGCTTTGACAAAAAGGTCGGACGCTTTCACGGAGTCATCCCTAATTGGTCTCGCGCAGAGACGCAGAGACGCAGAGGAAAGCTGAGTATGGGCCAACAGACTGGGCCCGCTGACCAGCAATATGCCGCGCTGCGTTCGGATGGGCTACCGTGCCAGCGACAGCCCTCGGCGGCTCTGCGTCTCTGCGCGATAATTCCCTAGGTGCTCAGCCGAAGGATGAACCGCAGCACCCGCGCCGCGGTGGGCGTCAGTTTCGTTCGGCTGTACTGGTCGCCCGTCTTGCGGATCGCCTCGGCGACCGTCGGGTACGGGTGGATGCTCTGCGCGATCTTGCCGAGGCCGACGCCACCGGTCATCGCGATCGAGAGCGAGCCGATCAGGTCGCCCGCGTTCTCTCCGACGATCGTCGCGCCGACGATCCGGTCCGTTCCCTTCTTCACGTGGATCTTGACAAAGCCTTCGGTCGCGCCGTCGAGTATCGCGCGGTCGACCCCGTCGAAGTCTTGGCGGAAAGTCGTGATCGCCACGCCCTGCGCTTCGGCGTCCGACTCGGTCAGACCGACGTGCGCCAGCTCCGGCGACGTGTAGGTCGCCCACGGGATCACGAGCGAGCTCCGCTTCACCTTCCCGAATCGCAAGGGGGTGAACAGAGCGTTGCGCACCACCGCGCGGGCCATGAAGTCGGCCGCGTGCGTGAACTTCAGCGGCGAGCAGACGTCGCCGGCCGCGTAGACCTTCGCGTTCGTCGTCCGGAAGTGCTCGTCGACACGCACCCCCCGACGCGGATCGTACTCGACGCCGATCGCCTCCAGGCCCAGCCCCTCGACGTTCGGCGCGCGGCCCACAGCGATCAACAGCTTGTCGACGGTCGTATCGACCGGCCCACCGGGCGTGTCGGACCGCATGCGCACCCGATCGCCCGCCGGCGAGAGCCGCAGGTTCTCGCTCCGGTTGTGCAAGACGACGCCGTCCCGCTCCAGCGCCGCCTGGACGATGCGGCCCGCGTCGGCGTCGTCGCGCGGCAGGGCGGTCGCGTCCTGGTTGAAGACATGCACCCTCGATCCAAGGCGCGCGAACGCCTGAGCCATCTCGGCGCCGATCGGGCCCGCGCCGACCACCCCAAAGGCTTCTGGCCGCTCCGTCAGCGAAAAGACCGTCTCGTTCGTCAGGTAGCCCACGCCCGCCTGGGACAACGCCGCGAGCCCCTCGATCGGCGGCGCGGCGGCCCGCGCGCCGGTGGCGATCACCGCCTTCTTGAACACGAGGTCCTGCTCGCCGACGCGGACCGTGTCGCTGGCGACGAACTCCGCGTGGCCGAAATAAACGTCGACGCCCTTCTCTTCGCTAAACCGCTTCGCCGAGTCGGCCGGGCTGATGTCCGCCCGCAGGCGGCGCATCCGCTCCATCGCCGCGGCGAAGTCGACCTCCACCGAACCGCCGACCCGCACGCCGAACTCGCCCGCGCGCCGCACCGCAGCCGCCGCGCGGGCCGCGGCGATGACGCCCTTCGAGGGAACGCAGCCGACGTTGAGGCAGTCGCCGCCCAACAGGTTGCGCTCGACGAGCGCGACCTTCGCCCCCAGCCCAGCCGCCACCGCGGCCGATACGAGACCGGCCGTCCCGGCGCCGATCACGACCAGGTGATACGGCCCGCTGGGCGTCGGGTTCCGCCAGTCGGGCGGGCGGACGTTCGCCACCAGCCGCTGGTTGTGGGAGTCGGAAGGCCGCAGTTCCTCGGGGCCACGCATTGGGGTTACCGGTTATCAGTGGTCAGTGGTTGTGGCGTCTGTCACCTCGATTCTCACACGTCGCTCGCCACGGCCGGCGGCGACTCTTCCGCAAGCGCCCGCCGCGCCAGACGCGTCACCAACACCGTGACCGCCACGGTCGCCGCCAGGCCGACCCACAACAGCGCCTGCCGCGCAGCGCCCCCTTCGACATCGCCGGCGGCGAGTTGCGTTAGGTTGCCCGCGACCGTGCCGAGGTACACGTACATCACGGTCCCCGGCAGCATGCCGACGAAGCTCGCCAGCACGTAGTCGCGTAGGCGGACGCGTGTCGCCCCGTACAAGTAATTCAGCACGTTGAACGGGAACGCGGGGGACAGGCGCGTGAGGAGCACGATCTTCCATCCCGAACGCTCCACCGCGCGGTCGATCGCACCGAAGCGCTCGTGCCGGTCTGCGAGCGAGTCGACGAACCCGCGGGCCGCGTAGCGGCCGATCAAGAAGGCCGCGGTCGCCCCCAACACGCTACCGGCCGACACCGTGGCGGTTCCCACCACGAGGCCGAACGCGTAACCGGCGCCGAGCGTGAGCACCCAGCCCGGCGCCATCAACACGGTCGCCGCCACGTAAGCCACGATCAGCACCGCCGGCCCCCAGTACCCCAGGCCGCGCACCCACTCGATGAAGTCCGACGCGGCCGACGCGACCGGCAGCCGCCACGAAGCAATCGCCAGCACGGCGACCGCCGCGGCCAGGCCGGCGCGCTTCCAGCCCGAGCGGCCGCCGCCGTGCGGTTCGGCGGGCCCCGCTGGGGCGCGGTCGGCGGGCGGGGCGTTCGTCACGGGCGGTATCCGGATTGCAATAGGGCGCCGAGCGTCGACAGGCGCGTCGACGTGTCGAGACCGCAGATGGTACGAACTGTCGACGCCGCGGTTCAGCGGCCCCCGCTTGCCGCCCGCTCTATTGGTCGGGCGTTTTGTGAACCGAATCACCGTCGGGGGTACTTCGCTCCGCGTTCTGTGCGATACCTTACCCACGCGACGACCGCCCCGGGTCCCTTCACGACGATCCCCCTCCCCATGCCGAGAACCATTGCGATCGGCGACATCCACGGCTGCTCGTTGGCGCTCGACGCGCTGCTCGAAGCGATCCGGCCGGCCGAGGGGGATTGCCTCGTGGCGCTGGGCGACTACGTCGACCGGGGCCCCGACAGCCGCGGCGTGCTCGAGCGGATGCTGGCCCTCGAAGCCGACGGCCTGCTCGTTCCCCTGCTGGGGAACCACGAAGAGATGATGCTCGGCGCGATCCGCGGCTCCTCCCCGATCGGGTCCTGGCTGCGGCACGGCGGCATAGCGACCCTCCGCTCCTACGGCCCCCGCGCCGACCTCCGCGACGTGCCGACCGAGCACCAAGAGTTCATGCTGCGTTGCGTGCCCCACTTCGAGACCGACGGCGCGCTGTTCTTCCACGCCAACTACGTGGCCGACGAGCCCCTCGAGCGGCAACCCGCCGAGGCCCTCCGCTGGCAAAACCTGGCCGAGCACCTCCCGGGCCCCCACGTGTCGGGCAAGCGGGCGTTCGTCGGCCACTCGTCGCAGAAATCCGGCGAGGTGCTCGACCACGGCTACCTGGTCTGCCTCGACACCTACTGCCACGGCGGCGGCTGGCTCACCGCGATGGACACGGAGTCCGGCCAACTGTGGCAAGCGGCCGCCGATGGCCGGTTACGCCATTGAACCACATGGCGGTAGTCGTTGAACTACCACCAGAGCCTCGGGCGTCAGCCCGGGGAGTTGCGCCAGAGTCGACGCGGGTCATCGTGGTCCGAACCGCTGCCGGCCCCAGTCGAATACGAGCCCCATGCCCACAGCGACCGACCGCCGATCCGACCCACGCCGGCGCGCCATCCGCGCGGCCGCTCCGGTTGTGGTCGCACTGCTCGGGCTCGCCGTGTGGGAGGGCGTTGTCCGCTGGCGCGACGTGCCGCCGTTTGTCGTCCCCGCGCCGTCGGCCGTTTGGGCCTGCCTGGTCGACCAATGGTCCGTGCTCGCCCCCGCTTGGCTGGTGACGCTCCGCACGATGGCGATCGCGATCACGGCAGCCGTCCTCGGCGGCGTGTCGCTGGCGGTGCTGTTCTCGCTGTCCCCGGCGCTCGAGCTGAGCCTGTTCCCGTACGCGGTGGTGCTGCAGGTGACGCCGCTCGTCGCCGTGGCGCCGCTGCTGATGGTGTGGGTCGAGGACACGCGCTTGGTGCTCGTGCTGTGCGCGACGATCGTCGCCTTCTTCCCGATCCTCGCCGGCACGGCGGTCGGGCTCCGCAGCGTCGACCCCGGCTTGCGCGACCTGTTCGACCTGTACGGCGCCAGCCGCTGGCGCCGCCTGCGCCTGCTGCTCGCCCCCACCGCCCTGCCCTACTTCCTGGCCGGCCTCCGCACCGCGGTGAACCTCGCGCTGATCGGCGCGGTGGTCGGAGAGTTCGTGACCGGCGCGGCCGGCGCGCAGAGCGGCTTGGCCGCCGCGGTTTTCGAGGGCCAGTACCGGCTCGACACGCCGCTGATGTTCGCCGCGTTGGGGCTGATCTCGCTGACCGGCGTAGCCTGTTACTTCGCCACCCACCTGCTCAGCCAGTGGCTCTTGTCGCCGTGGCACGAGTCGACGCTCTGACTCCCACAGGCTCTCCTAACCGGGCTGGGTTCGGCCTAAACTTGCCCCCGGGGGCGCGGCTCGACGGCCCGGCGCCCCCCGCCTTCGCCCATCCCCCAGCGCCCATCCGTTAGCGCCCCGCCCCCCAAGCGCCCCGCCCCCAAGCGCCATGCCCGCCCGCTGCCTAGCGCTCTGCCTATTGCTCGCCGCGGCCGCCGCCGGGGCCGCGCAGCCCGTGACGCTCGCGCTGAACTGGAAGGCGCAGCCGGAACTCGGCGGCTTTTATCAGGCGCTGGCGGCCGGTCACTACGCCGACGCAGGCCTCGACGTGGCGATCCGTTTGGGCGGACCGCAGATCAACAACCGCCCGTTGCTGCCGACCGGCCGGGTCGACTTCTTGATCGGCACCAACCTGCTCACCGCGTTCGACGCGGCCAAGCAACGCATCCCCACCCGCGTTGTGGCCGCCATGCTGCAGAAGGACCCCCAGTGCCTACTCAGCCACGCCGACGGGCCGCACGCGACCTGGGACGACCTCAAGCGCGCCCCCCTGCTGATGGGCGCGCCGGGGCGGCACAGCTTCTTCTTGTGGCTCGAGTCGCAGCACGGGTTCCGCCGCGCGCTGCTGCGGCCGTACAACCACAGCCTGGCGCCCTTCCTGGTCAACAAAGACTGGGCCGTGCAGGGCTACGTGACCGCCGAGCCGGAACGGATCGTCGAGGCCGGCGCGCCCGAGCCGCGTGTTTTCTTGCTGGCGGACAACGGCTGGGGCAGCTACTCGACGGTGCTCGAAACCCGGCAGGAGCTGATCGACCGACAGCCGGGGTTGGTCCAAGCGTTCGTCGACGCGTCGGTCCTCGGCTGGGTCGAGTACCTCTACGGCGACCGCTCCGACGCCGACCGCTTGATCCTCCGCGACAACCGCGACATGTCCCAGAGCCAGATCGACGCGTCGGTCGCCATGATGCGGCGGCGCGGCCTGGTCGATTCGGGCCTCGCGCTCGAACAAGGGATCGGCGCGATCGACGCCCGGCGCGTCGGCGAGTTCTACCGCTCGATGGTCGATTCCGGTTTGTTCTCCGAAGGCGACCTCGACCCGGCCGACGCTTTCACCACCCGCTTCGTCAACCGCGGCGCCGGGCTCGCCCGCAAGGCCGAGCTGCTCGCCGCGGACGAATAACCACCGCGACAAAGGAAACCCTCCTGATGCGAACCGCCCCCATCGCGGCCGCCCTGGCCGTGTTAACCCTCGCCGGCTGCGGCAAGCCAGAACCACCCGTCGACGACCTTCCACAGAAGCTGGCCGACGCGATCACACAACTCGAAGCGAAGACCGTGGAGGTGTTCGAAGGGTTCGAGTCGGGCGACCCCATGGCGGCCGACGAGCCGATGCACGAGATCGGGAAGCCGCTGGTCGCCCTTAAGGAACTCGCTGGCAAGATCGAGATCGACGAGTCGACCTCGACCGCGATCGCAGACGCACGCGACAAGCTGTTGGAAGCTTTCGGCGAGTTGCACGAGCCGATGCACCACGGCGGCTTCCCCGACGACTTCGATTTCGAGCCGATCCGAGAAAAGCTGGTGGGCGGCCTCGCCGACTTACGCGAAGCCCTGCCCGAGGAGGTCGTCGCCCTGTTGCCGAAGTCCCCCGTCCCCGCCGTGCCGGCGGCGGGCAGCGAAGCGTCCGTCGACGAGCCACCCACCGACGCCCCCACCGACGCGCCGCGCAGCGAGTCCGACGAGCAACCGGAGTCCGACGCGGCGCCGGCGGCGGACGACGGCGCCGCCGCGACCGGCGCGACCGGCTCGCGGGTCGCCCGCGCGCCGGTCTGCCCTTCGGTCATGCTCTGGGACGAGCCTTCGCTCGACCTCGCCCCGGAGCGCGTCGCCCGCGTGGCCCGGCTGCTCGCCGACGCGCCGCCAGAGGCCCGCTGGGTGCAGCTCGTCCCGACGCTGCACGCGCGGCTCGCGCCGGACCTGTCGGTCCAGAGCTACGGCATGCTCCGCTCGCGCGACGGGCCGTGGCGCGATCCCGAGAACTTCGCCACGGCCGACAACGGCCTGGCCGACCGCCTCCGCACGGCGCTAGCGGAAGCGATCGGCCAGGCCGTTCGCCGTGGCCTCTCGGTGGCGATCCTGCCTCACATCGACTCGGCCGGCGGGCCCGTCGAAGCCTGGAGGAACGAATTCCGCTTCGACCCGGCCGCCACCTACGGGGGCGGGTCGTACGAGTCGCTCTTGCTCGGGCCCATCGCCGACGCGATCCAGCGGCAGGGGCGCGTCGGCCTGCGCGTCGATCTGGCCCTGTCCGGCGAGATGACGCGCTCGCTGCTCGAGCACCCGACCGCCTACCGCCAAACGCTCGCCACGCTCCGCACGCGGTTCGACGCGTCGCCTCGCACGTCGGGCGTGCGGCTGGGCGTTTCGCTCAACTGGGACGCCCACCCCGGCGGCGCCGCGCCCGACGCGGCCGCGCGCGCGGAGTTCGCCGCGCTCGTGGATGACTGCGACTTCATCGGCTTCTCGTGCTACGCGCCGGTCGGCGTGCCCCCCAAGCCGGCCGACTTCGCCGCCGCCACGCGCGGGTTCCTCCTCGGCCTCGAACGATTGGCCGGCCGCAAAACCGCGCCGCACCGGCTGGTGATCTCCGAAGTCGGCATCGGCGGCGGCCACCCGACCGCCGGCGACAACGCGCCCGCTTACCCGACGCCCGCCGAAGTCGCCGCGAACCCGGCGGCCGGCAGCGGCCGGCCCCGCTTCGATCCCTGGCGCAGCGCTCCGCTTAGCGACCTAAGGAGGAGCTACTACGCGGCGCTGCTCGGCTACTTGGCGGCGCCCGACCCGCCGGTCGAGCGGGCGTTCCTGTGGAGCGAAGGCCCATGGGACCCGCAGGGCGTCGCCGACGATCGGTACGCCGACACGCAGATCGCCCGCGCCATCGCCGAACACAACCGGACAAGCGTCCGTGCACGTGCACGCCGTGCGGCCCGCGCGGCCAGCGAAACGGGAGAGCGTCAAGCGACCCGATGAGGGCTACCGCCGAGCAGGCTAGCTGTCAGCTCAGCCGGCGTCGCGGCGTGATCGACCCGCACGAGATCCCCAGCGCGAGCACCGCGAGCGACGACGGCTCGGGCACGGCGGCTTCGAACATCACTGCGGCCGAGCGCATCGAGACAAACGTGTTCTGACCGGCCGTCTGAGTGACGAGGATGCCGCTCGAACCGTCGTAGTCGATCACGCCGAGCAACACCCACACGTCGCCGAAGCCGTTCCGCGGGTCGTTCGCCGTGTTCTGGTCGACCGACACATCGAAGGAGGCCGCGCCCGACACCACGGAGTAGCCGACTTCGCCGCCGCTGACGGTATCCGTGCCCGGCCAAGCGGCGTACACCCGGTAGGGACCCGCCTCGCCGCCGGCGAACCCCGTCGAGAAGACTTCCTCCCCGCCCAGGTCGACGCCCAAGAACGTCACCCCCGTGGCGAGGTTGTCGGCGTCCGACGTGGGGTCGTAGCGGTACACGTAGGTGTCCAGCTCGTTCACCCCGTTTCCGCCAAAGATCGAGTCCCCGACCGGCATGAGCGGCGCGACCGACGTGACGCTCGACGACGCCGTCGTCGTATCGCCCCCGAAGGTGAAATTCGGGCTCGGCGTGAAAGGGCCGTCGTCGGCGCCGTCCGTGTCCACCTGGACGAGGAAGGCAGCGGGGGCCCACGACGCGACCCCCATCGCCAGCGCAGCAAGCAGAACCGTGCGACACATGAGATCGGACTCCAGATGAAGAAACTGCCAACTCGCCAGCCAAACCGGCCAACACCCACAACGGGGGGTTGCGGCAGAGTCTCTGCATCCTAAGCACGGGCGAAAGGCGGCGCCAATCAGCGGCGCGGGAGAGACCCCTGAGCCTCGATATCCCGCCAAAAGCCGCGAAGCGGGCGCGGGTCCGTTGGACGGACGCCCCTAGAACACGGGCCGGACGCTTGAGGCCGGGGCGCCTTCGGCGACAAACTGTCGGGGCGCCGCGGAGGGAATACTGTTTGCTCCGCTAGCGGGGCGCACGCCGAGATCCACCCCGCCCCGCGCGGCTCGCCGGGCGCCTCGAAGCGACCGCGGCCGGCCCGCTCGTCCGGCCACCACTCGAGCAGCTGCAAACGGAGCGTGCGAAGATGATCGAAGGCGTCCAAACGATCGCCGAGTGGTGCGCGGGCGTCACCGAGCTGACCGGCGTCTTCTTGATCACCGGCCTCGTGTTGTTGGCGCTGGCGAGTGCGGCCCTCGAGACTCTCCGACACACGCCCACCCACCATGTCTTCAAGCAGACCAGGCTGCGCGTCGGGCGCGGCATCTTGCTGGGGCTGGAGTTCCTGGTGGCCGCCGACATCATCCACACCGTGGCCGTGGAGCTCACGTTCGAGACCGTCGGCGTGCTGGCGATCGTCGTTCTGATTCGCACGTTTCTCAGCTTCACGCTGACGGTCGAACTCGAAAACCGCTGGCCTTGGCAGCTCGGCGATCAGCAGCCCGAAGGGGAGCACCGCGGCGATCCATGAAACCCGGCCGATTCGCCCGCGTGCCGGCGCCCGTTTTGCGTAGACGCTCGCCCCTGAGCATGCTCCCCCTTCAATCAAGCGGCAGTGACTCGCCATGCCCGACGCAGAACAACCCATCCGCCGCTCGGTGTGGCGGCCGGCGGCGCCGCGACCAGCGCGCCCCGGTCTGGCCGGGAAACGAGAGACCGACGTCGTCGTCATCGGCGGGGGCATAGTAGGAACCACCACGGCGGTGCTCCTCCGCCGCGCCGGCCACGAGGTCACGCTCCTCGAGGCGACCACCGTCGGCAGCGGGACCACCGGCGGCTCGACCGGCAAGGTCACCGCCCTCCACGAGCAGGTCTACGCCAAGCTCGAAGAGAAATTCGACGCGTCCGCCGCGCGCCTGTACGCCCAGGCCAATCAGGCGGGCGTCGAGCAGGTCGCGGCGCTGGCCAACGAGATGAAGCCCGCGGGCGCCAGGTGTCGCTTCGAGCGACGCATGGCGTGCACCTACGCGGGCGACGAGGACCGCGTCGACGAGCTGCGGCAAGAGGCAGCCGCCGCCCGCCGGGCCGGCCTGCCGGTGGACGACGCGTCGACTCCCGACCTGCCCTTCCCGGTGGCCGCCGCCGCGAGCCTGCCCGACCAAGGCCAGCTCGATCCGTTCGCGTACTGCGAGGGGCTGGCGGACCTCCTCGAGCGCGAGGGGGGTCGCGTCTACGAGAACTCTCGGGTTGTCGACGTCGAAACCTCGGACGACGGCTGCGTGTGCCACTTGGCCAACGACGCTGCCCTGACCTGCCGCCACGTGGTGGTGGCCACGCTCTTGCCGTTCCTCGACCGCGGCGGCTACTTCGCCCGCACGTACCCGAGCCGCTCGTACGGGATCGCCGTCACGCTCAAGAAGCCGGCGCCGGCCGCCATGACGATCAACCTCGGCTCGCCCACCCGCTCGACCCGCGCCGGGGCGCGGCCGGACCAACTGATCGTCGTCGGCGAGCACCACAAGACGGGCCAAGACCCGCACACCGAGCGGCGCTACGCGGCGCTCGAGGCCTGGACGCGCGAGTGGTTCCCGGTCCGCTCGGTCGACTTCCGCTGGAGCGCCCAAGACTTCATGCCGGCCGACTCGGCGCCGTACATCGGCCACCTCGCGCTGGGCGGCGACCGGCTGTACACGGCGACCGGCTTCAGCAAGTGGGGGCTGGCCGCCGGCGCCGCCGCGGCCGTGATGCTGACCGACCTCGTCGGCGGCCGGCGCAACCCGTGGCTGGAGCTGTTCGACGCCACCCGGACCGACGTGCTCCCCTCGGCCAAGAAGGCCCTCACCGAGAACCTCGATGTCGCCAAGCGCTTCGTCGGCGACCGCCTGAGCGCGATCGCCGCCCCCAACGCCAGCGATCTCAAGCCCGGCGAGGGCGCGATCGCCGAGCTCGACGGCGACAAGCTGGCGGTGTACCGCGACGACGCCGGCGCCCTCCACGCGTGCTCGCCCGTTTGCACGCACCTGGGGTGCTACGTGCAATGGAACCCGGCCGAGACCACCTGGGACTGCCCCTGCCACGGCTCCCGCTTCACCACCGACGGCGAGGTCGTCCAAGGCCCCGCGGTGAAGCCGCTGGAGCGCAAAGCCGCGTCGAGGTGACGGCCAGCGGCGCGGGGCGTGCGCGGCACACGAGGCGAACGGGCGCCCACGCCCCTCTTGTCGCTTTGCGAACCCGACACGCGTTCGCAAGAACCAAGCACGGCTCGCGCGATCACTCGCTTACGAGTGTCGGGGCTAACCGTTAAGGAATAAGCCGGTAAGCAAGGCCTCGTCACTTCGAGGAGACCCCTGCGGTCACTCCCCCGGCAGCGGCTCGACGCTGACCCGCAGCGGGCCGGCGCCGCGGGTTGCAGCGATCGGGTCGGGGCCGCAGGACTCGACTTGCTCGGCCTTCAGCTCGGCCAGCTCCTTCGTGCCGCTCCACACGATCGCGCGGCCCGTGTCGTGCGCGCCGAGCATCAGGTCGACGGCCTTCGCCCGCTCGTAGCCGAACACCTTCTGCAGCACCGACACGACGAACGGCATCGAGTTCAGCTCGTCGTTGTGCAGCACCACAGCGTGCGGCGGCTGGCGCTTCGGGCGCGGGGAGCTCTCCGGCCGCCGCTTGGGGCGGACGACGGTCTGCTCGATCGGCTGGGCGGCGTCGGACACGGGCGACCCCCTTTCGGCGAGGCAAGAACGGCGGCGATCGATCGGCCGATCGACCCGGCCCCCATTCTACCGGCCGGCGCCCGGTCGAGTCGAAGACGAATCTACCGACGCGCCGAGAAACGCGGCCCCGGCCAATTCGGCCATGCCCGCCGCCCCGCCGTGCGACAATCGCCGGATTTGCCCGCCGCCTGGTGCAGCTAGCGAAGCGCCAACCGAACAGCCCGAACGCCCTCGAATGACGCTGGCGGGGAACGCCTTAATGCGGACGGCAGCCCTGTCAATGACGAACCTTCCGAGACGGACGCGCGCACCTGTCGTGGAACGCGCAGCGACCGGTGTAACGAAACCCCAAGCGCCTGGCGGGCAATGGGTTAGCGGGGGTTTCGTTACAGGTTTCGTGACAAACGGCGTGTTGCGTGTGGCGCGCTCGGTGTCACGATTCGAATCCGGCGATCGGTGGGGCGTCCGCCGCGGGGCTCAGAACACGCCGTGCAGGTCGCCCTTCCAACGGACGAAGCCCTCGATGCCCTCGAACTCCGACAGGCCGAGCTGGTCGTACAGCTCGGCGCAGCCGCGGTTGCGGTCTTCGGCGCGTTGCCAGAACTCGCGCGGGTCGGTCCCCGGGAAGAGGGCTTTGTCCTTCTGCGACTCGTGCTTGAAGATCGCGGTGCGCTTGCGCATCAGCTCCATCGGGCTGAGCGGCACGGCCATCTCGATCTGGTGGGGCTCCCACTCTTGCCACGCGCCGCGGTACAGCCACACGGTGCAGTTGGCGAACCAGTCGCGGTCGCGGAGCCGGTCGCACGCGGTGAGGATCGCCCGCAGGCACGTGCGGTGGGTGCCGTGGGGGTCGGACAGGTCGCCGGCCGCGTACACCTGGTGGGGCTGGACCCTTTCGAGCAGGTCGACCACGAGCTGGATGTCGTCCTCGCCGAGCGGGTTCTTCCGCACGCGGCCGGTCTGGTAGAAGGGCATGTCCATGAACACACACCGCTCTTCCGGCACGCCGGCGATCCTCGCTCCGGCGCGGGCCTCGGTGCGGCGGATGAGGCCCTTGATGGCTTGGACCTCGGGGCTGTCGACCTGGCCGGGCTGCTTGTTCTTGAGGAACGTCTCGACGTGCTCCTCGAGCTTGGCGGTCTGCTCGGGGTCGATGCCGAACATCCGATTGAACTCGGACATGAACTCCGCGTACCGCACGGCGTCGTCGTCGAACACGGCCACGTTGCCCGACGTCTGGTACGCGATCGTGACCTCGTGGCCTTGGTCGCACAGGCGGATCAGCGTGCCGCCCATGGAGATCACGTCGTCGTCCGGGTGGGGCGAGAAGCACACGACACGCTTCGGGAAGATGTCGTCGTGCGCCTGGCGGCGGTCGCCGGGCTGGCGGCGTTCGGGGGGCTTGCCGCCGGGCCAGCCGGTGATGGTGGCTTGCAGCTGTCGGAAGACCTGCAGGTTGATGTCGTACGCGCGGCCCTTCTTGGCGAGCAGCTCTTGCAGTCCCTCTTCGTTGTAGTCCTCTTCGGTGAGCTTGAGGATCGGCTTGTCGAGCCGTCGCGCGAGCCAGATGACGGCCTTGCGGATCCAGTCGTCGTCCCACTGGAACACGCCGCCGGGGCCCGACGAGAGCGGCCCGAGCAGCCACGGCGCGCGGTAGCGGGTGAGGCTCTCGGCGGCCGCCTGGTCGAGCACGACCTTCGCGTTGGCGTGGTCCTGCAGGAAGCTGGCCGCGACGATCGGGGTGACCTCGCCCTCGACGGTGCGGGCGACGATGTCGGCCTTGTTCTCGCCGAACGCGATCAAGTAGACCTGCCGCGCCTCGAGGATGGTGCCCACGCCCATGGTGATCGCTCGGCGGGGCACGTACTCCTCGCCGAAGAAGTCGGCCGCGGCGTCTTGGCGGGTCTTCTTGTCGAGCGTGATCATGCGGGTGCGGCTCTCGCGGCCCGAGCCGGGCTCGTTGAAGCCGATGTGGCCGGTGCGGCCGATGCCGAGGATCTGCACGTCGATCCCGCCCAGCTCTTGGATCCGCCGCTCGTACTGGGCGCAGTGCTCGAGGACCTCTTCCTCGGGCAGCGTGCCGTCGGGGATGTGGACGTTCTCCCGGTCGATGTCGATGTGGTCGAACAGGTGCTCGTTCATGAAGCGGACGTAGCTCTGCAGCTCGTTGGGCTGCATCGGGTAGTACTCGTCCAGGTTGAACGTGTGCACGCCGGCGAAAGACAGCCCCTCCTCGCGGTGCAGCCGGACCAGCTCGCCGTAGACGGTCGTCGGCGTGCTGCCGGTCGCGAGGCCCAGCACGCACGGCTTGCCCTGGTCGGCGCGCTGGCGGATCAGGTCGGCGATCTGCCCGGCCACGTACTCGCTCGCCGAGCTCGCGTGGTCGAACACGCAGCAGGGGATTCGTTCGATCTGATTGACCGGGGCGAAGTCGTACACTTCGGGCTTCACTTCGGTGGCCATGGTGGGGGCGGGGCGTCGGCTAGCGGGGTCGAATGGCGGCGAGCGGGGGCGACCCCCCGTGAACCGCGATTATGAGCATCCACGGCCCCTCGGGCGCCGTGAAGTGAGTAGGCCTTTCCCGCGATTGCGCAAGCCGGGCCGGCCCCCGCGGGTCACGCAGACGCCGGCCAGTCTATACCCGGACCCGCTTGCCGGTCTGCAGGCTCCGGCTCTGCGCCTGACAGATCGAGATCGCGTCGCGGGCCAGCTCGGCGCCGAGCACCGGCGATTGCTCGCCGGCGCGGACGCAGCGGAGGACCTCCTTGAGCTCGCCGGCGAAGGCGTCCATCGGGTCGCCGCCGGCGAGGTGGGGCCGCTTCGCCTTGCCGCCTTCGGTCAGCACCGTCGGCGGGCAGAGATAGCCGGCCTCGTCGCCGATCACCGCAAAATCGAAGACCAGCGTGGCCCGCTCCAGGTGCAGCTCGAAGGCGTGCTGGAAGGGCCGGCCTTGCTGGTTGATCGTGCCGCTGGTCGCCGTGACGGCGACGGCTTCGGGCTTCGGGCTTCGGGCTTCGGACGCGCGCCGAGGCCCGACGCCGGAAGCCTGAGGCCCATATTCGAACTGGGTGCTCCAGAACTCGGGCAGGCCTTCTCGCAGTCGGCCGCAGGTGGTCACGGCTGTCGGCTTTCCGAACAGCAAGCGGATGAGGTGGGCGTCGTGCACGTGGAGGTCGAGCATCGGCCCGCCGATCCGCTCCGCGTCCCAGTAGTGGCTGAGCCAAGCGGGGTCGGAGATCACCCGCTTGAACGACCCGCCGAGCAGCCGGCCGTGCTTGCCGCTTTGCACTTCCTTCAAGGCCCAAGCGTACTCGGGGAAATACGGCAGCACGTGCCCGACGAGCAGCAGCCGCTCGGCCTTGTCCGCGGCCCGCTGCATGCGGTCGCAGTCGGCGGGGCGCATAGCCATCGGCTTTTCGCAGAAAACGTGCTTGCCGGCGGACAACGCGCGGCAGGCGGCGTCGGCGTGCAGCGCGGGCGGCAGGGTGATGTCGATCAGGTCGAGCGACTCGTCGGCGATCAGCTCGTCGAGCGACTCGTAGGCCGCCACGCCGGACAGGTCCATCCGCTCGCCGGGCGGGCCGAAGTTGCCCTGGATGCCCCGCCAGTCGCCGGAGCGCTTCTCGGGGTCGGGGTCGCAGATCGCAGCGACCTTGGCGCCGCGCAGCTTCTGGTAGGTCAGGTAATGGACCATCCCCATGAAGCCGACGCCGGCGATGCCGATCTTGAGCATGGAAAAGGCTGGAGGCTGGGGGCCGTAGGCTTGAGGGAGGCTTCGGTGACGCTGGCCTGTCGTTCGATCACCCGCTGCAATGGGTCACCCGAGAGATCGCAGCAGTTCCAGCGCCGAGCCGATCTCGGCCTTTTGGCGGTCGGGCTCTTGGGGGATCTCGCGCTCGATCGTGAGCGGGCCCTGGTAGCCGATCTTGTCGAGCACATCGAGGAACGCTTTGAAGTCGACGTCGCCCTGGCCGAGCGGCGTCTCCTCGCCCCAGGTCTCGCCGGGGCGGTCGCTCCACTTGGCGTCCTTGCAGTGGACGCTGCGCACGTGGCCGCCGAGTTGCTCGAGGGCCGGCAACGGCTCGCCGCAGCCGTAGAGGATCATATTGGCTGGGTCGAAGTTCACGCCGAGGTTCTGCCGATCGCAAGCCGCAAGGAACTCCAGCAGCACGCCGGCCGGCTCTTGGCCGGTCTCCAGGTGAACGGCCTGGCCGTGCGGGGCGCAGTGGTCGCAGATCGCCTGCGTGGCGGCGACGATCTGAGCGAAACCCTCGGAGTCGGCGTCGTGGGGCACGAAGCCCACGTGCAGGCCGACCGGCGCCGGGCCGCCGATGTAGCTAGTGGCTTCGGTCGAGAGCCGCCGCGCGAAATCGGCGATCTCCTTCAGCTCCGCGAGCCGCTCGGCGCGGGTCGCCGGCGGGAACAGGCCGACGGTCCGCTGCGTGGTGGGGATGTCGGCGTAGCTCTCGCCGTCGAAGCCGGCGAACACGACCGAGATCTTGATGCCCAGCTCTTCGAGCCTCCCGCGGAACGCGGCCGCGTTGGCCTCGGTCCGGCTCGCGCGGTGCGGCGAATGGAGGTGCACCGTGGGCACGCCGAGCTCGTGGGCCACGTCGAGGCGCACGCCGAGGCCCGCGTCGATGCTTGCGAAAACGCCGAGGGGACGCATGGGATTGCGGATTGGGGATTTTGGATTGCGGATTGGGGGGGCGACGCCGGATGGCGCCGCTGCTAGGCCGGCATGCCTTCGCCGCCGGCCGGGCCGGTCTCGTCGAGCGGCTCGCCGAGCGCCGCGCCGCGGTCGACTCGGTCCCAGAAGGCCAGGGCGAACACCACCATGATGGCCGCCGCCATGTATGCCGGGGTGAGCCAGAAGTCCTTCCACTGCTCCATGGTCTCGGCCAGCAGCTGCTGGTCGACCCCCTCGGGGAGCCGGCGGCTGAGCATCTCGCCGAAACGCTCGAAGTAGCCCAGCTCGGTGGCGGGCCGGGCCGCGTCGATCGCGTCGGCGAGCTCTTGTTGGCGGGTCATCGTGGCCTTGAACAGGCGGCCGGCGACCTCGTAGCCGATCAGCATCCCGACGCCCTGCGTGAAGAACACCAGCATGCTCTGCGCCTGGTTGCGCACGCCGGCGGGGGCCTTCTGGTCGGTGTACATGAAGCCCGTGACGAAGAAGAAGTCGTAGCAGATGCCGTGCAGGACCACGCCGAGCAGCAGCATCCAGGTGACCTGGTCCGGGGCGCCGAACGCGAACAGCAGGTAGCGGGCGACCCACGCGGCCATGCCGATGAGGATCATCCACTTCACGCCCAGGCGGCGGAAGAAGAACGGGATCAGCAGCATGAAGACGATCTCGCTCATCTGGCCGAGCGTCATCGTCGAGGCGGGCTGCGTGAAGCCGGTCTGGGCGAGGATGCCCGACGCGTATTGGTAGTAGTACGCCAGCGGGATACAGATGAGCGTCGAGCAGATGATGAAGACCGCGAACGGCGCGCTCTTCATCAGGCCGAACGCGTCGACCATCAGCAGGCTGCCCATGTCCAGCGGCTTGCCCTTGGCCGGCGGCGGCGTGTGCGGCAGCGTGAAGCTGTACAGGCCGAACACGGCCGACGCGCCGGCCGCCAGGTAGAGGATCTTGGTGGTCGCGTCCCAGCCCAGGCCGCCGACCAGCAGGCCCGCGACGATCCAGCCGATCGTGCCCCACACGCGGATCGCCGGGAACTTGTTCTGGTCGTCGATATTCGCGAAGGCGATCGAGTTGCCCAGGCCGAGCGTCGGCATGTAGCAGAGCATGTAAGCGATGAAGAGCGCGACCGCCAGGCCGCCGTCGCCGGCCTCGACCGCGCCGGCCGCCGCCCACATCAGCCCGGCGCCGAGGAGCATCAGCACCCCCTGCACGATCTGCGAAGGGAACAACCGGTCGGCGATCAACCCCAGGAACAGCGGCGCGATGATCGCGGCGATCGGCGCGCTCTGGTAGGCGCGGGGCGTGTAGTCGCCGAGGTCCTCGGCGGCCATGCACAGGAACAAGGTTACGAACCACGCCCCCCAGGTGAAGAACTGGAGGAACATCATCACGCTCAGTCGGGTCGTGACCATCGCTTCGGCGGCTCGCTTGCGGGGAAGAGAAGAGCAGACGGCAAACCGTAGCCGCGGCGGCGCGGCCTCAACCGCCCCGCCGACGCTTCACGGCAAGCCACACCATAGCTGCCGCTAGCGGCGCCAGGAAACCCGCCAGGGAACCGTAGCCCGGCGCCAGGCCCACCACGGCGAACGAATAGACCAGCCACGCAAGGTAGGCGAGGTAGTACAGCAGCATGGCCGCCCCCTCCGGGCGGGTCACCTCGCGGCCGGTCAGGAAGACCGGGAAGCAGACCACCGACACGGCCAGCATCAGCGGGATGTCGAACCGCAGCGACTGCCCGTCGACGTTCACCCCGTCGGGCGCCACGATGGCCGACAGGCCGAGCACCGAGAGGATGTTCAGCACGTTGCTGCCGACCACGTTGCCCACGGCCAGGTCGCGCTTGCCCCGCATGCTCGCCAGGACCGAGATCACCAGCTCCGGCAGCGAGGTCCCGATCGCCACGATCGTCAGCCCGATCACCAGCTCGCTCACGCCGAGCCGCTCGGCCAGCACCACGCAGCCATCGACAAGGTAGTCCGACCCGCCGATGAGCAGGATCAGGCCCCCTACGAGCGACATGCCGTTGGCCACGAACGCCCGCCAGGTCGCGGGGACCGGGTCGGGCGTGAGGTCGGCGAGTTCTTCTTCGAGGGCCTTGCCTTCGCGTTTGCCCTCCGTCACGGTCCACGCCAGGTAGAGGAACATGGCGATGGTGAGCGTGATCCCCTCGCCGCGCGAGAGCTCGCCGTCGGCGCCCAGCGCGTAGAGGGCGGCGGCCGCGGCGATCATCACGGGGATGTCGAGCCGGAAGAGCTGCCCGCTGACCGACAGCGGCGCCACGAGGGCCGCCGCGCCGAGGATGAACAGCAGGTTCGACAGGTTGCTGCCGACCACGTTGCCCACGGCCAGGTCGGTCTTGCCCACGTAGCACGACTGCACGCTCACGGCCAGCTCCGGCGCGCTGGTCCCCAGGGCGACCACCGTGAGGCCGATCACGAGCGGCGGCACCTTGGCCGCCGCGGCCAGGTTCGACGCGCCGCGCACGAGCAGCTCGCCGCCGACGATCAGCGCGACGAACCCGCCGAGTATCGAGAACGCGATCGTCGCGGGGTCCATGCCGATTGGTTGCCGATTCGAAGAAGGGGACGCGGGAACACGCGGATGTAGCGGATGACAGCGGATCTCGTGAGGGGCCTACCGGCGTGGATCCGCTGTATCCGCGGCGATCCGCGTCCTATCCGGTTGACGACCACGCCCGAATCAAACCGACTCCATCCGCTGGTCGACCTCCGGGCCGTTGCCGCTGATCGCGCGGTTCACGGTGGCGACGAACGCCATGGTGCTCGCCTCGACGGTGTCGGTGCTGACGCCGCGGCCCTTGTACACGCGGCCGTCGGCCACGGCTTCGATGTTGGCTTCGCCCTGGGCGTCCTTGCCGTGGGTGACGCTGTGCACGCGGAATTCGCGGACCTCGACCGCTTGGCCGGTGATCTTCTCGACCGCGCGGAACAGCGCATCGAGCGGGCCGTCGCCGCCGAAGAACGTGTCGGTGACCTTGTCGCCGTCGCCGCGGCGCAGGGTCACGGTCGCGCTGGGGACGCCGTCGGTCGTGGTCTTCACCTCGTACGACACGAGCGACCAGTCGTCGGCCGTGGCGCCGGACTGCTTGTCGACCAGGGCGATGAGGTCGGCGTCGTAGATTTCTTTCTTCTTGTCCGCGAGGCGTTTGAACGCTTCGAACACGTCGATCAATGTCTCGTTGTCGAGCTGGTAGCCGAGTGTCTTGATGCGATCGGCCAGGGCGGCCCGGCCGGAGTGCTTGCCGAGCACCAGGTCGGTCTTCGCGAAGCCGACGTCCTCGGGGCGCATGATCTCGTAGGTCGTGCGTTCCTTGAGCATGCCGTCTTGGTGGATGCCGGCCTCGTGGGCGAACGCGTTGCGGCCGACGATCGCCTTGTTCCGCTGGACCGACAGGCCGGTCACGCTGCTCACCAGCCGGCTGGTCGGCACCAGGCGCTGCGCGTTGACCCGCGTGTCGGCGTCGTAGTAGTCCGCGCGGGTCCGCAGCGCCATGACGACCTCTTCCAGCGAGCAGTTACCCGCGCGCTCGCCGATGCCGTTGATCGTGCACTCGACCTGCCCGGCGCCGTTCTCGACCGCCGCCAGGCTGTTGGCCACGGCGAGGCCGAGGTCGTCGTGGCAGTGGGCGCTGAGGACCGCCTTGTCGATGTTCGGCACGCGCTCCACGAGCGTGGCGAACACGCGGCCCATGTGCGTCGGCGTGGCGTAGCCGACCGTGTCCGGGATGTTCACCGTCGTCGCGCCGGCCGTGATCGCCGCCTCGACGACCCGGCAGAGGAAGTCCGGCTCGGTCCGCGCGGCGTCCTCGGGCGAGAACTCGATGTTGTCGCAGAGGTTGCGGGCGCGGGTCACGCCGGCGATCGCGCGTTGGACGATGTCCTCCTTGGTCATCTTGAGCTTGAATTCGCGGTGGATCGCGCTGGTGGCGAGGAACACGTGGATGCGCGGCGCCTCGGCCTGCTGCAGGGCCTCCCACGCGCGGTCGATGTCGTTGTCGTTGCAGCGGGCCAGGCCGCAGACCTGCACCCCTTTGGCCTGGCCGGCGACCGCGCGGACGGCCTCGAAGTCGCCCGGCGAGGCGATCGGGAAGCCGGCCTCGATCACGTCGACCCGCAGCCCGACGAGCGCCTCGGCCACCTCGAGCTTCTCGGCCAGGTTCATGCTGGCGCCGGGCGACTGCTCGCCGTCGCGGAGGGTGGTGTCGAAGATCGTGATCTGGCGGGGAGCGGACATCGCGCTAGCCTGCGAAGTGCTTGGGGGACGGGAGGGGACAGGATACGAAAAAACCCTGGGGCCGGAGGGGCCCCAGGGTTTGGCGAGTCTTTGGACTGCAAGGACGCGCGCCGCCGCTAGGACCCGTTGGGGCCTAGGAGGAGGAGCGGCAGTAGCAGAGCGGCTTGCATGGCGTTTTGAACTATGGCCCGACAATCGGGGCGGGTCAAGGTTCGCGCGGGGCCCGGCTCAACCCCGAAAGCCGGCTCAACCCCGAAAGGGAGCCGGAGAGCGTAAGCTCCCGGAGTATCTCCGGTTAATTGGAGTCCACCAAAAGGCCGGGGCACTCCGGGAGCTTACGCTTCCCGGGCTCTCTTTTCGCAGTCGATCTTGCTCGGGGGGCACGGCTGCGTTATCCGTCGACCGCTTAGAGCGATCAGCAGCGGCAGCCATGGACGAACCGGGCAAACACCTCGACCTGCATAGCGACGCTAGCGGCGAGCCCCCGCGCGGCGGGGATCGGCGCGGGCGGTTCCTCGGCGTTCATTTCGAGTGCTGCGGCGTGTACGCACGCATCTACCCCAACGCGGCGGGCGACGCTTACGTCGGGCATTGCCCGCGCTGCATGTCGCAGGTGCGGGTGGGGATCGGGCCGGGGGGCTCGGACAGCCGGTTCTTCACCGCCCGCTGACCTATCGCGGCTGGCCTTGCGACCGGCCTCGCTCTTCTTCTACGGTCCGCGGCCCATTGGGTCCGCCGTTTGCAGCCGCATTGTGTCATGGCGATCGACTACTCTGTCCGCCGAGCAACACAGCACTGCGCCGCGACCGGCCGCGAGCTGCAACCCGGCGAGGCCATCGTGTCGGTGCTGCACGACGAAGCGGGCGAGGTCGTCCGCCGCGACTACAGCGCGGCCGCGTGGGACGGGCCGCGCGAGGGCGCGATTGCGTGGTGGCGGTCGCGGCTGCCCGACGACGGCAAGTCCGGCCCGGCGCCACGGGAGGCCTTGCTGCGGCTGCTGGACGAGTGGGCC
The DNA here is from genome assembly GCF_040219535.1 of Botrimarina sp. Lineage (NCBI taxonomy): Bacteria > Pseudomonadati > Planctomycetota > Planctomycetia > Pirellulales > Lacipirellulaceae > Botrimarina > Botrimarina sp. Next base: position 84,508 of record NZ_JAVJSH010000033.1, read on the forward strand.
GACCGGCCTGACCAGGTCGCGGCCCGGTACGTGCTCGCGCTGTTGCTGATGCGGCGCCGCGTGCTCCGGCCCCAGGCCGACGGCTTCCTGACCGGTTTGCGCGGCGACCCGAGCGGCGACGAACCGGCGCCGGCCCTGCGGCTGGTGTGCCGCGAACGGGACGAGCCGTTCGACGTGGTCGTCGCCACGCCGACGGCCCGCGAAGCGACCGAGATCGAGCAGCGCCTGGCGGAGCTGCTGGGCGCCGCTTGACCGAAGCGATCCTATCCCCAACAAGCACTCGGCTCTCCACCGCACAGCAAGTCATGACGACTCTCCAGCCGGCGCCAAGGACTGGCGCGCTCGTGCGACGATCGGTGTGGCTGTGGGTCGGGCTCGTGGTGGGCTTCTGTTCGATGGGCGCGAGCTGCTCACCCCGGGTGGGCAACCCATTCGGCTTCGGCGGCCCCCAAGCGCCGGCCGTGCTCACCCCCACCGCGACCGCCGCCGACGTGGTGGCGGCGATCAACGCGAACGCGTCGCGCGTGCAGACGTACCAGGCGCCCAACGCGACGATCGCCACGCCCGACTCGGCCGGCTTGCCGCTGGTGAACGCCAACATCGCGATCGAGCGGCCCCTGCGTTTCCGCTTGCGGGCGACCACCGCGATCACCGGCCCGGAGATCGACCTGGGGAGCAACGAGGAGCGGTTCTGGATTTGGGCGCGGCGGAACGAGCCGCCGGCGCTGTACACGGCTCGTCACGACCAGTGGGCGAGCAGCCCGGTGCGGGGGCAGGCGCCGATCGAGCCGGCTTGGCTGATCGATGCTCTGGGCCTGGTCCGGCTCGATCCGGCCACGATCTACGCGGGGCCCACTCCCAAGGGCGACGGGCTCGTCGAGCTCGGCATGCGTGTCGACACGCCCCAGGGCCCGAGCCAGCGCGTGCTGGTGGTGGACGCCACGACCGCCGAGGTGCGGGAGCAGCACGTGTACGACGCTTCTGGCGCGTTGGCGGCGAGCGTGACGGCGGACAACTACCGATACGACCCGACGAGCGGCGCGTCGCTCCCCGAGCGGGTGCGGGTGAGTGTGCCGATGGCGGGGCTCGAGCTGACGATCAACACCGGCCCGGTGACGATCAACGCGCCGCTGGGAGACCCCGCCGGCCTGTGGACGCCGCCGCAGCTGCCCGGCACGCCGATCGTCGATCTGGCGGGGGGCGCCGCGGCGCCGGTCGCCGCGGGGAATGCGTGGGACTTGGAGGGCAGGTCGGCGGCGGCCGCCGCCGCGCCGATCGCCGCGCCGTTTGGACCGCCGGTCGAAGCGGCCGCTTCGCAGGCGCCGGCCGGGTTTTGGGACTTGCCGCCGTCTGCCGCACGGCCGGCCGCGGCGCCCTTAGCGGGCCGATCACCAGCGGGCCAGTCGCCCGCCGATCCGCCGGTTACCGCGGGGCCGCGTGTGAGGCCGTTGCCCCCGCCTGCCGCTTCGAACGGCTTCGTCGGGTTGCCGGCTAGCGGCCGGTCGTTCTAGCCCGCACGGCGGAGCGGCTTGCGCAGCAGGGCGCCGACGGCGGGTTCACCTGAGCCGGTTCACGTCGGCTCGGCCATTCGACGCATCCGCATGCGGGCGCGGCTGAGGACGGGGCCGATCGAATTCTCGGGCATGCCGATTGTGCGGCTGATCTCGTTGTACGAGCGGCCTTCGAGGTGGAACATCCGCACGACCGCGGCTTCTTCCGCTGGCAAGCCGCCGAGCATCTGTGCGACTTGCTCGCGGTCGGCGACGCGTTGCTCGACCGGCGGTTCGCCGTTGGGCGTGCTCGCCGCGGCGCCGTCGTGCTGCGCGGGGCCTGGGCCGATCGTTTGCATCATGCGGCGGATCACCACCCGTCGTGCGATGACGGTCAGATAGGTGGCCAGCGAGCTGCGCCGCTGGAACGATCGCAGAGCCGCCATGTCGCGGTCGAGCAGCGTGACGAACACGTCGGCGATCAGGTCCTCGCGGTCTGCCGCCGAAAGATGGACGCCGCGGCAGTCAGCGGAGAAGCGCACCACTTGCGAGACGAGGCCGATCCAGCGATCGACGAAGAGCTCCCAGGCGTTGGGCTCGCCGCGGAGCAGGCGGTCCAGCAGGTCGCGGTCGGTCGGTGAGAGTGCCACCTGCGGTCCTCGATGGTCGGTGTGAGATCGCCGAGCGGGCCCGTGCGGCCGCTGGCGGCCGCCCGCTGGGTGAGTCGACTGCCCCGCCATCGATCCGCGCAAGGCGGGTTCGATGGGTGGGTGATCGCCTCGGTGCTGTGTCCCCCTCGCCGCTCTCTCCCATGACTCGGGGCTGCCCGTGCACCGGGCCTCCCAAGCCTTCAGGCGACCCTGCCGCAGGACTCCCCACTAGTAGGAGATTTCGAGCAACGGGCCCCACCGCCAGGCGGTCTCGCCGCGCCGTGTCGGCTGCGCCGCCTGTTTACCGTCCGTTGGCTACCGCGACAGCCTACAATTTTTTCGGCTAGGCGTGACCGCTAGCGTCACCTCAATCTTACGTGTCGCGATGTTGGGGAGCAACAAATTGGCGACCGTTGACAGCACTGGCTGGCGTTCCTAGCTTGCCGGGGAGGCGGCCGTCGGTAACATGCGTAAGCGGTTGCCCCGTAAGGGGTTGCTGCCTCGCTATCGATACCCAGTCGCAACACCGGCGCGACGCTAACGCTGCCCGACTGCTCGGCCGATTCCAGCAAAGCGTGGCGGACCGTCCGGCCCGGCTGCCGCCGCGCCGGACTGCCGCTGCAGCGCAACCACCCGATACCAGCCAGCCGCCACCAGCCAGCCGCCACCGCGGCGCCCCGTCCCCCCCCCCCCGAGAGGAGAGCCTCAGCGATGCCCCACGTCGTCACCCAGCCCTGCTTCGACTGCAAGTACACCGACTGCGTGGTGGTGTGCCCCGTAGAGTGCTTCTACGAGGGCGAGAAGATGCTCTACATCCACCCGGACGAGTGCATCGATTGCGAGGCCTGCGTGCCCGAGTGCCCCGTCGAGGCGATCTACCACGAGGACAACGTCCCCGAGGACCAAAAGGAGTTCATCGCGCTGAACGCCGAGATGGCGCCGCAGTGCGAAGTGATCACCGAAAAGAAAGAGCCACTCGCGGACAGCTGAGCGCAATCGCCGAAGTCGACAGTACGAAGAGCCGCCGGTGGGGCCCCACCGGCGGCTCTTTTAGGCCGGAGACGGGAGGCTGCAGGCCGGAGGACGCGGGGCGGCCGCAAGCGCGCCGCTCCTATCGCGAAATCAAGTTGATCGCATCCTGCAAGGCGACGGGATCCGCTCTCCAGGCTATCGTGACTAGCTGACCTAGAGAGCCCCCTTCGCCCGTCTGCCAGTTCCAATCGAGTAGCTCCCCGGTCTGGCTGAATATGTAGCGGGCTGGCCCGGAAGGCAACGATTACAGCGCGGCGCCGCCAGCCCAGACAACGCCTCGCCGATCTGAGTCGTCGATGATCGCCAGATGCTGCGGCGACGGCATCTGCTCGGAGAACGCTGTCAGTTGGTTCACGCCCGATTGCGACCCTAGCGAGCGCACCTCAGCTAGTGCAGCGGCTAATCAAACGGCAAGCACGAACGCGAGGCCGCCCAATACGGCGATCCCGGACCGACTCGGACGATTCATCCGTCCTCCGGCCTACGGCCTACAGCCTCCGGCCTGTGACGCGAAGCGTCACTTCAAGTCGACCGACCAATAGGCCGCGTCGACGAAGGTCCGCCAGCTCGCGTACTTCGGGTTGCCGAGCTTCACCGCCAACAACGGGCTACGCTTCGGCCGCACCGGCTTCTTGAAGAGCTTCATGCCGGCCTCTTCAGGCGTGCGGCCTCCCTTGCGGACGTTGCACCGCACGCACGCGCACACCACGTTGTCCCACGTGGTCTCGCCGCCGCGGCAACTGGGGACCACGTGGTCGATCGACAGCTCGCTCGTGGGGAACGCCTTGCCGCAGTACTGGCACTTGCCGCCGTCGCGTGCGAAGAGATTCCGCCGGTTGAGCCGCACCCGCTGCTTGGGCACGCGGTCGTAGTGCAACAGCCGCAGGATGCGGGGCGCTTGGATGCAGAAGTTGATGCTGCGGACCCAGTCGGCGTGCGTGTCGCCGGCCTGCTGCCCCTCGTCGGCGAACGCCGCGCGGAGCTCGCTCACCTCGCGCCAGGACTGGAAATCGTAGTTCGCGTATTGCCCGTCCTCGATGTGGATCACTTCGGCGAGCTCGCGCAGCAGCAGGCCGAAAGCGCGTCGCACGTCGATCACGTGGATCGCCATGTACTGGCGGTTGAGCACCAGCACGCTGGCGTTGAGGCCTGAACCGCCCCCAGCGGCCCGTCGCGGCGCCAGGGCCGTGGGAATCGTCGCTGCCATCGCCATGCCGTTTTCGCTCCTAGCTCCGTCGCCAACGCGGCGCTGGCTTCGCGCCGCTGTCGGCCCGCGTGCTCTGCACGCCGGCCTGCCGAGGGACAAACTGTCGCGATCGATCGGACCCGCGGTGCGGACGGGGAGTTCGCGCCGCCGCCGCCCGAGGGCCCCGGCTTCTCGAACCGATGTCACGCACCGCTTGTCTGCCTGATCCTAGTCCGGCGCACCACGCCGAGCTAGTCAAGCGCCCGGGAGCGACAACCGGTTTCACACAATCTTCAGGACGGCCGCCGGCCGGGGGTGTCGGGTTGCTGCCCCAGGCGCCCCCGACGTACGATGCCCAGTCGGGACAGCGTCGGGGCGCGACGGAGTCGCGCCGTATCTCATTGATCCCTCCAGGGGCCTCTCCCACATGATCCACTACACGTGCGACGGCTGTGGCCGGACGATCAATCTAGACGACGAAACCCGTTACGTGGTCCGGCTCGAGGTCTACGCGGCTATCGACGACGACGACGCGCCCGACGTGGTCGACGTGGTCGACGAGGAGGACCACCTCGACGAACTGGAAGACCTGCTAGAGCGGATGGACGAGCTCGACGAAGACGAGGACCAGCGTCTGTACCGGCAGGCCCGTTACGACCTGTGCCCGCAGTGCCGGGAGCGGTTCGTGCGCAACCCGGTGGGCCGCGGGGCGACGCGCCTCGGGTTCAGCGACAACTGAACCGCGACCGCCACCCGCCCGCGCCGCACCCCCCCGGCCACGCGTGCTGCTCGACACGATCAACGCCGGCGCGCCTGCCTCCGCGGCCAAGCTCGCCGGACTTTGCGACCGCATGGCGGTCTCGCTAGACGCCGGCATCGACCTCCGCCGCGCCTGGCGTTCCGAAGCGAAGCGCTCCGGCGGCCGGCTCGGACGGGCGGCCGAGGAAGTCGCCGACGCGATCGACCACGGAACGCCGCTCGACGAGGCGATGGCCGCCGCCGGGAGCGTCTTCCCGCCGCTGCTGGTCGAGCTGGTCCGCGTCGGCGAACAAACCGGCTCGACGCCCCGCGTGTTCCGCCGCCTGGCGCGGCACTACGAGCACAGCGTCGGGCGCACGCGGATGTTCCGGCAAGCGGTCGCTTGGCCGGCGATCCAGCTCGCGCTGGCGTTGCTCGTGGTCGGCCTGCTGATCGGCATCGGCGGGGTGATCGGAGGGCCCGGCCGAGCGGTCGACTTCCTGGGCTTCGGTCTGACCGGCGCGTTCGGCTTGGCCGTTTACGTGAACGTGGTGCTCGGCGCGGCGCTGTCTTTGGGGCTCGGCGTGATGGCCCTGCGCCGCCGCCCCGCATGGGCCGCTGGACTCCGCAAGCGGTTGGTGCGGACGCCGGTCGTTGGCCACGCCCTACAAAAAATCGCGCTGGCGCGGATCGCCTGGGCGCTGCACCTGCTGCTGAACGTCGAGATCGACCTCCGGCGCTTGGCGCCGACCGCGTTGGCCGCGTCGAACAACGCGTTCTACTCGCAGCACTCGGGGAACGTCGCCGAGCTCGTCGGCCGGGGCTACCCCCTCGCCGAAGCCTTCGGCCGCACGCGGGCGTTCCCTCCGGAGTTCCTCAACGAGTTGGAGGTCGCCGAAGAGACCGGCATGATCTCCGAGTCGATGGAGCGGCTGTCGCGCCGCTACGAGGAAGAAGCCGACGACGCGCTGGCGGTGCTCACCCGCGCGGCGGCCGGCCTCGTGTGGCTGTTGGTGGCCGGCGTGATCGTCCTGCTGATCTTCCGCCTGTTTGCCTTCTACCAGGGCGTGCTGCAGGACGCCCTGGGCGGCTTGTGAACGGCGTTCGCGGCAGGCGTTTGCCACGCTAGCCCGCCGCGCCCCCTTCCGGATCCCGGCGCACGGTTTCCGGTGAAAACGCCGGCAGGCACACCGCCAGGTACTCGGCGCCGGCGGGGGTGCTGTACCGGACCCACTCGCCCGGCTTCGTGACGACCGCTTGGCCCGCCGACACGAGCAGCTCGCCCGCTTCGTGCTCGACCCGCAGGGCGCCTTGCAGGACGACGGTCATCTCTTCGAACTCCGGCCGCTGCGCCGGCTCGGTCCAGCCCGGTGGAGAGACCATCCGGGCGACGCTGACGGAGTCGTGGCCCGAATTGACCCGCCCGATGAACTCTTCGATCCGCTTCGGCGGCTCGCCGGCGGCCTCGACGATCGACGGCGCCGCGATGAGCTGGGGCATAGAGAGATCCGAAAAAGGTCGTCGCGCCTCGTGCGGAGCGGGGCGGCGTGGCGCCGGCGACGGGCCCACCCGATACCGCTCAGCAAATCAGTACCGGAGGAGGGACTCGAACCCTCACGGGGTTGCCCCCAATGGATTTTGAATCTCCGCTCCGAACGCTGCTGGACGTTGTTAGTATCTAAACCCCGAGGTTTACGGCCCTCGCGGCTCGGCCAAGCAAGCGGCCGAGCGGCGTTTGGGTAACACCCAAGGTAACACCCCCCGCGCCAGTTTGTACTCCCGCGGATCGCTGTAGAATACCCCGACCGGCCCGCTACGGCGGACCGGACCTGAGCCAGCGGCCTGATCACCGCGTCGGCTCCCCCGTCGATCGCCGGCCTACCAGGGGCGACGGCGGGGGGCCGGGCTCTCTTCCCCTGGTAGGAGACCCGCGATGGCCGTCGCAAACGGATTTGCGCTAGAGCTGCTCACGCTGCGCGACGAGCTTCTCGCCCACGGGGACTATGCGGAGTCGGCGGCCCGTTTGATGGCCGGCCTCGGGTTCGTCATCGATCCACCGCAGGGGCTCGACCCGAAGGCCTTCCCGCGAGGAGCAGACGCGGCCGAGCGGCTGATCGAAGAACTCGAGAAGCTGGCCGAGTGTGTGGACGGTTGGCCGCGCCTTCCGTCCGCTCTAGCTAGGAAGGCTCTCGCCGCCGGGGCGACACACGTGGGCGGAGTCGCGGTCCCTGGCTCCGACAGCAATGTCGTCGCGGTTCGCAGGGCCGCAGACGCCGCGGTGCACTACCTCGCCGTGGCAGAGCGCGAGGGCATTGACATTGTTCGCATGCACCTGAAGGAGCACCTGGCATACCCCGACGTCGCCCGCCTGCCGGTGATGCTCCCGCTGTTCGACTTCACGGCCGTGCGCGACCGGCTGAACGGCGAGGTGGCCTACGCGCTGGACTGGGCCCGGTTGAATCTCCCTCCTGGCGGGGAGCAGGAACGGTCGCGGCCGGCGATATCCGACGGGGCCGATTCAAGCGACGGGCGGCCGCCGACTCTCGCCGGCGACACCGCTGTCGAAACGGCCGAAGAAGATCGGCTTCAAAGCATCCGACAGGAGCGAATTAGGAAGCTGAGCGATACCGATCGGATCTGCTACCGAGCTCTTGAGCGGCTCTGCCAGGACGACAACGACCTTCGCTACTTCAGCCGCCAGGACTGGATCGACGCCACGCCTTACGAAGAATCGACGATCAAGCGGGCCACGACGAAACTCTTAGATCAGAAGCTGATCAAGCACGGGCCGAAGGGCAGGAAGTTTCGGGTCACAAGATGGCCCGAAGATGGCCCATAGCTTGGCCCGAAGCTGACCCGATCTAGCGACCACACTCCTTTCAGCGTTGTTTCCAACCTGACAGGAGTGAGACCGTGCCTAGGACTCGCAAGCGAACCACCGGCCCCGGCCGGCCCACAGCCCACATCGCCAACACGAGCCACATCGACCCGAGCGTGGTCTACACGCGGGCCGGCGTCATCACGGCGTCTGGCGTCTCCGCGACCCGGCTGGCCCTTCTGGCCGCCGAGGGCATCAAGCCGAACTGGTTCAGCCTCGGCCGCAGGCAGTTCGTGTCGGGTGCCGACTTCGTCGCGTTCATGAAGCGGGCCGCCGAGCACGAAGCGGCGAAGAAGGCCCGCGAGGCTGAGATCGCGGCGTACGGCGACTGAAGCTCTGCAGTCACCCCCGCCCGGCCGCGTCGCGCGCAAAAAAAGTGCCCGACGCCGCGAGCCACCGCGACGCCGGGCCAACCGAAAGGATTCACACAGTGGACTCTGACCCCCAATGCACGTTCGCGTCAAGACGCGACCCGGATGACCCGCCCCTGCCGGGGCCTCTCGGTAAGGCAGTGGACGATCCCAACTGGGGCTACTACTGCGAGCTGAGGTCGGGCCGCGCCTACCACTTCAGCGGCATCACGGAGCTCGGTGACGGGTGGATCCTACTTCACCGGTTCGACCGTGCCTGCGTCTGCCCCACGGTCGCCCCCGCCCTGCACAAGCGTTCGCTGCCGGTGCCAAGTCGCGGCCTGATGGTCCGCTTGAGCGACATCCTCTGGGTCGCTGAGGAGGACAGCTGATGAGCACGTCACTCAACGGACGCGACGACTACCACGACGACGACCAGGCCGAGGGCTTCCCCGAGCCCGACTCAGCCCTGAGCCACTACGTCGCAGAGTTCGGGTCGAGCAAGGCGCGAGAGGCTCTCTACCAGCTTCACGACGCGGGCCTCGACCCGTGCGGTCTGAGCGAAGGGCGAGCGCTTGTCGCGTGGGACCTCGAGCACGCGTACCTGCGGCCGCTTCGGATCCGCGATGTCGAGCGGTTTTGGCTCGTGATGCGAGACATCGGCGGCACCGTGGCCGAGTGGCGCGCGGCGCTCCGCGAGTTGAGAGCGTCGGCGATCCAGCTTGAGCGCGAGCTCGAGGCGGTGCGGCGCGAGGTGGGCGATTCGAAGGAGGTGTCGCGTGCCAGTTGACTACACGACGGCTGCCGACTTCGCGCCCGCGACCAACCAGGGGGGGAACGGCCGCCCCGCACGCGGCAAGCGGGGGCTCGACAAAGAAGAAGTCCGCGCCGCCGCTGCGGGCCGCTGGCGAGAGGTCCTCGAGGCCGCGGGGTTCGACCCCGCCACCCTAGATGGGCAGCACCACGGCTGCCCGCGCTGCGCAGGCACGGACCGCTTCAGGTACGTCGATTCAGCGGCCGGCGCCGTCTTCTGCAACCAGTGCGGACGCGGCATTGGCGACGGGTTCGCGAGCGTCGCGTGGCTGCAGCAGATCTCGTTTCCCGAGGCGGTCGAGTTCGTCGCCGATGCGGTCGGGTTCACGGTGGGTCCAGCCAGGAAGGTGGTCTCCGCCGCGCCTCCCGCGCCTCCCGCGACCCCAGCGCCTGCAGCTCCGCCGCCTGCGTCGTCGACTGCAGCAGCCCCAGAGGTCGATCCGGCCGCGGACATCGCGTGGCGCGAGTGGGATTCGGATTTCAAGAAGTACGCCGCGCAGTACGCCGAGGCCAAACCGGGGGTGACGGTCGATGCGATCAAGGCCGCCGGCGGGCGACCGGCCATCTTCACGCGCCGCCGGAAGGATGGGCGTACAGAACGCGTCCCGGTGTTCGCGTTCGCAATGACAGATGCGAGCCTGGACCTATCGAAGCCGACAGGCTGGGTGGCTGTCGTCGCGAACGGCGCGCCGTTCTGGAAGAGCGGTCCGAAGGTGATGCTCACCCCCGGCAGCAAGTCCGGCCTCCTCGGCGGCCACGCGATCGAAGAACTCAAAGCCTGTCGGCAGCACGACTCGCTCGCTCGACTCCACTTGTGGCGCTGCGAAGGGCTGAACGACCTGCTCGCCTTGTCCGGGACGATCCCAGACTCCGAGCGCAGCAGACACGTGGTCATCACCAGCGGCGCCGGATGC
>NZ_JAVJSH010000034.1:0-20220 GCF_040219535.1 Botrimarina sp.
CCTGTCGGCAGCACGACTCGCTCGCTCGACTCCACTTGTGGCGCTGCGAAGGGCTGAACGACCTGCTCGCCTTGTCCGGGACGATCCCAGACTCCGAGCGCAGCAGACACGTGGTCATCACCAGCGGCGCCGGATGCGAGAACCCCAAACACCTAGACGCGTTCATCGGCGTCGGCGGCGCCACGGTCATCGGCGACTGCGACCGGCCCGGCCAGAAGGCGGCAAAGGCGTGGGCCGCCGCGCTGGCGAAGAATGGCATCAACGCGAGGCTTTGGCATCCGCCATACGAGATCCAGGAGGACGGCGGCCGCGACGTACGCGACTGGCTGGCCGAGGGCCACACGTTCGCCGAGCTGCAGCGGGAGGTCGCCGAGAACGGCGAGGCAGCGACGGCCGCCGACGCCGAGCCGAGCTCGTCAGAGAAGCCCGGCAGGCCCCCCGCTCAGATCCTCACCTTCGGGGAGCTGGCCGCACAGCACCGCGAGCTCCGCCCCCCGGTAATCGAAGGCATGATCCGCGAGGGCGAGACCGCGAACATTGTTAGCAACAGCAAGCGGGGCAAGAGCTGGCTCGCCCTGGGCCTGGCCCTTTCAGTGGTGAACAACGAGCGGTGGCTCGGCCGTTACGCCGTTCGGCAGGGGCGTGTTCTGTTAATCGACAACGAATTACACCCCGAGACGATCGCCTACCGTGTGAATAAGGTCGCGAGCGCGATGGCGGTTCCGATGGGGAACATCTCCGACGATTTTCGCATTGTGAATCTGCGTGGCGACCAACGTAGCCTGCGTGAACTCGCCACAACTTTCGAGTCCATCGAAGCGGGTGAGTATCGGCTCGTCATCATCGACGCGAAGTATCGGCTCATGGAGCCGGGCACGGACGAGAACAGCAACGCCGATGAGACACAATTCTACAACTGGGTGGATGCCTTCGCCTCGCAGACCCGCAGCGCGTTCGTGTTGATTCACCACGCGTCCAAAGGCGACCAGGGCGGCAAGTCGATCATCGACATCGGCGCCGGCGCTGGGGCCCAGTCTCGAGCCGTCGACGCGCACGTAACGCTCCGGCAGCACGAGCAGGACGACGCCGCTGTCATGGAGGCCGCCGTTCGCAGCTTCCCACCACTGGCGCCAATCGCGCTCCGCTGGGCACCGCCGCTGTGGATCGTGGCCGATGATCAGGACCCCGGCAGGGTTAGAGGACGCAAGGCCCCACGCGACGACAAGCAGGCCGCCGACCGGGTGGAGGACGACGCCCTGAAGGCCCTCACGGCGATGCGGACTATGCCCTTGCCCGAATCGATCAGCCAAATCCGAGGGGCCGCCAAGATTCCGTCGCTGGATCGAGCGAAAGCCGCCGTCGGGCACCTTAAGGCCGAGGGCTATGTCGTCGACGCGCTCAAAATCGCAGCCAACGGCCAGCGGTACGACGCCCTCGATTTGACCGCCAAGGGGCGCGATGAAGGGGTCGATGAGGGGGCCGGCGGCGATGCCCACGGGGGCACAGAGCAAGGCTCCGACAGGGCCTCAGAAACCACCCAGGAGGAGGGTCTGTTTTGATCACTCGGATCGCACTCGGATCAACTCGGATCGTCAGTCGGATTATGGCGTGTGGGCACTCGGATCAAAGGCTGCCCCTACGGGGCAGGGGCAGCCTTGATCCGAGTGCCCACCGCCACGCCTCACTCGGATCGATCCGAGTGCCCCGTGGGGGGAGGGCATCACCCCACCCTGGCAGGCCCCCTCGTCGCCGCGCGACACCGGCCTCGAGCGGGTCCTCCTCCCGAACCCCCCCATCCGGTTTCCCACCACCCTCACCCTTCTCGAGAAACTGTCCGTCCGTCCGGCGTGACGCGGCCAATCTACTCCACCACTCCAGCCCTGACTGCAGCAGAGTGCGCAGGCCTGCGCACCAGCAGCAAGGACTCGGCGTGTCTGAAGTGTTTTGAGACGCACTGCGTCGTCGATGAGCCTGGGCTGCCGCGGTAGGCCGGGCTCTGCCTCCTAGCGCCGCCGGCATCTTTACGCCCCGTCGATTCGCCGCCGGCGCTCGCTCTCGGCGCCGTCTCGTCCCGCCGGTTCTCATCGCTTTTCACGGCCCTGCCACGCCTGGGTACGGCCCGGCTCGGCGTCGTTGGTCGACTGCGTTGAACAAGAGAACCGCACGCCGTGAATAGGAGAGACGTCCGCGGGCATCGCCAACGAGAAAAGAGGCATCCAACCCCCCGCCGCCTACGAGCGGCGGCTTGTTCCAACCCCCGGAGCAAAGATGCCGATCTCGCTACGCAGCAACGGCGGTGCGCCCACGCCTGCAGCATGTTCCAACGCCCCGCCCAAAGTTGACGACGCCCCGCCCGTCACGCCGCCGGCGAACCTCGACGAGCTGCTCTCGAAGCTCGCGACCCGCAAAAACCCGCGTCACCGCCGCGCGTGCCGCCGCTGCTGGAAGCCGATCCCGCCCGGCGAGCAGACGGCCCTCGTGTCGAACCAGGGCGGCTCCGGCCTCACCTGGGTCCACACCGGCTGTGTCACCCCGGCCGATGTCGCCGGTGGATCCGCGTCGGCGGCGCCGACGCCCGACGTCAAGCGGCTCGAGGACCGCATCGCGAAGCTGGAAGCAGCGAAGCCGCAGCGCATCGAGGTCAAGGTCGGCGACGCCAAGCCGCGGCAGATCGACGGCGTCGCCCACCCCGAGCTCAAGCGCGTGCTCACCCGCCTGGCGCTGCGGAAGCCGGTCTTCTGCCCCGGCCCGACCGGCAGCGGCAAGAGCTTCCTGGCCCGGCAGGCCGCCCAAGCGATCGGGCTGGAGTTCTACACGATGTCGTGCTCGATCGGGATGACCGAGGGCGCCCTGCTCGGACGGTCGCAGCCCGAGGGCGAGAACGGGTCGTTCGTCTACACGCGGACGCCGTTCATGCGGGCCTACGAGGACGGCGGCCTGTTCCTGCTGGACGAGATCGACGCGGCCGACAGCGGCGTGTTGCTCTGCGTGAACAACGCGATCGCGAACGGGTTCCTGGACCTGCCCGGCCGGCACCGGAAGCCGCGGGCCGAGCAGCACCCCGACTTCCGGATCATGGCCGCGGCGAACACGTACGGCCGCGGCGCGAGCCGGATGTACGTGGGCCGCAACCCGCTGGACGAGTCGACGCTCGACCGCTTCCGCGCGAACGTGATCCCGGTCGATTACAGCCGCGAGCTGGAGACCAAGCTGTGGTCCGCCCGCGGCTGCGACGAGAACCTGCTCCAGGTCCTCTGGGAGTGGCGCAAACGGATCGAGACGAACCAGATGGAGCGTGTCTTGTCGACGCGGTTCATCGAGGACGCGGCGGACCTTCTCGCCGCCGGCATCCCGTGGAAGGAGGTCGCCGATTCGTACTTCTGCGGATGGCGTCAGGACGAGATCAACAAGGTCCAGGAGTGAGCCATGCAGTACCACGAAACCACGTTCCCGGCCGACACCAAGCCGACCGAGGTGAAGACGTTCCCGTCGGTGGCCGAGCTCGTCGAACACGGCCAGCCGACCCCGCGCGTCAAGCCGATGGTGAGTTCGTTCGTTGGCCGCAAGTTCAACAGCCGCGCCGACGCCCGCCAGGCCGCCAACGCCCCGTGGCCGCAAGGCGTCAAGACGATCGACCGGATCGCCAGCGAGATCGCCGACGAGGAGCTGCCCGAGATCCCGGTCGTGCGGCGCCGCCCGGCCTGGAGCGAGGACGACGGCGACGAGGTCTGTATCGACCGGATGCGAGTGGGCCGGCCCTACTGGCGGACCACCCGCCGCACCGTGACGCACCGCGTCCACGAGCTGGCCATCGTGGTGGACGTCACCTCCCCTGCGTGCCGGAAGGCCGAGGACATCTTCTACCGAGGCGCAGCGGCGACCGTGCTGGCCCGGACTCTCCAGGACGCCGGGCACCGCGTCGAGGTGTGGGCCGCGGCCCAGTCGCGCGACACGTACACGGACTACGCCAGCAGCATGATCGGCGTGTGCCTCAAGCGGTACGAGGAGTCGCTCGACATCGCGACGCTGGCCAACGCGACGTCGGGCTGGTTCTACCGCACCGCCGTCCTCGAGGCCCATTGTCGCTCGATGGAAGGCCGCAGCGTGCGGATGGGCATCGGCTACGCGGCCCCGCTGTCCGACGCGGTGGTCGCCGCCGCGACCGGGCTCACCGAGTACACGCTGATCGGCAACGCGTGGACGTACGACGAGGCGGTCACCAAGGTCCGGCAGACGCTGCGGCGCCTGGCCCGGCCCGACCGCCGGTGTGCGTAATGGATGAAAGCGAACCCCAACCACAAGGAGTCCCGATGCCTACCGTCACCAAGCAAGAAGAGAAGGACCCGAAAGTCGCCGAGGCGCTGCGGCGCGCCAAGGAAGACAAGAGCCACGCGAATTACAACGCGATCATCAACGGCTTCGCCGAGCGCGGCGTACCCGAGGGCGAGATCAAGCCGCGCGAGAACGTGTTCACCTACAACGCCTGGAAGGCCCTCGGCCGGCAGGTCCGGCGCGGCGAGCACGGCGTCAAGATCTTCGTCGTCGAGAAGGAGCTGCGCGACCGGAAGACCGGCAAGCGTGAGAAGAAGAAGTTCACGAAGCGGTCGACCGTGTTCCACGTCACGCAAACCGACCCTATCGGCGACCCTCAAGAGCGCCCGCCGGGAGCCCCCTCACCTATCCCATCGCCGGCGACTCCGATGGATCTCCCGAGCCCCTCGAAAGCCGAGGCGCCGGCGCTGCCCGACCCCAAGCTGGCCGCGAAGTTCCGCGACGCGGCTGACCGGCTCGACGCCAAGATCGAGCACGCCGAGCGGCCAGAGACGCAGAACTACACGGCGCGGCGGAACTCGTTCTACCGCAGCCGGCTCCACGACGCGGCGTGCATGAGGTCGACGCAGGCCGGGCTGCGGGCGCTGGCCGACGCGATCGACCGTGGCCGGCTCCCTCCCGAGCTGCGGAAGCTCACCACCGTCAAGGAGGTCGCCGCGGCGATGCGGCTGGCGCGCAAAGAGGTCCCGAACGGCTACCACCCGTATGTCGTCACCCGGCACGGCGAGTACGTGCACGACACGCCCGAGGCCCGCGCCCTGCAGCGACTCGTCGAACAGGGCGACGCCCCCGACACCGAGGCCCGGCGCAAGGCGGCCGAGATCCTCGAGATCGAGACCGAGCTGCGCGGCCAGAAGCTCCCCGGCTTCTTCCCGACGCCGCGCGAGCTGGCCGAGAGCGTCGTGTGGGAAGCCGGGATCGAAGCCCGCCACGAGGTCCTCGAGCCGTCGGCCGGCATCGGCTCGCTGGCCGAGGTCGTCCGCGACAAGCACCCCCTCGCACAACTGTACTGCGTCGAGCGCCACCTGCGGATGTGCAATCTGCTGGAGCTCAAAGGCTTCGACGTAACGTGCGGCGACTTCCTCGACGTCGAGGGCCAGGTCGACCGCATCGTGATGAACCCGCCGTTCGAGAACGGGCAAGACATCACGCACTTCCGCCACGCGTACTCGCTGCTCAAGCCAGGCGGCCGCATCGTCGCCATCGTGTCGTCGGGCACGTTGAGCATGAGCGGCCGGCAGCGCACCGAGTTCCGCGAGTGGTTCCACGACCTGCCCGACGCCGAGGTGTTGGCTGTGCTTGCGGACAAGTTCAACAAGGCCGACGCGTTTAAGCAGACCGGCGTGTCGGTCGCGGTTATCGCCGCTTCGGCTTGACCGCCTGCGAGACCGCCAGCGAAGAAGAGAGATTCAACCCCTTCCCTAGCCACGGAGTTACACAGTGATCCCCAACACGCGGCACGGGCTGAGCCCGTACGAGTGCGTCTCGGCGATGCAGAAGCATGTCCGACGCGGCGAAGAGCTCGACGCGATGCGGTGCTTCATGGAGATGTCGATGACGTCCAAGAACTTCTTCTCCTGGGCCTGCAACCGGCTCGTGGTCATCAGCCACGAGGACATCGGCATCGCGAACCCGGTCGCGGTCATGTACGCGACGATTCACATCGAGCAGGCCCGCGGCCTCTACAAGGGGCCGGGCGAAGACACGGGGGCGTACCCCATGGTCATCGGCGGCGTGATCCGGCTGCTGTGCCGCGGGCCAAAGTCGCGCGAGAACGACCACTTCCAGGCCGTCGTCGCGGGCGAGCAAGGGAACGACGTCGCCCCCGAGATCCCCGACTACGCGTACTGCCACCACACGCACCAGGGCAAGAAGCGGGGCCGCGGCCTGGACTTCTTCCGCCAGGTGGCGTCCAAGCTCGTCCCGCCGCCGGCCGAGAAGGACCCGTACGAGGACGACGCCTATAGGTACTGGGCGCAGCTGCAGCCGTAGAGCGAAATATGCGAGAGCGCCCCAGCGCCGACGCGACCGGGCAGAAAAACTGCAACGCCCACGTTGCCGCGCTGCGGCAGAGCGCTCGGCTGGCTTTGAACAAAGGGCGAAACGAGGATGTGCTGTTTTCGCCTGGGCCGCTGGCTTACCCGGCGTTCATGAGGCGTCGCACTTTCGCTCGCCGAATCGGTAAACGGCGTCGAGGACCCGCGCCGCCAACAAACAAGGCGATACCTGCCCATACGATTGCCGAGCCAGGCTCTGGAATCACCCCTTGCCCCGGCGCGACCGTTGAGCCGAGGAGGCCGTCGCTCGGTGTGGCGAGGACGGCGTCGCCGACGGTGACGGCGTAATCAAGGTCCGAGTCGCCGCCGAGATCGGCCAGGTCAATAGCGACGGTGAAGTACGTGTCGAAGTACTGCGCCGCGATCGAACCGACCGCGAGTTGGGTGGAAGCGTCGAGCAGCGCGTTGCTGGAGGCCCCAAACGCTTCGGCGACGTACTCGGCGCCAAGGCCGCTGTCACCGAGCACCGCGAACCTCGAGTACTCCGACATCGTGCCGGTCGCAGATGTCTGATCCAGGTCGATATCGATTAGCGCTAAGATTGAGCGGTTGTCAAAGGCGTCCGGCGGACTGATCTGGTCAGCCAGCCTGATCGTGAAGACCAAGTCGCCGCCAACGACTTCGGTCGTGACCGACTCGATGTCATGCACGCCGGTCGCGTCGCCGATTGGGTCGTCGATCGTGATCGAGCCCTGGGACGCAGAGCTCATCGCAAGGATGACCAGAGGAGCGACCGCTTTTAGAGTTCTCATTTGGTCGGCGCCATTTAGCTTTCGCTGGATCGGCTAGGGGCGTTCGCGATCACCGAACGGCACACGCACTCGCGAAACGCCGCGCAGTGCTGCCTGCGAGCGGAGGGTACTCTTTCGAGACGCCGGTAATCAATCCTTTGCACGCGTTTTGCGCGAAGTAGTCCGCGATCGGGACGCCACGCGGCAACAAGTTCCATCAGGCAAGCGCTGGCATGCGCAGGATGCGAAGCACGCTTCGTAAAAGATGTCCGGCAAGAGACGGATTGATCCAATCGCCTCGGCCAGTCCGGAAATTTATTGACGGGCGAAACACGATGGGTTTAGAAACTGCCGAACGGTTTCTGGCGGAGGTCTGGTCACGGAGCGCAGGGATTTGCGCTTCCTGCAATTGACGCGTTCCGACCTGCCATTTCTTCACCGGTGCCGCGGAGCCTTTTCCTGCGCTCCCAGTGCGCTTGGCTCGAAAGAACCGTGCGAGCCACCCGCATCACTCCCATCGAGAGAGCGGTGCTCTGATGCCCAGCGAACCGAAGCGGACAGCAAAACGCGCGCGGAAGCGCCGCGAAAAAACCAAGGCGGCCCGGACGCGTGAGGCGAAGCGATCGCGCCCGTCGCGTACCGAGCAGCTCGAAAAGCGCGAAGCGCCTGGGTGCTTCCTGCTTGGCTTGCCGGGGTTGATGGCGGCCGTCCC
The DNA here is from genome assembly GCF_040219535.1 of Botrimarina sp. NCBI lineage: Bacteria > Pseudomonadati > Planctomycetota > Planctomycetia > Pirellulales > Lacipirellulaceae > Botrimarina > Botrimarina sp. The sequence goes on from NZ_JAVJSH010000034.1 coordinate 7,833, forward strand.
GAGGACGGCGGTCGCGTCCCACGATCATCAGAGCGCCTCCCAGCGATTCTCCCGGCAGGAGGCATGGCAGGCCAAAGGGAACGGCGTCTCTTCGTTGCTGGTGGACGCCATCCAACACTCTTTCGCCTCGGATCAGCTTGGAAGAGCTTGGGGAGATCCCGCCGAGGCGCGAAGCTACAGCCGTGACCTGCCCGAGGCATGGTTCCCCCGGTTCACCGCCACAGCCGACGCCAGCGATCAGTACTCGTCGGTGGCCACGACGCTCGACGAGTTCTTCGGTGCGGGGTGGGACCGCGTCGGCGTTGAGCGCGCCGAAGACCCCGAGGCTGAAGAAGAAGCCCCTCGGGGCTCGGCCGACAGCATTCAGCTCACGCCTCCCCCCGAGAGCCGACCGCCCGTTCACGAGAGCCCGGCGGGAGGTGGAAGCGGAGGCGGCAGTGGCGAAGGTTCGGCCCGCGGAACGGCCCGGACGACCGACGGCGCCCCACGACCCGTTGCGGCGGCGCCCCAGGGCGGCAACGCTCCGGCGGTGAGCGTTGGCAACGACTCGGCAACCGTCAACGCGGACGATCCGGCGACCGGTGGCGCCGACGCGAACGGCGCCCACACGAACGTCGATTCGTCATCTGGGGCCAACGGGACCCCAGCGCTCGCCGCTGACGGCAACGACGATGGCGTGGTGGACGCGGCGGACTTCACGATCTGGCGTGACAACGTCGGCAGGTCGGGCGCTAGGCCTCTGCCGGGCGACTACGACGGCAGCGGTGAGGTCGACAACGCTGACTACGAACTATTGGTCGCCAATTACGGCAGAACCACCAACCAAGCGCTCGCGGCAGACGGCAACGACGATGGGGTGGTGGACGCGGCGGACTTCACGATCTGGCGTGACAACGTCGGCAGGTCGGGCGTCAGCCCTCTACCGGGCGACTACGACGGCAGCGGTGTGGTCGACCAAGCTGACCACAACGTGCTGGTCGCCAGTTACGGCAGAACCACCAACCAAACGCCGACCCGGACGGTCACTTTCAACGCGACAACGAGCGTTTCGGAGCCAATCGCCTTCCCAAGCGACTTGGCGGGTTGGTCAACGAGCCAAAGCGGCGGCAGTCCAACCGGCGCGGGTCGTATCACCTCTGACGGAACGTCCGCGACGTTACGCGAGGGCGACTCGTTTAGCGTCGTCTTGAGCCGAGAGTTCGTTGTGCCGCCCGAACCGGGATTGGCTCGTTTCAGCTACCGCGATCTGTCGTTCGACAGAGAGGCTGCGGGTCAGATCAACGATGCTTTCGAGGTCGCCCTCGTTGGTCTCGACGGGGTGTCGCTCGTGCCGACGATCGGCTCGGGGCGGGACGTGTTGTTCAACCACACAGACGGGTTAAGCCCGCAAGTCGCGGCGGGCGTAACGCTCGATGGCGGCGACGCATCGCTCGACTTATCGGGCGTCGCGGCGGGGACCACCGCTCGCTTGGAATTCCGTCTGGTCGGGCCGGACACCGACAACGGGACGAGCGTGCGGATCACGTCACTAGAACTCCCCGCGCCCGACGATCTGCCGGCTGTGTCGCTCGCACTGGCCAACGACACGGCGCCGCCCGGTGGGCCGGCCGCCCTCTCGACGGATCGACTCACCAGCGACACACGCCTCGTTGGGACAGCGAGCGACGCGATCGGACTTGAGAAGCTTGAGATCCAGATCGACGACGGGCCGCTCCTCAATATCACCAGCGCCCTGGACGCCGGGGTATTCGAGTTCGACCCGGGCGCTTTGCCGGCCGGCTCGCACTCGGCTCGCGCCATCACCACCGACTCCTCGGGTCAACGACGTGAGGCGGTGCTCGAATACGTAGTCAACGCGCCGCCAACGGCCGACGCGGGGGGCGGCCTGACGGTAGAGGTTGGCGAACCGGTGCTACTCGACGGCTCGGCCTCAAGCGACTCCGACGGGGCCGTGTTCGCGTATGAGTGGACAGTTCCGTCGGGAACGCTCTCGGGAGAGGCCGTCACAACACAGTTCTCGACGCCGGGCATCTACGACGTGACCCTCGAGGTCACCGACACGGCCGGTGACACGGCGAGCGACACGATCCAGCTGGAGGTGCTGGCGCGACCGGCCAACCTGTCGATCGCGTTGGCGAACGACACGGCGCCGGCGGGATCGGGGATTGCTCAGTTTCTGACCGACAGGCTGACCAACGACGCGACGCTCACCGGGGCGGCGATCGACGATGCGGGCGTCGCGTCGCTCGAAGTAGCTATCGACGACGGCCCGGCCGTCGACGTGACCGGCACAATCAACGGGGGGGTGTGGACCTACGACCCGGGCGCCCTGGCGCCCGGCGAGCACACGGCCCGGATCACGCTGGCCAACCTTTCTGGTGGCTCGACGACCGCTTCACTCAGCTTCGTCGTCAACGAGCCGCCAACCCCGGTGGTGACCGGGGCGGCGACGCTCGACGAGGGGATGACGCTGTCGCTCGACGCGAGCGACTCTACGGACCGCGAAGGATCGGTGTTCGCGTCCCAGTGGTCGCTGGCAGGCGGAACCGAGAACGGCTTCGTACTCGAGCGATTGCAAGAGGACGATGCGAGCTTCGACGTCACGCTGGCCATCACCGACACGGCCGGCAGCGTGGTCGAGCAAACCATCCGGGTGGACGTGCGTAACGTCAGACCGACGATCACGCCGGTCGCCAACCGTTTGGCGCAGGTGGGTCAGACGTTATCGCTCGCCGCCGTGTTTAGCGACGTTGGGCTGTTGGACACGCACGCCGCGAGCGTTGCGTGGGGGGACGGCGAGTCCAGCGCTGCGGCCGTGCAGCAACAAGCGGGCGGCGGTGTGCTCAGCGCCTCGCACGTCTACGACACGCCGGGCGTGTACGTCGCCCGTGTTACGGTCACCGACGACGATGGGGGCGCCACATCGGCCGAGTTTACGGTCGAGGTCCGTGCCGAGTCACGGCTAGAGCTGCTCGCCGGGGACGACCCCCAGGGAGTCGAAGGCTCGGAGGTCACAGCGACCGCGACGCTTGCCGACGCGTCACTCGCGCAGGGGGCCACCGCGACAGTTGATTGGGGTGACGGCACGCCGCCGAGCGGCGCCGCCATTGATCCTCTCACCGGCCGGGTCACCGCGCAACACACCTACGCGACAGACGGACGTTATCCCGTCCTGCTCACCGTGACGAGCGGCGGTTCTACAGGGCAAGCGATGTCGCTCGCGCGGATCGCCAACGCGCCGCCCAAAGTGACGCTCGATCCAATCGCGCCGATCGACGAAGGCCAGTCGGCGACGATCCGAGGCGTCGCGACCGATCCGGGGCAGGATCCGCTCTTAGTGAAGGTCGACTGGGGGGACGGGTCGCCCGAGCAGCTGGTGTTTGTCGACGCAGCGACGGGCGAGTATGCCGCCACGCGCCGGTACCTCGACGATGACCAATACACGGTCCGAGTCACTGCCATCGACACGGCCGGCGCCGAGACCGAAGCCACGCGAACCGTAACCGTCAACGGCGTGACGCCGACCCTGGCGACGCCACCCGACCAGACCGTGCCGGTCGGCGCCGACGTGCAGCTGGCCACGATCGCCTCAGACCAAGGAGTGCTCGACCCGCTCACGGCGATGGTGGATTGGGGCGACGGGTCGGCGCCGGAACCCGCTTCCTTGGACCCGGCCACCGGGCTCGTGATGGGAACGCACGCATTCGTTGCGCCGGGCGACTACACGGTGACGATCACCGTGCGTGACGAGTCAGCCGCGACAACCGCCAGCTTCAGGGTCCGGGCCGTCCAGGAAGAAGTGGGCCCGGAGGCCGGGTTCAGCTTCGTCCCGACCTCGCCAAACGAAGGCGACCAAATCCAATTCGCGGACGAGTCGACGAGTGATCTGGGGCCGATTGTCGCTTGGGCGTGGGACTTCAACGGCGACGGCCAGACAGACAGCACCGAGCAGAATCCCGCGTACGCCTTCCCGGCAAACGGAGAGTACCCCGTCTCGCTCACTGTGACCGATTCGGGGGGGAACAGCAGCACGGTCACGAGTAACGTCCCGGTCGGTGACCTAGCCCCCACCGCGGCGTTTGGCTTTACGCCGTCGTCGCCTGAGGAGGGAGGCGAGGTCCAATTCACCGACGAGTCCGTAAGCATCCCGGACGCGATTATCGCTTGGGCTTGGGACTTCACCGGCGACGGCGAGGCAGACAGCACCCAGCAGAACCCGGTCCACACGTTCCCGGAAGACGGCGAGTACGCCGTAACACTTACGGTCACCGACTCGGACGGCTCGCGCGACACGGCGACACGGACGGTCCGCGTGCTCGCCGGAACGGCTCAGATCGATCCGGTCGCCACACGCGACGACGGCGATTTCTCCTTCCGCCTCCGCGGCCAGTGGACGCCTTCGACGAGTGGGTGGCAAGGCGACGCGCTCTTCGCCGATCCAGGCGACGGATCGACCTTCGCGCTGTGGTACACGCAACTGCCGGCTCCGGGCGAGTACGAGGTCTACGTTACCTACCAAGCGGACGACGGGAACGCGACCGACGCGACCTACCAGCTCTACGACGGGGGGACCCTGCTAGCGGAGGTCGCGATTGATCAGACCCAAACGCCTGACCACGGCGAGTACGACGGGCGCGGATGGGCGAACCTCGGCGTCTATCGCTTCGAGCACGGGCTCTCGACTGTTCGGCTGACCAACTTGGCAGACGGGCCCGTCGTGGCCGACGGAGTGCTCTTCGCGAAGCCGACGCCCGAAGCGATGCCCCCCCACGGCATGGCGCCGATCGCCGTGACCTACCCGGCGCCGGCGCCGGCGCCCCTAACCGCGCCGCCCATCAGCGCGGGAATCGTTAACAACACGGGCGACGATAGCGACGCGATCACCGCTGACCCCACGATCACCGGCCAGGTGGCTCTGGGGGCGGGGGTCGCCCGACTCACTGTGCAGCTGCTAGAGGCCCCTTCGGGCGCCGCGGTTGAAGTCCCGTTCGACCGCGCCGACGGCCGGTTCACGATCGACCGGGCGCTGCTGGATTCGGCTTGGGGCGGGGCGCTCCCCGAACGGACGCACGTCGCCTACCTCGTCGCGACGGACGCCGATGGCGTCCAAGTGGGGCCCCTGACGCCGGTCGCCTTCCGCTACGACCAGACCGCGCCCGCCGCCCCGCTCATTTCGCTGGCGGTCGGTTCGCTTGCCGGGACCGACCCCACTGGCGGGGTCACCAGCGACTCCACGCCGACGCTCGTGCTCGAGGCCGAGCCCGGCTCCACGGCGACGCTGTCGGTAGGCGGCTCAACCAGGCAGGTAGCGGTCGGCGCGGATGGACAGGCGGTCGTGACGCTCGGTCAGCTGCCCGACGGCGTGTATACCGTCACCGCCTTCGCTATCGATGCGGCGGGTAATAGAGGCCCGGGTTCCGCCGAACTGTTGTTGTCGGTCGATACCGCGGCGCCCGAATCGCCGACGTGGAACCTGACGCTCGCCAGTGACACGTCACCGGTGGGTGACCTCCGCACGACGCAGCCGGTCGTCGCGATCACCGGGACGGCCGAGCCAGACGCAACGGTCCGGGTCGTGGAGACCGGCGCGACCACGACGGCCGACGCCACGGGCGCGTTTACACTTTCGGGCATCGGCTTGGCGCTCGGCGCCAACGTGCTGACGGTCGTCGCGACCGACCGGGCAGGCAATACGAATCGGACGACGCAGACCATCACCCGTCTCGCCCCGTCGGTGATCGGGCCTCCGCAGGTGGTGGCGGCTCTAGCCAACGACACCGGCGTTTCAGGGGGCGATGGCGTTACCAGCGATCCGACCATCACCGGTGTGGTGAGCGACGACGTCCGGGTGACGCTGCTCCTCGCGACACTCGACGTGTCGCCGGACCTGGAAGCGCCGACGCTCGTGGAGTTCGACCCGGTTAGCGGCGCTTTTTCGCTGAGCCCGGCCGACCTGCGGGGGCTCGGTCCGATCGAGGATGGCCCGCACGAACTCTTTCTCATCGCCGAGGACGACCTGGGCCTTCGCTCCGAGGTGGTATCGGTTCCCTTCACGATCGACACCCGACTCGGCTCACTAGGGTTCGACATCGCGCAGCCGTCGGACGATGGCGTCAGAGGCGATCGGACTACCTCCCTAGCGATAGTCGACCTCGTCGGGACGACCGACCCCAACGCGCGGGTTGAGTTTACCGGGCTGGGCCGCAGCGTCACGGCCGACACTACCGGCGCGTTCACGGTGGCGGGCGTTTCGCTCGTGCTCGGCGCCAACCGATTCACGCTGCGGGCGACCGATCCGGCTGGCAACACACGGCAAACGACCGGAACGATCACGCGGCGCGAGAACGACCCGCCGGTTTTGACGCTGGGGATAGCGAACGACACAGGGAGTTCGGCCACCGACGGCCTCACCTCCGACCCGGCGATCGTGGGGACGGTGGCCGACCAGAGCCAGGTGGTCGCGCTGCGAGGCCGCATCGACAACCCGAGCCGCGCCTCGTTCGTCGATCTTACCGGCGCGTTGCAAGCGGGCGCCGTCACGTTGACGGCGTCGCAGCTGGCGATCGCCAGCGGCGGCGGATTGGCCGACGGACCCCACACGCTTTACTTAGAGGCGCGCGACGCGTTTGGCAACGTTTCGACCGTCGCCAGCGTTCCGTTTGTCCTCGACCGGTCTGGCGCCAGGGTGACCCTCCTTCAGGGCCCGTCGATCAATGTCGCACCAGGATTCATCGACCTTCAGTTCGACGAGGGAGTCGAAGGGGCCCTCAACAGGGCCGCCTATCAGCTCGCGATTGTCGGCGGCTTGGACAGTGGGACGAGCGTTCCTATCGCTTCGGTCGACGCCATTGAGGGCGGCGTTCGGCTGTCTTTCTCCGAGCCACTTGATAGCACCAGCTATCGCCTAACGATTGGTTCTTCGGTTGTCGACGCCGCCGGCAATTCAGTCGCTCAGCGCGAAATCCTGTTCAGCGTCACCGCACCGGTCGGGATCCAAGAAGTTGCCCCGTTCGCCGGCGAGGAGCTTGTAGCAACGACGCGCGAAGCCACGGTCCGCTTTTCCGACCGGATCGATCCGTCCACGGTCAACGACGAGTCTTTCTACCTAGTCGCAAACGGTGTCCGGCTCCCGGGACGCGTGATCGTATCGAGGACCGACCTGTTCGCCACTTTCTTTCCGGATACGCCGCTGCCCGCCTCGACGGAGGTGCGTGTTGTCGTCGACGGGGATACGATCCGCACCCGCGGCGGGCAAGCGGTCGATGCCGACGGCGACGGAATCGCGGGCGGCGTAGCGAAGGTCGACTTCCGCACCTCGCCGCTCACCGCGATCGAAGGCACGTCGGTCAGCGGCTACGTGATGGATGCGCACCGGACGATCGATGTCGAGTCGCTTCCGATCACCGTTCCGGCGGGCGACCCGTTCTTCGACCCCACCGGGTCCGGCGACCGGACCATCCCTTTCACCCGAGCGACTTACATCGGCTCGACCGGCTCGGACGTCGAGAACCCGCGTCAGCACCCGACGCTGGTCACCAGCTTCCTCGACGCCAGCTCGGTCTACGGTTCCGACGAGGCGCGCGCCCGCCGGCTACGAGTCCTCGACGGCACGGGGCGCCTGAAGGTCGACGATGGCGATCTGCTGCCGCTGAACACCACAGAGAACTTCCCCGACGGTCCGCTCAAGGTGGACAACAAGGGGCCGCTAGACGACACCGAACTGTTCGTCGCCGGGGATATCCGCGCCGCCGAGAACCCGGGTCTCGCCGCGTTGCACACGCTGCTCGTCCGCGAGCACAACCGCTACGTCACCCAAGCCCGACAGGACGACCAGGGCCTCACCGGAGACGAGCTGTTCGAACTGGGGCGCCGCTGGGTCGGCGCGCTGCTGCAACAGATCACCTACAACGAGTTCCTGCCGGCTCTGGTCGGGCCCAACCCACTCCCCGCGTACTCCGGTTACAGTTCGCAGGTTGATCCATCGATCTCTGCGGCGTTCTCAACCGCCGCCTTCCGCTTCGGTCATTCGATGGCGACCGACGAGGTGCTGCGGCTCGACGAAAGCGGGGTCAGCCTCGACGGGGGGCCCCTCTCCCTACGGCAAGCCTTCTTCAACCCGCAGCCCATCCTCAACGACGGAATCGAGCCCTACCTGCTAGGCCTGGCCGGTCAACAAGCCAACGAGACCGACCTCCAAGAGATCGATGGGCTGCGGAATTTTCTGTTCGGCCCCCCCGGCGCCGGAGGCCTGGATCTCGCGGCGATCAACATCCAGCGCGGACGCGACCTGGGTCTGCCCGGCTACAACCAGGCCCGAATCGATTTTGGCTTGGCGCCGGTTGCGAGCTTTGCGGAGATCACAGCCGACTCGGAGGTCGCCGACAGGCTGGCGGCGGTTTACGACACGGTCGATGCCATCGACCTCTTCGCGGGCGGCCTGGCCGAAGACCACGTGCCCGGTGGCACGGTTGGCGCGCTGTTCGCTGCGATCATCAAAGACCAGTTCCGGCGGACGCGTGATGGCGACCGCTTCTGGTACGAAAACGAGCAGTTTACGCAGCCGGAACTCGACGAGATCCGCGGGATCACTCTTTCGGGTTTGATCCTCCGCAACACGTCGATCTCGTCGCTACCTGCCAACGTGCTGTCGGACACCACCCTGCCAGCCGGCCCTGGATCCGGTGGCGCTGCTGCCGACGAGCGGCCCTCCGAGAAGCGTCGTATCGACGGGGTTGAGAACAATACCAGCGACCCGGGCTTGGGAAGGGCCGGCGCGCCGCTGCTACAGAACTTCACCCTGAACTACGACGACGGGGTTTCGGCGCCGGCCGAGGCGGGCCGTCCCGGCGCTCGGGAGGTCTCCAATGGCCTGTTCGCGCAGACGACCTCCGAAACCAACGCCGCCGGACTCACTTCGTTGTTCGTCGCGTGGGGCCAGTTCATCGATCACGATATCTCCAAAACCCCCTCGCAGGCCGACGAGCCAGCGGTTGTTCCGGTCCACGGCGCCACGCTCACGGTCGAAGGCTTGCCAGAGGTGAGCGCGACGACCGACGAGACCGGATTCTTCTACCTGGACGAATTGCCTGCGCCCGAGGTGTTCGTGCGGATCGACGGCGCGGCGGCGCTGAATGCGCCACCCGGGGGGCGCTACACCTACGTCGCCAAGCCGTTCGCCACCACGCCCGGCCGCGGCGCCCCTTTGGCCAAGGGGGGCGAGGGCTTCAATATCTTCCTGCCGGTCGTCCCCGAAGACGCTGCGCAGGACCTTTCGATGACCGAGACCACCTCGGTCCAGTTCCAGCCGCAGGTGCTGGAACTGGCGTCGGAGGTTTTCCCGAGTTTCAGCCAAGAGCTGCTCGAGACCTTTTCTCTCGAGCTAGAGCCCGGATCGGCGATCGATCGCGAAGGCAACCCGGTGCCGCAGGCCTTCGTGGTGCCGGTGCCCCCCGACCGCCTCCCCGAGCCGCTGCCGGCCGGGCTCGACCCGTCGTTTGTCGTCTCGATCCAGGCGCCCGGCGCCGAGAACTTCGACACCCCCGCGCGGGTCACTTTCCCGAACACCGAGGGACTCGACCCGGGCGAGAAGACGCTGCTGTTTTCCTACGACCACGACGCGGGCGACTGGATCCCGGTCGGCAGCGGAACGGTGCGAGAAGACGGCATGGCGGTGGTGTCCGACGAGGGGGTTGGAATCCGCGCACCGGGTTGGCACGTGATCCAGCCGGGTGTGATCACGCAAGGCAACCTCGTGCTCGGTCGCCGCGGCGGCCTGCTGGGTCGCACGGGCGGCGACGACCTCTCGCCGCAGACCGGCCGCCACTACTACGCGATTACGAACCTCGACAACGGCTTTGTCATCCGTGGCTCGAGCGACGTTGTGAACCGGCTTTACGATCGCGTTGTGCTCTCGGCAAACGCCAACTACGAGGTGTCGGTTTACGGATTGGTCAGTGGCCAGATCGGGTCGGCTCGGTTCCAGACGCCGGGCAACGGCGCGCAGATCACGATCCCGTTGGTGGTGCTCGACAAGTCGTCGCTGGAGGACGCCGACGGGGACCGGCTCGACGACCGGGCCGAGTTCATCATCGGCACACGGAGCGACCTGGCGGACACCGACGGCGACGGCATCCGCGACAACGCCGAGATCCTCCAGGGGCTCAACCCGTTCGATGGCTTCCCCTTCCCGACCGGTGTTGTCGCGACGCTTCCGCTGCAGGGCTCCGCGCAGGAGCTGGTGATCGAGGGGTCGCTCGACGGGGACGGCGCTCAGACCGCGTTCGTGGCGACGTCGGCGGGGCTGGCGATTATCGACGCCACCCAGTTCAACAACCCGGTCGTGCTCGGACAGATCGATCTAGGATCGGCGATCGACGTCGCGGTGGACAGCGAGCGAGGCATCGCCGCGGTAATCGGCGCGCGGGGCCTGTCGTTGGTGGATGTCTCCGACCCGATGGAGCCGGAATTGCTCCAACAGGTCAACGTTGAGGCGGTTGGCGTTGAGGTGATAGACGGGACAGCGTATTTGGCTGTTGGAAGTAAGATTGCAGCCTACGACTTTGGGACCGGCGAGCTTTTAGAGAGGACGCTCCCCCTAACCTCAGCAACCTTTACTTCGATCGCGCGAGAGGCGCAAACCCTCTTCGCGATCGATACCGAGAATGTGCTTTGGTCGATCGACGCCAGCCAGTTCAATCTAGCCGTCCTCGATACCCTCACGCTCCCCCGCCGATCGAACAAAGTCTTCGCCGGCGGCGGGCGTGTCTACGCGACGACGATCGCGAGCACTAGCACGGGACGTGGCGGCTACATGACCGTCGACGCGAGCCCCCCTTCCGGTTTGACACTCGTAAGCGATGGCTTCACGACGGGAACCCCAGTGACCGGCGGGGGCGTGGACTTTGCATCAAGCGGCGCCGGCATCGGCGTTACTGTGGGCGGCGTCAGCTCGGTCGTGCCAAATGTCGTCGATGTCTTCAACACGACGGCGCCGCCGGTCGACGGCTCCCTCGATCCCGACGCTCTCCTCACCCGGGTCTTTCTGCCGAACACCGCAGCAGCCGACACTCCAACCGCAGTCGAGATCGCTTCGGGAGTCGCTTTTGTAACGGCCCAGTCGCGAGGGCTGACCGTGGTGAACTACAAGTCCTTCGACGCGGGAGGGACCCCGCCCGAGGTCACCATCAACGCCGAAGCGATCGACGCCGACCCGGCCACGCCCGGCGTTCAGGTCGAAGAGGGCAAGTCGATCAAGCTAGAGGTAAGCGTCTCCGATATCGACAACCCGAACGCCGAGTTGCCGCTGGCGCGGCTCGGTCAGGTCGCAAGCGTCGAACTCCTGGTCGACGGAGAGGTCGTGAGAAGCGACGTCTCCTTCCCCTTCGACGACTTTGTTGTAGCGGCGCCGCGGCTCGAGAATCTCATCCGTCCGGTCGTCATACAAGTTCGGGCAACCGACACGGGCGGCAACGTGGGGCTCTCTGAGGCGATCACGCTCGAAGCAGGTTCGCAGGCTGTCGTCGGCCCTCTTGTGCTAGCTGCGGCAGTGGCCGGCGGCGAGTCGGTAGAGATCGTCCCCGACATGACGTCGCCGAGTCTGGTGAACTCGAACCCCGAGGAGATGGGGCTTCGCGGAAAGCGGTTCCGAACGGTTCGGTTGCGGTTCGACGAACCGATGGACGCCGCGACGCTCAACGCGGCTAACTTCCGCCTACTCGGCCCCACTGCCGACCCGGTCGACATCCTCGAGACACCCGGCGGCAACGAGTTCTTGCCGATCGATATCCAGGTCCGAAAAGACGACCAGGAGGTCCAGTTCACGTACGCCAGGTTGGTCCCCGGCGAGTACGAACTCGTGGCCGACTTGGCGGCGATCACCGACCGCGCCGGCATAGCGGCGGGCGCAGGGGAAGAGGCCGTCCTTCGGTTCACGGTGCTCGACGCCGACGCGGTGTTCGTCAACCCGTTGGGTGGCTCGTGGAACGACCCAGACAATTGGGGCACCGGCGAGCTGCCGCGTGATGGAGATGAGGTCTTCCTGGCGACCGACCCGGGCGCGACGGTCTCGATCGACGAGGGTGTCTTTAGTCTCGAAAAGGTCGCGGGTTCAGGGTCGCTTCGCGTTTCCGGCGGACAACTGAACGTCACAGAAACCATCGAATTGGCCGGCGATCTCGTCTTGAACGGCGGCACGATCCGGGAAGCAACCTTGCTCGGTGGCGCTAATGATCGTGGTCTTGTCGCTACAAGTTCTGACGGCATCCTGGACGGAGTGACGCTGGAGTCGGACGGGGTGCTTCAGAACGGGTCGGTGGTGACGGTGCGCAACGGGCTGACGGTGAACGGGACGCTGCGGCTGGAACGGACGTCGAGTGCGGGCAGCGCCAAC
>NZ_JAVJSH010000035.1:0-49382 GCF_040219535.1 Botrimarina sp.
GCGCCGCCGCCCAGGCGACCCTCGCCACCGTGCTGGTCACCCTCGCCCAACAAGCGATCGACCCGGTCGGCTGGCTCGCCAACGCCCGACGCACCGTCACCCCGCTAACGCTCGTGGGATGACGGGCGGTAAACAAGTACCGAAAGAATAGGCTTATCGCGGAGCTGGCCGACGTCCGACGAATAATCTCGTCAATCAGAGGCGCGTGATTTGAGCAGATTGACCTTTGGCGTAGCCTCGCTTCCCAATCTTTAGGTTATGTAGGTCAGGCCGTGCTTAACGCCCTGCCATGACCCACCTCAAGTTCATCATCGAACAACGCGCCGACGGCTTCGTCGCCTACCCGCTCGGCCTCTGGGGCGTCGTGGTCGGGCAGGGCGACACGAGCGACGCGGCCCTCGCCGACGCGCAGTCGGCCGCCAGGTTCCACTTCGAAACGTTCGGCGCCGACGCCGCTTCTGATTCGCGTCGATTCGCGTAATTCGCGGGCAATCTGAGGGTAGCCCCGACCGTCCTGCACACCCCGTCGCCAGCCGTCGCCGGGCCGTTCGGAGGCCTGTCGGGGTCGCAGCGCGACAGACGGCGATCGCGCAGGGCGACTCGGTGGCCGAGGGTCCAACCGGCCGGCCACTTGCCGCTACGCGGCCGCGACGACCGGTCGGGCGTCGCGATGACGCAATCACAGCCGCTCGCTCGCGGCTGTCGGGGCTACCCGCTTGGCCGGGAGGGTCTTCCCCGAGGTCTTCCGCTCTGCGGAGCGCGGGCGAAGGGACCCGGCCCGCGCCTAGCGCTTCGCCCGCGGGCGAGCGAAAGCGGCGCCCGCGGTGGTCAGCAACGACCACACGAGCAGACCGGCCGGCTCCGGAACCGGCTCGAACGACGAGGGCGGGATCCGCGTGCGTGTTAGCGCCAGGTTCAGGTCCCAGTGGTTGAGTTTCTTGGTGCTGTCGGCGGGGTCCTCGGGGATCACCCAGGTCGACGCGCCGAACTGCAGGTCTTTGTCGTTCGCGCCGGGCCCGAGTTGGAAGTAGGTCGTGCCGGCGACCGAGAGGATGTCGACCGGGCCGAACGGGTTGCCGATCGTGATCGTGCCGGTGACCGTGCTGTAGAAGTCCTGCGTGGCGCCGTCGTAGGGGCCGCCGCCCGCCTTGTAGTCGCTGGGGCTGATCGTGTCGGCGAAACCCGAGAGGACCAGATCGATCGTTGCCGACAGCCCGTCGAGGTTGACCGCGGTGCCGATCAGCGTGGCCGTCCCGGCCGTGAGGTTCTGCACCAACTTCGTGCCCGCCTGGATGTCGAAGTAGTTCTGGTAGCCGCTGCCGTTGATGAAGTTGTTCGTCCACAGGCCGTGCGGGGCCGGCGTGGGCGGGTTGCCCGGCTTCGAGGCGTTGACGACGCTCGTGCTCGACACGTCCCACGAGACCTCGATCGCGGCCGGCGCGCTACTCGCGCCGATCAGCAGACAGGCCGTAACCAACGCCGGAAGAGACTTGTTCGCGTTCATTGCTGTGCTGCTGTTAGGCCGCTAACGTCCATGCGAGCAAGGAGGAGGGGGGGGTCGCCGGCGGGGCCCGGTCCTTGCGGGAAACCACCAGCAGCTCTCCTTATGCGCTGGCTCGGCTGGTAAAGCAAGGAATTTAAGGGTAATTGCGATAGTTGGGTTATATCGGGGGGGCGTGGCGGGCATTGGAGCTTCCGGATCCTCGCCGCACGACGCTGACCACAAGGCCCCGGGACAGACCGAGAGTCGCTCCCCGATCGCCGTAAACCGCGTTGTTTCCCTCCACTTCTGGAGTTTGCCAAGAGTGAACGACCAACTGCTGCGGCTCTACCGCTTCACGCTCTCTGCGTGCGAGAGCCTGATGGCCGACGTCGCCGAGGAAGAGCTCTGGCGGCAGCTCCCCGGCGGCGGGAACCCGCCCGGCTGGCAGCTCGGGCACCTGGCGGTTGTCAACTCGATGGCCCTCCGCATGCTCGGCGGCGAGGCCGCGCTGCCCGGTGGCTGGCTGGAGAGCTTCGGCCCCGGCAGCCAGCCCGTGCCCGACCTCGCGCCGGCGCCGGGCAAGGACGAGCTGCTCGAGCAGCTCCGCACCACGCACGCGGCCGTTTGCGACGCGCTAGGGCGCGTCGACCTGGCCACGCTCACCGAGCCCAACCCAATCGGCTTGCTCGCCGCGGCGCTGCCCACCCAGGGCGACCTGCTCGCCCACATCCTCACGACCCACGCGGGCATGCACCTGGGCCACCTGTCGGAGTGGCGCCGCCAAATGGGCCGGCCGCCGATGTTTTGACAGGCGGGAGCCCGGGGGACGGGAGACCCGACCTGGCCGGGCGGCGCGGAGGCTCACGCCGGGGCGGCGTGCGGCTGATCGACCGCCGCGAGCCGGTGGCGGTAGGTCCATTCGAGCAGGCCCAGGCCGGCGACATACACGGCCTCACCGCCGAGGTGGGCATAAGCGAAGGGAGTCGCTGTCTCGGCGTAGGCCGTCAACAGAGCGACGCACACCGCCGGCCACGCCATGTTGGCGATCGCCAGGCGCTCGACGCCGCGCAGCGGCCGCCGCGTCCGCACGGCGAGCGAGAACGAGTACGACCCGTACAACAAATTCGCCGCGCCGGTCAGCAGCAACACCCGCGGCGGGAGCCCCTCCAAGCGGCCGAGCCATTCGGCTAGCGCGACGACAAGAACGCCGGCCAGCGCCGCCCCCAGGCAGTCTACCCACAGCAACCATCGGATGAGCATGTCGGCCGTCAAAAGGGGGTTCGGTTGAGGGGGTGTCGGCTTGTCGGGGCGCCGCTGCTGCGGCACGAGCGTTGCATTCCACTCCGCCGCGCGACGCCGATCGTCCACCGCCGCGGAGGCCTCCGATGCAGAACCTGCACACCTACCTGAACGACCACAAGGGCGCCTCGGCCGGCGCGTTGGAGCTGATGGAGTCGCTCGTCGAGCAGACCTCCGACGAGGAGGTCCGCGACTGTGTCTGCCGGATACACACGCAGGTCGCCGAAGAAGCATCGATCCTCGAAGGGATCATCGAGTTGCTCGACGCCGGCAAGCCACTGACCAAGCAGGCAGCGGGGTGGGTGTCGGGCGTGGCTAGCCAACTGAAGTTGGGGCCCGGCGTGCGGGGCAAGTTCGGAGAGTTCCAAGCGGTCGAGAGCCTCAGCCTGGCCGTGCTCGGCAAGCGGGCGCTGTGGGTCTTGCGCGACAAGCTGCAGCCCGGCGACCTGACCCCGCCGGTGGCCTACGCCAAATTAGCCGAAGCGTCTGCAGAGCAGCACAGGCAGCTTGAGGCCTTGCGCCAGCGGCTCGGCGAAGAGTCGCTGCGCGGCGACCGGGGCTGAAGCGGCCGGCCGCGGCGCCGGCCCGGATGGTCCCCGCCCGAGGGCTTCCGCTTCGCGGAGCGCGCTCGCCACCCGCCCACCGAAAAGCGCCGCCCGTGGCGACCCCGCGCCAGCGCGCCAACCAACGCCGGCTTGGCCGATTGCCCGATCGGGGGCTCATCGATCGGCGATAATTGACGGGTTCGCCCGCCCCTCGGTCCCGATGCGGCGCGTTCCAGCCCGCGCTGGCGGCGGTCAACGCCGTCGCACTCGACCCGGTGTAATGAAACCGTAAGTCGTTACCGGGAAGGGAATGGGAGGGGGTTTCGTGACAGGTTTCGTTACAATCACGGCCGTTGCGTGTGGGTGTTTGTTTGTTCCAAAAGGAATGCGGGTAGCCGCTAGTCCGGGGCGACTTCGGAGGAGGCGATGGCCCGCGCGGGTTGGAAACGGCGGACCGCTTGGGTCGTCGGCGGCTTAACGGCGGTCGCGGTGGTGTGGGTCGTGGCCGACGGGGTGCACGCGGCCTACATCGCCTGGTCGTACCAAGCTTGGGTGTCGGAGCAGCGGCTGACCGACGACGGGGTGCTCGTCGGTTGCGAGGCCTACACGCTGCCGCCGGCCGACGGCGCCTCGAGCCGCGGCGCGGTGCTGCTGGTGCACGGGTTCAACGCGTCGCCGCGGCACTGGGACCTGATCGCTCCGGAATTGGCCGACGAGGGCTTTCACGTCAGGGTGATGCGGCTGCCGGGGTTCGCCGAGCCGCAATCGCTTTGGCAAGAGCGCGACGCCGACCAGTGGGTAGCGGCGGTCGCCGCGGAGCTGGCCGCTCTGCGGCACGAGCACGAGCGGGTCGGCGTGGTGGGCCACTCGCTCGGCGGAGCGGTCACGATCCGCACGGTGATCGACCACCCGGCGGCGGCCGATTGGGCGGTGCTTGTGGCGCCGGCCATCGCGGTGTCGGGCGCGCGGAGCCCGCTGCTGCCGACCCGCGCGTGGCACGAGATCGCCGAGGGCCTGCTGGTCTTCAGCCGCGTGCTGGTGGCGCCGTTCCCGATGGACTGCCGCGTGCCGGGCCGGACCGACTGGCCGGGCCGCCTGCCGTTCGCGTCGCGCGAGGTGATCGACGCGTTGTTCGAGCTGCTCGACCGCAACCTGGCCGACGCGGAGCAGCTCACCACACCGGTCACGATGCTCGTGGCCGCCGAAGACCGCATCGTCGACACGCCGGCGGCGGCCGCTTACTACCAGCGCCTGGGCGCCGAGCAGAAGCGGCTCGTCGTGCTCGACGCCAGCGGGCACGAGGCGCCGCTCGACCGGCAGTGGCCGCGGATCGTCGAGGCAGTGAAGGCGAGGGATGAGGGATGAGGGGACAGCGAGCCCACGACGTGAGTCGTGCGAGGCCAAGCCGGCCGGGGCGGCTTGGCGGGTGGTCGGGGCCACCGTAGGTTGATGCGCACCACCAACGGAGCCCAGGCGATGGCCTTCATCGAGATGACCGGCAAGACGCTCGACAAACTCCTCGTCGAGGACGAGCTGCACCACGACGACCTCCGCGCCGCGGGGGTCGACGACCGGACGATCGTCCGGGTGAACCGCGAGGGCGACATCGAGGTCCGCCGCCCGGAGGGCTGGGAAGTCATCGGCGGCCTGCTCGGCGAGTTTGAGGAGCGGATCCGCAGGGAGACCGGCCTCGACTGGGCGTGACCCGGTCTGGGGGCGCCGGCGTTGCTTGGATATTTTCGGCCGACCGGCCGGGCAGCCCCCGCGGGCCCTACAAGCGGCACGACGCGACCGCCGCTCCGCGGCATTCGCCCCGGCAGCAGCGGCGAACCGGCCGGCCCGATCGGGTATCGTTGAGCAGGGGATCGCCCGGCCCCGCCCGCCAGGCCCCGCCCGACCAGCCCGCTAGCCCGCGACGCCGATGTCCCGAACGGCCAAGCTGCACCGCCAGACCCGTGAGACCGACGTCCGCGTCGAGCTCGACCTCGACGGCCTCGGCGACGCCGACCTGTCGACGGGCGTGGGGTTCTTCGACCACATGCTCGAGCTGCTGGCGAAGCACGCGTCGATCGACCTGCGGGTGAAAGCCGAGGGCGACCTGCACGTGGACGACCACCACACGGTCGAGGACGTGGGCATCGTGTTCGGCCACGCGCTGGCCAAGGCCCTCGGCGACAAGTCCGGCATCCGCCGCTACGGCGCGATGACCCTCCCCATGGACGAGACGCTCGTCACCGCGGCGGTCGACCTCGGGGGGCGGTACGCGTTCGAGTGGCGGTGCCCGATGCCCAGCGCGAAGGTCGGCCAGTTCGACAGCGAGCTGATCGAGCACTTCTGGCAGTCGGTCGCGGTGAACGCCGCCGCGAACCTGCACGTGGTCCTCCACCACGGACGCAACACGCACCACGTCGCCGAGGGGGCGTTCAAGGCGATCGCTCGGGCGCTGCGGGACGCGGTCGAGCCCGATCCGCGGCTGACCGGCCCGGCCAGCACCAAGGGCGTGCTCTAGCGCCTAATCCCGAGCGGTCGCGTATATTACGGCGATGCGAACCCCAGCCCAAAGCACGCCGGCCGCCGCGCGACTCGCCATTTTCACGGCCTTCGGCACACTCCTGGCCGCCGCGCCAGGGCTCGCGGCGCCGACGGTCGATGTCGAGCGCGGCACGCAAGACAAAGCCGAGGCCCCGGCCTCGTGCTGCACGCTGCCGGGGCGGTTCGCGGCGCTCTCGGCGGAATCCGCCGAGCCCACCAGCCGCGTCGCGCTCGAATCGATTTCAGGCGGCATGCGTGTGACCGTTGGCGACGGGCCGTTTGCTGACTACCGGACCGACATCGCCCGGCAACCGGTGGTGTGGCCGCTGTACAATGCGGCGGGCCTGCCGATGACCCGCAGCTTCCCGCTCGGCCCGGCGGGCCCGAAGGAGCAGAAGGACCACCCGCACCATCAGTCGCTGTGGTTCACGCACGGGGCGGTCAACGGCATCGACTTCTGGAACGTCCGGCCCGACGCCCCGGCCGACGCGCCGCGGATCGACCAGGTGGAAGGGCTCCGCAGCGAAGAGGTCGGCGGCCGTGTGGTGATCGAAACCCGCAACGCCTGGCGCGCCGGGGGGAGGACGCTCCTGCGGGATAGGCGGACGCTCGTCTTCGCGGCCGAGGACGACTCGCCGACGCCGCACCGCTGGATCGACTTCGCTGTCGAACTCGAGCCGGCAGCCGATGCGGTCACGCTGGGCGACACCAAGGAGGGCTCGTTCGCGGTCCGCGTGCCCGGGCCGATGAAGGTCGACGCCCGACTGGGCGGGGCGATCCAGAACAGCGTCGGCCAGACCGACGAGGCGGCCTGGGGCCAGCCGGCCGAGTGGGTCCTCTACCAAGGACCGCTCCGCCCCGGCGCCGACGCCCCGACCGGCGGCCTGGTCATCATGAGCCACCCCGATTCGTTCCGCCCGGTTTGCCGCTGGCACGTTCGGACTTACGGGCTGTTCGCGGCCAACCCGTTCGGGGCGAAGGACTTCCCCGCTGGCGAATCCACGCAAGGGGAGGTTACGCTAGAGCCCGGCGATCGCCTGCGGCTGCGGTACCGCCTGGTGCTGGTGGACGGCGCCGCATCGGCCGCCGACGCGGGCCGTTGGTTCGAGCGGTTCGCCGCATCGACCGACCCCGCGTTGCCGTAGGCCCAGCCCCACGGGACCTCGCGCCGCTGTAGAATGCCGCGGCGTAGCACGCCCGGCGGGCGGGCGAGCGGCTTATCGATCCGTACAACTCATCCCGTTTTGAAGGTCTTGTCATGCCCCTCGATCGTCGCGACTTCTTGGCCGCCTCGGCGGCCGCCGGTTGGGCCGCTATGGGCGCCGCGCCGGTTTGGGCGGCCGCAGAAAAGAACGACTTGCGTATCGCGGTCGTCGGCTTGCGTGGCCGCGGCAAGTCGCACTTAGCGGGGCTCGGCAAGCGGGTCGTCGCGTTGTGCGACGCCGACCGCGACGTGCTCGACGAGCAGCACCAGAAGCACCTGGAAGAACGCGGCGTCGACGCACAGAAGTACGTCGACTTCCGGGAGATGCTCGACAAGGCCGACATCGACGGCGTCGCGATCGCCACTCCCAACCACACGCACTGCTGGATCGGCGTCGAAGCGATGCAGGCGGGCAAGCACGTGTACGTCGAGAAGCCGATCTCGCACAACACGTGGGAGGGCCGCCAGCTGGTGGCCGCCGCGCGGAAGCACGACCGGATCGTGCAGTGCGGCACCCAGTCGCGCTCCAGCCCGAGCCTGCAGCAAGCGGTCAAGTGGCTGCACTCCGGGGAACTGGGGTCGATCCAGTACGCGACCGGCACGTGCTACAAGCCGCGTCCGCCGATCGGCGAGCTCGACAAGCCGCTGTCGATTTCCAAGGCGGTCGACTACGACCTCTGGTGCGGCCCGGCCGCCAAGGAAGACCTGTACCGGCCCCAGCTGCACTACGATTGGCACTGGGACTGGAACACCGGCAACGGCGACATGGGCAACCAGGGCATCCACCAGATGGACATCGCCCGCTGGTTCCTCGGCGAGGACCGCCTGGCGCCGCGGTCGCGGAGCGTGGGAGGCCGCCTCGGTTACGACGACGCCGGCAACACGCCCAACACCCAGGTCGTGTACCACGACTACGAGGCGGCGCCGCTCCTGTTCGAGACGCGCGGCTTGCCCCGCAGCAAGGAAGGCCAGAAGCAGTGGGGTCGCTCGATGGACCGCTACCGCGGGTCGGGCATCGGCGTGATCGTCCAGTGCGAGGGGGGCCACCTGGTGATCCCGAGCTACTCGTCGGTGACGGCGTTCGATCGGTCGGGCAAGGTCGTCAAGGAGTGGAGCGGCGGCGGCGACCACTTCGCCAACTGGGTCGAGGCGATCCAGCAGAACGACCGCTCGATCCTCAACGGCGAGGTCCAAGAGGGCCACCTGTCCAGCTCGCTGTGCCACACGGGCGGCGTCTCGCACCTGGTCGGTGAGAAGGCGACCGCCGAGGTGATCGCCGACGAGCTGGCCGCCGATCCGCTGTTCTCCGACGCGTTCGAACGCATGGCGGGCCACCTGCGGGCCAACCAGGTCGACATCGACTCGTCGGCCCAGTTGACCCTCGGCCCGTGGCTCGAGGTCGATCCCCAGACCGAGCAGTTCGTCGACAACACGGCGGCGCAGGCTCACTTCAAGCGGGACGCCCGCCAAGGGTACGCGGTCGCCGACCTCGGCGCCTGACGGGGCCGGGGCCTGACGGGGCCTGACGGGGCCTGACGGGTCACCTGACGCGGTCGCCGCTTTCTCGGCGCTGCCTGACGAGCCGCCGCGCGCGTCGCGTCGGGTGGAAAGTGCCGCCGAATCGGACGCGCGCTTGCGCGTCGGCCTAGTGAGCCGTTGAGGAGCTGGGTAGACTACGCCGCTCGGAAGAGCCTCCCGCGGGGCGGCTCGTCGACTTCCAGTCGCACGGCGGGCCGCACGAGCCGCGGCCTAGCTCCAACCCCTTTCGCGATCACGAGGCTTCCCCGGTGGAGAACGACGCCACGCAAAGCACAGGCGGGCAGGCGGACAGCGGCGCCCCCACGCCTTCGGAGGTGTTCGACGTCCGCAAGGTGCGGCGGTTGGTCGAACTGATGAACGACCACGACCTGTCGGAGATCGACCTCCGGCAGGGCGAGCAGCGGATCCGGCTGCGGCGGGGCCCGGACGCGCCGCCGATGGCGGCGGCGCCGGCCGCCGCGCCGCCCCAGGCGCCGGCCGCTCCCCCAGCCGCGCCCAGCTCCCCTGCGCCGAGCGCCGCGCCGGCCGCCGCCGCGACGACGATCAACAGCCCGATGGTCGGCACGTTCTACACGTCGAGCAGCCCCGACACGGCGCCGTTCGTGAAGGTCGGCGACCAGGTCGGCCCCGACACGCCGGTCTGCATCATCGAAGCGATGAAGGTGTTCAACGAGATCCCCGCGGAGAAGAGCGGCAAGGTCGCGGCGGTGCTGGTCGAGAACGGCGCGGCGGTCGAGTTCGGCCAGCCGCTGTTCCGGCTCGAGTGAGCGGCGACGGCGCCTCGGAGAGGCCTGTCGTCGCCGGCGCGACTCTCTTTGGAAGGCCGCGAGGCTCCACTCGGTGTTCAGCAAGTCAGCGTAGGTTGAGCCGGTTGTCGCCAAACGCCCGAGCGGGCATCCCCCCAACTCCACGGCACGAAGCCCCGTAGCCATCGGCGGCTCGATCGCTCCCTCCGGCTCCGCCCGACGCCGCCAGCCCTCCCCCCCACCCCCCATGTACCGACGCATCCTGATCGCGAACCGCGGTGAAATAGCGCTGCGGGTGATCCGCGCCTGCCGCGAACTGGGCGTCGAGACGGTCGCCGTGTTCAGCGAGGGGGACCGCGGGGCGAACTACCTGACACTGGCCGACGAGGCCTACTGCATCGGCCCTGCGCGGGCGAGTGACAGCTACCTGAAGATCGCCAACGTGATCGCCGCCGCCGAGGTCGGCGACGTCGAGGCGATCCACCCCGGGTACGGCTTCCTCAGCGAGAACGCCCACTTCAACGAGATCTGCCGCAACTGCCAGATCGATTTCATCGGCCCCTCGCCCGAGGCGATGGCCAAGCTGGGCGACAAGAACACGGCCCGCGCGATCGCCCGCGAGGCGGGCGTGCCGGTCGTGCCCGGCAGCGAGGGGGTGATCACCGACGAGTCCGAGGCCCTCCGCTTCGCCCACGAGGTCGGCTACCCGGTGCTGATCAAGGCCACCGCCGGCGGCGGCGGCCGCGGCATGCGGGTCGCGTCGAACGACCTGTCGCTGAAGTCGGCGCTGCAGCAGGCGCAGGTCGAGGCCGAGGCGGCCTTCGGCAACGGGGCGGTCTACCTCGAGAAGTACGTCGAGCACCCGCGGCACGTGGAGGTGCAGGTCCTCGCCGACAAGCACGGCAACGCGGTGCACCTGTGGGAACGCGACTGCTCGACGCAGCGGCGGCACCAGAAGCTGATCGAGGAGTCGCCCAGCCCGAACGTGTCGGAAGCGACCCGCCTGGCGATGTGCCAGTCGGCCGTGAAGATGATCCTCGCGTCGGACTACCACAACGCGGCCACCGTCGAGTTCATCGTCGACGGCGAGGGCAACTACTACTTCATCGAGGTCAACGCGCGGATCCAGGTCGAGCACCCGGTCAGCGAGTTGATCTCGGGCGTCGACCTCATCAAGGCGCAGCTGCGCGTCGCTTCGGGCGAGGAGCTGTGGCTCACGCAGGACGACATCCCGCGCCGCGGCCACGCGATCGAGTGCCGCATCAACGCCGAGGACCCGGCGCGGAACTTCCAGCCCTCGCCGGGGCGGATCGAGCGGCTGATCGTGCCGGGGGGCTTCGGCGTGCGCTTCGAGTCGCACGCGCACTCGGGCTACGTGGTGCCGCCGTACTACGACTCGATGATCGGCAAGCTGCTCGTGCACCAGCCGACCCGCGCCGAAGCGATCGCTTGCATGCTCCGCGCGCTGCGGGAGCTGAAGGTCGACGGGATCAAGACCACGATCCCACTGCACCAAGAGATCCTCAGCCACACCGCGTTCAGCGAGGCCCGGATCGACACCACGTTCGTCGAGCGGACCTTCACCGGCGAGAAGGCGTAGGCGCCGCTGCGGCGCCTCGGGGGCGGGGCGACGCGTTCACTCCCGCTTGCGGATCGCCTGGACGAGCTCGTCCTTGCTCATCTTGCTGCGGCCCTCGACGCCCAGCTCTTTGGCTCGGTTGTACAGCTCGTCTTTGGACCGCTCGCCGAGCGGCTTGTTCGGGTTGCCGGTCCCTTGGGTCGTCTTGTTAGGCGTGTCGCCGCGCTCGCGGCGGTGCTTGTTGACCGTGCGGGCGGCGACCTCCTCGGCCTCTTCGCGGCTCGAGCCGCGGTCGAGCTGGCTGTCGCGGATGTGCTCGTACTGGCGTTCGTCTTTGTCGCTCCAAGCGTCGGGCATGGGAGGGTCCCTCGGTGGGCTGGCCTTGAGAAGAGGCAAGAACTGCTACGGGCTACGCTTGCAAACGCTGGGCCAAGGCCGCTGTTCGCTGGCCGCGCGGCTACTTAACGCCGCTCGGCGGCGAGGTTAGACTCTGCGGCGCCGGCGGTCCGTCGAACCGATCGCCGAGCCCCGCCCGCTGTCCCGCCTCCGGTTCCCCTCCCAAAGCGTGTCATGAGCAAGAGCAGCCTCGCCCGCCCGACCAAGCACGAGTCGCCCCTGAAGCGGGTGGCGATCCTGTTCGCCGGCGGCCCCGCGCCGGCGGCCAACGCGGTGATCTCGGCGGCGGCCGTGTCGTTCCTGCGGAACGACATCGAGGTGGTCGGCGTGAAGCACGGCTACTCGAGCCTGATCGACTACCAAGAGGGCACGCCGCTGGTCGAGGGGGCGGACTACGTGATGATCGACCACCAGATGCTCAGCCGCACCCGCAACCGGCAAGGCATCATGATCGGCACCGCGCGGGCCAACCCGGGGAAGCTGGTCTCGCACCCGTCGCACCTGGAAGACCCCGAGCGCTCGCGGCCGCTGAAGAACGTGTACGAGGGGCTGCGTTCGATCGGCGTCGACGCGTTGATCTCGATCGGCGGCGACGACACGCTCAAGACGGCCAACAAGTTCAAGATGTACCAGGACCGCTTGCCGGAGGGTTCGAAGAAGATCCCGGTGGTCCACCTGCCCAAGACGATCGACAACGACTACCGGGGCATCGACTTCACGTTCGGTTACTTCACCGCGGTCGACTTCCTCGCCAAGGAGGTCCGCAACCTGCTGGCCGACGCCGAGGCGAACAACAACTACTTCCTGGTCGAGTCGATGGGCCGCTCGGCCGGCTGGCTCGCGTACGGCGTGGCGATCGCCGGCGAGGCGAGCCTCGTCATCAGCGTCGAGGACATCGCCGGCAAGTACCGCACAACCGAGGAGTTCACCGACCCCAGCACCGGCGAGACCCACACCCGCGAGGTGATGAACCTCGAGGAGGTGATCCGCCGCATCGTGCTCACGATGACCACCCGCGAGCGCGAGGGCAAAGGCTACGGCATCGTGGTGATCGCCGAGGGCCTCGCCGAGCTGCTGCCCTACGCGCACCTGGAGGGTGTGCCGCGCGACGACCACGGCCACATCAAGATCAGCGACATCAGCCTGTACACGCTGTTCGCCAAGCTGATCGAGAAGGCCTACGAGAAGCAGACCGGCAAGAAACGGCAGGTGAAGCCGGTGCAGCTCGGCTACGAGGCCCGCTGCACGCAGCCGCACGCGTTCGACGTGATGCTCGGCAGCCAGCTCGGCGTGGGCGCGTACCGGGCCCTGGTTGAGAACAAGCTCAACGGCGTGATGGTCTCGGTCGAGGGTCAGCTGCAGCTGCTCTACGTGCCGTTCGAAGACCTCGTCGACCCGGAAACCCTGGTCACCGTGGTGCGCTACATCGACCAAGAGAGCGACTTCCACAAGCTGACCCGGTTCCTCGAGACCTACGTGAACGAGGAAGACCTCGTGGGTTGAGCGGTGGATCTGCCATGGACTCCGGGGATTCCGGGCGGCTAGGCTTGACGCCCGCCGACGCGGCGCCAATCCACGAGTTCGCGGACGCCAACCAAGTCGTCGTGCACGTGGTCGGAAGCCGAGCCGCCGGCACGGCGCGGGCCGAATCGGACTACGACTACCTGTTGGGCGAGACCGGATCGGCGAGCCGCTTGCGTCAGAAGGCCCGGCGGGAGTTGCCCCGGGGCGTGGCCGGCGGAGAGCTCCACCCCACGCGCGGCGAGACCGGCATCGACGTTTTCCGGGACTCCCTTGACCGGTCGCTCCCCCACGTCACGTTCACCCCCAAAGGGAGGAGGCCGCCGCGATGATCGAAGAGCCGCAGATCAAGCGACTGTCTGCCGCGACCAACGCCCCCGTGGTCCAGCTCCCGGAGCGTAAACTTCCCGGGGTGGTGGTGCAGGGAGACTCGCTCCGCAATTTGGCGTCGCTCGCGGGTGAGATCGTCAAGCAAATCGAGGCGGGCCGCTACGCCGAGGCGGGCGACCTCGCCAATGAAGTCGACGAGTTACTCGGCGGCTATCTCGACAGCTACGAGGCCGCAGTCGGGGCTTCGCCCAAGGCCAGATCGGATTGAGGAAACCGCCCCAATGAGCTTCCCGCAGCCCTTCTACCGCTGGCGCCCGCACCCGTGGCACGGGCTGGACCTCGGTCCCAGCCCGCCCACGGTGGTGCACGCGTACATCGAGCTGACGCCGTTCGACCGGGTCAAGTACGAGCTGGACAAAAAGACCGGCTACCTGCGTGTCGACCGCCCGAACCGCACGTCGGCCTTCGCGCCGACGCTGTACGGCTTTATCCCCCGCACGTTCTGCGGCAAGCGGGTGAAGGCCCTGATGCCCGAGGCCAACGAGGGCGACGGCGACCCGCTGGACATCTGCGTGATCAGCGAGCGGCCGATCACCAACCCGGAGACGATCGTCAACGCGCGGGTCGTGGGCGGCCTGCCGATGCTCGACCGCGGCGAGGCCGACGACAAGATCATCGCCGTGCTAGAGAACGACGCGATGTGGTCCGGCGTGACCGACATCGAGGAGCTCCCCAAGGTGCTCGTCGACCGCTTGCGCCACTACTTCAGCATCTACAAAGCGCTCACGCCCGAGGAGGCCGTGCCGGTGAAGATCGCCGATGCCTACCACCGGGACCACGCGCTGCAAGTCGTCGAGGCGGCGATGGCGGACTACATCGAGGAGTTCGGCGAGTGAGCCCCGCGCCGCTCGCCATCGCCGCTGTCAGCGACAACGGCCCGAGCGGCGTGCTGTCGATCGCGTTGCTGCTCGTGCTGATCATGGACCCGTTCGGGAACATGGTCGTTGTGAACAACCTGTTGTCGCGCCTTCCCCCGCCGGCCCGCGTCGGCGTGATCGTGCGCGAGGGGGCGATCGCGGGCGTGCTGCTGGCGGTCTTTGCGCTGGTGGGTCGGACGCTGCTCGACCAGCTCGGTCTGACCGAGCCCGCGCTGAGCCTGGCCGGCGGGATCGTGCTGTTCCTGATCGCCGTCGGGATGGTCTTCCCGGCGAAGCGGATCACCGACGAGGACCCGAACCCGTCGCCGCTGATCGTGCCGATCGCGATGCCCTTCATCGCCGGCCCCAGCGCGATCTCGATGGTGATCCTCTTCGCAGAGAGGCAACCGCCCGGCGTGGTGGCCGCCGCCATCGCGCTGTCGGTCGGCGCGACGACGCTGATCCTGGCGCTGGCGCCGTTTCTGATGAGCCTCCTCCGGCGCCGCGGCGCGGTGGCCCTGGAGCGCCTGATGGGGATCTTCCTGATCGTGATCTCCGTGCAGATGATCCTCGACGGCGTCGACGCGTTCCTAGACTCCCGCGCCGCGTGACGGCTGCCGCGGGCACGCTAGATCCGGCAGTCCTCGAGCCGCTTCGGAACGTCGCTCAGCAGCTCGTGGCCCGACTTCGTGACGAGCACGTCGTCCTCGATCCGCACGCCGCCCCAGCCGGGCAGGTAGACGCCCGGCTCGACGGTCACCACCATCCCCGGCCGCAGCTCGGTCTCTTGGTTGCGGCCCAGCCGCGGGCCCTCGTGGACCTCCAGGCCCAAGCCGTGCCCGAGGCCGTGGCCGAACTTTTTGCCGTAGCCGGCCTTCTCGATCACGTCGCGTGCCGCCCGGTCGACGTCCTGGCAAACGGCGCCGGGGCGGATCGCTTCGATGCCGGCCAGCTGGGCTTCGAGGACCGTGTTGTAGACCCTCTCGAACTTCTTCGACGGAGCGCCGTGCAGCACCATCCGCGTCAGGTCGCTCGCGTACAGCGGCGCGAACACGCCCCAGTCGATCAGCGTGAAGTCGTGGTCGCCGACCTTGGCGCTGGTCGGGGTGGCGTGGGGCAGGGCGGACCTCGGCCCCGCGGCGACGATCGCCGCGAAGCTCAGCCTCGCGCCGCCAAAACGACGCGCCTGATACTCCAGCTCCCGCGCGAGGTCGCGCTCGGCGGCCCCCGGGGTCCACGCGGCGCGGACCACGTCGAAGGCCCGCCGGGCCAGCTCCGCCGCGTGGCGGATGGCGGCGATCTCGGAGCGGTCCTTAACGAGCCGCAGCGACTCGACGGCCGACGACACCCCGACGAGGTCGACGCCCTTCAGCTCTTCGGTCAGCCGGTTGAGCGAGCCGACCGTGAGCGAGTCTTCCTCGAAGCCGACGCGCTCGGCGCCCACGCCGCGGAGCGCCTCGGCGGTGGCCGGCGTCATCTTCACGCCGGGGTCGCGCACGTGCAGCGCTAGGTCGGGGCACTCCCCCTCGAGCTGCTCGGTGTACCGCGGGTCGGTGACCAGCACGGCGTCGTCGGGCGTGACGATGAGGTAGCTGTCGTCGCCGGTGAAGCCGGTCAGGTAGGTGACGTTCGTGAAGCTCGTGACCAGCAGCGCGTCGAGCTTCTCGCGCGACAGCAGCTTCTGCAGCTTCTGGCGCCGTTTCGCGTGGTCCGAGGGCATCGCAGGCTCGCGGGGGGCGGGACTCGCCCTGGGGGCGAAAAGCGTGGGAGTATCCCCGCTGCCGAGTCTCCGCCGCAAGTGCCCCGCCGCAAGTGCCCCGCCCGGGCGCCAACCCGGCCGTTCAGCGGCGCCGGCGTGCGGCGGCCGCCGCGGCGGCGGTCAGCAAGAGCGCCGCCGCCGAGGGTTCTGGCGTCGCGGCGGAATAGGCCGAAACCACGGCCGCGAAATCAGCCGTTTCGATCGCGCCGCCGAGCGCGTCGCGTAGCAGCACGAAGTCGTCCAGGTCGGTGATGCCGTCTTGATTGATGTCGCCGCGGACCCAGGTCTTGAGGTCCCCCTCGGGCGCGGAGTGCATCCAGTTGGCGGCCATCGCGGCGAGGTCGCCCGTGGCCACGCCGCCGACGATCTCGCCGGTCACGGCGCCGTCGAGGTCGATGTCACCGAGCAGCGAGTACTCGGTCTGGTCGCGCAGCCCTTGGATCTGGCTGCGGTAGAACGAGTTCGAGAGGTCCGAAATGCCCGTCTGGGCGTTGAACGCGGTTTGCAGGTTGACGCTGCTCGACGTGCTGCTCGCCGAGAACACCACGTGGTGCAGCCCCGCGAGCACCCACTGGCCGCCGTCCTGCCAGAAGACCGGTCCGCCCGAATCGCCGCTGGCCGCCTGGGCCTCGTGCTCCAGGCCGAACTCATCAAAGCGGACGACGAAGCCGCGGGTGTCGTTCACCAGCGGGCCTGCGCTGAAGGTGCGCGTTCCGCCGTAGCGGCGGTTCTCGCCCCACTGCCAGACGTTGCCGGAGGAGCTGGTGAGGAAGCCCTCGTAGGCGCCCGTGCCGCTCTCCAGGATCGCGCCGCTCGAGCTGAACTGGTACGTGCCGGTCTGGGTGTTGTCTTCGTTCTGTCGCCGGGCGGCGCCGCGGCCGAACATCGTGAGCGTCGTGCCGGTGGACGCTAGCTGATCGGCGATGACGATCGACTGGATGCCCGAGTCGAGGTCCTCGGGCGAGTTGCCCGCCGCATCGAGACCGATCCGGTACATCAGCAGGTCGGACGACGCGTCGAGCCCGCCGCCGCTGTTGGCGATCCGGACCGCGCTCTGGGCGATCACCGGGAAGCTGCTGCCGGCGAGTTGCACATTGCCGGTCGGCGTGCTCCCACCGGGCTGCGCGTGCCAAGCGGTGAGGAACCAATGGTCGCCGAGGTAGATCCCCGACCGGTTCGTCGCCAGGTTCGCGAAGTCGAGCCCGTTGCCCGGCGGGTCGGTGTTGATGAGGTCCGGGTTCGGGTTGACCTGGCCCGGCTCGTAGGGATCGAAGCTCTTGATCACCAGCGCGTCGGCCGCACCGGGAGCGAGCAGCATCGCTAGCCCAGCGACGCAAACCAGTCCGCCGAGTCGGGCCAGTCCGCCGTAGGGCGCCAGTGCGCCGTGGAATGAAAGTGCCACCTAGTGTCCTCTGTTCGCCTGTTCCGGTTGCGGGGGCCCGCCTGGGGGGCGGGACCGCCCCACCTATCGTAGGCCCGAACGCGTAAGTTGGGCAACTAGATGGCCGTCACGCCGGGGCGGTCGTCACGCCAGCAGGCAGTTCCGGCGCCGCCCGGCCGAGCCCCCGATCCGGGGCATCCGGCGCCCCCCGCAACCGGCTGGAATAAGCGGGCTTGGCCGGATTGATTAAGCCGGTTGCGCCGGTGGCGCCGACAAAGCCGATAGAGCGGGCTCCACAGCCCGGCGGGCAAGAGCTATACACGCGCCCCAACGTCTGCTGAGCCCAACCGGAAAGGAATCCGATGGCGCCGATCAACGTGCTAGCAAATTGGCTGCTCCGGCTGCCCTTGTTGTGGGGCGGGCTCGCGACGCTCGCGTTCTACGCGTCGTTGCAGACCGGCTTGCTGCCGGGCAAAACGATGCAGGAGTACTTCGCGTCGCACCCGATCGAGTACGTGGCGACGCTGCTGTTCTTCGTCGGCTCGGCGTCGCTCGTGATGCGCCTGGTGGGCCTGGCGGGGCAGTTCGGCGCGACCCGCCTAGAGCCGCTCGGCCCGGCGCCCGCCGCGCCGGTCCCGGCTACCGACGCGGCGGCCCTGCTGTCGCGCCTGGACGCGCTGCGCGCGCCGGTGCGGCGGTCGCGGCTCGTGGCCCGGCTCCGCGAGGCGCTGGAGTACATCCGCGACTCCGGATCGGCCGACACGCTCGACGAGCAGCTCGCGCGGCTGGCCGAGGCCGACCGCGACCGCGCGGCGACCGCCTACGCGTTGCCGCGGCTGGTGCGGGCGGTGCTGCCGATCGTGGGCATGCTGGGCACGGTGGTTGGCATCACGATGGCCCTCGGCACGCTCTCGCTAGCGGCCGACCAGCTCGAAGACTCGCTCAACAAGATGATCCCCGCGCTGGCCGTGGCGTTCATCACCACGACCCAAGCCATGGGGCTGATGCTGGTGCTGTGGTTCGCGATGTTCGGTGTCGAGCAGGTCGAGGAGCGTCTGCTCAACGAGATCGATCGCGCCGCCGCGCGGCAGCTGATCGGGCGGTTCCAGCAGTACGGTTCTCAACACGACCCGAACGTGGCCGCGGTGCGCCGGATGTGCGAGCAGGTGGTCGGCGCGATCGACCGCCTCACGGCGACCCAGGTCGACTCCTGGCGCGACGCGATCGACGAGACCAACGCGAAGTGGCGCGAGGCCACGGCCGGCGTGGGCGAGCTGCTGACGACCACGCTGTCCAACGGCCTCCGCGACGGCCTCCGCGACCACGCGACCGGACTGACCAACGGCGTCGAGAAGCAGCTCGCGCAATTGGCCGAGGGCCTGCGCGGCCAGCAGAGCCAGGTGGGCGCCGCGATCCGCGATCAGTTCGCGATGCTCTCCAAGCTGCACGCGGAGCACGCCGACGCGATCCGCACCACCACCCAGCGCGAGACCGAGCGGATCGTGACCGGCGCGGACGGGCTGCTCGGCAACCTGCGCGACGGCCTCGAGCGGATGGCGGAGCTGCTCGTCGAAGCCCTCGAGAAACACGGCGAGACCCTCACCGCCGCCGAGCACGAACTGGCCAGCGAGAACCGCCGCCACCTGGGCGAGGTCGAGGCCGCGCTCGGCGAGGCGATGGTCGTGGCCGCCGACCGGCAAGAGAAGCTCATCCGCCGCAGCGAAGAGGTCGTGCGCGAGATGCAGCAAGCCCTCGTGGCCGGCGCCACCGCGACGCTCGACCAACAGAAGGAGCTGGTCCGCCAAGGCGAGGTGCTCACGCGCGTCGTCGAGTCGACCGGCCAAGTCGCCCGCCTGGAAGAGGCCCTGAACCGGAACCTGTCGACGCTCGGCCGCACGCACAACTTCGAGGAGACGCTCATGAGCCTCTCCGCCGCGATCCAGTTGCTCAGCGCCCGCGTCGGCCGCGAGCCCGCCGCCGGCGCCCCGGCGACCGCCCCGAGCAAGGCCGCACCCAAGAAGGCCGCCTGATGCGCCCGAAGCGCGGCGAGCAATCGGCGTTCTCGCTCTTCCCGTTCCTCGCCGTGCTGCTGTGCGCGATGGGAGCGTTGGTGGTGCTGCTGGTGGCGATCGCCGAGGTCACGCGCAAGCAAGCTACCGCCGAGGCCGACGAGGCCCGCGTCGCCGCGCAGGCGGAGGCCGACGGTCAGTCCGAGTCGGCAGAGTCTCTCGGTGCGGCCCAAGAGCGGCTGGAGCGCCTCCGCCAGATCGAGCGGCGGCTGGCCGATCTCAAGGCCGAAGGGGAGCGGCGCCTGAAGGAGGAGCAAGAGAAGCTGTCCGGCGTGGAAGACCACGTCCGCCGCTTGCGCGAGGAAGCCGAGGCCTTGCAAGCCGAGGCCCAAGAGCTCTTCAAGGTCGAGCAGCAAGCCGGCGCGGACCTGAAGGCCGCGCGCGAGGAGCTGGAGCGGCTCAACCGCCTGATCAACGAGTCGGTCGACGAGCTCGATCAGTACAAGCACGCGGCCGCCGGTCGCGAGCGGCGATTCGCCGTGGTCCCGCTCCGCGACAAGACGTCCGGCACGGTCCGCCCGCCGGTCTACTTCGAGTGCACCGCCGAGGGCGTGGTGCTGCAGCCGGAGGGGGTGCGGCTGGTGTGGGAGGACCTGATCGCCCCGCAGTTCAGCAACCCGGTCGGCGCCGCGGAGCGGGCGGTCGCGCGCTATTACAGCGAGAACCCCGACGCCCGCGCCGCGAACGAAGCGGGCCGGCCCTACCCGCTGCTGATCGTCCGGCCCGACGGGATCAACGCCTACTACATGACGCGGGCCGCGCTGGAAGAGGCGGGCGTCGACTACGGCTACCAGCCGGTCGGCGCCGACTGGCCGATGGAGTACGGGGACCCCAACCCGGTGCTCTACCGCTGGGTCACCGACGCGGTCGCGACCGCCCAGTCGGAACGAACCGCGTTGAGCCGGATCACGCCGCAGCTCGCAACGGCGATGCGGGCAGCGGACCAGCTCGGCCGCGGCGATTCGAGAGAGATCGGCGGCTACGGCGGCAGCGGCGACTCCGCCGGTGGCGGCGCGCCAGGCCTGCGGGTCAGCCGGGCCGACCCGAACGCCAGCAACCCGTTCAGCGGCCTCCGCGTGAGCGGGGCGCAGACGGTCGGCGCCGTGTTGGGTGGCGGCGATCCGGCGGGCGGCTTGCCCCCCGACGCGGCCGTCGGCCCCGGCGGCCCGGACCCCGAGGGCGGGCCCCTGCCAGGCGGTGTGGCGACCTACGCAGCCGCGGAGGGCGCCGCCGGTCCCGCGCCGACCGGCGAAGAGACCGGCGCGGCCGAAGGCTCTGACAACGCCCTCGGCGGCGGAGCGAACGATTCCCCCGATCCGGGCCAGGTGGTTGCGGCCGGCTCGCCAAGCTTGGCGGCGCCGTCGGACGCCACGGCGGTCGGTTCGGCCGCGCCGTCGGACGCCGCGACCGCGGGGCCCGCCGGCGGCGGCGACAACCAGAGCCCCGGCGGCTCGGGCGGTTCGGCGATGAGCGCCAGCGCCGCGCAGCAGAGCGAGGGCTCGGCGCCGGCGTCGGTGTCGGCCGTAATGGGTTCTGGCCCGGCGGCCCAGGAGGGGGGCGGCGGCGGCGGCGCGAGCACGCGGCGGGCGGGCCGCAGCGGCGTGCCGGTGGTCCGGCCGATTCAGCTGCTGGTCGAGAGCGAGCGCGTGGTCTTGCTGTCGGACGAAACCAACCGGCCGGTGAAGGTGGTCGCGATGCCCGGGCCCACCCCCGCGCACTTGAACGACCTGCTCGAGTCGCTCGAGCAGCACGCGGAGTCCTGGGGCATAGCCGGCCCGGGCATGTACTGGGACCCGAGGCTCTCGATCCGCTCCGGCCGCGACGGCGCGGCCCGCGCGGCGGAGCTGGTTGAGCTGCTGCAAGCCGCCGGGCTCAACGCTCGGAACGCCAACGCCCGCGCGGCGGTCAACCTAGGAGGCCCCGATGCGACGCGGCGTTGACGACGGCGAAGAGATCCCCGGCGGCGACTCGTTCTTGGACGTCGTCGCGAACATCGTCGGCATCTTGGTGTTGCTGGTGGTCGTGGTCGGCGTGCGCGCGGGCCGCGAAGCGTTCACCCCGAGGGTCGAGATCCCGGCGTCGCCCAACGAGCGCCTGGCCGAGACCGAGTCGGAGATCGAGCGGCTGGCGAGGCGGATCGGCGAGCACGAGCGCGACGTGAGCGACCTGCGGAGCCAGGTCCGCTCGGTCGCTACCGACGCGCAGAACCGGGAGCACGTGCGCGAGGCCGGCGCGTTGTACGTGACCAAGCTCCGCGCCGAACTGGACGACGCCCGCGCCGCCCTGAGCGAAGGCGACCGCGAAAAGCTCGACGTGCACACCGCCCTCGCGCAAGCGGGGCGCCGGCTGGACGAGCTCGAAGCGCAGCGGATCGCCCTGGCGACGGTCGAGCCCGAACCGGAGGTCGAGACCGTCGAGATCTCGCCGACGCCGATCGTCGACGGCCGCGCGACCGACACGGTGTCGTTCCGGCTCAAGGGGAAGCGGCTCGTTTACGTGCCGCTCGACGAGATCACCAACGAGCTGAAGAGCAAGCTGCAGCCGCCGACGATCACCAACCCGTCGCGGCCCGTGACCACGCGGCACAAGGTCGGGCCGCTGGAGGGCTTCGGCGGCGAGGCCGAGATCGCCTGGAGCGTGCAGGCGGTCGGGCCCCGGGTCGGCATCCAGGTGACCCTGTCGCAGATGGTGCTGCGCGAGGTCGTGCCGCTGCGGGGCGAGTCGCTCGAGGAGGCGTTCTCGCCGACCGGCCAAACGAGATCGCGGCTGGAACTGCTCGACCCGAAAGAGCACGTGGTGCGGCTGATCGTGTACGCGGACAGTTTCGAATCCGCTCCGGAAGTCAGCCAACGATTCCGCGACGAGGGGTTCCGGGTGGCCCAATCGCTGAAGTCCGATGGGTCGCCGATCGGCTTCAGCTCCAACGGCCACGACGCCGTCACGCAGTAGCCGACTCGGCCGGTTCGCTTGCGGGCCGCTGGGCTGGCGCACGCTCGGCTTCCGGGTGCGGCTCGAGCCACGCGCGGACCAGCAGCGTGCCGGCGCCGACCACGAGGAACGCGTCGGCCAGGTTGAAGTTGGGCCACCGCCACTGGTCGTTCAGTTGCCAGAGGATCCAGTCGCGGACCGCGTAGACCTGCCGCCCGGCGAGCGGGTGCCCGTCCGGCCAGACCTCGCCGTGCAGGCCGAGCCGGTCGTACAGGTTGCCCAGCACGCCGGCCATCACCAGAGCGAGCGTGACCGTGAGCCACCAGTCGTGCGCCGCGCGGCCGTAGAAGAGCCAAACGGGGATCGCGATCGCCGCCACCACGCTCACCGCGGCGAACACGCCCACCGCGCCGTGGCCGATCCCGAAGAGGGCCCCCTGGTTGAGGCTCGTCTGGATGCCGGCATAGCCGGGCCACCACCAGTAGACGACCTCGCCGGTCAGCTTGGCCGGCCAGTCGAACACGATGGCCTTCGACACGAGGTCCGCCGCGAGCCCGGCCGCCGCTACGGCGGCGAACGCCACCCCGCGGCTCGCGGGGACGCGTCGGGCGGGGGGGCGGGGGTCCAATCCCTTGGACACGGGCGGCTCCGTGGGTCTCGTGGGTCGGGGGCGTCAGCCTTCCTGTTTCTGCGCGCAGCCGACGCACATCGAGGCGTAAGGGATCGCGTTGAGCCGCGTCTTGGGGATGACGCCGTCGCACTCGGCGCACTTGCCGTAGGTCCCCTGCTCGATCCGGGCGAGGGCGTCGTCGATCGACGCGATCGCCCCCTCGTCGGATTCCATCAGGCTGAGCGTGAACTCTTGCTCGTAGTTCTCGCTCCCTAGCTCGGCCATGTGGATCGGCATCGCGTTGCCGTTCGCCTCGTGCAGGGCCACGTCTGCCAACGCTTTGACGTCGCCCTGCAGGCGGGCTCTGAGCTGAAGCAGGCGGTCGCGGTAGGTCTGCAGGTCTGCCTTCTTCATCCGGGCTTTCTCCGTTCCTCTCGCTAGGTCGGCGGTCGTCTATCACGGGGGCGGCCCTCCGCCGGGCGGGTCGTCCGATGCCCGCCGGCCCCGGTGAGGGCGGCATAGACTCGCTAGTTTACGCAGGAGTCGGCTTGTGCGTCTATCGGATCGCCGAACCCGGGCGGTTCGCCGACGGGCGACGCGCCGGTGCGCGGATTGGGGGTCACGTTGCGGACGCGGTCGGGCCGAAGTAAACTTTGCGTAAGTTGTTGAACAAAAACGCATTGCGCGGATTGTCGGGCCGCCCCGCTTTCCGCGTGCGATAGGATTGCGCGAGGTCCTTCCGAATCCCCCTCTCGCCCGGCCAGGAGCCCGCGGATGACCGCCGCCGCTATTCACGCCGCCGCCAAAGCGACCAAGACCGACGCCGCGTTCCAGCAGTGCGTCATGCCCGGCTGCGGCGCGACGTACGACATCGCCGAGGTCCGCACCAGCTGCGACGCGTGCGGCTCGCTGCTGGACATCTCGTACGACTGGGACCGCCTGCCCGCGCCCCGCTCGCTCCGCGACTTCGAGGCGAAGTGGGCCCGTCGGAACGAGCCGCTGGAGCGCTCCGGCGTGTGGCGGTTCCGCGAGCTGCTGCCCTTCGCCCCCGACGAGAAGATCGTCACGATCGGCGAGGGCCAGACGCCGCTGCACCCGTCGCCGGGGGTGAGCGATTACGTGGGGATGGACGCCGGCCGCCTGATGCTGCAGTACGAGGGGATGAACCCGTCGGGCAGCTTCAAGGACAACGGCATGACCGCCGCGTTCACCCACGCGCACCTGATCGGCGCGAAGCGTGCCGCGTGCGCGTCGACCGGCAACACCTCCGCTTCGCTCGCGCTGTACTGCGGCATGAGCCGCCTGATGCAGGCCGTGATCTTCATCGGCTCCGGCAAGATCAGCTACGGCAAGCTGTCGCAGGCGCTGGACTACGGCGCGCTCACCGTGCAGATCGCCGGCGACTTCGACGACGCGATGATGCGTGTGCGCCAGGTGTCGCAGCAGTTGGGCATCTACCTGGTGAACAGCGTGAACCCGTTCCGGCTCGAGGGGCAGAAGACGATCATGCTCCGCGTGCTTGAGTCGCTCGGCTGGGAGGTCCCGGACTGGGTCGTCGTGCCGGGTGGCAACCTGGGGAACTCGAGCTCCTTCGGCAAGGCGTTCCACGAGCTGCACAAGCTGGGCCTGATCGACCGCACGCCGCGGCTGGCGGTCATCAACGCGGCCGGCGCCGACACGCTGTACGAGCTCTACGAGAACCGCGGCCTGCGGTGGAACAAGGGCCAGCCGGACACGAAGATCGTCGACAGCTACTACGCCGAACTCGACGCGGCCTCCGAGCGCGCCGACACGATCGCCAGCGCGATCGAGATCAACCGCCCCGTGAACCTGATGAAGTGCCTCAGGGCGCTGGAGTGCATGGACGGCGTGGTGCGCGAGGTGACCGACCAGCAGATCCTCGACGCGAAGGCCCGCGTGGCCGCCAACGGGCTGGGCTGCGAGCCGGCCTCGGCCGCCAGCGTGGCCGGCGCGAAGATGCTCCGCGAGGAGGGCGTGATCGACCGCGGCGAGCGGGTCGTGTGCGTGCTCACCGGTCACCAGCTGAAGGACCCCACCGCGACGGTCGCGTACCACTCTAGCGACCAGAACGAGTTCAACCGCGTGCTGGGCAGCCGCGGCGTCAGCACCGCGACGTTCGCCAACCGCGCCGTGCAGGTCGACAACGACCTCGACGCGATCGTGCGGACGATCCAGCTGAACAGCTGAGAACCGGGAGAACGTCAGTGATCAGCTACAAGACGTTTCACGAACTGCTGACCGAGCGGCCCTTCAAGCCGTTTCGGGTGACGCTGTCGAGTGGCAAGGAGTACGAGGTCCGCCATCCAGAGATGGCCCTGCTGACGAAGAGCCAGCTGCTTGTGGGCATCGACGTGGAAGACGGCGTGCCCGCGGAGTTCAAGATTTGCTCGCTGCTGCATGTCACGGCCGTCGAGCCGTGCGAACCGGCCGCCGAGTCGGCGGGCGAATCGAGTCACTGATTCGGTTGGTGCTTCACCGGGTGCTGAGAGAGTCGCATGGCGTCGCCCCCAGAGCCGACCCGCGCCTAACATGCGAAAGCGTATAGCTAGATCGCTAGCAACTCCGCTTCACTATGTGCCCGGCCACGAGTCGCCGTGCGTATAACTTTCGGGAGCAGTCGTGAGTTTCACTACAACCCGATGTGAGGCCAAACTCGCTGGCAAAGGCGCGGCAGACTTTCGCGAACGTAGTTCTGCAAACTGAACCACTCAACTTCGCGATCGGTCCGCCAGACTTCCAGGGCTTGTGGTACATCTTCGTCGAAGAACCGCGATCGATGGTTGTAGTACGGGTACGTTTCTAACCGCGTGCGCCAAATGGAGTGATCTTTGATCTCGGTCCATGTTTCTACGGCTAGCACAGCCGCGACAACGCGATTCGATTGACGAAAAAGCTTCTCCGTCGCTCTGAGGAACCAAGCCTCTAGGTCGGTTTCTTTCGACCAATGCTCTGGTACTCGGAGGTATATAATTGACGGCCGCTCCTTCGGCAGCTGCTTTCGTGCAGACTCCAATGTATTTAGAATGGTCTGCGGTGACGGCAACGAAGAAGTGCTCTTGGCCTTTATCTCACAACATAATTGTCTGCCGGCGGGCGAGAGGAAATGGGCATCGTAGTCGCACCCTTTCCTTCCAGTCGGCTCAACGAACGAGAATTGCCGATTCAGGCATGCGAGGACGCCCGCACATTCGAATTCGCCGATTGCAGATTGCAGATCAGACTGGTTTTTCGCGATGAGTCGTGTCCGATATGACAGTCCAGGGACGGATTGCAAGTTAAAGATGCCTTCTGCGAGCACCGTTGCGCGGCGGCGAGTCCGAGCCTCGGCCGCATGATCGTTCGGCGGCCGCCAAAGGTATTCAGTTATCGGTGATGCCGACTCCGCGTTCACCGCTCTTTCGAACCATTCGCTGCCCAATGCGAAACGCAAGATGTCGGCGCTCAAGCCGGACGTGTACTGCGGAACGTGCAGCTCTCGGAAGCCTCCCCTGTGATAGTTGACAATCCGGCAACCGAGCATGTACTCCAGATGCTCCGGAGCTAGCGATGTGATCGACGCGATTTCCGGTGTCAGGAGGGGGTAGCCTTTCTCCTTCATTTTCCATGAGAACGTACCCGGCTCCGGCCATGGATATGGCATTACGGGGACTTCGATTGGTCCGTTCTTGCCATTAATGATGAAACTAGACGGCCGCGGCGATGGGCGGCGTTTCTGCTGTCCGGCCATCCGCTCGACTCCATTCGGTTGCCGGTTCGGTACGGCATAGAGCTCGACGATAATTGGCTTTCAGGGCGAAACATGCCGCTGCAAAGCCACTTCAGTCTGTTCAGCATATCCCGATCACCCCAGCAGCTCCATCACCGGCTCGACCGGCTCCACGCCGGTCAAACGCATGTCGAGGCCCTGGTGGCGGTAGGTCAGGCGTTTGTGGTCGATGCCCAGGGCGTGCAGGATCGTCGCGTTGAGCTCGTGGATGTGCACCGGGTCTTTGACCACATTGTAGCTGAAGTCGTCGGTCTCGCCGTAGGTGAGGCCCTTCTTCACCCCGCCGCCGGCCATCCAGATCGTGAAGCAACGCGGGTGGTGGTCGCGGCCGTAGTTCTCGCGCGACAGGCCGCCCTGGCAGTAGATCGTGCGGCCGAACTCGCCGCCCCACACGACGAGCGTGTCGTCCAGCAGGCCGCGCTGCTTGAGGTCGGTCACGAGCGCCCAGGTCGGTCGGTCGACGTCGCCGCATTGGGCGGGTAGGTCGCCGCTGATGTCGCCGTGCTGGTCCCAGCCGCGGTGGAAGATCTGCGTGAACCGCACGCCCCGCTCGGCCATCCGCCGCGCGAGCAGGCAACTGGCCGCGAACGTGCCCGGCTCGTTCACCTCCGGCCCGTACATGTCCAGCACGCTCTGCGGCTCGTCGGAGAAGTCGGTCAGGTCCGGCACGGAGGCCTGCATGCGGAAGGCCATCTCGTACTGGTCGATGCGGGTCTGGGTCTCCGGGTCGCCGACCCGCTGGAGCGTGCGCCGGTTGAACTCGGCGAGCCGGTCGAGCATCCGCCGCCGCGCCGCGCGGTCGACGCCGTCGGGGTTCGACAGGAACAGCACCGGGTCCCCCTCGGAGCGGAGCGACAC
This sequence comes from Botrimarina sp., assembly GCF_040219535.1. Classification (NCBI taxonomy): domain Bacteria; kingdom Pseudomonadati; phylum Planctomycetota; class Planctomycetia; order Pirellulales; family Lacipirellulaceae; genus Botrimarina; species Botrimarina sp. The sequence continues at coordinate 27,484 of NZ_JAVJSH010000035.1, forward strand.
GCCCTGGTACTTGCCGGGCAGAAAGCCGCTGCCCCACAGGCGGCTGTAGAGGGCCTGCGCGTCGCGTTTGGCGCTCCAGCGGGGCGTCATCACGACGAACGCGGGCAGGTCGGCGTTGGCCGTGCCGAGCCCGTAAGAGAGCCACGCGCCGAGGCTCGCGCGGCCCGGCTGCTGGTCGCCGGTGCAGATGTAGGTGATCGCCGGGTCGTGGTTGATGGCCTCGGTGTTGACGGTCTTCACGAAGGTGACCTCGTCGGCCAGCTTCGCGATGTTGGGCAGCAGCTCGCTGACCCACGCGCCCGACTCCCCGTGCCGGGCGAACTTGTACTTGGTGGGCGCGATCGGCAGGCGGGACTGGCCGGAGGTCATCGTGGTGATGCGTTGGCCGTCGCGGATCGACTCGGGCAGGTCCTTGTCGAACATCTCGGCCATCTTCGGCTTGTAGTCGAACAGGTCGATCTGGCTCGGCGCGCCGGCCGTGAACAGGTAGATCGCGCGCTTCGCGGTCGGCGCGAAGTGCGGCACGCCGGGCAAGCCGCCCGTCGACAGCGGCGACGGCGAGGCCGCCCCGCCGCCCGCGGCCGAGCCGTGCGAGAGCGACCAGAGCGCGGCGCCGCCCAGCCCCATCGCGCCGCGCGCGAAGAAGTGGCGGCGGGTCATCGCGCTACGCAGCGCGTTGTAGGCGTGGTGGTCCATACCGTTGGGTCTTGAGGGCGTGTCGGGTGCAGCCGTTAGTTCTTGGTGACGACCTCGTCCAGGTTCAGCACGAGGTTCGCGGTCATCGTCCACGCGGCGAGCTCGGCCGTGTCCAGCGCCGGGTCGGGCGGCGCGGCGCCGATCGAGACCAGCGCGGCAGCGGCCTCCGGCGCGCCGCGGTATCGGCGGAGCTCTCCGCGGTAGCCCTCGGCGAGCGACTCGGCCTCAGTTTCATCGGCGGGGCGGCCGGTGGCGAGCAGCAGCATCCGGGCGGCCCGCGCGGTGTCGGTCGGGCCTCCGCCGGGCGGCCCGTCCCAGCGCAGCACGCGCTCGGCGAGGCCGCGGGCCGCCTCGACGTACTGCGGGTCGTTCATCAGCATTAGCGCTTGCAACGGCGTGTTCGTCCGCTCGCGGCGGATCGTGCAAGACTCGCGCGTGGGCGCGTCGAGCACGGTGAACTGCGGCGGCGGGCTGGTGCGCTTGTAGAACGTGTACAGGCTGCGGCGGTGGACCTTCTCCGGCGCGGTGTCGGCGACGAACTCGGCCGTGTCGGACGCCTCGTACGCGACCGCCTTCCAAAGGCCGCCGGGCTGCGGCGGGCGGACCGGCGGGCCGCCGAGCCGCTCCACGAGCAGCCCGCTCGCGGCGAGCGCCTGATCGCGCAGGACCTCCGCGTCGAGTCGGTGCCGCGGCCCGCGCGCGAGCCAGCGGTTCGGCGGGTCGTCCCGCCACGCTTCGGCCGCGGCCGAGGAGCTCCGCCGGTAGGCTTCGGTCGTCACCAGTTGCTTGAAGAGCCGCTTGACGTCCCACCCGTGCCGGACGAAGTCGGCGGCGAGCCAGTCGAGCAGCTCCGGGTGCGACGGCGGCGAGCCCTGCGAGCCGAAGTCCTCGGCCGTCTGCACCAGGCCCACGCCGAAGAGCTGCCGCCAGTACCGGTTGACCGCGACGCGGGCCGTGAGCGGCTGGTCCTCCGACACGGCCCACCGCGCGAGCCCAAGCCGGTCTTGCGGCGCGTCGCCGGGCAGCGCGGGCAGGAAGGCCGGCACGCGGCGCTCGACCGGGTCGCCCTGCGCGTCGTACTCGCCGCGCAGCAGGTCGTAAGCCACGCGGGGCTCGGGCCTCTCTCGGAAGATGAGCGTCGACGGCACCGATCGATCCACCGCCAGCCACTCCGCCTCGACGGCGGCGACCTGTTGTCGCAAGTCTTCCAGCTCCGGGAACTCCGCCGTGCGGGCGCGGAAGGCTTGCCGGATCAAGAGCGCGTCCGTTTCGGAACGCTCGCCGGGCGCCGTGCCGGCGATGTCGACGAGCTCGGTCGGCAAGACCGTCGCGTCGAGGACCTCGAACTCAAACCCGCTCGGTCCCTCGACGTTGCCGACGCGGAGCGTCAGGAAGTTGTCGCCCGGCTTGAGCGTCATCTTGAAGCGGTCGGGCCCCTCGGAGAGCGGCCGCTGCGCCTTGTGGTCGTAAACGGCGGCGCCGTTGAGCTTGACGCGGAGCGAGTCGTCGGACCGGACCGCGACTTCTACTTCCGTCGGCCGGTCCACGGTGATCGTGCGGCACACGACGTTGCTCGCCAGCCTGCCGGGCAGCGCGGCGTGGGGGCGGCCGTCGACCCAGTCGGGGCGGACCTCCCAGCCGACGGTGCGGCCGTCCTTGAGGGTCCACGTCTGATCGGGGTCGAACGCGTCGGTTTCCGCCGGGGCGGCGCCGTGGACCACGTTCTTGAGGTTATCGGTGAAGGGCCCGGCGGTCCGCCACTCGCTGGCGTAGAGGACCGGCGTGGGCACGAGGGCCTCGGCCACCCCGGGCCCAGCCAACGCGACTAACGCGTCCTCCCAATCGCGCTGCGCCGCATCGAGCCGCGGATCGTCCCGCAGGTAGACCCGCCGCAGGCCACCGAGCTTCGCCTGCAACTCCTCCAGCCGCGCCTGTTGCTGATCGCTCGGCACGCGGATCGCGGGGGCGTGGTCTCGGACGTTGCCGTCGTTGGGTCCGCCGTCGATGCTGTTGAAGAACGCGAAGAGCGAGTAGTACTCCTTCCGCGACAGGGGGTCGTACTTGTGGTCGTGGCACTTCGCGCAGCCGACCGTGAGGCCCAGCACGACCGTGCCGAACGCGTCGACGCGGTCGCGCACGTTGTCGGTGTAGATCTCTTGCTCGATCACTCCGCCCTCGGCGGTGCTGACGTTGCAGCGGTTGAAGCCGGTCGCGATCAATTGCTCGCGCGTCGGGTCGGGCAGCAAGTCACCGGCGATCTGCTCGACGAGGAACTCGTCGTAGGGCTTGTTCGCGTTCAGCGCCGCCACGACCCAGTCGCGGTAGGGCCAGATCTCTCGGTAGTTGTCCAGGTGCTTGCCGTGCGTGTCGCCGTAGCGGACCGCGTCGAGCCAGTAACGCGCGCGGTGCTCGCCGTAGCGTGGCGACGCGAGCAGCCGGTCGACCAACCGCTCGTACGCCTCGGGCGAGTCGTCGGAAACGAACGCTTCGACCTCCGCCGGCGTGGGGGGCAGGCCGGTCAGGTCGAGCGTCAGCCGCCGCGCGAGCGTGCGCTTGTCGGCCTGCGGCTGGATCGCGAGCCCCTTCTCTTCGATCCGCCGATTCAAAAAGCGATCGATCTCCGACGCGCCGGCCTCGCCGTCGGGCGGGGACGGCTTCTCGATCGGCGCGAAGGCCCAGTGCTCGCCGTACGACGCGCCGGCGTCGATCCAGCGGCGGAGCAGGTCGACCTCCTCGCGCGACAGCGGCGGCTTGCCGGCGTGCTCGGGCGGCATGCGCAGGTCGTCCCCCTCGGGCAGCGACACCCGGGCGATGACCTCGCTCGACTCGCTGTCGCCGGGCAGGATGGCCCACTCGGTCGCGCCCTCCTGCGTGTCGAGACGCAGCGCCGCTTCTTGGGTCCCCGGACCGTGGCAGCCGAAGCAGCGGTCCGACAGCAGCGGGCGGACCTCGTGCGCGAAGCTCGGCGCCGGCTCCGCCGCCCGCGCTGCTGCCGTGCTAAGCAGCGCGTCGAGCAGAGTGAAGCAGAGCATCCCCACCGCGAGCGGCCGAAGGGGCGGAATCGTCCGACAGGAAGCGTCGCGGAGTCGCATCGAGAGCCCGGTGAACTGGCCAATCAGGAAAAGGAGCGGCCCGCAGCCTTACGCGCTGGGCCGCGGCTCAACCACAACGATAACCCGCTGGGCGGCGATCGTCAGGGTTCCGTTCGGCCCTAAATCGCGCCCCAAAAGGCCCGGCCCGGAGTTGACCGTCGGCGCAGCCCCGGCCAGCCTTAGGTGGGAAGGCCGGCGCCTCGGGCCCGCCGAACGGCGACCGACCGCGGCTCGGCCCGACTCGCTACCCTCTTCTCTGGATCCAACTCATGCTGACCAACCGCCCGGCGGCTGCCTGCGTGGCCGCGGCATTGCTAGTTTCAAGCTTGTGCAGCCACGCGTGCGCGGCCGAATCGCCCGGCGCCGCCGGCCGCCCGAACCTGCTGTTCATCTTCTCCGACGACCACTCGCCGGCGGCCATCGGGGCGTACGGCGGGCGGCTCGCAGGGCTCGACCCCACGCCGCAGATCGACCGGCTGGCCCAGAGCGGCGCGTTGTTCCGCAACAGCTTCTGCACCAACTCGATCTGCGGCCCGAGCCGCGCCGTTGTGCTGACCGGCAAGCACAGCCACCTGAACGGCTTCCGCAAGAACGGCGACCGCTTCAACGGCGACCAGTGGACCTTCCCCAAGCAGTTGCAGGAGGCCGGCTATGCGACCGCGATCGTCGGCAAGTGGCACCTGGGGTCGGACCCGCAGGGCTTCGACTTTTGGCGGGTGCTCCCGGGGCAGGGGGCCTACTACAACCCGAAGTTCCGCACCCCCGAGGGGACGATCGAGGTCCAGGGGCACTGCACCGACATCGTGACCGACATGGCGCTGTCGTGGTTGCGCGATTGGAGCGCGAACCGCGGCGTCGACGGCGGCGACAAGCCGTTCTTGATGATGTGCCAACACAAGGCGCCGCACCGCAACTGGATGCCCGCCCCGGAGGACCTCGGCCTCTACGAGGACGACCACATCCCCGAGCCGCCCAACCTGTTCGACGACCTGGCCGACAACGCCAGCCCCGCCCGCGCGGCCGAGATGTCGATCCGCACGCACATGCACCCCAACTACGACCTGTTCCTCGACACGCAGCCCACGTCCGAGGAGGCCGGCTACGCCGCCGACCGCTCCGGCCATCATAACCTCGCGCGCATGACGCCCGAGCAACGCGCGGCGTGGGACGCGGGGCTCGCCGCGGGGAACGAGCGGTTCAACGCCGAAGCGCCGCAGGGCGACCAGCGGGTCCGCCAGAAGTACCAGCGCTACATGAAGAACTACCTGCGGACGATCCGCGGCGTGGACCGCAGCGTCGGCAAGCTGCTCGACTTCCTCGAAGAGAGCGGCCTCGCGGAGAACACGGTGGTGGTCTACTCGTCCGACCAGGGCTTCTACCTGGGCGAGCACGGGTGGTACGACAAGCGGTGGATGTACGAGCCGTCGCTGGCGATGCCGCTCGTCGTGCGCTGGCCCGGCGTCACGCGGCCGGGCAGGGTGGTCGACCAGATGGTCCAGAACCTCGACTACGCGCCCACGCTGCTCGACGCGGCCGGCGCCGAGGTCCCGAGCGAGGTCCAGGGCCGTTCGCTCCGTGCGCTGCTCGCCGGCGGCCCCGCCCCCGAGGACTGGCGCGACGCGATCTTCTACCACTACTACGGGCACCCCGACGTGCACAACGTCGCCAAGCACCGCGGCGTGCGGACCGAGCGGTACAAGCTGATCCACTTCTACGAGAGCGGCGAGTGGGAGCTGTACGACCTGCGGGCCGATCCCGACGAGATGCAAAACCTGTACGGCGACCCCGCCTACGCCGACCTGGCCGCGCGGCTCAAGAAGCAGCTGGAGCGCCTCGCCAGCGAAGCGCGCGACGACACCGACGTGTCGCCCGTCGCCGCGCCGGCGCCCAGCCAGACCGGTTGACGCCGACGCCGAACCGGCAACGGAGCGACCCCCACGCGCCGCGGTGAACGAACCGACTCGCGGGCGCGGCGATCCGCAGCCCGCGAACCAAGAGCCGGCGCCGGCCGCTCGCGGCCGAATCGCAAGAGCCGACCGACCCCCGCTGCGGCAAGCCGTCCGGCGCCGGCGCGCGGCGGTTGGCGGCCGTTGCTCCGCGCTGAGTAAACTGGCCGCATGAGAAACCTATCGCTGCTGCCCTCCTTCTCGGCTGGCGCCGCTTCGGCCCGACGCTTGGCGCCGCCGCTCGCGGCCGCGTTGATCGCTGGGCTGCTCGTCAACGCCGAGGGCTCGGCGGCCTACTGGACCGAGCCCATGCAGGCGGTCCACGCCAACTTCACGGGCCGCGCCGGCACGATCGCACGCTTCGGCGACAGCATCTCCGTGAGCGGCGCCTACTTCGGTCCGCTTCGGTACCGGCACAGCAACACGACGGCCGACTCGCAAGCCGCGCTCGCTTGGCTTCAAGGCCGCACCCCGGCCGACGTTTGGAATTGGCAGAGCGCCGCGACCGGCGCGAAGTCGGGGTCAACCAGCGCGTGGCCGCTAGAGCCGAGCGGCGAGCCGGGGCGCCGCAACGTCGACGTGTGGCTCGACACGCTCAACCCAGAGATCGCGCTGGTCATGTGGGGGACCAACGACCTCGCGCGAGGGGCCGAGCCGGCGGACTACGCGGCGAACCTGCGGGAAGTCGTCGCGGCGATCAAGAGCAACGGGACCACGCCGATCCTGATCAGCCCACCGCCACGCAGCGGCTACGAAGCCGCGGCCCAGCGGTACTCCGAAGCGCTGGCCGACCTGGCGCTCGAGGAGGGCGTGCCGCTGGTCGACTACCACGGCGAGATCCTCGCGCGCGCGCCGGGCGACCAATGGAACGGCGCGCTGATCTACGACGGCGCCGGCAGCGTGTACGACGTCGAGCGCCTGGTGTCCGGCGATGGCGTCCACCCGTCGAACCCGTCGGGGTACCGCAGCAATTTCTCCGACGCCGCGCTCGGCAAGAGCGGCTACACCCTGCTCAACTACGCCGTGCTCGGTGCGGCCCACGACCTGTACCAGCAGGCGCTCAGCCCCGCAGCCGCGTTCACGCCGGCCGACTTCAACGGGGACGGCTCGGTCGACGCGGCCGACTACACCGTCTGGCGAGACAGCCTGGGCCTGACGGACCTGACGCCGTACCAACTGGGCGACGCCAACGGCGACCGCCAGGTCACCAACACCGACTACCAAGCTTGGGCGGCGAGCTACCAATCGCCTGCCGACGCGGCGGCCCCCTCGCCGACGCCCGAGCCGGCGGCTTCGACGCTGCTCTTGTTGCTGGCGGCGCCCGCCGCATGCCGCTCCGGCCGGCGGCGAGTTGTAGCGGCGCGTGCGGCGCCACCCTTCGTTCCTGGGTTGCTTCGTGGTTCCCGCCCCGCCCGCGCGGCCAATTCGCGGCCGGGCCGGGCGCGGGGGGGCGACAATCGACCGGTTTTGGATCGGTGCGCCGCCCGGGGAATAACGTTACAGCGCGGGGCCGTGTAACGGATCACCAACTCCAGACGCCGCAACGGCTTAAGCTCGAAAAGCGGCGCGTTTAGCGTTACACGCGCGAAATAAGAGTGTCGCGTTTGTATCGCTTCACAAGCGGCTTGCCGCGTTTGGCGGCCAAAGAGATCGGCGGTTTCGCCCGCGACGGACGAACGGCCCGGGCGCCCCCCGGGGCGGCGGCAGGTTAAAAAGAGAGCCCCGGCCCGCCGGGTTGCTCGTCTTACAAGAAGCCTCTTCTCGATTCAGTCGACGCCATGAAAGTGCCCCGCTTCCTTTGCTCGGCCCTGGCCGCTGCCCTCTGCTTATCGACTGCCGCCACGGTCCACGCCGTCGAGGCGACGGCCACCATCCACGGCGACCGGGACGGCGGCCGCATCAGCCGCCACTTGTACGGCCACTTCGCCGAGCACCTGGGACGGTGCGTCTACGACGGGATCTGGGTCGGCCCCGACTCGGACATCCCCAACGAGGGCGGCCTGCGGACCGACGTGGTCGAGGCCCTCCGGGCGATCGACATCCCCAACCTCCGCTGGCCGGGCGGCTGCTTCGCCGACGACTACCACTGGCGCGACGGCGTCGGCCCGCGCGACCAGCGGCCCAAGCGGGTCAACATCCACTGGGGGCAGGTGGTCGACACCAACGCGTTCGGCACCCACGAGTTCTTCGACCTGTGCGAGACCCTCGGCGCCGAGCCCTACCTGGCCGGCAACGTGGGCAGCGGCACGCCGGAAGAACTCCGCGACTGGGTCGAGTACATCACCTACGACGGCGACAGCGAGCTGGCCAACCAGCGGCGCGAGAACGGCCGCGAGGCGCCGTGGGAGCTGAAGTACCTGGGCGTGGGCAACGAGAACTGGGGCTGCGGCGGCAGCATGCGACCCGAGTACTACGCCGACCTGTTCCGCCGCTACGCGAACTACTGCCGCGACTTCGGCGGTTCCCGCCTGGTGCGGATCGCGTGCGGCCCGAGCGGGTTCGACAAGAACTGGAACAACGTGGTCATGCAGCGTGCGAACCCTCAGATGCAGGGCTACTCGCTGCACTACTACACGGTCGACGCGCCGTGGCGCGACAAGCGGCCGGCGACCGGCTTCGACGAGGCCGCGTGGATCGGCATCCTCAGCGACTCGCTCAACATGCGCCGCGCGATCGGCGAGACGACCGACGCGATGGACCCGGTCGACCCCGACAAGCGGATCGGCCTGTACGTCGACGAGTGGGGCACGTGGTACCGCGGCGAGCCCGGCACGCCCGACTGGGCGCTCTACCAGCAGAACACGCTGCGCGACGCGCTGGTGGCCGCGCTCACGCTGCACATCTTCCACGAGCACAACGACCGGGTGGTGATGGCCAACATCGCGCAGACGGTCAACGTGCTGCAGGCGATGGTCCTGACCGACGGGCCGGACCTGCTGCTCACGCCGACCTACCACGTGTTCGACCTCTACAAGCCGCACCACGACGCGCAGCGCCTGCCCGTCGAGCTCGACACGCCGCCGTACCGGCACGGCGAGCGGTCGATGCCGGCGCTGAGCGTGTCCGCCTCGCGCGCCGAGGGAGGCGCGGTCACCGTGTCGATCGTCAACGCGCACGCGACCGAGGGGGCGCGGCTGGACTGCGAGCTGCCGGGCGTGGAGGCCGGCTCGGTGTCGGGCCGCGTGCTCACGGCCGACGAGCTCGACGCGCACAACACGTTCGACGAACCCAACCGCCTGAAGCCGAAAGAATTCGACGGCGCGCGGCTGAGGGACGGGGCGCTCCGCGTCGACGCGCCGCCCCGGTCGGTCGTCGTGCTGACGCTGCAAGAGTAGCGACGGACCAGCCGCCCCCGCCCCGCGGAGCGGCTGCGTCACTTCCGTCGTGAGCGCGTCGGATTCGCAACAACGGACCGGCCATTCCGACTCTGCACGCAATGGCCCCGTAGCCGCTGCAGCCAACGTGGCAGTCCGTCGAGCCCGAGAAGGCGCACGGCAGCGTGCCCGAGTCGAAGTGGCATCGGCCTCAGCCGACTGATCACTCGGAAGCCGCTCGGAAGCAGCTCGGAAGCCTTGCCTGCAGATAACGGACGACGGCTTCGCCCGCGCGGCAAATCGGCAGCAGAACCTGCCGGGAACGGGCGGCCGCAGCGCAGGCCTATCCGAGCGACCCCAACGGAACCTGTGGGCCTGCCACGGGTTACAACCCGTTGCCGCTCGCTGCCGGCCTAGAGGCCATCCAGCAGATGGCCGGGGAATGGGTGTACCAAGACTCGAACGACCCCGCTGCGGCCGCGGAATTACTGCGATCGCTGGCTGATGCGCTGCTATTGCGCTGCAAAATCGAGCCCGACGGCCCGAAGCGGCCGCGGTAGGATGCCAGGGTCCGCTCGGCCGCCGGCCGCGCGGAAACGTGACTCACGGGCCAGGCGGTTAGCTCCCGCCGTCGGCCGCCCGGCGTCGCCCTCTCCAGGCGGCGGCGCCGGGCTGCCGGGCCCGGCAGCCTGGAGCTTGTGGGATGCCCGGATCGGCGGAAATTGCGAACCATGCGATCGCACAGCTCGATGAGTTCGAGCGATTGTTCGCATCAGCGATTGTAAACAGAGCCAGATTGAGCGGCATCTTCCAGACCGGAGCGGCGAGCGCCGAGCTGATCGCAGCCGCGGGCCGATGGGCGGAGTCGCCCCACTTGGAATGGTCTAAGCTCGTTGCTCTTGGTGCGGATCTGCAGGCCGAACTCGACGCTCAGACCTCCCACTCCTCCTGGAAGCTCTGGCAACCGCAGTGGGACTTCTTTTCCGCTACCGAGGGTTTGAACGCCGCCTTCGTAGCTGACGCGTGTAGGGTGCTCAGGCACTGCCTGCTTGAAGCTGGCGCCGAAGGAAATCGTGCTGGGCTTCTAGGTGACGCGGCGCCCCCGTCGAAGGTCGTGGCACTGCAAGGCGTCCCTGCCAGCAAGTTCGTCGGGCTCCTCGGAATGGGCGATCGAGGTGATGTTCGCGCGAACATCCTGGGTGTCCGCGCGAACAGCAATGGAAAAGCCCGAGAAAGTCTGCCGGATGATCCAGACTCCCGAGACCTACTCCTCGCCCTAAAACAGGGAGCTGGCGGAAGCAAGTCAGCGGCTCAGATTGCCCGGGAAACACTGGGCGACGAGGAACTCGCGAAGAGAGTGTTGGCCCGATTGCGCGCTGCTAAGCGACGCGGAACTGTAGCTTGGTAGGGCGCGAACACGGGCTGTTCGCGCGAACATTCTCGGTGTTCGCGCGAACAGGGCGTTGAGCTAGTTCAGCCGCTTGTCTTCGATGTGCTGAGCGGCAGCCAGCGGTAGGGCTGCCCCGTCCAGAGCATCGAGGGAGAAGTCGTGACTCGTACCCAAGAGCTGCCGGCACACAAGACGCTGCCGGAGGTTGCGAAACGCTACGGCGTTTCTGAGAAGACCGTCCGTGGTTGGCACCAGTCGGGCAAACTCAAAGTCGTCCGATTCGGACGATCCATCCGCGTGCCGGACGCCGAGATCGAGCGGATTGATCGCGACGGAATCTCCCTGCACTGACCCCATGAGGGCCGGTGTGATCGGCAAGGGAGGCCGGCGATATGCCTGGATGGATCATAGTCCCGCGCGATCATCTCGAGTCCGACGAGTGGCTCGCTGAGCCGTTCACGCGCGGTCAGGCGTGGATCGACCTTGTGAGCTTGGCCCGGTACGCGCCCGGCTCGGCCGTCGTCGGTGGGCGGCGAATCGACCTCCGGCGAGGCGAGCTTTGTCACAGCATCGCCACGCTCGCAGCCAGGTGGCGGTGGTCTGAGGGCAAGGTGAAAAGGTACCTCCGCGACCTAGAAACGGCCCGGAGGGTGGACCGGAGGAAGATGAACGCAAACTCTGTGACCGTAATACGTTGCTACGACGAGACACAGCGAGGCGGACCGAAGGTCGGACCGGACCTCGGACCGGAGGTCCAAGAGGCGGACCAGAGGTCGGACCGGACCTCAGACCGAAGGTCGGACCGGACCTCGGACCAGACCCCGAACGGCGTAAGTCGGGAATCTGCCAGCGATTTCGGCGGCCTCGCTCCCGCCGGCGAACCGAACCTCGGACCGGAGCCCGGACCTGAATGTGGACCGACACACGGACCGCAAAAGAAAGAAGGAATGAATGAACCACCTCCCCCAACCCCCTCCGTGGCGTCGGGGGATTGGGGGGGACTGATCAGAAAGCTGGAGGGGCTCGGCGTGCGAACCGCAGCGGAGAGCGCGGCCGCCGCCGCGGCCAACGGCTGCACGCCCGACGAGTTCGAGTCGCACCTCGATTGGTGGATCCGCCACCGCGATCTCTGGCGGTCGCCGGAGGGGGTGCTCGCCGCCCGGCTCAGCCGCCTGCAGCCCGGCGATAGCGCGTCGAACTTCTGGCCTCCATTTGACCCGGACCGCGAGCAGCGGCGGCGCCGCGATCGAGAGCGAGGGAAGCCGGGAACGGCCGAGGAGCTCCGACACAAACGCGATCGCGAGATCGAACAGCTGCGCCGCCGCGAAGCCGTTCGGCCGCAGCTGGCGGCGATGACGCCGGCCGAGCTCGCCGCCTTCGAACGGGAAGCGATCCCCGACGAGCGGCAGCGCCGGGAGCTCAGTCGCATGCCCACCAACTGGCGAGAGGACGCGCTGCTCGACGCGCTCGCGGCCAGGCAAACGGAGGCCGTCCTGTGAGCAGTCTCGCCCATCACGTGAACCCCGCGGCCATGTTGGCCGGCGCTCTCGCCGAACGAGGCGCGTGGCTCCGATTTCAGCCCGATGGCAGCTTGCGAATCGAAGACCCGGCGCAATCGCTCAGCGACGAGGACCGCGACCTGGTCCGCCGCTACGAGCCGGCTTTGGTCGCCTACCTGCTGAACGCCAGCGGGCCACCGCCCCGGGTGGTTCAAGGTGCTGCTGGGTGGCAGTGCATTCGCTGCGGATCGACAAGCAGCGTCGACCGACCGATTCACGGAGGCTACTCGCTGCGGCGCGACTGCGCGGCGTGCGGACTCACTGCAGGCTTTCCCGTCTGGTACGGCGTAGCCGAGGAGGCGCCGTGTGGGAGCGAGTGAGCCCGCCCCGGAGCGCGGCGAGGGCCGCAAGCCACGCACCGACTGGTCGGCCGCGCCGACCGTGTACGTGGAACGCGCCGTCTGCCCCCACTGCGGCGGCGCCGGTTACGACCGGACCCGCAGCGTGTCGGGCGGCGACGGGTCCGTCACTCGGCTCGTGCACTGCCGCACGTGCCACGAGCCGTACCGAATCTGCGAAGAGTTTCCCGCTTCGGGAAATCTCACCACCCGCGCCTGGTAGGTTCGCCGCCATGAGACTCGAACTGCCTTACAGCACGCTCCGCGTCCGCTCCGTTGGCTCCGCCGCGCAGTTGTTGCAGCTGATGCCCGCGCGGATCGGTGAGATCGCCGACGCGCTCGGCATCGAGCCGACGTGGGTTCTGAACGGCGTCGCGCACTACAGCGAGGCCGACCTCGAGCTGATCCGGCGGCGCCACCTCGAAACGCTCGCGGAGGCCCGTTGATGCGATCCCTCAGCGGCGAGGTGGCGGCCGTGCTGCCCGCGATGGCGCAGCGGCTGCTCGCCGACGACCTGTGCGACCTCACGTTCCGCGAGGCGAGCGGCGCCAACGCGTACGACGTGGCGACGGTCGACGGCGCGCTCACGCCCCCCGACTGCGAGCGGCTGCGGCGTTGGCTGCTTCGGGCCCAGGAGGTGACCGGCCGGCCGTTCGTCCTGCACTTCAACTGCCCGGGCGGCCTGGTGCGCGGCGGCGAGGAGACCGCGGAGCTGATCGCGCGGCTCGCGAAGCGACGCGAGGTTGTCGCCCTCGCCGAGGGCTACTGCTGCAGCCTCGCCTACTTGTTGGCCTCGCAAGCCACGCGGATCATCGCCACGCCGAGTTCCCTGCTGGGCAGCTGCGGCACGCTCTGCATGTTGGTCGACACGTCGCAGGCGCTCGCCGCGGCCGGGCTGCGTGTGATCCCGGTGACCAGCCACCCGCGCAAGGCGGCCGGCCACCCGGGCGTCCCGATCAGCGACGAGATGGTCACCGACGTGCAGCAGCGCGTCGACCTGGCCACTACCAGCTTCGAGCGCCGCCTCGAGCGGTCCGGCCGCTTCAGCCGCAGCCAACTCAGCACGGTGATGGAAGCCAAGGTCTACACGGCGCGGCAGGCGCTCCGCCTGGCCATGGTCGATGAGGTCGCTCTGGCTGAGGACGTGTTTACTCGAATGCGGAAGGCGCCCACGCCCCCCACGCCCCGGCAGCAGTACGCGAAGCTCAAAGGGGAGCGGGCCTACAAGCAGCTTTGCGAGTTGATCGAGAAGAGGGCAGGCGTGTCGGCAGCCTGGAGGGCCGACGAATCGGTCCGCAACGCGGTCCGTGGGGAGTTCCCCGAACTGGCCGCCGAGGTCAACGCTTGGAGCGCCGAGAGGCGGCGCCAGTCCGAGCGCGACGAACGGTATCGACGCGGAATCTACTTTTGAACACGGAGGCACGATGGCCACGGATGGTTTCGACCTAGGCGCCCTCACCAGCACGAGCGCGAAGCCCAAGAAGCGACCGACACGCCGCAAGGCCGCCGCGCCGGAGGTCGCTCCGGTTCAGTCGCCCCCCGAGGTCGACGACGCCCACCGGCCCGGCCGCGACCTGTTGGACGCGGCCGACGCGCTCCTGGGCGCCCTCGTCGATCAGTACCCGGACGCCAACCCCGCCGCGTTCTACCTGCGGGCCGGAGATTGGCATTTGCTCCGCCAGGTCGGGCTGGTGGGCATCGACCGACAGGGCCACCTGGCGCGGCTGGTGAACGCCGCCCGGAACGTCCGGGCCGCCCGCGCGACGCTCGAGGCGCTCCCCGAGCCCGAGGGGCTGAGCCGCGCCGACCAGACGAAGCGGTCTCACGCCCTGCAGTTGCTCGAGAACGCCGCGCCCGAGTCGGTGCGTCTAGAGCACGAGCACCGCCGCTGGGCCGTGCACCAGACCGGGGCCGCGAAGCGATTGCAGTCCGCCCGGAACACGCTCGAGCAGTTCGAGCACCTCGTCGACGAAGAAAACACGTTCTCGGTCCTCCACCGCCTGGAGGAAGCCTACAAGTCGGGCCAGCTGAAGACCTACTTCCAGCGGTACGGCGACGGCCGCGCGATCTCGTCGGGCGTGTTCGGCGGCGACAGCTTCGACGCGGCTCGCTACGAGACCCACCTGCGGCGCGTCGCCGCGGAGAAGATCGCGGACGCCAGGGCGGAGGTCGCGGCGCTCGAGCCGGAGGTCGACAAGCTCCTCGAGTTCGCCGACGCGCCGCTACGGGACTGGGTCGAGAAGGGCGTCACGCCCGGCAACTAACACGAGCACCGAAGCGCCGCCAGGTGGCGTCACCCTTCAGGAGGAAAACGTGGCAGCAACACTAACCGCCGACAACACCGCCTTCGAGGTCCGGGACGAGTACTCGGTCACCCTCGGGGCGTTCAACGACTCGATGGGCGCCGCGGGCTACGTGGGGCACCGGTTGTTCCCGCTGAGCCTGCGGACCCGAGGGTCGGGCCAGTACCCGAAGTTCCGGCCCGAGGAGGAGATGTTCCTGGAGGACTACGGCACCGAGCGGAAGCCGGACGGGACATTCAAACGCAGCTCGGCCGAGTGGGACGCCGACTCGTACGAGGTGAAGACCTACGGCCACGAGGCGACCATCGACGACGAGCGCTCGAACAGCTTCGACGACGTGCTCAGCGCCGAGCGATCCGAGCAGGGCCGCTTGCTGAACATGTTGCGGCGTGAGTTCGAGCGGCGGATCGCCGTGGCCGCGACCGCCGAGGCCAGCTACGACGTCTCCCGCATTAAAGGCGGCCTGACCGCCTGGAGCGACGGCGCCGCCACGGTGTTCGCCGACGTCGACGCCCAGCGGGACGCGTTCTTCGACGAGTTCGGCGGCGAGCCCAACGCGTTGTTCCTCGACCGGTCGGACATGCGGGACGCGTTGGTTTCCGCCGACGTACAGCCCCGGCTGCCCGGCGCGGTCCACGTGCAGCCGTCGGAACTGACGATGGCGGTCAACGCTCGCCGCTTGGCGATCGCCTTGGACCTGGACTTCGTGTTCGTCGCCAACGCGACCCGCAACCGCCTGCCGTCGCGCGACTTCGTCCGGCTGTGGCCCAAGGGCAAGGCGGTGCTGGCCCGCGTGCCGGTGACCGACGACCCGGCCGAGTACTGCTACGGCCGGACCATCGTCTGGGACCAGTTCGGCGACATCGAGGACGACCGGATTGTGTTCCGCGCCGAGCGGTACAAAGAGCAGCGGCCGAGCTCGGTAGTGGTCCGGGCG
The DNA here is from genome assembly GCF_040219535.1 of Botrimarina sp. Lineage (NCBI taxonomy): Bacteria > Pseudomonadati > Planctomycetota > Planctomycetia > Pirellulales > Lacipirellulaceae > Botrimarina > Botrimarina sp. The sequence continues at coordinate 43,059 of NZ_JAVJSH010000035.1, forward strand.
CGGGGCTCGTTCGTGCACAAGGTGCTCTACCCCGAAGGAGCGCGGCTGCTGCTGGTCGACGGGGCCGAGCAGCCGACCTAGCCCCAGGCCCGCGCCGCTGCCTCCTCCCGCTTCTCCGTGGCGGGGGAGGCCCTGCGACGCCTCCCGCTCCCCAAGGCGGCGAGGCGTCGCTAGGGGCGGCCTGGGGGAGCGGCGCCGGCCCCCCCGGGGGCGGCCTAGGTTCTTCCCCGCCGGGCCTCCCGGGGTCGGCGTAGCCGGCAATCGAGTGCTTTTTTTGTGCGGACGGGCGCCGGGGTCTGGGTAAGTAACAACGCGTCGGGGTGCTGCTTCGCCATGGGCAAGGTCAACAACGAGCGCCGCGAGTCGAGCTGGCTCACCGTCCGCCAGCTGGCCGACGCGCTCGACGTGTCGATCGACTACGTGCGCCGCGAGGTGCTCCGCCGGGCGCCGGCCGACATGGTGCGGCGCGACGTGCGGCCGATGCGGGTCTACGGCCGCGGGTGCATCGAGCTGGCCCTCCGCGGGCTGCTGAAGCCGGCCGAACCGCTCGACCTCGACCCGCTATTCCTGGATGACGAGTGACGACCACGACCGCCGGCCCGCCGACCCGACGCCGGCGGAAATCGCGGCTGGGTGCGAGCGAATCCGAGACACCTGGACCGAGGCTGACCGGCGGCGCCGCCACGTAGGACTAGAGCCAACGTGGGAACTGCCCCGAACCGAAGCAGTCGACGAATCAGAACTCGATCTCACGAGGTGACGCCATGGCATTCAAGGACACTTACACAATCGACTCGAGCGGGGCCGAGCGCGCCCTAGCGAACCTCAACAAGCTCATCAAGGAGCAAGAGGGCGCCACGGGCAAGGCGGTCAAGCAGCTCACGGCCGAGGAACGCGCGATCCGCTCGATCGCCGAGAAGGCCGAGCCCGTACGCCGCGTCAACCGCAAGTTCGAGGAGCTCGCGCAAATGGTGGCGCAGGGCAAGGTCGGCATCGAGGACGCCGCCAAGGTCGCCCAGAAGTACCAGCGGCAACTCGACCGGACCGGCGACTCGGGCAAGCGCGCCTTCGGCGAGTCGGCCGTCTTGAAGCTGGGGACCTACGCGGCCGGCCTGATTAGCGTCAACACGGCCCTGTCGGCCGGGCGCCAGCTCTACCAGGCGATCACCCAGGCGGCCGACCAAGCGGTCGAGCGGGCCCGCGCGGCGATCGACGCGGTCGGGGAGCTCCAGCAGCTCGCCAATTTCTCGGGGAACAAGGAGCTCGCGACCGACCTCGTGCGGCGTGGCATCGCCAACGACATGGCGCAGGGCGCCGGCATCGCGTTCCAACTCGGCTCCTCCGGCGTGAAGGGGGCCGAGCGGGACTTCCTGATCGAGGAGGTGGCCGCCCCGAAGCTCGTCGCGCCGGGCAACCTGGCGACGTTCGCCGCCAAGGTCAAGAAGGCCCAAGGGACGCTCGGCTTCGGCTCGTTCCAGAACACGACTCAGAAAATCCTCCAAGCCTCCGAGGCGACCGACACCGACGCGACCAGCATCGCCACGGCCAGCACGCGGTTTGGCTCGGAGCTCGGCGCGCTAGGCTTCTCCGGCGACTCGGGCCTGGCGGCGCTGACCACGATCATCCAGCAGAGCCCCAACCAAGACATCGCCGCCAACCGGCTGCGGGCGTTCCTCGGCGAGGTCGACAAGAAGGGGCTCGGCAAGGGGACGCTCCGCGAGACGATCGCCGCGATCCAGTCGCGGGTCGACGCGGGCGCCGAGGAGTCGAGCATCCTCACCAACAGCCGCTCGCTCAGCGGCTTCCGCAACCTGCGCGACCAGCTCGAGTTCTTCGACCAGCAACAGGGCCTCATCGCCTCGGCGCCCGAGCGGGACGTGGTCGGCCAGCGGGCCGGCGAGCTAGCCAAGGACCCCGTGTTCGGGGCCCAGCTCGCGGCCGACGAGGCGCGCGGCCGGCGGCTGGTGGCCGAGACGGCCGAGCTCGCCCCGGGCGCCGCGTTGCGGCAAGCGATCGAAGACGAAGGCATCGCGAGGGCCCACGAGGGGGGGAACCGGTTTGCGGCCGGCGTGGGCTACGCGGGCGGCTGGATGAACGATATGGCCGCGTTCGCCTACGGTGATCGGGCGTACCTCCAGGCAGAACTCGACGCCGACACGGTCTACGAGCAGCAGACCGGCAAGGAGGGCATGTCACAGGGCCTCGAGGACCAGATACGCGCTTACCTCAAGCGGACGGCCGAGGCGAGCGAGCGGTCGGCCGACGCGGCCGAGGGCGGCGCCAACCCGGGCGGAGAGTGAATCATGCGCGTGGGCGCCCACCCGACTGTGAAAGCGTTCCTCAAGGCCGTCGTCAGACAGAAGCTGTCGCTCGACGAGGACCTCGAGTGCGACTTGCTTGTCGGTCAGGCGACCGACCGTTGGCTCGCGGACCTCGCCGCGAAGGTCGAGCAGGCCGGCGTCAGTGAGGCAGAGCTGCTGCGGCTCGAGTACATGGAGGACGTTCGGGCGCTGGAAGAGCGTGTCAGCTTCGTCACTAGTCCACGCCCTTCGCCGGAGGAACAGTAGCGGGCACTGGAGCGCCGACCCGCGACTCACCAAGCTGATCAACCCCGATGACGCCTCGGCTGCATACCACGTTCTGGAAAGCCGGCCAGCCAATCATCACATCTTCCTCGTTGCCCCCAAGGCGAACGAACCTCTCTTCGTAAGGCTTCGGGTCGAATTCCAACGTGATGTCAAGCATGTCGCCTCCGCTCAGGCGTGAGACTTCGAAATAGAATCGAGTGTCGAAGCCGTCCACGACTCGATGGATTGTCCCCGGGCGAGAGAGACTGAGCCTCGCATCGCGCCCATCAGCAACGATCTCCCCTGAAATGAATCGAGCTGGTCGCGAGCTAGTGTTTTGGATTTGCAGGGTCGCCAGTGAAAGCCGCTCACCGTCGTTAATCCTTCGGCTTGCATAGACGACGCTCGCGTCCAAGGCGGTAGGCGGAGCGTGGTAGAGCGGCGAGGTGGACCACGCGATGTAGAGCGCCGCCAGTGAAACGATAAATGCAACCAACGCCCCGAGCCGCGCGGGCGCGTCACGCGCTGACTCACGTTCTGAGTGTTTGTTCGCCATGCGATTACTTCGCCTAGCCTCCGGTGACCTTGGAGTTGAAGTGCAGGGATTCGCCTGATCGGCAGCCTCGCCGCCCCCGCCGGTTGTCGCAAGACCGGCCTTTACCCCGCCGCCCCGCTGAGCGAAAATCGCCCCCGTCAAAGCTACCTGGGGCCTGTCAGCCCCGCCTGCACCGTTGAAGCCATGTCGAATATTCCGTTGAAAACCGAGCGCGTCGCTGCGCAGGTGTCCGGTACCCGTAAGGGCCGGGGGCGGTTCAACGGCCGCCTGACAACGCCTTCGCAGCGACGCGCTTGTTTTGCGCCTGGGCCGCTCTGGCCGGGCGAAAGGAGCCTCCTGGATGGCTGCTACAGGATGGGCGGACCCGCCTCTGCGGGTCCGCTGGACGCAAGCCCTCGTGGCGTGGTGGTATGGAGCGCCGATGCTCCGCCGCTACCGGCCGCTGGTCCGCGCCGAATTCGCCGCGGGTGACCAGATCGACGAGGCCCGGTTCCTCGCTCGGGCCGGCTACCACCACGCCGCGGTCTGCCTCTGCCGGGCCGCAATCGAGGCGAGGGTCCGGCGCGCCGCGATGGTCTCCCCGGTCTGGGATCGGGTGCGGTCCGAGAAGCGGCCAACGGACCTCGGCCACCTGCTCTGGAGGCACGGATTCTGGTCGAAGAACGACAAGCGGCACTTTCACAAGCTCTACGAGAAGCTGTCGCAGCACAGCCACGGCGTTCCCGCCGATGGGGCGAGGTGCTGGGAGCTGATCGACCGCTCGGCGAACCTCATGGAGCGGCTCGACGCGCTGGTTCTCCGCTGCCTGCGAACGGGCGGCGAGAGTGACAACCCGCCCGGCCGCGAGGAGCCGCTCGCTGAGGTGGAAGACTGACAACCCGCCCGGCCGCCCCGAGCGGGGCGGCCGGGCTTTTCTCTCGTACAGGGGGGGGATCATGGCGACACTCGCCAAGAACAACCGCGGGGGCTGGTATATCCAGTTCGAGGACCGCGACGGGCGCCGGCAGACGCTGACGCTCGGCAAGGTGCCCAAGCGGCACGCCAATGACTTCAAGCGACGGATCGAGTACGTGATCGCTGCGCACGTGTGCGGCATGGGGCTGGACCTCGAAACCAGCCGTTGGCTCGCCGGCCTGAATGACCGGCTCGCAGCGAAGCTTGCGAGGGTCGGGCTCGCGCCGGAGCGGTCCAGCGGCACGCTGGGGGCGTTCATCGAAGCCTACACGCAGCAGCGGCAAGCTGACCCCAAGGTGAAGGCGTCGACCATCGCCGCGTCCGAAGCCACCCACAAGCACCTGCGGAAGTTCTTTGGCGACGCCAAGCCGCTACGCGACATCCGAAAGGGTGACGCCGCGCGGTGGCGGATTGCGGCTTCGAAGGGCAGGGCAGAGAACACGCTCCGGAAGTGGGTCGCCAACGCTAAGAAGCTGTTCAACGCGGCGATCGCCGACGAGCTGATCGAGCGGAATCCATTCGACGGGATGCCGTCGCAGCCGGTCGAGAACCGGGAGCGGGAGCACTTCGTGAGCGTGGCCGACGCCGCAAAGGTGCTCGCCGCTTGCCCGTCGGTCGAGTGGAAGTTGATCTTCGGCCTCGCGCGCTTTGGAGGGCTCCGCTGTCCATCCGAAGTTCTCGCTCTGCGGTGGGGCGACGTGCTGTGGGACCAGAACCGGTTCATTGTTCGCAGCGACAAGACCGCGCACCACGACGGCCACGGGATGCGGTTCGTGCCGCTGTGGCCCGAGGTGCGTTCGATCCTCGAAGAGGCTCACGCGGCCACCATGCCAGGGCTCGCGACGCCGGGGGACGGCAACGTGGTCACGAAGACCCGCGACTCAGCGGACAACCTGCGGACGCAGATGGGGCGGATCGTCGAGCGGGCCGGCGTCGAGCCCTGGCCGAAGCTGTTCCAGAACTGCCGAGCGACCCGCGCGACGGAGGTCGCGAACGAGTACGGCGAGGCGAAGGAAGCGAAGTGGATCGGCCACAGCCGACTGATCGCTCGGAAGCACTACCTGCAGATCACGGACGACGACTTCGCCCGCGCGGCGTGCGCTGCAAATGCGCTGCAAACCCTGCCGGCATTGAGCGGGAACGAGCGGCAGCCCGCCCCGGACGGCTGCGACGTAAACCGCGAGCTTGCCGCGAGTTCCGCCGCGATGCCGCTCACTACCGCCCAAGAGGCCATCCAGCAGATGGCCGGGGAGTGGGTGTACCAAGACTCGAACTTGGGACCTCTACCTTATCAGGCTTGGCGGGACGCCTGCTCCCTGCAAACGTGTAAGAACCCCCGAAACTCCGTGCTAACTTAAGCTATCACGGGCGGAGGCTGCAACCGTTCGCGTTGATTGCCAGTCGTTTGCAGTGGGTTGGGGGTACACGTACCCCCGCTGGCCTGCACCGGTCAGGATCGGCCCGTTGCTCGCGGTGATCAGCGCGCCGAGAACCCGGTCGCCAAGAAACCGAGCCCCGCACGCGCCGCCTAGCGCGCCCGAAGCCCCACCCGTGACAACAGAGCCGCCCCTGCGCCAGAACGCGTGAGACGGGCTCCTATGGGCTCACAGAGAAGAGCCCTCTAAAACGCGGCCGACAGAGCGTCACCGCCGCGTGTTGGTGTTGGTCGTCGACAACAACGTCGTCGGCGCCTACTCCCCCAGCTCAGCCACCCGCACGATCGCCAACTCGACCGGCTGCACGTCGACCACGGCCCGCTTCGCCCGCGTCGCCTCGTCCCACGTCGCCCTGATCGCGGCGCAGGCTTCGCTGATTTCGTCGGGACCGGGCAGCCCGCAGCCGGGCTTCCAGTCCATCGGTTCGGCTCCGCGTTCCGTCGCCGATCCAGTTCTCGACTTGTCTGGCGTCACGCATCGGGTTCATCACCAGGTGAAAGCCGGTGAACCGGCGGGAACCACTCACCCGTGCGGGCCGGGCCGAAAGCTCGGGGCGAAGGCCCTAGCCCCTGACCCTCGACCCGACCGCGCGGGCGCACTCTGTCACTCGTCTCGAATCGCTTGCCTCAGCCGCTCGCACTCCGCCGCGGCTTCGGCGGCCAGCTGCGCGGCGGTCGCCGCCTCGAGCTTCAGGAACTCGTAGTCGTCGCCGCTGGGCGGCTCGTAGTCGGCTGGCGACTTCTCCCGCTTGCTGGGCTCGACCGGCTTCCACGAGAAGTCGCCCACGTACCGCTCCGACGTTTCTTGCCGG
>NZ_JAVJSH010000036.1:0-188492 GCF_040219535.1 Botrimarina sp.
GACGACGTCGAGCAACTCAACGACGCGGTTCACGAATCGCTCAACGATCAGGCACGCGACCACCGCCTCAAACTCTCCTTCTTCAAGACCGCTCAACTCAGACTGTAAAGGAGCTCGTTGGCGGCGCGAGGGGCAATAAGAATCTGCAGGCTACTCGGATTGAAGCGTTCTACTACTACTACAATGTTCCGTCGCGGATATATATGTACCAGCGATGCTCGTATTCTCAAGCTAGATCAAAATTCGCTCAATCTCATCAAGCGTAAGCTCATCTCCTGTCCGGTCATAGAGCTTCGTTGTTCGAGGCGACTCGTGGGCAGCAATAGCCTGAGCTTTCTCGATCGTGCCGCCGTTCTCAAGGTAGGCGGTGATCCCCGTAGCTCGGAACGTGTGGCAGCTAATTCGCTCGCTGACGTCCGCTCTGCGAGCACGTCGCTTGACCATGCGGAAGACATCCTGCCGCGTCATCGGATTAGCTGTGAGAAGTCCGCTGCGACCCGCGGCTGTGCGGAAGAGGGGACCGGTAGGGTCGACGCTCAAGCCTGCTACTTCGAGATAGGCGTCTAGGTACTCTTCCGCGTTGTGGTGGGCAGGTACCTCGTGGAATTTACCGCCCTTCTCATGAAGTCGGAAGTAGCTTCGCTTGCCAAGGCGATAGTAGTCGTTGACTCTCATTCCGAGCACAGCCGAAACACGGGCAAAGCTGTATACCATCAGCCCGATAAGCGCTCTGTCGCGAAGTCCGACGGCAGTTGAGCAGTCTATGGAGTCCAGTAGCTGCCGGGCTTCCGCGGCGCTAAGTACTGCCGTCTTGCCGCGTTTCACGACGTGTTTAGGGCCACGAACCGCCGAGGCCGGATTCATAGGTAGAATCTGCCCAACAACGAGCCAATCAAAGCACATCCGAATCGCGGCCAAGTGCTGCTTGACGGTTGGGCTCGAATAGATGGCGCCAAGGTATTCGATGTAGCTGGCAACTACGATGGGTTCGATCGCCAATAGTTCGAAGCCGTGGTCATCGCACCAAGCGAAGAAATCCGAAAGGGCACGAGCGTAAGCCTCGCGAGTGTTCCTGTTTCTGATTGTTGCGGTGAAGAACTCAAAGAAACGCTGCTTCGCTCTTAGACCGGCCGATTCGATCAATCGCGGAGCGATAAGCGAGGCGGTAGGAGAAACCGTAGGAACGTTGCTAGAATCGTCGTTCTTGGACACGGTTGGACACGAGGCTTTTGTGATTCATAACGTCCTTTATGTATCACAAAAGGCACCAACCGGAAAAGCGTCGGTTGGATGCAACGCGCGACGGTGATTTTCAGCGAGACAAGGCAGCTCGTACCTGTTGGTCATTCTGTAGCCGATTAATAATCTTTCGAATACGAGAGTTTGACTCGTCAGAGCTGACGGTGTCTTCTAGTCGGCCCCAGGGAGATGTAGCGAAACATTTGGCAGACGCCAAGGCCTCTAGAATTGCATCAGTGCTTGACTGCTCGAATCCTTCCGATTCAAGTAGATCTTTTAGCGCTCTCTTTGCTGGCGGAATAAAGCCTTGGATCTCAATTGCTCGCGCGGTAAAAGTGGCTATTGGGTTGTCGGCGTTTCCCGCGAAAGATTTCTTGAGCTCACCGCTCAGCTGGTGCCCGAGCTGGGAAAGAAAGGCTTCGTCTACAGCGATTGCCTCCTGCATTCTTACCTTCTCGTCATCCTTCAAAGCAATGGTCGAGCATAGCGATACTATTTGAGCTGCAGTTGCCTCCTTCCACGGAGTGTCTTCTGCAACAAAGCGGCGCAACAAGTCCGTAACGACAAGTTCTCGTGAAATGGCCTCGACCCGACTGGAGACAATATCGAGTGGGGCTGGTGGTGCATATTCTTTGATCGCATCTAGCATTGAGTCTGGCGCGATATCATCGAGCGATACACCCTTGTCTCTAGCGGCTTTGAGCCAGGTTCCAGGAACCCAATTCTGTCCATCGCCATCCGTCACAGCGCTCAAGAGTTGCTGCGCAAGCTCCCCGGACGCGTCTGCGTTGCTGGTTTGATCTTCCCAGTCAGGAGTCGCAACGCGCGAAAAAAGATTGCCAGCCAGCCACCCGAGCTTATTCGCGTAGTCTGAGGATAGCCGTCCGCACCTCGCATCTGTTAACAAGGGATAGTGCTCGTTACGCAAAGCGATGGTTACGCGTATCAAAGCAGCCGACTTCGTTGCGATTCCTACGTCGCCGTCCGGATGTAGATAAAAAAGTCCCAATGACTGAGCATTCTGGTTAACGATCTTTACAAGCCGCTGGACGGCCAGGAACTTTTGCTCTTGGTCGTAGACGCCGTCGCGGTCGGTGCCGCAAACGTCTCGGATCAGAGTCGGTAGTATAGGCTCCAGCTCACGAATCACCGCAAGACTTATGTGTTGTGCCTTGCACAGCCCCTCTTTTCGACGCACCAAGTCACAAGACTGCGTGACGACGAGAAAGGCCGTATAGCGATCGTCGCAGAAGTGCGCGTGCACACCCTCCAACAACTTAAGCAAGCTATCAGTACGACGAATTATATCACCTTGGCGTAGGTCGTCGTGATTTTGAACACCTGTGTATGTCCAATGAGATGGCATGCGGAAATGTCAGGATGTGGATTGGGAAGTCGCCTTCTCTTGACGTGGAGTATAGCGGAGCTGAATCGATCCGTGCATTGCTGTAGTGGTAACCAGCCGGGGCTGTTGTGAAGCTATGGCTACAATGGTGGTGGGCATCGGCGAGGCAAACTTGATTTGCTCAACTGTTCTGTATTGCGCGTTGCTGACGGAACCGTCCGCGGTCGTCGCGTCACTCAGGTGCTTCATGTTCTAGATCCTCCGTTGCAATGCCCACGGTGTCGTGGAGAATTCGCCGGACTTGGTTGCTTATGTCATTGATGGGCAACTCAAGCCATCTTACTTGCTTATCTGAATCGTCATCTTTGTGATCAAAGTTGAGTTGGAGCGACTGCTCTAGAGATTGTGACTCCGATATCGCTACATTGATAAGTGAATCATCCCATTTCAGGCTACGGGTCACTGTCCGGTCGGCAATTGTGAAGTCATTGTCGGACAGCGAATCATCCCAGTCTGTATGTACAGTGTCACTAATGGATTGTATGGGCGATGTGGTCGAGAATTTTACGTTGACGCCAACAGCGAATACGGGGGTCTTTGGGAGTTCCATGAGTGCTCGCCTGGCGAGATTCCTTGCTTTCTCCAGGGCATCGTACGAGCATTTCGTAGGAAGTAGGAGAAGACGTTCATTCGAGGCGACTACTGTTACTCCGTCGTATCGGACCTGGGGCGGGGCAATGATATCTATCGGAAGCATGACCTCCAGGGGAGTCCCTTCAGGAACCTGAAAGAGGTGTTTGCCGATACCGGCAGGGGTTAGAATAGCGCGATTCCATCGACCGGCGACTACGACGCTCCATTCTATCGGCTTAAGTGGCATTGCTGGGAGGTGAGTGTTATTGCAGGGTTACTGGCGTCGACGAAACAACGCTAATCCCCTAGTTGTTCATGCTTTACTGGACCTATCTAGTCTAGCACATCCGCAGATGGTGATCGAGGTAGGGTTTCTTTGCCGCAGACAGGCACCGCCAAGCCTAGGCTTGGCGCGTGATGGAACGAATCGTCACGTCTATCTGCGTCTGAAGAGGCTGGCCGGGCAAGACTGCCCAAGTCCCCTCCCCTCGCCCCACAGGGGAGGGTGGCCCAGGCCCCGGAAAAACTTCGCCAGTCTCGGTGCTTCGTTCCCTTCATCCCGTATGGCCTCGCCAAGACCTGGGCCGTGCGGGATGAAGGGAACGAAGCCCACTTGCCCCCAGCAAGCCTCCCCTCACCCGCTACGCCATACGTTGCTTTGTTTAGCAGATTCTCGGAGGCCTCCGAGTCGTCGAAACAATTCACCTTCGTTGATGTCGTAAGCGTGCTGCATTTTGAACGCATATCGGAAGTGCTCCAGTGGTGTGAGCACCGCGAGACGGCGAAGCCACTCTTCAATTGCAAGGTAGGGGTCGCTAGAGAACTCCGGCGCGAAGGGCAAGTGTATCCAGTCTGACTTGAGAATGGCGGCGACCGAGATCCATCCTTGGGTTGGAGTGTTGCCGTCAACCTGCCTGCCGGACGCGTCGGGTGGGTAGTGCTGTAGCGTCGCTAGATTGTAAAGGTGCAGTGAGGCGGATTCCTCAGTCACACGATGTTCTAGTGCTAGGTCGGCAAGCACCTTTTCCCAAGGAAGCGGGAGCGGGTTCGTATCAACGAGCCATTCGCCATTGCTGAGCTTCTCCAATGACCATTCGATCTGGTAAGGCATCGCAAATCTCTCGGTGGATTCTCGCAGTTCGATGGGGCGCATCAAGCACAAATGCATTAGAGCACAGAAAACCGGGCGACCCGAGGGCCGCCCGGCCGGGTTTTGCCTAAGAAGACTTTCGCTGGTCGTAGACCCAGGAATGAGCCAGGTCGGCGACCTTGGCAACAATCAGCAGGTCGTCGCGGCCGAAGCTGTCGGAAGTCTGCCACTCCTCAGAACCTTCAGGGCGGTAGAGCCGCTGAATCTGCACATTGTGGCGTGTGCCTGCGGAAGTTTCGTTCTCCCAAATCACTGCCTTGATTCGACCGATGCGGATTTCGTGAGCGCTTTTCTTAGCCATTGTTTGTTCCTCCGTTTGAGAAAGGTTTAGTTTGTTCACTCACCCAGTGCTGGTGGACAACTAAAGCTTGCACCGGAGGACATTCCCCTCGTGAGCGTTGGGAACGGCGAGAAGCCGGAGCACTCAGGTCAAATGACAGGCAAGCCTGGCGTGCGACCTGACCGGCCGCCGGGACCAACGCGAGAACTTGGGGCAATGGCATAGAAAAGCGTGAGCAATCGATCGGTTAAGGCCTGGTGTTAGAGAGAACGAGGAGCAGGATCGTCAGATTTCTGGCTCCCGCAAGAAGGGTTCTGGGCAGACCTCCAGCAAGGAAGCAGACACGATGATTTCCGAGAGTCGCCGACCTCACTTGGTCGCTTTAGGACTGCGACAGTCGATGAGGCACAAACCAAGTGGACGGCGGCCTACGACTTGTCGTCTGCCACTGTGTCTTCATCCCTAGGAAATTCCAGCTTGAGCCATCGGAAGATGTAGTCAACGAGAGAATGTGCCGAGTGGATTTGGTCGTGCGTGGTCCATCCACTAGGCTCGAAGCGCATGTACTCGAACTTCTTCACCAACAGATCGAGTGCTACTCCGTGCTGAAGAGCGATGCTGGTCAGCGCGGCAATCGCATCGAGCAGGCCCGAAACGGTGGTGCCGTGCTTGGAGACCTTGACGAAGAGTTCCGCAGGACGTCCATCTGGATAGAGCCCGACGGTGAGGTAGCCTTCGGTGTCACCGACTTTGAACTTGTGCGTGCGCGATTCGCGGGTGTCTGGGAGCAGTTCTCTACGAGTCGCTTCGACGCGTGAGTCCTGCGGAAGTTTTTCAGCGGTTGTGGACATGGGGTCACCTTTGTTGATGATTGAGAGTGATGTTCGCCCGACGACTGACGGGGCTCGCCCTCTGGGCCGAAGGCCTACAGGCCCCGTTAGATGGCGGAGCGCACGCTACTTGAGGAACGAAGGTCGCTAGCCCGCTAGATCGCTAGGACTCGGCGGCTCACTAGCGTGCTGAAACTGGTATCCCGTGGGCGTTTCTACAAACTCGCTTTCGGCTAGCACCTCCTTAAGGCGAAGAGCCAAGCCCATACGCGAATAGCCTTGTTCTTGCAGACGCCGCTCGACTTCGCCTCGGAGCCGTTCAAGCGTAAGCGTGTGACCGTCAAGTGATCCGACGACGGCCTCGCGTACGCTTATTTTGTCGGGTGAGGGTTTAGCAGAGGCACGACGACCACCTGACTTGCCGCTCGTTCGGACCCCTAGAGCCGTCAGAGCTGCTCGGACTTGCTTGAGGGCAAAGTCGATCTCATCGACCTGCTTGCGAAGCGTGGACTTGCGTCCTTGAAGTGCTTCTTCCTCCGTCTGCAAGCTTGTGACCACCGAATCTAGACGTTCTTCCATCGTTGACTCCTTAAGATTGGAAATGCAGGGAGAGGGCGAATGCGATCGCCTACCAGTAGCTGCACTGAACCTCGTTGCCGAAGACGGTCCATTTGCCGTCGGGAATCTCTTCGCGTCCGAAGAGTTCGAGATAGGGACCCGGACTCACCTTCTCCACCAAGTGGCGAAAGACTCCCGGCTTCCGGCTATGTATCCGCCGGGGCGTACAAACCCAGCTTGGATGAGAGTGTTCCCGGAAACAGAGACTGCCTTTGACGCCTAGCAGCAAGTACTCATGGGCCATTCGCCAATAGTTGCCCGTTCCGATCTGGTCCTTGATCCAGATGAGAGCGGACTTGTAGACAAATCCCCAAGCATGCATGAGGTCCAAAGCCTCGCGAAGAAATCCGCTCGTTGCCCAGAGGTGCAGGTGGGCGTTCTTCGTCGCAAGGGCTGGCACAGGGAGCGCCGCGAGCTGATCCAGCGGCATCGTGGCGTAGTGCTTCTCGGCTGCTCCCCGAGCGACCGTGTTTTGATACGGCCAGGGTGGGTCGCAATAGAACGTCGAGAAGCGAAGTCCCCGACTGACCAGTTGGTCGAGGTCGCTTACGACGGCTGGAAAGAGCTGCTGCTCAAGAGGAGGCTTCATGACGCACCTCCTTCGCTCATGTCGGAAGGAGAAGCGCAGTCGATGAGTGTCATCACCGCATCACGAATATGCGGCGGTAGCTGTGGCCAGCGGTCGGCGATATATTCGATCGCTGAGGAGCAACCGGGTGGCTGCTCTGATGTCACGCGTTGACGATCGGTGTCGCCTGTACGTGGCCCAGATGTGGACAGTGACTGCGGAGAATCACTTAAGTCGTTAGCTGATCCATCGTTACGATTTTCAGCATTCTCATTCGATTCCCGCCGCCTCCACTTTTTTCCTTCTCTATCCGAGAGCCTCTAGCCGGCTGACTGGCAGAACGCAATCACCGCTTGGTGGCCGGCGTGGGCCGGCTGGCCTTGCAACAACTGGGCGACCTCGGCCCGCGTCGGGGCCGACGTCTGGGCGCCGGGCTTGGTGACCGATGAGGCCGCCGCCGCGTTGGCGAAGCGGATCGCCAGGTCGATCTCGGCGCCCTCGGCGAGGGCCACGGCCAGGGCCGCGTTGAACGTGTCGCCGGCCGCCGTCGAGTCGCACGCGTGCACCCGCGGCGCGGGGAAGGCTTGGCCGCGGCCGCGCTGCTGCAGCCAGGCGCCACGCTCGCCGAGCTTGAGGATCACGGCCCGAGGCCCCAGCTCGAGCAGCGCCGAAGCGACCTCGGCGACCTCCTCCGGCGACACGTGGTCGCGCGGTTGGCCGAGCAGCCGGTGGGCCTCGGTCTCGTTGGGCGTGAGGATGTCGACGAGCCCCAAGAGCGACGGGTCGAGCTGCTGGGCCGGCGCCGGATCGAGCACGACGCGCAGCCCGTGAGAAGCCGCGGCCCGAGCCGCGGCGGCGACCGTTTCGAGCGGGGTCTCGAGCTGCAGCAGCAGGAAACCATCGCGGGGCAGCCGCTCGAACGCAGCGGCCACATCCCCCGGCCCGACGCGGCCGTTGGCGCCGGCGGCGACGATAATCTGATTCTGCCCCGCCGAGTCGACCGAGATCGTCGCCGCGCCGGTCGAGCAGCCGGGAGTCCTCTGCACCAGCGAGACATCGACCCCCGCGCCGGCCAGGCTGTCGAGCAGGCGCTGGGCGAACACGTCGTCACCGACGCGGCCGACCATCGTGGTCCGGCCGCCGAGCTTTCCAGCCGCACACGCTTGGTTGGCGCCTTTGCCGCCGGGCAGGGTCTGGAAGTCGCGGCCCATGACGGTCTGCCCGCCGACGGGCAGCTCGTCGACCCGCACGACGAAGTCCATGTTCAGGCTGCCGAGCACGACGATCGGCGCGGCCGCCGCTTGCTGGAACGGCGGCTTCTGAGTGGCGAGCTTCTGCGTGTTTGCCACGGACGCCAGCGGATTAGGAGGTCACGGACTGCGTTGCGGGGTCACTCGGCCGCGTGGGTCGCGGGCTGGGAGTGCCGGGGGTCGGCGTCGGCGTAGACGACGGCCCCGTGGATAAGCACACGCTTGCCGGTCGAGCTGGGATGCGCGTCGCCGCTCACGACCACCCGCAGCGTGTGGTCCCCCGGCGCGAGGCCGTAGGCGTGCCAGAGGGCGTTGTCGCGGGTGGCCCAGGCGGCGTAGGCGTCGATCGGCGCGGCCGGCTCGTCGTCGAGGAACACCTCGGCGCGGCCGCCGTCGGTCAGGCAGTCGCCGACCAACGCGACGGCGGTTCCGTTGAACCGCAGCGTCATCTCGGCGCCCTTGCTATCGGCGACCATGTGGGCCAAGCGCCGGCCTCTCCCTTCGGACCACCCCTGCCCGAAGGAGAAGGCGGCGTCGCCGTACGCGAGGCGCTCTTTCGGGATGCCCATCGACCACTGCTCGAGCGGCGCGGGCGAGGGGTCCTCGACCGGCACGATCAGCTTGCCGTCCTCGACCCGCCCGCCGACCGACTCGACGACTTTCTGCGCGCGGTCCACCGTCGACTGGCAGATTTCGACCAACGAGCTCTGGGTGTACTTAAACTTGTCTCCCTCGATCTTCGCGATCCCGGCCTTCCACTTCTCCGGGATCCAGTCGTAGCCGTGCATCACGCCGAGCACGCCCGCGGCGGTCGACGGGTTGCAGTCGGAGTCTTGCCCGGCGCGGGTGGCGATCTCGATGGTCCTGGCGAAGTCGTTGTTCCCGTACAGCAGGCCGAGGGCGACGTAGCCGCCGTTGAGCTTGGCGTCGATGTTGAACGGCTCGAGGGCGCCGTCGATGCACGAGTCGTGCTTGTTCCACCGCTGCTCGATGTGCCGCCAGCACGCGCGCCAGTCGTCGGGCGAACGCTCGTGAAACCCGACCACGTCGCGGATCAGCTGCGCGTACTCGCTCTCGGCCGGCAGGCAGGCCAGGCCCGCGCGGACGACGCTCTGGGGCCGCTTGTCGAAGTAGCCGGCCGCGTACATGCCGGACACGAACATCCCGCCGTACAGGCCGTCGCCGTAGTTCATCACCCGGCCCACGCGGTCGCAGTAGCGGTTGGACTGCTGCGGCAAGCCCGGGCACATCATGCCGATGAAGTCCGCCTCGATCTGGAAGTCGATGTCGTTGGCGTGGATGTTGTGCTTCGGGTGGCCCGACATCGGGGCTTTGACGCCGAGGTTCAACAGCCGGCGCGCCGCCGCGTTGGCGTGCCAGAGCTTGTACTTGGACTGCTTGAAGGCCTCGCCGTACTGCTCGGTCGTCGCGTCGAGGCCGAGCCGGTCCATCGTCTCGGCGAGCGTCATGCCCACGTACAGGTCGTCTTGCTCGAGGGCGTTGGCGACCTGGTTGGTTTCCCAGTCCAGCTCGTACTCGATGATCGCGCCGTTGGAGTCGAACTCGGTCGGGTAGCCGTATGCGACGCCGATCATCTTGCCGGCCCACCCCCCGCGCACGCGGTCCCGGAACTCGTCCAGCGAAATGCTCCGCTCCTGCGCTGCCGCGGCGGCGCCGGTCAATCCGCCGAGGATCGCGGCCGCCACGCACACCGCGGCGAGGGGGAACGTCATGGGGTTTCTCACTGCCAGTTCTCCGTCGAAAGACAGGGCGTCGATACGCGCTGGCCGGCGCCCGGCGGGCGCGGTGGTCCCTCGACCGAACACGGCCAGGCCCCGCCGGCGCAAGCAGGGCGCCACGGCGATAGGGCAAAAAAGATCCGCGGGAGTAGATGCGTTTGAGAAGCTCGATTAGGCTTTCTGAGATCTCAGTGAGACTCGAGCAGCAGCCCGCTGATTTCCGCCGTCGAACGAACCGAAGCTGCCGGTTCGCTGCGACGACAGTTTATAGCGATGCGGGCGCCTCGTAGGCAGACGCCTCCGCCCCGGGGGGGAGGGATCGGCCGCCCCACCTTTTCTAGGAACGCCACCGATGGAAAAGCGGAGCCTTGCGGCCGTTTTGGCCGCGCTCGCGATGCTCGCTCCCGCGACGGGCGCGGAGTACCTGGTCGACGCAACCGATTTCCGCGACGCCATCGCCGCGGCCCGCGCGGGCGACGTCATCACGTTCCGCGACGGGGTCTACAACAACGTCGCGATCGACTTCCGCCCCGCAGAAAACGGCCGCGCCGACGCGCCGATCACGCTCCGCGCGCAGACGCAAGGCGGGGTGGTGTTCCGCGGCAACGGCTCGAAGCTGCGGATCAACCGCGACTGGCTCGTGGTCGACGGCTTCGTGTGGGAGGACGTCACGGTCAACGGGTCGAACGACTACGTGATCCGCTTCAACAGCGTCGACGACACCGTGTTCCGCAACAACACGCTCCGCCGCGTTTACAACCACAACCTCGACGCGGCCGCCGTCCGCGTGGCCGTCAACTCCAACCGCAACATCATCGAACGCAATGAGTTCACCGCGCCGGACGACTCCGAGCCGTACCGGATGATCCAGGTCTGGGCGTACAAGGACTCGACGCCGTCGCTCGACAACGTGGTACGCCACAACTACTTCCACGACATGGGTCGCGCGTTGCAGCTGGGGCAGGGCGCCAACACGAGCCCGCCCGACCCGTTCCAGCGGACGACGATCGAGGCGAACCTGTTCGAGCGGATGCACAACTACACGGTCCACATGAAGACCAGCGGCAACCTGCTGAAGGACAACACGGTCCGCGACGCGCGCAGCGCGGCCGACGTACGCACCGGCCGGCAGAACGACTACATCGGCAACTTCTTCTTCGACGCGCTGCCGATCGCCCTGCTGCACGGCGATGGCGAGGTGCGCAACAACTACTTCGAGGGCGGGTTCAACACCACCGACCGCGGCGAGGCGATCAACCTCGGTTGGGGCGACGTCCCCTACCCGCAGATCAGCCAAGCCAACCCGGCCGAGGGTTACCTGATCGAGAACAACACGATCCTCGGCTTCGCCGACGCGGGCATCGACTTCGACCTCCGCAGGGGCGTGTCCGGCCACAGCCTGCCGCCGAAGGACAACACGTTCGTCGAAAACCTCATCTGGAGCACCGCGGGCAAGGCGATCGACCTGAAGGGCGCCACCGACCAAACCTGGGAGGGCAACGTCGTCTGGGCGACCGGGTCGGGCTCGCCCGGCAGCACGCCGACGGGCGTGCGGGTTGTCGATCCGGGGTTGAAGCGCAACGCGCTGGGGCTGCTGTACTCGGAGAATTTCCCCGACGTGGGCGCCGACGTTTCGCGCCGGCCGCTCACGGCGGCCGACGTGGGCCCCGGCTCCACCTTCACGTACGACAACTATCTGGCCGGCGACTTCAACAGCGACGGCGTGGTCGACGCGGCCGACTACACGGTCTGGCGCGACACGCGCGGGCTCGGCGGCCCCGGCTTGGCGGCGGACGCCAACGCCGATGGCTTCGTCGGCAGCACGGACTACGCGGTCTGGCGGGAGCGCTTCGGACGCACGCTGGCCGCTGCGCCGTCGACGGAATCGGTCCCGGAGCCGGCCGCCGCCGCCGCCGCGACGCAGGCCACGCTGGCTTGGGCCGTGCTGCGACGCGCTCGGCGCTCACGCTGAAGCGGCCCCGGCGGCACGGTCCACTGGTCCATTAGGCCGCTAGGCTTGTCCGCTAGGCCGCTAGGCTTGTCCGCTAGGCTTGGAGCCAACCGCGGAGGGTTCGGAGGTCGACGCGCAGCGCCTCGAGATTGGCCCGGGTGTCGCCGTCGGGCAGGTACTCGACGTGGAGCGAGATCGGTCCCCGGTAGTCGTCGGCGCGCAGCATCTTGAAGAACTCGGGGTCGACCCTCGCTCCGAGCGGCGCGTTCTCGGCCTTCCTCCCGTTCCAACGGAAGTCCTTCACGTAGACCGCGCCGATGTGCGGCCGCATCAGCTCGTAGAGCAGCGGCCACGACAGCCCCGCCTCGACCGTCGCGTGCCGGATATCGAAGGCCGCGCCGAGCTCGGCCGGGTCGATCCCGTCGATCAAGCGGTGCGCGTCCCAGAGCGTTGCGCCGACGTACCGCCAGCCGGAGTGGTTCTGGTAGAGGCCCTGTAGCCCAAGCCGCCGGTTGAGGTCGGCGAGCCCGGCGAAGGCCGGCCGCAGCCGCTGGAGCTGCTCCAAGACCGGCTCGTCCTTCGCGTAGCGGAAGTGCCCCATCCGGTAACGCTCGATCCCGAGGTCGGCCGCGACTCGCAACACTTCGCGGGCGAGGGGGTCCGACGCGTCGCGCACGTCGGTGGTCATGACTGTGACCTTCAGGCCGTTCCGCTCGAGCGCGGCGGCGAGCTTCGGCAGCTCGGTCCCGACACGCTCCGGCGGCACATGGCCCCCGCGGCGGACGGTCGCCTCGACGCCATCGAAACCGAGTTCGGCGAGGGCGTCCGACAGCTCGTCGTAGCTCAGGTCCTGGATGAACTTCTCGAACGCACAGATCTCGTACTCTTCGCTGCCCGTCGGGGCTTCCCCTTCGCGGGCCAGGCAGGCGCGTGGCGGGCCCGCCAGCGCCAGCGACGCCGCGCCGAGCTTCAAGAGATCGCGGCGGGTGGGGTTGTGCGTGGGGTTGCTAGGCATCGGCGTTGCTTCGCCGTTGGGGCGTCGTGTGAGGTCCGGATGCGGCGTCGGTCGCTTCGAGCCGACTTTGTAAACGGCTGGCGTAGAGCACCGCGTCGGAAAATACGGAGGGCAGGGGATAAAAACCCGGAAAACGGATTGAAGCGGCGCCACTCCCGCGCGATGATTCAGGGCAAATCGTGCGAGGACCCGCTGGCCGCCTGCGTCTGGCGGGAGCGGCACGACCAGCTTTTCCGACGCTCGGCGCGGGTTACCGCCGAGCATCGCCCGCGCCGGACCACGCCCGGCGGATCGCGGCGGCCCCCCAACGGATCTCCTCTTCAAGAACCTACGACCAAAATGCTGAGATCTCAGTTGCTCCCGATCGAACCCCGCTTCGCCCCGCAGCGCTTCGCGTTGTTGCTGGCGGGGCTGGCGGCGACCTCAATGCAGGCCCTCGGCGCCGACACAGAGGCTTCGTACCTGGAAAAGATCCAGAGCCACTTCGACCGGGTGCTCGAAGTCGGTGTGGACAAGTACGGCGACGACACCAACGACCTGTGGATCGCGTCGATCGACCTGCGTAAGGGGGGGCAGAACGAGTCGGTCGACTCCAAGAGCCGCCGCGCGTACCGCCGCATCCACGCCCCGCGTGGCAGCAACCTGTACTGGGACATCCCGCTGTTGGTGACCGCCCACCGGGTGTCCGAGTTGTCGGGGGATCGCAAGTACAGCGAAGGGGCCGACCGCTGCGTGTCGGCGTTCCTCGAGCGGTGCGTGTCCGACAAGAACGGCTTCTTCCTGTGGGGCAACCACCTGTTCTACGACGTCTTCCGCGACGAGATCGAGCGGATCGGTCACTTCTCGCACGAGGCGCGGCCGATCCCCGTCGCTTGGGAAGCGATCACGCGCGTCTCGCCCGAGGCGGCGGCCGCGTGCGTGCGCTCGATGGCGGAGCTGCACGTGGTCGACCACGAGAGTGGCTTCTTTGACCGCCACGCGCCGACGAACAAGAAGGAGATCGACCCGGACGAGGAGTTCGTCGCGAAGTGCTACCCGTTCATCGAGACCGGCGGCGTGCTCGTCGAGTCGATCGCCTGGCTCGCCGCCCAACGGCCGGACGACCGCCAGCAGCTGATCGACACCGCGTTGAAGGTCGCGCGGTTCTCCGCGGCGGACCACGGTGAGGAGACCGGCGTCGTCCGCAACCAAGGCCACCGCAAGCGGTGGGACTACTACCACGGCACCACCGAGATCGGTCTGTGGGCCGGCGACCTGCTCCGCGCGGCCGAGCTAACCGGCGTCGACGAGTTCGTGGCGATCGCCGAGCCCGGGCTGCTCGCCTACCTGGAGCACGGCTGGGACGCCGACGCCGGCAAGTACTACGGCGCCCTCCGCGTCGAAGACGCCAAGCCGCGCCACCCGGAGGAAGAGCAGGAGTACCCCTACCAGCCCGACCTGTACGCCGACGTGTGGGAACCGCTCTTCCCGATCCACGATTACCCGATGGCCATGGCCGAGGCGTGCCTGTCGTTCTACGAGCGGACCGGCAAGGAGGCCTACCGCGAAGCGGCCCAGCGGTGGATCGAGCACATCGAGAACAGCCTGCCGGCGAAGCACCTTTCCGAGCGGCACGGCGGCCACTGGGTCGACGGCGCGTACGCGGCCGATTACGGCGCGGTGATCCACTACCTGTCCCGCGCCGCCAAGGTGCTCGACGACGACCGCGCGCGAGAGCTCGCCCACCAGATCGCCCGCGAAGCCGTCGGTACCCTTTATATCGAGGACCTCGGCGCGTTCCGCAGCCACCCGGGAGAGGACGTGGCCGACACGATCGACGGCCTCGGCACGTTGTTCCTCGCGCTGCTCGAGCTAGAAACCGGCGAGGACGGCGACCTGATGGGGTACCACTTCTGAGCCGCTCGGCCGACGCGGGCGACGCGTCGGGACCGCCCTGCGCTATCTCCTTCCTCACCATACCGCTCCGGCCCGGCGTGAGTCCTCAACCGCACCACGAGCGCGTCGCCGCCGAGCCCGTACCAGGTGGGCTGCTCTTGCAAGCGGGCCCCCTGTCCGCGCGATTCGAGTCCGATTCGGGATTGCTGCGCCACGTGCGGCTGGGCCAAACCGAGGTTTGGCGGGGGCTGTACGTGGCGGTGCGCGACCACAACT
Source organism: Botrimarina sp. (assembly GCF_040219535.1). NCBI lineage: Bacteria > Pseudomonadati > Planctomycetota > Planctomycetia > Pirellulales > Lacipirellulaceae > Botrimarina > Botrimarina sp. Next base: position 14,770 of record NZ_JAVJSH010000036.1, read on the forward strand.
GGGAAGTGGTTGAGCCCGTGATCTCGCGCGTCGAGCGGGCCGAACAAGGCGACGCGATCGAGCTCTCCTTCCGCGCCGATTGCCGCCGCGACGAGATCCAGTTCGTCTGGTTCGGCAGCGTCCGGCTGCAAGCGAGCGGCGCGATCCGTTACGAGATGCGCGGCCAGGCCGAGTCGGCGTTCCTGAAGAACCGCATCGGGTTCTGCTTGCTCCACCCCATCAAGGAATGCGCCGGCGCGCGGTGCTCGACGCGGCACGCCGGCGGCGGCGCGGCCGAGGGCCGGTTCCCCGAACGGATCGCTCCGCACCAACCGTTCAAAGGCTTGGTCGCGATCGGGCACGAGGTCGCTCCGGGGGTCGAGGGGCTGGCCGCGTTCGAGGGCGACGTGTTCGAGACGGAGGACCAGCGCAACTGGACCGACGCCTCGTACAAGACGTACTGCACGCCGCTCGACGAGCCGTTTCCGGTCCGGGTCGAGTCCGGCGAGTCGTTTTTCCAAGCCGTGACGCTCTCCCTCACAGGCAGCTCGCCCTCGTTGACGACGAGCCCGCCGCAGCCGCGGGCGAGCGCCGGCCCACAGCCTGCCGCGCCCGAGATTGTCGACACGGGCGAGCGGCTGCCGGACCTCGGCTTCACCTTCCCTCACCGCGCTCCGCCGCCCAGCGACACGCAACGTGGGCGGCTGGCCGCGTTGGCGCCGGCGCACCTCCGCATCGACCTGCGCGACGCGAGCCCGGATCGCCTAGCCGACCTGGAGTCGGCCGACGGGCTGGCGGCCCAGATCGGAGCGGACCTCGACCTGGCGATCTGTGTTGACGGCCATCTCGACGCGACGCTCGACCGCGTGGCGCCCTTGCTCGTCGACTTGGCGTCGCGGGTCGCGGTGTGGTCGGCCTACAGCGACGAAAAGAAAACCGCGTCGGCCGCGGACGTTACGCGGGTGCGCGAGCGGGTCGCCGGCCTCACGCCCGGGGCGCGTTGCTTCGGCGGCACACGGGCGTACTTCGCCGAGCTCAACCGCAACCGGCCAGCGCCTGACGCGCTGGACGGGGTGACCTACTCGATCAACCCGCAGGTGCACGCTTTCGACGACCTGTCGCTGGTCGAGACGCTCGAAGCCCAAGGCCAGACGGTCACCTCGGCCCAGGCGCTGAGCGGCGGCCTGCCGGTCGCGGTCGCTCCGATCACGCTCCGCCCGCAGTTCAACCCGAACGCCACCGCCGCCGAGCCGCCGCCGCCGCCCGGCCACGCGCCGCCGCGGTTCGACCCGCGGCAGACCGGCTTGTTCGCCGCCGGGTGGACGCTGGGCAGCGTCGCACAGCTAGGCGCCGCGGGCGCGTCGCGGCTGACCTACTACGAGACCCACGGCCTCGGCGGGCTGCTCGCGCCGCTAGAGCCGTCGCCTTTCGGAGGGTTCTCGTACGAGCCCGGGGGGGTGTTTCCTCTGTACCACGTTTTCCAATGGCTGAGCGGCTTCCGCGGCGCGGCGTTGAGCCGGCTCGATTGGGGCCGGCCGCTGGAAGTGTCGGGCGTCGCGCTGCGGTCCAGCGGCGCCGAGCGGCTGATGGTCGCTAACCACACCGGCGAATCGACGCGGGTTGGGTTGCCGCCGGCGTCGGCGTTCGGGGGCGTGGGATACGAGTTGTGCGTGCTCGATGCGGATTCCCTGCGGCGGGCGACCGCCGAGCCGGAAACGCTGCTCAGCGACCGGCGACGCGTCGAAGGGCCCTCGCTCGGGCTGGCGCCGCACGCGGTTGTTGTCGCCGATGTCATCCGAGGTTGATCGATGTCCGAGCTACGATTCGTCGTCATCGGGGCGGGGTTCTGGTCGCGGTTCCAGTTGGCGGGCTGGGGCGAGATCGAGGGCGTCCGCTGTGTGGGGGTCCAGTCGCGGACGCGTGGCAAGGCCGAGGCGCTCGCCGAGCGCTTCGGCGGGCTCGCCGTGTACGACGACGCGCAGCAGATGATCGACCGGGAGAAGCCCGACTTTGTCGACATCATCACCGACGGCGCCTCGCACCCGGCGTTGACCGCCCTGGCCGCGGAATCGGGCGTGGCGGTGATCTGCCAGAAGCCGCTGGCCGACACCCTCGCCGAAGCCGCGCGCATGGTCGACGCCTGCGAGGCCGCCGGCGTGCCGCTGCTGGTGCACGAGAACTGGCGGTGGCAGTCGCCGCAGCGGGCTTTGAAGGGGATCATCGCTAGCGGCCGGATCGGTGAGGTGTTCCGCGCACGGATCCAGTACTCGAACAGCTTCCCGGTGTTCGAGAACCAGCCGCTGTTGGCCCGTCTGCCGCGGTTCATCCTCAACGACGTCGGACCGCACTTGCTCGACGCCGCGCGGTTCCTCTTTGGCGAGGCCGAATCGCTCTACTGCCAGACACGCCGCGTGCACCCGGAGATCGCCGGCGAGGACGTCGCGACGGTCGTGATGGGCATGGGCGGCGGCGCGACCGTCACCTGCGAGATGAGCTACGCGACCCGGCTGCGCGAAGAGCGGTTCCCGCAGACTTTCGTGCTGGTCGAAGGATCGCTTGGCAGCGCGGAGCTCGGGCCCGACTACCGCATCGACGTGACCACGGCCGACGGCGTGCGCACCGAGCACCACCCGCCGGCAAAGCACGACTGGGCCGACCCCGCCTACGAGGTGGTCCACTCGAGCATCGTCCCTTGCCTGCAAAACTTGGTAGACGGCCTGCGGCAGCCGGGTCGGGCCGAAACGACCGGGCAGGACAACCTCAAGACGCTGCGCCTGGTCGAGGCGGCGTACCAGTCGGCGGAGCGTGGCGTGGCGATCGACCCGCGGCAGCTAAGCGCCGACTGAATCCCACCGCGACCGCGCTGCGGCATTCCCCCGACCGAGTGCGTCGGCTTCTAGCGACACCGAAGGACCCCACAATGCCCGCGAATCGACGCTTGCTCTGTTTGCTGTGCCTCGCCCTGGCGACGGGCGCCGCAGAATCCAATGAGCCGCTGGCGCTGCACCCGCAGAACCCTAACCGCTTCCTGTTCCGCGGCGAGCCGATCGTGTTGCTCACGTCGGGCGAGCACTACGGCGCGCTGGTGAACCTCGACTTCGACTTCCGCACGTACCTCGACGAACTCGCCAGCGACGGCCTCAACCACACGCGCGTGTTCGCGGGCGCCTACCGCGAAACGCCGGAGTCGTTCGGCATCACAGACAACCCGCTCGCGCCGGCCGCCGGCCGGTTCGTCTGCCCATGGGCGGTCGCCGAAACGCGTCCCGACGGGCGCCAGCGGTTCGACCTCACGTCGTGGAACGCCGGCTACGTCGTCCGCTTGAAAGCGCTGATGCGTGAAGCCTCGCAACGCGGCATCGTCGTCGAGCTGACGCTGTTCTCGCCGATGTACAACGACGCGATCTGGCAGGCGTGCCCGATGCACGCCGATAATAACGTGAACGGCTTCGGCGACTGCGACCGCAACGAGGTGTTGACCCTGGAGAACGAGGAGCTGTCGGCGGTTCAGATCGAAATGACGCGCAAGCTGGCGGAGGAACTCCGTGGAGTCGACAACCTCTACTTCGAGGTCTGCAACGAGCCCTACACTAGCGACGTGCCCGAGGCCTGGGAGCAGCGGATTGCAAGCGAGATCAATCGTGTCGACCCCGACCGGCTCGTGTCACGCAATGTCGCCAGCCATACGAAGCGTATCGACAAGGCGCCGCCGGGCGTGTCGATCCTGACCTTCCACTACGCCACCCCGCCGAAGGCGGTCTCCGACAACTCGCACCTGCGGGTCGCTGTCGGCGCGAACGAATCGGGCTTTCGCGGCTCGGACGACGCCGTCTACCGCACCGAGGCGTGGGCGTTCCTCCTCGCCGGCGGCGCCATCTACAACAACCTCGACTACTCCTTCACGCCGGCCCACCCCGACGGCTCGTTCACCAGCTACGAGTCGCCCGGCGGTGGCGGGCCAGAACTGCGCGAGCAGCTCGGCGTGCTCAAGCGGTTCCTCGACCAGTTCGACCTCGTCCGCATGCGGCCGGCAGGGGAGGCAGTCGCGACGAGCGATGGCGTGTCGCTCCAGGCGCTCGCCGATCCGGGCCGGTGCTATGCGGTCTATCTGCACACGCCGCTGGGTTGGAAGCCGAAGGACCTGGCGGAGTTCGCGTCGACCCGGCGGTCGGCGCGTGTCGAGCTGGACGTCCCGCCAGGCGACTACCGGCTGCGGTGGTGGGACCCGGCCGCCGGCCCGCTGGAGGACCCGTCTCGGCTCTCCCACCCCGGAGGCGTGCTCCAGCTAGACTCGCCCGCGTTCGGGATCGACGTCGCTCTGTGTGTCGAACGAGAGGGTCCACACGCGTCCCAAGAGTGACCGCGCGGTTCTGCAATCGGCGGACGCGGTCGGCACGCTGTTACGGGACGCCCTGCGGCGCGACGCCGAGCACGAGGTACGCGCGGCTGGTGTCGGGCAGTTGCGCCCCAGCCGCCGCCGCGAGCCCGGGGTCGTCGTAGGCCACGGCGCCCAGCAGGGCGACCGGCGCGAGCCGCCGGGTGTCCGTCTTGCGGATCTGTTCGTGAGGCCAGCTCTGGTCCTTGCCCATGAACGCGACGAGGTAATCCAGCGCCGGCCGCAGCCCACCCCCGTTGGCCGCTTCGCACCCCCACAAGTCGAGCCCCAACCGATCGCCGTAATCGGCAAGCTGCATCAGGCCGGCGAGGTTCATCACCGAGTAGTCCCAGCTCCGCGTGCGGGCGATCTCGTGCGGCTGCTGGCCGTCGGGGCGGATGTGCGAAGCGATACGCGATTGCTCCGCACGCCCGAGAACCGCCCGCGCGTCGGCCTCGCGGCCCAAGAAGCCCATCAGGCTGACGACTTGCAGGTCGTAGTAGGTGCCGTGGTTGTTGTGGGTCTGCGCCTCGAAGCGGCCCTTCTCGCTCTGCTGGAGCCAGTCGAGATAATCCTTGCACCACCGGCGCATCGCCGCTTGGTCGCTGTCGCCCCAAGCGTCGGACGCGGCCAGCAGCCCGAGCGACTCGACAATCCGCGGCAGGGTGCGGGTCTCGATGATGCCGTAGCCACGCCCTGTGCTGCGGCCGGGCACCGCTTGTGCGTACTCCAGATGCGGCCTCATGCCGGTCTCTGGCGACAAGAACCACGTGCGTAGCAGCCGGGCGGCGCGGCTGGCGTAGCGCTCGTCGCCGAAGAAGCGGTAGCCGAGCGACAGGGTCTCGACCGCGGCCGAGAGGTCGAGCAACTGCGCCGGGTCGCTGATCTCGTAATACTCAGGGTTCGGCCGCCCGTCGCGTTTGATGTAGGGGAGGCCGTCTGGTTGGTCGGGGTCCGGCCACCAGTAGATGCCGATGCTCATGTAGTCGCGCCGGTCGCCGCTCGGCGGCGTCTGGCTCTTCTGGGTCACCGAGAATGGGCCAGCAGAGAGCGCCCGATCGGCGTCGCGGCGCAGTTGCTCCAGCGCGGGCGAAAACGCTTCGGGGTCGGCCTCGGCCGCCTGCTCGGCACGGTCCAGACGCTCCGCGAACAGCGGCAGCCAGCCGGGCCCGGCGGCGAGGGCGGGCCCGCTCGGCGCCGGGCCGGCCAAAACGGTCATCCAGCAGGCTGCGTGGACCAGCTTGCCGAAGTGGGGTGCGGGCTCGGAGTGCGTCATCGGTTTCCTCAAGAGGCCGGGCGGCGCGTTGCTCCCGGTTTCAGGGCGCGAAGGCGGCGGGCTATTGGGCCGCTGCAGAGGGCCGGGCCGATCCGTGCGGCCCTACCGCTCGCAGCTGACCTCGGGCGCCGGCAGGCGCCGGTCGATATCGTCGAGGCGGTAGCCGAAGCCGGGGCCGGCGATCGTGCCGAGATCGAGCATGCCGTCGACGCGGTTGTAAAGGCCCGGGTGCACGGCGGCTTCCGACGCCGAGGCCTCGGGGTAGAACTGCATCGCGTTGGACTCCACGCCCATCATCGTGCCCGCGTGCGCGGCAAGCTGAACGTGCGGTATCTGCGCCAGCATGGGGTTGGTGAGGTCCTGCACCATCAGGTGCATGCCGTGGGCCTTCGCCCAGCAGAGCGACAGGAGCGCGCCGGTTTGGGTCTTGCAGGTCTTCAGCGCGACGCCGTTCCAACCGAGCGAGCGCCCCAGCCGGATCAGCCGCCAGTCGTGCGCGCTCTCGTCCATCAACAGGGGGATCCGCTCGGAGATCTCCCGGGTGTCGATCTGGTTGCTCGACAGGTCGTAAGGGAACGGCTGCTCCACGTAGAGCAGCTTCTCGTAGGCTTGCGGGTGCTCGCGCTCGAGGCGGTCGAGCACCGCGGTCACGTACTTCGGATCGGTCACGGTGCAATTGAAGTCCGCCGTGAGGTGGCGCACGTCGTAGTCCGCGGCGACCGCGGCGACCGATTCGAGGCGGCGGAAGTCCCACTCGGGGTCGGCGCCCCGCAGCTTGATCTTCAGGCACGTGAGCCCGTCTTGCTCGATCCATTCGCGGAGCGTTTCGGGATACCCGTCGCCGATCGGCGGGCCTTCTCGGTCGTCGTCGGTCAGCGGGTCGAGTCCCCCCACCAAGTGCCACACCGGCAAGCGATCCGGCGGCGGGTAGTCGAAAAAGTCCTCGGGGTACGCGCCCCGGAAGTCCACCGCCGAGTCGGGAGCCGGCGTGAGGAAGTGCGACAGGTCGCGCGACAGGTGCTCCGCGCCGTAGACGCGGTAGACCGGCTCGCCCACGAGCTGGCCGTAGGCGTCGTGCAGGGCGATGTCGAACGGGCTGCAGCACACGAGCGCCGCCAGGTGCGGCATCGGTTCGCTGCAGCGGCTGATCTCGTTGAAGCGCTTCCGCAGCGCCGGGAGATTGGTTCCTTGGAACGAGGCGCCGATCTCTAGGGGGTGCCCGTAGTCGAGGGCGAGGGGCCAGGCTTGCGTCAGACGCCGGCAGAAGTCGATCAGCACCGCCTCGCGATCGGCGTAGCTCATCGGGCTCGGCCAGACCCACGGCACGCTGAGCGGCGTTTCGCCCCAGCCCTCCGCGACCCGCCCCAACCGATCGTGCACGATCAGCCGCACCCGCGCGCAGGTCACGCGCGAGAGCTCCTCCCGCCCGAACTTGAGCGGCATGCGCGTCTCGACGGGCAGCAAATAGAGCTCGGCCGCCGTGACGCACACGTCGGTGGACCGCGCGAAGGGGCGTTGCATAACGGGGCGGACGATGTCGGCGTGCTCCTAGAAAGGTTGGCTGGGCCCGGCCGCCCGGCGCCGATGAAGGGCGAGCGGAAGGCCAATTGCGAGTCGGTGCGGGGCTCAGCCCCAGTCGCCGCGCGCCGGGCGGTCGAGCATCGCGTTGGCCTCTTCGTTGCCCAAGAAAGACTCCGCGGCCGGGTCCCAACGGAGGTTGGCCTTGAGCCGGATAGCGATGTTCCCGAGGTGGCACACGGTCGCGCTGCGGTGCCCCACCTCGACCGGCGCGGCGGGGTCGCGACGCGACCGCACACAATCGAGGAAGTCGCCCACGTGGTCGTCGCTGACGTACAGCTGGTCCTCCGCGGGGATCTCGACCGCCGCGAGGCTCGCCGGTTCGGTCTGCACGCCGTCGAGCCCGTAGCCGGTCGCGACCCGCCCCTCTTCGCCCTCGAACTCGACGTACACGGCGGGGTCGCCCGTCTTGCAGGTGAGCTCCACGCCGTCCTCGTAGCGGCAGCGGAAGGTCGTGTGGGTCGCCGCGTTGAAGAGGCTCCCCTCGGGGAGGAACTCCGCGTCGACGTACTCGACTTCGACGGGGCCGGAACCGTCCCGACCGAGCCCCCACTGCGCCATGTCCAACGAGTGGGCGCCGAAGTTGGTGACCTGGCCGCCCGAGTAGTCGTAGTTGAAGCGGAAGCGATAAAGGCAACGGTCCTTGTGGTACGGCGCCATGGGGGCGGGACCGAGCCACATGTCGTAGTCGAAGCCGTCCGGCACGCTCATCGGCTGCCACCCGGGGCCCGGGCCGACCTTGTTGTGCTCGCCGACCTGCGTCAGCACCCGCTTCACCCGGCCGATGTAGCCGTTCCGCACGAGCTCGCACGCCTGGCGGCTCACGGGGCTAGACCGCTCGTGGCTGCCCGTCTGCAACACCCGCTGGTTCCGGCGGACCGCGTCGACCATCCTCTTGCCGTCGTTGATGGTCAGGCTCAACGGCTTCTCGCAGTAGATGTCCTTGCCGCCGTCCGCCGCGGCCACCGTGATCGGGGCGTGCCAGTGGTCGGGCGTGCAGACGGTCACCGCCTGGATGTCGCCCCGTGCGAGGACCTCCCGGAAGTCGTTGTAAGCGTCGCACCGCTGCCCGCCGCGGCCCGTCTTCGATGCGTAGAACGATTCGACCCGCTCGCGCGCCGGCTCGCGGCCGAGGAACTGCTTCTCGTCGCGGTAGCCGTGGCTGCCGCGGTTCACATCGCACACGGCGACGACCTGCGCCCTCGGGTCGTTCAGGAAGGACTCCATAATCGGGAATCCCTTGTTGCCAACTCCGATGCAGCCGATCGTGATCCGGTTGCTCGGCGCGGTCGCCCCAAAGACCGACGGAGGCACGAAATACGGTGCGGCAACGGCGGCCGAGGCCGCTTTAATGAACCGGCGCCGGCTGGGCGCGGCGGAGCTAGGAGAGGCCGTCTGCATAGCGGTTTGAATAAGGGGAGTTGGCGGCGGGCTTCTAGGCCCTTCAGAAACGGCGGGGCCGCCACGCGGCACAGCGCCGCGGCTCGATGACGGGCCGGCGTCCATGCCCGCGGGTCCGTGGCGCCGGGGAAATCTTCATCAAGCGCTGGAGGGTCGACAATCCGATTTTAGGGAGTTGTCGTCTGAACATCCGACTCGCGGCGGTGCGGCTGGACACGATGCCTCCACGGGTCGACTTTTCTGTACGACTACACACTTGCGTCCCACTGAGATCTCAGATACTATCCGATTATGAGGTGCTGCGCCTAGAGGTAACCGCGCGCTCATCGCCCTCCGCCTTCTCTCTTGCCCACCGGGCTACCCGCCGGTGGCGCAGCAAAGTTGTGTCTGAAAATATCTATCTATGGATAAGCCCTTGGCCCGGAACAAAACCGGACGCGTCGCACGCCTGTTGAACCGCCTGCCGCCCGCCCCAGCATCGACGCTTGCGGCTTGCGCGTGCGCTCTTCTTGCTCAGACGGTGGTCGCGGCAACGCACTTCACCGACTCCGAAGCGTCGATAGCCAACGCAATATCCGCGGCCGTGCCGGGCGACACGATCGTCGTCAAGGATGGCGTTTACACATTTCCCGTGCGTATCAACGGCCGGGACGGGACGGCCGCCTCGCCGATCACTTTCAAGGCGCAGACCGTCGGCGGCGTCACGTTCACGGGGCCCCAGCTCAGCGATCGGACGAAGCTGCGCGTCGAGAGAGACCACTGGGTAATCGACGGATTCCGTTTCACCGACGTCACCGCCGACGGCACGCAGTCGAGCGACCGGGTGACGGTCGTGCGGGTCCGCGAGGCGAGCGACAACGTGCTGCGGAACCTCTCGATCTCCGACTCCGGGCTGACCAGCAGCAACCCCGATTCGAACGCCGCCAACAACTCGATGTACCTCGACATCACCGACCGGTCCGCGCGTAACGTGGTCGAGAGGAGCGAGTTCCTCAACAACAACGACGCCATCGTCGTGCGGGTGGCGGGGGGCTCGACCGACCTTTTCTCGACCGACAATGTGTTCCGGTACAACTACTGGTCCGGCAACGCCGGTTACGAGACCCTGCAGCTGAGCTGGGGCTCGTCCGCCGGGGCGGCCTTCCGCACAGTGGTCGAGCACAACCTGTGGGAAGACAACGCTTCGTCGTCGGAACTGATTTCCTCGAAGAGCTCCGAGAACGTGTTCCGCCACAACACGTTCGAGCACAACAACGACCAGCTCGTGCTGCGCGGCGGGAACGACGGCGTCGTCGACTCGAACTACTTCATCGACGGCCGCGGCGTGCGCGCCTACGGCGCCGACCATACGATAACCAACAACTACTTCGAGGGCTCCTACGGGACCGAGAGCGGCAACCTGAGGGGCGGGATCCTCCTCGGCGCCGGCGACCACGACGACGCCCCCTACGCGGCGGTCCGCAACAGCGAGGTCTCGAACAATTCAATCATCAACACGGGCGCCTACAGCCTGCTCTACGGCTACTTTTACAACGCCACCTGGAACGGCGACCTGATCGACATCCCTCCCTATGACAACGAGTTCTCCGATAATCTGATCGTCAACAGCCGCGGCAAGGCGATCGATCGGCAGAACAACGCGCCGGACGCGTCGAACACCTGGTCTGGCAATTACACGTGGTCGACCGGTTCGGGCTCCCCGGGGCACGCCCCCGACGGGGTGACAACGGGCGCCGACCCGCAGTTGGAACGAGACTCCCTCGGGAACCTCGTCGCCACGGCCGCGCCCGACGCCGGGGCGAGGATGCGGTACCGGCGGCTGACGGCCGACGACGTCGGCCCCGGCAGCACCTTCGTAGCCGGCCTGGCGGGCGACTACGACCAAGACGGACAAGTGAGCCAGTCCGACTGGCTCCGCTGGCAGTCGCTCTACCGGTCTCAAGAACTCGCCGCGGACGGCAATTTCGACGGGGAGATCAACGCCGCCGATTACACCGTGTGGCGCGACGCCCAGCAAGCGGCGGCCGCGTCGGTCCCGGAGGCCTCCGCCGTGGCCCTGGCGGCGTCGGTTCTCACGGGGCACGTCGCTGCAGTGTATCGCGCACGACGCTGACCGGCCTGAGTTGATTGGCCCCAGCCTCTTGCAGCTCAGCGTGAGAGTAAGGCCGCACCGGACGCCCGGCTTGTGCGGAGCAACGCGTCGGCGATTTGGGATCCGTCGACCGCCAGTCGGCCGGCAATCGCCTTCTCGGAGAAGCCCAGCTGCCGCGGACCTCTTTGCGTTCGAGCCGGTCCGGCAGACAGCCGGCCGCAGCCGTCCACAGGTGACCGACGCTTCGCGCTCGATGCGATTCCCTTGGCTCGCGCAGCGTTGCGACATCGGCTGGAGAAGACGCCGTGCATTCGCGCAATTTGGGTGGAAGTCGCTTGCATCTGTCTGAGATCTCAGATAGTTTCGGAACAGCCTTTGGCCGACGTCGAGCTTACAAGGATCCACGATCGGCCGACGCGTTAAGCGATTCGCAGCCCCGGGCAAGCGGGGTCCGCCCGTCGCGACGACCGACTCTTCCCAAACCTTTTCGACCCAGCTGCAGCCGGCGCCGCTGAACCGGCGGCGAGACCTCGAAACCGAGAGCCAATCGGCCAGACGGCGCTGTCCGGCCCCACTGTTCCCCATTGCTCCTGAATCCAATTTGCGTCGGGGTGGACCGCAACCGGAGGAGGCCGACCTTGTTGTCACAGCTTCTGAGGTCGGCCTTCTCCCGGTTTGCGACCCCGCCGACGCACGCGACCCGCTGCTAGCTAACGACCTTAGTTCGTCACCATCACGGACGCACGACAAGCTTGGCCCGCCGCCAAGCAGATGAAAGGTCCGCTCGGCAATCGACGCCCGGCGGACCTCAAGAGAATCGCCACGATCACCCCGATGGATCCTCCGGAGGCATCACCCATGCATCGTCTGTTTAAATACGCAACGCGCCGAAGCCGCGCGGCTATAGCAACAGGGCTCATCGCCGCCCTCGGATTTGCTCTCACCGCGCAGCACGCGGCGGCTCAGGTTTCTTTGCCCTACTTCAACGACTACGACGACCCGGGCGACATCGCGGAGTTCTCTTTCACGACCGAGCCGGACCCCGATGGCGATGAGATACTCGCCGACTGGCAATTCAACGACCCGCCGGACGTTCCGCTGGGCATCCTCCGGATGTTTAATGAAGCGTCCAACAACGAGACCGCCGCGACCGTGCCGGTCCTCAACGGCGGCACACAGGACATCCTCACGACGAGCGTCTTCCAGGTGAAGAACAGCATCTTTACCGGCCAGACCAGCGTCGGCATCCACGCGCGGGCGACCGGCCCCGGCTTCCACGACGCGGCCAACGGCGAGAGCTTTTACTACTTCGACACCGAAATCCGCGATGGCCGCGTGCGGATCCGCAAGGTCACGCCCGACGGCCAGGGCGGGCTGAATGACCAAGAGCTGCTCCGCCGGGTGTTCAACGGAAACGACGACGCGTTCATCCCCGAGGAGGAGCAGGCCGGCGCTTACGATTTCCAAATCGACGACCCCGACCTGGGCGACCCGCGGCCCGGCGGCGAATTCCGCGACATCACGATGTCGCTGCTCGTGGAGGACATCCTCGTCGACGGAGCGCCGGCGGTCCAACTGACCGGCACCATCGAGGCGTACGCCCGCGCCGCCGACGAGAACGGCGACGTGTTCAACCCGCCCGACGCCCCACCGGAGCTGATCACCGACACCTTCACGGTGATCGACATGGGCGACCCGATCACGGGGAACTACTTCGGCTACCGCACACGGGGCGGCTCGTCACGCCCGCAGGACGCCTACACGATTGACTTCCAGAGCCTCGCCATCGAAGCGGTGACCGGGCCGCCGGTTCCGGGAGACTTCAACGAGGACGGCCTGGTCAACGCGGCGGACTACACCGTTTGGCGCGACAACCTGGGGAGCGAAACGGCGTTGCCGAACGACAACGACCTGGGCACGCCCGTCGGCCAGCAGCACTACGACCTGTGGGCCGGCGCCTACGGCGGCGACTCCGGAGCGGCCGCCACGGCCGCCCCCGAGCCCACGACGGTTGGGCTGTGCCTGGCGCCCTTTGCGATCGCCGCGTTGAGTCATAAGCGGCGATAGCCAGTTCGGCGAACGAGAAGCAGCGGCGGGGTCACTACGCGGCCCCGCCGCTTTCTCGTGCCGGCGACAAGCGAGCTTCACGTCGGCTTCACGGAGCGGACGACCACTTTGGGGAACGCCACCGATGCCGAAGCGAGAGCTTCCTTCCCGACGACGCCTCGCGGCCGCGATCGCGTGGCTGGCAGTTGCGGTTCAGCCAACCGCCGCACACGACGCGGGGGCGGCGACCGAGCCCACGGCGGACCGGCCCAACGTGTTGTTCGTTTCGATCGACGACCTGAACGACTGGGTCGGCGTCCTGGAGGGCCACCCCGACGCACGCACGCCGAACATCGACCGGCTCGCAGAACGATCGGTCGTCTTCTCCAACGCGTATTGCACCTCACCGCTGTGCAACCCGTCCCGCGCGGCGGTGTTTAGCGGCCGCCTCCCGACGGCGACCGGCGTCTACACCAACAGCGACGGCGACGTACGCAAAGCGCGCCCGGACCTGAAGCTGTTGCCGACGGTCTTTCGCGACAACGGCTACGCCACCTTCGGGGCGGGCAAGCTGTTGCACCAATCCAGCCGCGCACTGTTCGAAGAGGGCTTCTTTCCCCACCTCCGTTGGAGCCCCTTCGATCCGCGCCAGGTGAAGTACGAAGCCGACGAGTTGCCACGCAAGGGAACCGAGGCCCAGTCACACGAAGCCACCCTCGCCGGCCGAACGGTGAGCCTGCCGCTCAACGGCATGCCGAGCGACCGAAACCCCGAATCGGACCGCGGCGAGTCCTTCGACTGGGGCGCCCTGCCGGTCGACGACGCGGCCATGGGCGACGGCAAGCTCACCGACTGGGGGGCCGACTTGCTGCGGCGCGAGCACGACCGCCCCTTCTTCATGGCGATCGGCTACTACCGCCCCCACATCCCGCTCTTCGCGCCCGAGCGTTACTTCGAGCTCATCGGCGCGGCCGAGCGTATCCCCTTACCGCCGTTTAACCGCGAGGACCTCGACGACCTGGGGCCGTACGCGCGGCGAACCGCGCTCGAAGCGGACACGGCCGGCGCGCACCGCACCGTGGTCGAGCACGGGCAGTGGCGCGAGGCCGTGAAGGCCTACCTAGCGTGCATCGCGTTCATCGACGCGCAGGTCGGCGAGCTGCTCGACGCCCTCGACGAGGGCCCCAACGGCCGCGACACGATCGTCGTGCTGTGGAGCGATCACGGCTGGCACCTGGGCGAGAAGCAACACTGGGGCAAGTGGACCCTGTGGGAGCGCTCGTTGCACGTGCCGCTCATGGTGGCCTTGCCGGGCCAGCCCGAGCACGCCCGCGGCCGGCGAGAGGAGGCCGTCAGTTTGGTCGACCTCTACCCCACACTGGTGGACCTGTGCGGCTTGACCGACGCGCCGGAACAACTCGACGGACAGAGCCTCGCTCCGCTGCTGGGGCGGGGGGCTCTAGCGGATAGCGAGGAGCGGGTGGCCCTATCGATGATGCGGGCGGGGGATTACTCGCTCATCGACCCGCCGTGGCACTACATCCGCTACAACGACGGAAGTGAAGAGCTTTACGATTGGCGAACCGACAAGAACGAATGGCGAAACCTGGCAGGCGAGCGATCCTACAATTCAGAGCTGGAGAGGATGCGTGAGCAACTGCGAGATCTCAGCGAGCGAACCGCATTAGAAGGCGTTGAGCGAGCGAAGCGGCTTGCGTCTGACTGAGATCTCAGTACACTAGAATCGCGGGGCCGGACCACGGGGACCGGAACGCGTGCCCCTGGCAACCGAGGAGCGTGGGGAAATGCCTTCGTCAACGACTCACAACGGTCGGGCCGGCGCCCCGCGCCGGCTGCTCCGCAGCGAAGCGTATGAGAAGATTAAAGACATGATCATCTCCGGCGACTACGAGCCGGGTGTGTTCTTGTCTGAGCGCCAACTCACGGCGCGACTGAAGATGAGCAAGACCCCCATCCGCACCGCGCTGGAGCGGCTTGACAGCGAAGGATTCGTAGTGATTTCTCCGCAGCAGGGCGTGCTGGTCAAGGAGTTGTCGTTCCACGAGATCGCCGACCTGTTCGAAACACGGATCGTGCTCGAGACCTACACGGTCCAGTCGCTGAGCGAGGGGCTCACCGCCACCCAGAGGGACTCGATCGACCGGCTCCTCGAGAGCCAACAAGACCTGCTCGTGGAGCAGTCGATCGAGGGGACCGCGGAGGTCGACCTGCACTTCCACCTCACGCTGACGAATTGCTTGGGCAACCAAGAGATCCTCCGCGTGATGAACCAGCTCCGCGACAAGCTGCTGCTGATTTTCACGCGCCACCTGCGACGGAACCCGCACCGGCTGCTCAGCAACTACGACGAACACCGCGCGATCGCCGACGCCATCTTCAGCGGCGACGGCGCGGCCGCCGCGGAGCTGATGCGTACGCACCTGCTCTACGGCCGCGACTACATGCTTTCGAACGGCCGCGGGGGCGACGCCTCACAAGCGTCGCGCCCCACGGCGGCCGTCAGCGTCGCCGGGCCCAGTGGGTCGGACGGCAAGCCCTAGCGGCTGGCCCTCTCCGCCCGTGCCCGATCGCCTCTCCGACCCTTGGTGGTCCGCAGGGGGCGCTGCACCTACGTACCGGCCGACGCGAGTCGGCGTCTTTTCAACCTCGCTTTTCGAACGATGAGAATCACCACTCGGCGACGCGCTCGCGCTTTCACGCTGGTAGAGCTGCTGGTCGTCATCGCGATTATCGGCATCCTGGTCGCCCTGCTGCTGCCGGCGGTGCAGGCGGCGCGCGAGTCGGCCCGGCGGGTGCAATGCACCAACAACCTCAGGCAGATCGGCCTGGGGCTGATGAACTACCACGACACCAACGGCAACTTCCCGCCGGGCAGCGTGTCGATGGGCAATTCGAGCCGCACGAGCGAGTGGCAGAACTGGGGGATTTGTATCCTTCCGTTCGTAGAGGAGACGGCCCTGTTCGATCAGTACGACTTCGAGAAGAACAACGCCGACCCCGTGCAGCAGCCCGTCGCCCAAGCCATTCTCCCGATGATGGAGTGCCCGACCGACGAGAACACGGGCCAGCTGATGCCGCCCGCTAGCGGTCAGCGGGGACCGTTCGGCATGTGGGCCAAGGGCTCCTACAAAGGAAACATGGGGCGAGGAAAATTCACGGCAGATACCGTAACGACCTACTTCAACGACTTCCGCCTGCAACTCGGGGACGAGTCGAATCCGAACAAGGTGCCCGCCTACTGGCGCGGGCCGCTGCACAATGTGGTGGCGCCGAAGAACATGAACCCGGCGCAACGGGCGGCCTTGGGCGGCGGGGGCGGCGGCGACAACAGCCTCTCGGAAACCTCGATCAACGACATCACGGACGGCACGTCCAAGACGCTCATCGTCGGCGAGTACCACACGATCACCACGCCGACGCGATCCGCGTTCTGGGGCTACACGCCGTACGGCTACAACGAGGCGACCATCGTCCCCGAACTGGGCAACATCAGCCTCACGCCGGACTACGAGAAGTGCGTCGACGCGACCGGTTTCCGCGCGCCGTGCCAGCGGGCCTTCGCGTCGTTGCACGCGGGCAACGTGATCAACTGGGTGCTGTCCGACGGTTCGTCGCGTCCGATCGCGGCGAACGTCGACATGTTCGCCCTGGCCGCGATGGCGACCATCGGCGGCGGCGAGACCATCGACGCTCCCGAATAGCCCCCCACGGCGGCCGCCTCTCGACTCGCCCGCTTACCGGCTCATCTCCTACCGACAAGGCGCCGAAGGTGGCCGTCACCAGGAACCTCTCGCTGATCGCGCTCGGCGTGGCCGCCGCTTTGGTCGGCTGCGGGCCGCAGGCGAAGATCGCGCCGGTCTCCGGCACGGTCACCCTCAACGGCGAACCCCTGGCCGACGCGACCGTCCGCTTCCTGCCCAAGCCGCAAGAGGACCCCGACGCGGTGATGATGCTCGCCAAGGGCAAGACCGACGCGTCCGGCGCGTACTCGCTGCGGGTTTACGACGGTCCGGAGGGCGCCGTCGTTGGCGCCAACCGTGTCACGATCACCACCGCGGTCGAAGCCGAAGACGGCGAGGGCCTCGTCGCCAAAGAGCGCGTGCCCCCGCAGTACAACGTGCAATCCAAACTCGAATTCGACGTGCCGCCCGGAGGAACCGACGCGGCGGACTTCCAACTCACGGGCGAAAAGGCGCGTCGGTAGGCGTGTCCCACGCGGGCGATCCAACGCCGCGGCGAAGAGGACCTGCCGGTCGGGAAGGGCTTCGCCCATCGGTCGAAGATTCGCCGCCACGCTTTCCGCGAACCACAACCATTTGCCCGATGCTCTTCATTAGACAAGCAGCCGCCGCCGTCCTGTTTCTACCGCTAGTTGCCGGGGGTGCGCCTCGCCCGGCCATCGCGGGCGAGCCGGTCACGGTTTGGGAGACGACCCAGTTCGATTTCCGCTCGGCCGAGACGCACCCGTGGCATTCCACGCCCGCTTACGCGGAGTTCGTCCACCGCGGCAGCGACACCCGCCGCCGCGTGCCGCTGTTCTCTGACGGCCGGGGCCGGTGGGTCGCACGCTTCGCGCCGACCCGCGCGGGCGAGTGGGAGTACACGACGCACTCCGACGACAAGGGCCTCGACGCCCAGTCGGGGCGCCTCACGGCGGTCGAACCGAAGTCCGACGAGCTGCGGCGCAACCCGAACCTGCGCGGCCACGTTCGGATCGCCCCCGACAACCGGGCCTTCCAATACGCCGACGGCACGCCGTACCTGCCGCTTGCCGACACCCTCTGGGACGGCAACACGCTGCGGTGCGGCCTGAACGAGCGGGGCGAGGGCCCGTTCGCGGAGTACTTGGCGGACCGCAAGTCGAAGGGCTTCACGGCCGTGTTGATGCGCTACCTGGCCGGCTTCGGCGACAACCCGAAGGACCCAACCGGCGAGGCCAACGAAGGGGGCCGGGCGTTCGCCGACAGAGACCTGTCCGAACTGAACCCCGAGTACTTCCGCGCGCTCGACCGCCGCGTCGAGGCGATCATCGACGGTGGCCTGGTTCCCATTACGCCGGTCTGCTGGTGGGGCAAGACGTCCGGCCGTTTTTGCCCCGTGCCGATCGACAAGGCGGAGCAGATCGTTGAGTACCTCTCGAAGCGCTACGCGTCGTACACGGGCGTCTGGTGCCTGTCGGGCGAGTACCAGTACGCGCTGCGCGACTGCGGCTGGGACGCCAACAGCTTCGACCGCCTGGGCCGCGCCGTCCGCCGGTCGGACGCTTACGATCACCCGCTGTCGATCCACCCGAGCAGCCGGACCGAATGGCCCGCGCCGCACGACCAGCAGTCGTCGATCGCGTTCCACGAGTCGGACTGGCTCGACCACCACTGGCTGCAGACCGGCCAGTCAGCTCGCCAGATGGCGAACATCGTGTCCCGCGCCCAGCAGCACCGGAAGCTCACGCCGACCATGCCGGTCTTTTGTTCCGAGGCCTACTACGAGAAGCGATCCGACCCAAACCACACCTACCACTCGAGGTGGCAGTATTGGACGGCCATGCTCAACGGGTGCGCGGGCTACGGCTACGGCGCCTGGGGCGTGTGGAACGTTTACAAGCCGGACTCGGGCGCGGAGTTCAAGTCTTCGGAGGTCGAAAACTCTTCGCCTTTCGACGAGGCGGTCGGCTTCGAGGGCTCGAGCCAGATGCGGCATCTGCGCGACCTGTTCGACCAGCTCGAGTGGTGGCGCCTCGAACCGGCCCGCGACCGGCTGACTGTGGACGGCGGCCCGTGCCCCAAGCCGAAGGCGAACGACCTGACGCCGCCCCAGTGCGCAGGCCACAGCGAGGGCTGTTTCATCGTGTACATTCCGCGTGGCAATGCAGAGAGTCGGATCGCCCTGGAGGTCGACACGCCGGCCGGATGGCGACTCGTCTGGCTCAACCCGCGCAATGGCGAGCGCATCGCGACCACCGACGCGGGGCTCGCTCAGGGCGGTGAGCTCCCGAGCCGGCCCTCGCCAGCCGACGAAGATTGGGTGGCGATCCTGCGCCGATAGACATTGCCCATTCCCGGGCTGTTTGCACGACCAAAGAAGGCCAAGCGATGAGCACCAGCGAACGACTGCCGCGGCGGAGGTTCTTGCAGGGCGTGGCGGGCGCCGGGGCGGCTGTGGCCGGCCACAACGCCGCCGCGTCGCCGACGGTCGAAGATGAAGCCGCCGGCGGCGAAGGCCCCGCCCGGCAAGCCTGGATCGGCACCGTGTCGCAAGACGGCCTCCGCGCCCGCGACTCGGACGAGATGGTCGACCTGCTCCTCGAGCGCTTCGACGCGATCATGGGGGCGAAGCCCGACCTGATCTGCTTCCCGGAGATGTTCCAGTACTCGAACACCGACGCGGGCCGACCCGCCGTACGCGACGCGGCCGAGGCGCCCCTCGGCGAGCTGGGGCGCCGGGTCGCCGACTACGCTAAATCGCACGGCTGCTACGCGTTTTACTCCGGCTACACCGAGGAGGGCGGGCGCTTCTACAACTCGGCGGTGCTGATCGACCGCGGCGGCGCGTACGTGGGCGCCTACCACAAGATGCACCCGACCATCGGGGAGATGGAGAAGGGCATCTCACCGGGGCCGCTCGACCCGCCGGTGTTCGACACCGACTTTGGGCGGTTGGGCGCGCAGATCTGTTTCGACATCGAGTGGGACGACGGCTGGAAGAAGCTCGCCGACGCGGGCGCCGAGATCGTCGTGTGGCAGTCGGCGTTCGCGGGGGGCAGGGCGATCAACTCCCTCGCCGCGCGGAACCGCTACGTGGTCGTGACCAGCTGCCGGAAGGACACGTCGAAGGTGTGCGACGTCACCGGCGAGGTCATCGCCGCCACCGGCCGCTTCAGCCGCGCGGTTTGTGCGCCGGTCAACCTGGAGAAGGCGTTCCTCCACACGTGGCCGTACAACCGCCGCTTCGAAGAGATCCACGCGAAGTACGGCCGGAAGGTGCGGATCCACACGCTGCACGAGGAAGAGTGGAGCGTGATCGAGAGCCTCAGCGCCGACGTGCGGGTCGCCGACGTGCTGAAAGAGTTCGAGATCGACACGTACGGCGAGCTCATGGCGCGAGCAACCCGGCTGCAAGACGCGGCCCGCCGTACGAGTTGAGTCCGCGCCGCTCGACCGGCCGCCCTTGTCACCCCGAATCCGCAACACGATGACCACCCCTCCACGCGACCGGGCGGCACGCCGATCCGTCGTCGGCTTGGCCGCGCTCGCCGCGACGCTAGCCGCCGCGCCGGCCCGCGCGCAGCTGCCGACCGGCACCGTGCCCGCCAGCGAGAGCCGCAACTCCGACGCGGCGCTCGAGGCGTTCCGCGACATGGCGCTCGGGCTGTTCATCCACTGGAGCGTCGACGTCCAGTACGGCGCCGTCATCAGCCACTCGCTCGTCGGCTCGGACGACGCTTACCAGCAGCGGTTCTTCAACGAGCTGCCGAAGACCTTCAACCCGGTGCGGTACGATCCCAGCCGCTGGCTGGAACTGGCCAGGGCGTGCGGCTTCCGGTACACGATGCTCACCGTGAAGCACCACAGCGGGTTCTGCCTGTGGCCCACCGAGACGACCCCCTTCAGCATCGCCGGCACCCCCTACGGCGAGGACCTGGTCGGGCCGTTCGCAGAAGCTTGCCGCGAGCACAACCTGAAGCTCGGTTTCTATTTCTCGCCCGAGGACTTCTGGGTGCTCCACACCCAGGGGCGCCCGATCGCTAGGGAGCCCAGCCACGGCTACACGCAGCCGTCGCAGAACCCGGAACTCGAGAAGCACAACGAGCGGCAGATCGCCGAGCTCCACGATCGCTACGGGCCGGTCGACCTCTGGTTCTTCGACGGCAAGGAGCCGCCCGCCACGCTCAAAACGATGGTCTGGGACGCCAACCCCGACACGGTGGTCACACGCGGCGCGCTAGAGACCCCCGAGCAGACCCTCGGCGACGCGATCTCCGACCAGCCGTGGGAGGCTTGCTTCACCCTCGGCGGCCAGTGGCAGCACCGCGGCACGAACGAGACCTACAAAGACGGCGGCGAGGTTATCCAGCTCCTCATCGAAACCCGCGCCAAAGGCGGCAACCTGCTGCTGAACATCGGGCCGGACGCGTACGGCGCGATCCCCGAGCCGTGCGACGCGTTGCTCCGCGAGCTCGGCCTGTGGCTGTTCGTCAACGGCGAGGCGATCTACCAAGCGAGGCCGTGGCGGGTCGCCAACGAGGGCGATGTCTGGTTCACGCGCGCGGAGGACGGCTCGGCCGTCTACCTGTTCCTCACCGGCCAGGGCCAATGGCCCCTCGGTGATCGACGCCAGTTCTCGCTGTCCAGTGTGCGCCTGAGCGAAGAATCGGAGCTGTCGGTCCTCGGCCACGGCGGCGACGTCCTCGAGTACGAGCCCGACGCCGACCCGGGCGTCCACGCCGAGCAAGACCGCGACACGCTGAAGCTCTCGGTGATGCGGGCGCAGCGGCTCTACAACGATCGCACGTGGCCCAACCCGATCGTCGTCAAGATCACGCATCCAGAAACGCCCTGACCCCCGACCCACCCCAACCCATGAAGCAACCCACCCGACGCGAGTTCCTGGCTTACACGGCGGCCGGCGCCGGAGCGGCGGCCTTGCCTCGCAGCGTGGCCGCGGCCAACCGCGCTACCAACGAGGTGCGGGTCGGCGTGATCGGCTGCGGCTGGCGCGGCGGCGGGCTGATCAAGAACTTCGGCGGCATCGACGGCGTGCGCGTCGCGGCCTTATGCGACGCCGACCGCGCGCGCGTCGACGAGCACGCCCCCTCCGCGCCCCACGCGTTCCAAACGACCGACCTGCGGCGCGTGCTCGACCGCAACGACATCGACGCGGTCGTCGTCTCGACGTGCAACCACTGGCACTGCCTGGCCGCGATCTGGGCGTTGGAGGCCGGCAAGCACGTTTACGTCGAGAAGCCCTTGTTCCACAACCTGTGGGAAGGGCGTCGGCTCGTCGAAGCCGTCGACCGGCACAAAAAGATCTGCCAGGTCGGCACGCAGCAGCGGTCCGACCCGATGCAGACCGAGATCAAGCGTTTCTTGCACGAGGAGTCCGCCCTCGGCGCGCCGCGCCACGTGCGGGTAAGCCGGTTTGGCGTGCGCGGGCCGATCGGCAAGCGGTCGGAGCCGCTGACCTTGCCCGGCTCGGTCGACTTCGACCTGTGGTGCGGCCCCGCCGAGAAGCAGCCGATCTACCGCGACGAGCTGCACTACGACTGGCACTGGGACTGGAACACGGGCTCGGGCGAGATGGGCAACTGGTCGGTGCACATCGTCGACGACGTGCGCAACAACGTGTTCCAAGACCGCGGCGGGCTGCCGACCCGCGTCGTCGCGACGGGCGGCCGCTACGTGTGGAACGACGCCGGCGACACGCCCAACCTGCAGCTTGCCGTGCTCGAGACCGGCTCGATCCCCGTGTCGATCGCGGTCTGCAACCTGCCCGCCAAGCCGGGATCGAAAGAGCGCCCGGATCGCGATGGCCCCGGGAGCGGCTACGTGGTGCAGTGCGACGGCGGGCGTTTCGAGGGCCGCCGTGGGGCGGGGGTCGCGTTCGATGACAAGGGCAAGAAGATCCGCGAGTTCGCCGGCTCTGGCGGCATGCCGGAGCACGCCGAGAACTTCATCGCGGCCGTACGCAGCGGCGACGCCTCGGCCCTCAACGCGCCGGCCCAGGTCGGCTTCGACTCGACGGCGTGGTGCGACCTGGCGAACATAGCCACCCGAACCGCGACCGAATCCGCGCCCGGCAGCGCCCTGGCCGATCAGGCGTTCGTGCAAGAGGAGCTGCACGCGATGCGGAGCGTGCTGAACAACTTCGGGTTGAAGAAGGAAGCGGACGCGTTCCGGCTGTCGGCTCCGCTCGAGTTCGACTCCGGCAGCGATAAGTTCGTCGGAGAGGGCGCCGACCCGGCGAACGGCTACCTGAAGAACGAAGGGCGCGGCCCCTACCGGATCGCCTGACGCGACCCGCCCCACTGAACACACCACCGGCCCCCTAACCCCTCGACACGAATGCAGATCCAAGGCAAACGAGCGCTCGTGACCGGCGGCACGAAGGGCATCGGCGCGGCCGTCGCGCGCGACCTCGCGGCGCGCGGGGCGCGGGTCGCTGTGGCGGCCCGGCAAGACGACCGGGCCGTCCGCGACCTGGTCGATTCGGCCTCCGACCTCGAGGGCGAGATCCGCTTCTTCCAGGCCGACGTGGGCGACCCCGCGGCCGCCACCGCCCTTGTCGAACGGGTCGCCGGCGAGTTCGGCGGGCTCGACATCCTCGTGCACTCGGCCGGCGGACCGGCGGGCGGCACGACCGAGGGGGTCTCCCCCGAGGCTTGGCACGCGGCCTTCGACGTGCACGTGCACGCGGCCTTCCACCTGGTCCGCGCGGCCGCGCCGCGGCTGCGCGAGCCCGGCGAGGCGGCCGTCGTGCTCGTGTCGTCGGTCGCCGGCATCCGCGGCGTGCCCGGCATCCTCGCCTACGGCACGGTGAAAGGTGCGGTGGCCCAGATGACGCGGAACATGGCGCTCGACCTGGCAGACGACAACGTGCGCGTCAATTGCGTCGCGCCGGGCATCATCCGCACACGCTTCCACGACGCGATGTCCGAAGAGCAAAAGAAACACAACCTCGCGGTCCGCATCCCGCTGCACCGCGAGGGGACGCCCGACGACGTGGCCGAGGTCGTGCGGCTGCTGGTGACGAACGACTTCATGACCGGCGAGATGGTGGTCGTCGACGGCGGCATGACGATGCAGATCTCCCGCTGAGCGTCTTGGCGGCCTCGCAACCGACAGCAACTCACGACACGATCTCAACCCGCGACCCACCGTGACCGGCAAGCCGACGGCCCTCCTCAAGACGCTCCTTCCAGGGCTCGCGACCGTCGGCTTCACGATCGGCACCGGCAGCGTCACGGCGATGGCCAAGTCCGGCGCGAACCACGGCACGGCGCTGCTCTGGGCGCTGCTGCTCTCGTGCTGGATCTCTTGCGTGCTGCTGGCCGCGTTCGGCCGGTTGACCGTGCTGACCCGCACCGGCGCGCTCGAGGCGATCCGCACGCACCTCCACCCGGCGCTCGCCGCCGGGATCCTCGGCGCCGTGTGGTTCAACGTCGGCGTGAGCATCACCGGCGTGATGGGCGTGATCGCCGACGTGCTCGCCGCGTGGTCGCGCGACTGGTTCGCCAGCGGCGTGCCGCCGATCGCGTGGGCGGCCATCGTTTCGGCGGTCATCGCGGCCGCCATGCTGCGCGGCTCGGTGAAGCGGATCGAGCTCGTGCTCGCGGTGCTCGCCGGCGTGATGGGCGTGTGCTTCCTGGTCAACGCGGCCTTCGCTTGGCCGGGCTGGGCCGAGGTGGCGCGCGGCCTGATCCCCACGCTGCCACCCGGCGCCGACGGCGAGCCGAACCGCGCCGAGAGCGCGTTGCTGGTCGCGAGCATCGTCGGCACCACGGTCGCGCCGGTCGTGCTGCTGTTCCGCGCGTTGATGATCCGCGAAGAGGATTGGGGCGTGGAGCAGCTCGCCGTGCAGCGGCGCGACGCGGTCGTCAGCGCGGTGCTGATCTTCTTGATCTGCGCGGCGGTCATGACGTCGGCCACCGGCGTGCTCTACGACTCGGGCCTCCGGCTCGACGCCGCCCACGAGATGATCGGCCTGCTCGAGCCGGCGATCGGCCCGGCCGCCGTGGTGGTGTTCGTCGTCGGGATCACGGCGGCCGGCGTGTCGTCGCAGTTCCCCAACATCGCGGCGCTCCCTTGTTTGCTCCGCGACTTCCAGCGGCGGCCGATCCGCCTGACCGCGACCCTCGAGCGCACGATGATCGTCGCCGGCGCCGCGCTCGGCTTGCTCGTGCCGGCCGTCGGCAGCCAGCCGGTCGCGGTGATGATCCTCTCGCAGGCGCTCAACGCCGTTGTGCTGCCGGTGGTCGTGGGCTGCGTCTGGCTGCTGCTGAACCGCACGGCCGTTGTCGGCCCCAACCACCTGCGGGCGTCGGCGAACGTCACGCTCGGCGTCGTGATGGTGCTGGTCGTGTTGATCGCGGGCAGCGGCGTGTACGGCATCTACGGCAAGCTCGCCGGCTAGCCAGAACACCTTACACACAACGCGGGGCGGCCCCCGCCGAAGCAAGCCAGCCCCACCAGGGAGAGCACCGCTATGAATCCTTTCGATCGCCGCGACTTCCTCCGCCAAGCCGCCGCAGGGGTCGGCGCGGCGGCGAGCGTGTCGGCGCCTTTTGCGCGGGCGGCCGCCTCGCAACGCGCGGCGCCGGTTCGAATGGGCGTCATCGGCTGCGGCGGCATCGCCCAGCTGCACCTGAAGGGCTTCACCGAGCGAAGCGACGCCCGCGTCGACTGGCTTTGCGACGTCGACCCCGAGCAGATCGAGCAGTCGCAGAAGCTGCTCCAATCCGCCCCGACCGGCTCCCGCCCCAAGACCACCGGCTCGCACGCCGACGTGCTGGCCGACCCGGCGGTCGACGCGGTGCTGATCGCCACGCCGCACCACTGGCACGCGCCGCTGGCGCTCGCGGCGATCGCCGCCGGCAAGGACGTCTACCTCGAGAAGCCGATCTCCCACGTGTTCGACGAGGGCCCGCTCATCATCGACGCGGCCCGCAAGCACAAGCGGATCGTGCAGCAGGGCAGCCAGATGCGGAGCAGCCCGGTGACCCTGCAAGCCGAGAAGGTGCTGCGCGACGGCGCCATCGGCGACATCAAGGTCGCCCGCGCCTGGACCGCCGAAAAGCGGGCCAAGGTCGAGCCAAGGCCCGACGGCGAGGCGCCCCCCCGTGTCGACTACGACCGCTGGCTCGGCCCCGCCCCCAAGCGCCCGTTCAACCCGCTGCGGTTCCACCAGTCCTGGCGGCTGTTCAGCGACTACGCCAACGGCGAGATCGGCGACGACGGCGTGCACGACATCGACATGGCGTGCTGGGCGCTGGGCGTCACGGAGCTGCCCGTGCAGATCACCGCCCGCGGCGGCACGATGATGCTACACGGCAGCGCGGGGGACTACCCGGACAACATGTCGGCCACGTTCGAGTTCGCCGACGGCAGGCTCCTGGTCTACGAGAGCCTCCCGTTCACCCGCTACGGCATGCACGGCTTCGACAACGGCAACGTGTTCTACGGGACCGAAGGCTACATGGTGTTCAGCCGCCGCGGCGCGTTCGAAACCTACCTCGGGCCGAAGTCCGAGCGCGGAGCGACCGAGGACCGCTCGGTCCGCGGCGAGCGCGGCTACCCGGAGCACATGACCGACTTCCTCAACAGCGTGAAGACCCGCCAGCCCCCCCGCGCCCGACCGGAGGTCGCACACATCAGCTGCGCGCTGGTGCACCTGGCGGAGATCGCGTTCCGGACCGCCGGGCGGCTCCGGTTCGACCCGGCCGCGGGCGAGTTCGTCGACCACGACGAGGCGAACTCGATGCTCTCCAAACACTACCGCGAGCCCTACACGCTGCCGAAAGTCTGAACGGGACCGCGAACGTTTTAGCGACACCGACGCCAGCGATGATGCGACGACCCCTTTGCCTTGCGGTCTTGCTGACACTCCCGCCGCTCCCGTTGGTGGGCGGAGCGCCTGACCGACCGAACATCGTCTTGATCCTGGCCGACGACCTCGGCTGGGGCGACGTCGGCTACCCCCAGCACCGCGCCGAGGGCGACCCGTACCCCGGCGCGCCGGTGCTGCGCACCCCGGCGCTCGACGCGATGGCCGAGGCCGGCATGCGCCTGACGCGGTTCTACGCGGCCTCGCCGGTCTGCAGCCCGACCCGAGCGAGCTTCCTCACCGGGCGCCACGGCCGCCGGCACGGCATCGACAAGGCCCTGCAGATCTCGAGCGACGCGAAGCTCCTCAACGCCGAGCTGACCGTCGCCGAGATCGCCCAGGCGCTCGGCTACCGAACGGGGCACTTCGGCAAGTGGCACTTGGGTTCGCTGACCAAGCACACCTACGACATGCGCCGCGGTCGGGTCGGCAACTACCGGCATTACTCCGCCCCGTGGCACAGCGGCTACGGCGCCGCGTTCGCGAGCGAGAACTGGATGCCCACGTTCGACCCGTACGACGCGTTCCCGATCGACCGCGCCGCCCAGGCGGGCTACTTCACGGGGCCGAGCACCCCCGACCTTGAAAAAAGAAGGCCCACCTTAAGCGAATCCCGGAAACCACTGCTTTTCTAGCGTTTATCGCTTCGGGAGATTCCCCTAAATCGGCACCGGATGAACCCGGATGAACCAAGTCAGGTGTGCGGCACACCACCCGTACAAGGGGGTTGGCGATAGCATTCCCAGCACCGGAGCCCGGAGAGCCCGTCTAACGCATCGGACCGGCTAGGCGGTCGCTGAGCCAGGGGCAGGGCTCGGGACGCAAGAGGGCGCCGTAGCGGAGCCCACACGAGAAGCTTAGGCCGGTTCGACGCTTGGCTGCTGCTAGGGCTGCTGAGAGAGAAGCTAGGACCGACAGCAACGCAGGCGCTCGCTAGAATGCCGAACTGACCAGCACCAACCTAGGAACGGATACCGAACCATGGCGGCTTGGCTCTGCTTCTCTTGCGGCACGCTCAACAACGCTCTCAAGAAAGAGAAGCGGATTACGTGCGGCTACTGCCAGGTCGAGACGACTTGGCCGAAGCATGATCGAAGGCGAAAAGTTGCCAACGACGCCGTTAAGTGGGGCATCGTTCACCGAAAGCTACATGAAGCAGACTTAGCGAAGGGCAGAAAGGTAAGCTATAAGCTCCGTGAGGTAACTGAGCTTTTAGAAGCGGTCTTTTGGTTCATCACCGTATCAATAACTGGCGGTGTAACGTACGACATCGTGAAAGCCTGCTGTGTACGGGCAGTGAACGCGGCGAGAGAGTACAACCAGAAAGCTAAGAAAGACGCTTTCACTCCTATCGGCACGCCCCGTGAGATTAAAGAGGTCGAAGCACTAATTGCCGACCCAGAAAAGTACGAGCAAATGCGACGAGAAGTAGAAGAGTGCATTAAAGGCATGCCGGGAGTTGACCCTAGAGTTCGCATGGCGGCTTTAGGGAGAAAAGCCGAGGCAAGCCTTCGCACAGCTAAGCTATTAGCTCCCGAAAAGCTACACCGTTAAAAGGAAAAGCGAGGGCTTCCGTTCCCTCGCCCTTCGGAGCTACGCGAGTAACAGCGAACAACCATCGTGAACGCTGCACGCTCCTTGTTGGTCGGGAAGGATCGCTAAGTGATCGGGAAAATAGACGTTCGCCACCATGTCATATTCACCGCCGGCTGCGTAGCCTTTTTCCCGCTTACCTTCGATCCGGAGCCCGGTACTTATCGACAACGGCGAACGTGTAGCCAACCGGTCTAGTACTTTCGGGGCAACCTTCCCGAGTTTCTCCGTGTCTATATACACGTCGGCCCGGAGATAGCCGGCGTGAGACTTACTGTTGAACAGCCAACCGACGCGGGAAGTCTCCCACACTTGCGGGCTGTTAGCTGACTCCCCCCGAACCGGGTGGTTAATCACAACCGGCCGACCATCCCACAACGGAGCCGAGCGGTCGGTTGCGGCGGCCGGATAGTAAATCCTCCCACCGCTGCCGGCCATAACACGGGGTCCGTTGATTAGCGTTGCCTTCGCTAGTACGTAACTTCGCCCCTCGACTATTACGGTCTTACTTTTCAGTTTAGCCGTAGCCCGGTTAGCCACTATCGCAGGCGTTAACGTGCTGGGCTCGCTTAGGCAGGGTAGAAACGGGTCTACGCTGCGAACGTGGTGCATCCCGTCGCAATTACAGTTGTCGATTTCATACATTAGGTTTCCCCCTATAGTCTTTCGGCGGGGCCGTCTTTCGGCGGCTTGTCCTCGGTTCGCTCTGGGGGAAGCCCGAATCCTAGAGCCCTAGCTTCCTCTGGGCCTTTCGGTTGATAGGGGTGATCCCATTCGCGGTTCGCTTCTCTCAGGTTCCGCTGAAACTCTTCGTGGCTTTGCATCGGTAATTCTCGGGATAAAGTGTACGGGTTAGAACTGTGTGTATTAGCCCTGTAAGAGTCGCTTCGCC
Organism: Botrimarina sp.; assembly: GCF_040219535.1. Lineage (NCBI taxonomy): Bacteria > Pseudomonadati > Planctomycetota > Planctomycetia > Pirellulales > Lacipirellulaceae > Botrimarina > Botrimarina sp. The sequence goes on from NZ_JAVJSH010000036.1 coordinate 43,619, forward strand.
TCTTCCATTATCGGCAGAGCTTTGTCGCGTAGAGACTCTTGGAGCCTACGGTGTTCATCGATCTTCGGCTTCTCTTCGATTTCATAAATCGTCTTCTTGCATGATTCGATCTCTTCGGCGGCCTCGATAACGAGAGCCTCGGCTTCTTTCGTCGCCTCTATGTCTTCCCTCAGTGGCCCGTGAAATCTGTAATCGTTCTCGCACTGGCGATAACACGCCGCGAGAGAACGCTTCGCTTCGTCTAGCTTCTCTTGCCTGCCGGGTAGAACATTCTCCCAATACAAAAGCCTTTGTTTCGCCGCTTCCGCCGGATCGTCCGACACCGGGATAATCGGCTGGAAATCGTCGCCTAACACTTTCCGGGAGCCATCTTTGTAGATCGCCACGTTTCCGACTCTTACAAAGGGTCCGTGTTCCTCTACGTAATCGTCGGCTCGCGTTCTTGTCATTGTGTGCATTTGTTTAATACCTCGGGGGGTTAGAAAGTTACGAATCTGTAATGGTCGTTTGGCGTCGCCGAAAGTTCGTAGGCCCCCAACAGTGCGAGTGCGAAAGCCGTGACCGTGTCGCCGTGTCCTGTCGCGTCGCGTGGAGAAGTTAAACGGAAGCCGTAAGACTTCTCTTCTACCCGGAGTTTACGTAGATCGGCGTGGAGTTCGGGGCAGGGGTAGAGGGTCAACCGGCGGTCTGTGAAACTCTCGATTACGATTCTGGCGATCTCGCGTAGGTTGACCGCGGTAGGCGTAACCTCTCTCATAAAGGGCTGGCGGTTATAGGCAGAGTCCCGAGCCCGGATTCCGTAATCGGTGTTCCCCTCGACACGTTGTGCAATGTGTTCGGCTTGCCAGGGATCGTATCTAACGTGGTCGAGTTTGAATTGCCGCTTTCGGTAGATCATCGTGTCTTCAACGTCGGAAAGTGAAACCTTACCGTCTGCCGCTTCGGATGGTTTCCACGTATCGACGCGGGCTAAGCGTATCTGCCGGGTGTTACGGTTCACGGCGAGAACAACAAACGCGGCGTTATCCCGCTTTAGGCCAAGGTCTAAGCCGCCGACGAATTCCCAACCGTACTCTTCCCCGGTCATTTCCCGTGCGTTGTTATCCTCGGCCGCCGCTATGTCCTGCGGCGTTAGGGCATCACCGCCACCGCTAGTCCAGTTGTTATTAATGAGACGGTCTACGGCGTGCGGCGGTATCTCTTTAGATAGTTCGTCGAAAGAGTCTTTAAGCCACGTTGCAACGGTTCCGGGTAGGTGGCTGTAATAGATTCTCGGGTTATCTTGTGCGGCTAGCGATAACTTGTGCTGGAACGAACCTTCATAACCGGCGTTCATAATCGCGACGAACACACAGCTACGCCGCTTAGCCGCCGTGCTCCTGAGAGAAGTGTAAAACTCTTCCGCGGATTCGGGCCAGTGGGATAGCTCGTCGACGACTACGAAATCGCATAGGTGGCCGTAACTGCTGGCCGTGTCGCTGCTGATAACTTCTAGCGTGCTGCCGGTGATCGAGTTTCTAACTTCGTAGCGTTGAACGGTGATGAAGTCTCGCAGCCACGGGTTAGCGGATACAAGTCTGCCGATGCTGTCGCGAAGGATTCGGGCTTGGTCTCTGTCGCCTGCGGCTGCGATTCCATGTAGCTGTTTGCGGGCCGAGAAGAGAGCCCACAAAACCATACAAGCTAGATCGCTCGACTTAGAGTGACCGCGGGGCCTTTCTAACCATCCCCGCATCGTTACGTTGTCGGGGCTGCGTAGACCTACCGCCGCTTGCCATCCGGGGTCTAGTGCTTCAAAGTCTCGCTGCTGCCAGGGTTCGCAAACTTCGGAGAACGGTTGTAGATTCGATCCGGTGTCGATTCGTAATGCGTCTCGGAATGACTGCGGCGAGCGTTGTAGCTCTTTGAGTGCGTCGGCGTTCACTTAGATTCCCCCTTCTCGGGTTCGGCAGTCTCTTCCGATGCGTAATTCAACCGCGGCTGTTGTTCGTAGAGGCCGGCGATCAGCGTTTCCTTTGAGTCGCGGTCTAGGCCTAGCTTCTCTAACGCCCGGTCTCGATTCGCAGACGCTTTGGCGATCCGCTCTGAGATATCAAGCCGCTTTTCAACCGAGAGAGTGTCACCGTGTGTGCGTAGCTCTAGCTGACAGAGTGCCCCGTATACCTCCCATTTCAGAGCCGTATTGATATGGCATTCCTGCATTGTCGAGATTGCACCGTGAATCGCCTTCACTGAGGCCTCTAGGCCACGCCTCATGCGGTTCCGTCGGTTCTCTACGTACTTCGCGTGGTCCGGAAGCTTGCCGCCCACTAGATCGCGACTCCGGAGCCCGTGCCTCTGGTTCCGCTTCCGGGCTGGCTTCTCTCCCTCAGGAGTGCTGTCTTTACCTGTTTCTGCCATAGGGGGTTCCGTTGCTATGGGCTCTCGAATCGTCGCGTACACCCGCCTATAGGTGTACGCAGTTTCAATCGGCTGTCTGTAACTGCCTAGTATGCAAGGGGTTCGGACTATGCCGCTCTGCCTAGGGCCGCGGTTTGTGGAACCTAGCCCCCGTGAGAATTCACGTACGCACGCGGGTTCGTGAATTGGGGTGCATGTGTAATCGGTACTCTCTGCTCCCTTCTCTGCCCTTCTCTGCTCCCTTCTCGCTCCCTGCCTGCCCCTCTCTGCTCCGCTCTATCTCCCCTTCTCGCTCTCTCATTCCCTCTGTCTCGCTGACTCTCTCTCTCGTGTGTAAAAAGCCGGGACGGCAACCGCTGAATAACAACCCAAGGGTTACGACTGCCGCCCCGACCCAAACAGGGATTTATTTAGTCCGCGTCCGCTGCTTCTAACGCTGCTTTCATTTCTCTCACGACTTCTATGCAGTCGCACGACGGGTGCCCTTCTAACCGGTGTAGCTTCTCAATCGCCGCTGCCCCGCGTTCAACGGTGCGACGGTCTAGGAACAGCCCGCGGCGTTGTGCGTCGGCAAGATAGATTAAGCAGCTATTCGCTCTGTCGATCGCCAGCCGCCAACGTTCAACCGCCGCTTGATCGCTCAGGAAATCGGCGTCGTCGCGTAGCTGCCTCGCTGCGGTTATACACTCGGCCATTCCTTGTAGCTCGTGCTCGTTAAGCAGCGGCTGCGGTTTCGACGGCTTCGCGTTGTGACGAACGTATCGCGGCTTCATAGCAAATTTTCGGGATAGAGGATCGCGTACATTCTCACGCTGTCACCTTACCCTCTAACTCTGCGAAAGTCTCTCGCAACGCTTTCTCTAGCGATGATGTCCACTCGGTATCGACGACTTGCCGCGGCGTTGCGTTCTTCGGGGCGGTCCACGCAATCACCTTGTAGCTGAACTTTTGTAGGATCGTGCATCGGTAACGCGTACCGTCCGCCGCTTTGTACATACGTGTTAGGTTTCCGCTGCTTGCCGCCGGCTTCCAATATCGCGGATCGGCAAATCTCTTAAAGCGGTTGTCGGCGTTTCTCATCATGCGATCGGCTTCCTCGCCGTGATAGCCGGCGGCGTACTTCTCGGCACAGCAGCGACCCGCATAGACGAAACCGTCTAGCCGCGGGTGTCGCATCTGGCGAACCCAACGCAGGTTTTGCTTATCGCAGAACCAGCACGCGAATTGATCGCTGCGGTACTGCAACGCATCAAACTCCGTTTCCACGGTCCAGCCGGACCGGAAGGCTTCCGCGATATCTGCTCTGGTGGCCATCGGGTTTCCTTGTCGGGCTCTCTCCTGACCGCTCGGGAGAATCGAATTAGTGGGAATTAAAATAATTAGTTGCCGCTATTCGTCCGAATCGGCGAGCGTGAAGTATTCGGTTGGTCTGCCGGCTCCCTGGGGCTGCTTCTCTTTCCAGGTTCGGACCCGGCAGGCCTTCACAAGCGTCTTAAGAGACTCCTTTACCTGGGGCATCTTCTTTCCGAAGTGCTCTCTCAACTGCTTGGTTGTCTTAGACCCGCCCTGTAGGAACGTTACGATTTCCTCGGACAGCGGGTCGCCGGTCTCACCGGCCAGCATGGTGAGCGTTGCACGTTCACACGTTCGCCATATCGCCATGCCTGCCTCTAGGTGTCTCTTTGCAACCTGGGGGGTTTCGTCGGTGCTCTCCCACAGCTCGACTAGGGCATAGATCAACGCGAGACGCAGAACGAACGTGTAACCGCGAGCTACGATTGCTCCCTGTAGTCCCGGTGCGTCACCCGCGGCACGCATGATCGGATAGTGTTTATCCCAATACTCTTGAGCCTCGGCGTCTAACTCTAGTGTCTGCGGGACTGCTTCGCTTCCCAGTTTGCTGATCTTCCTGATCCGCTTGATTAGAGGCCTGTAGAGGCTTGCCGGTGGTGGCGGTGCGTCGGTGTGTATCGTGGTGGAGTGTGAGTAGGCTATGAGAAAGCGATTAACAAAGCCGCTGTAGAACTCCACCGTTTTTACCTTGGATTTGAACTCTTCCGGTGTGCAGTGGCCGATGATACAAACGTGTATGTCCTTAACGCGTATCGGGTCGCCCTTCGTGATGATGCCCGCTCGGCCCCCGTCGTTCAGCTTGCGTATCTGTGGAGACAAGATGTTGCCCTGTCTCTCCGCTTGTGTAAGTACGGCCCCGAACTCTTCTTCCTCGATAAAGAATCTCTTGTCTGATTCCTCTTCCCGTCCTAGGGCGATCAATCCTTCGCCGGTCGATAGGCCGGTCAGCATTTGCGATTCGTAGAACCTCGGGTCTGCTAATTCGATTACCTTTCCGGCGTCGCGTGAGGCTGTGCCTTTACGTCCTCCGCTCGTGCCGCCTAGCAACAGAACATTCAGGTGGGCGGGCTGCGTTGTCGAACCCGCTCGGAGTGTCGGGCCGCGTCCGATCATCGCCGCTATCCAAAGCAGCAGGTGGAGAAGGATTCCGATGGCCGTGGCTTCGGTGTGCTCCACGATTCCCCGAAGGAAATCTCCCATCGGCCCTTGGCAGGCCGCATTAGGTAGCTGCTGGCAAATAATTATTTTAATTCCACCTAATTCGGCAGCCGGATCGATCTCCTGGGCTTCGTCGATCAGTTCTTGTAGTGCCATCGGGTCGCCGTTGTTCGCTCCGAAGTCGTCGATGCCTTGCTTGCCGCCATCCGGGGCGGGCGGAAGCGATACCCAGTAGACGCCTTCGGCCCCCGCGTTCAGCAGCAAGCCGGCTAGCATCCGAGCCGCTTTCCGGGTGTACGTTTGCGTCTTCGTTTTCGTGTCGTAGTCAAAAGCGATGTAGACCGAACGTCCGGTCCAGTCGATCGCCCTTAGTTCCTGTTTCAACTTCTGTTCATTCACGACCTTGAAACCGAACACACCCGGCAGCCCGATTGCGAGATAACCGTACTGCGTTAACGCCAGTGCCTTAATCGGTCCCTCGGTTATGTAGATCGGTCTCGGCGGGTCGGCTTCCCATATCTCATCGACACACTGCCGCGGGATGTATGATTGCGATGGCTCTCCGGGTGGGCCTTGGTATTTAACCGGCCTGCCATCAATGATCGGCGGCTTGTCGTGTCGCTTTGTAACATACCCGGTTAGCTCTCCATCGATATCAACGTGTGCGAACCTTAGGAATGTACCCTTGCTGCGTATGTCTTCGGCTCGTGCGGTCTCGGGTGTGATGCCTCTCGCTGTGAGAATGAGCCTGTGATATTCGTTGATCTCGCGTGGCCATCCAGTGTTAGCATTGGCTGGCCGTTTCTTTGCTTTCTTCGTTGATTTAACTTTTCCATTTGGACTAACAGCCTTCGCCGCCTTGCGTTGCTCTTGGATAACACGAGTGAAAGCTCGGCTAGTAGAGGGGTCAAGTTTGGTTCCTCGATTTTGCATGATCTGTCGCCTCGGTAGCTTCTAACTTTTCGGGATAGACTGCCGGCACCTGCCGCCCGGTGCCGGGCAGGTCTACCCGAGTCCTAGTCAGTTGTCTTGATTCACCAACTGGTATTTCCTGATTTCGCTGATGCTGATTCGCAGCTTTTTCAGTCCTCGCGATTTGTTCAGGCGAATGTCGTATGCCTTCAATTCCTTCTCCTTAATCAAGTCTCTCACGAAGCGCTCGCTTACGCCGAGCTTCGCCGCAGTCTCCTGGATCGTGAATGCTTCTTTCGTTGGTTTCTCTCGCTTCTTTTGAGTCATCTGAGGGCCTCGGGTTGTTAGGGCATCTGTGCCACACAAGTTGCATCTGCTCGGCACAGCATGAGGGTTACACATATCGCCGTGTGTGTAAACACCCCAAAATCACACAAATACACAGATTTCGCTAGCAGTACCGTCAACCCGTGTGTTCTTCTGGCTCAGATAAAGCCGGCGGCTGTGTATTTACGAAAAAAGCCCCCCTGCGATTTTGCAGGGGGGCTTTCGGATTCTCAGAGACTGTTAGTGTGACGCTGCTAGGCGTTGCTCTGCTTGACTTCGGTGAATAGCCAGTCGTGAACGAAATCGACCACGCGTTGCAACCGTTCCGGGTGATATCGAGCTATGTAGCGGGCGGCCATCCGGTTATCGACATGGCCCATTATGAAATTCACTGCTTCCTCATCAATAACGCCCCCCGCTTCGGTGCGGAACGTATGACGCAACGCGTAGAAGCCCCGCTTTGTGTGATGGATGGTAGAATTCGGATCGTCTTTCAGAATCCGAGCGAATACCTTATCTAGGGCCTTGCCGACTGGATTTAGGTTCATCGGCGAGTCGGGGTTGCCCCACGCGTTTCCGTATCTTGTGATAAAGACTAAGTCCCTGTCTGTGTCGCCTGTTGGTGTCGGCCGACGCGTCCGCCAGTCTTTCAAGGCCGCTACGGTTTCTTTCCACAACGGAGCCTCGCGTGCGTTCCCGGTTTTGTGACGCGGATAGTTGAGCCACGCGGTTTCTCCGTTCTCATGAAAATTAATGTGGCTCCATTTGAGCGTTGCGAAATCGTGATTCCCTAGCCCGGCGTTGATCGCCATAAGAATCATCGTCTTCAATGGTTGGCGTGCGTACTTAAGCAGTAGGTGTATCTCTTCTTTCGTGTAGGTTTCGGGGGTCGGGTTGTCGTTACGCTCTTTCGCTATCTCGTTCCGGCTTGGTTGTACAAACTCGGACCCGAAGCAGAACGGGCGGTCAACGTAACCATTCTTATAGGCGAAAATGAAAATAGCCCGGATGCGGCGGACGCGGTTGCTCTGCGTAACTAGGTTCGCGGTCTCCTGTCCGGGTTTTGAGTTGCTTTGTATGTACGGCAACAGCAAGTTGAACTTCGCGGGCCTCATCGTCGCTAGGCTTGTGCGGGGGTTGAGAATGTTAAGCACCGCGTCGATTTCCCGCTGGTACTCCGCAACGCCGCGTGCGTTAATCTTTCCCTTCTGACAACTGCGTTCTTTGGACTCCATGAACAACGCACACAATTGGCCGAGCGTTCTAGGATTATCCGGATCGGCTGGCGGAGCTTTGCCGTCCGGATCGGTTACGTATTTAATCTTCGCCGCTTCCCATCCGTCGCGGCCCGTTAACTCGACGCGTCCGGTCGCCGGGTTCTTTCGTTTCCATCTGCCGTAGTAAACTAACTTGCCGTTTACTTTCTTCGCCCAACAACCGGAGCGGTGTGGGAATAGCGGCGAGTTCGCTGGGAATCCGCCCTCATCGAACGGTTTCCCCCTTACAGGGCGCTCTAGAGTCTCTGGCCCTGTTGTCGCTGTCGTGGTATCTTGTGTGTGCATGATCTAGCCGTCTCCACGTCGGCTGGTATCTGGGTCAGCCGGTTCTTGGTAGTAGTGACCGGCTGGCCCTTTCTTTTGGGCTCGCTCTGAGCCCTTCGCAGCCCGCCGAGACTCTCCCGGCGTGAAGGCTGCTAGCGGTTGTAACCACGGGTAAAAACGCGGTTTCAAAATGGCGTACACCCGCCTGCCGGGTGTGCAGTGCAGAGGGTATCCCGGAATATCCCTTAAAAACAAGGGGCTAGGGAGTTTTGGCCACGCGGTCTTGAAAACCGCGTTCCCAACGACCACCGAATCGACGACCGGACCGAGGCCGAGATCGTCTACCGGCAGGCGGAGCGGTTCCTCCGCGACGCCGCGGCCGGCCAGCGGCCGTTCTTCGTGACGCTCTGGTTCGCCACGCCGCACATCCCGCTGATGGACACGCCGAGCACCGCCTACGACGACTCCGGCGTCTCCGAGGAGCGGCGCAGCTACTACGAAGCGATCCAGAGCATGGACGCGCAGATCGGCAACCTACGCGGATTGCTCGCCGAGCTCGACGCCGACCGGCGCACCCTCGTGATGTTCACCGCCGACAACGGCCCGGAGTCAGCCGAGGTGGGCTCCACCGGCGGCCTCCGCGGCGAGAAGCGAGCCCTCTACGAAGGGGGCCTACGCGTGCCGACGCTCGTGGAGTGGCCCGGCCAGGTCGAGCCCGGCGCCGCGAGCTCTGCGATGGCCACCACCAGCGACCTGCTCCCCACGCTGCTGGGCGTCTGGCGCGTGGCGATGCCCGACGCCCGCCCCCTCGACGGCGAGTCGCTGCTGGACGTCCTCCAAGGCCGCGACAGCGGGCGGGCCGAAGGCTACACCTTCTGTTCGGTCCACGGCCGCAGCCAGATGGCGATGGGTGAGCGCTTCAAACTCGTGACCGAGGAAGGCTCAACCGAGCACGAGCTCTACGACTTGCTCGAGGACCCAAAGGAACAGCACAACCTGCTGGAGCAACCCACTCCGTACGCCGAAGCCCAGGCGCGTCGGCTTCACGAGCGGCTCACCAAGTGGCTAGAGAGCTGCGAGATCAGCCGCAGGGGGGAAGATCTGCCGCCGCGCGCGACGGCGCTCGAACACGGCGAGGTACGCACCGACGCCGAATTGTCGCTTCCCTTCGTCGAGATCGGCGAAGACCGCTTCGGCGGCGTTGTATACGAGGATCGCTACCAGCTGACCGACGGTGTGTTCGAGCGATCGGGCGTGGTTTCGCTCTTCGCCGAACGCCAGTTCGCTACCTTGGCGGCGCCGCTCTCCGTCGAGCGCCCCGATCGTTCCGCCAAGGAGCGTCACGAGCCGCCGCGGCGCGACCTGCCGGCCGGCGCGACGGTGCACAGCTACCTGGCGCACTACGACCCGGCCGGCGCCGGCCGCGGCGCCCAAACGGCGCGCTTCGCCTTCGACGATCCGATTCTCGGTGTCATCGCCGAGCCGGGCGACCTGGCCGACAGCGACTCGCTCGCGTTTGCCGAGCCGGGCTTCTCCTCCCGGGAAGGCGCCGACAGCGAGCGCGGCGCGGTGCGTTGGCGGATCGACGACGGCCGCCGATCGATCACGCTCTGGATGAGCGCTCCGCCCGGCGAGGTTCGTCAGGTGCGCATACTGACCAGGGCGACCATCCCCACGGCGGGCGCGCCGGCCGAGGGGGCAGGGCAGGGGGGCTAAGCGGTCGCGGTCGAACCGCTCTGCGGGCGATCAGCCTTTGGCGACGCCCGTGATCCGCTCGACGCTCTTCTGGATCGCGTCCGGCTCGAACACCTGTTTCCAGTCGTCTCTGAAGAGCGTCTTCTTGGCGTCTTCGATGGCGGCCAGGGCGCCGTCGGAGAATGGGAATTCGGTCCGGTCGAAGAGGACCGCGAGCTCGCAATAGATGTGGCCGAGCAAGAAGTCGCGAGCGGCCGGCTCCGGCACGCCGCGCCGGACGGCCTCGTCCATCGCCTCGCGGATCACGGCGATGCAGGTCGCAGCGACGGTTTCGGATAGCACCGGCTCGAGCATCGCCATCTGCTCGACGGTCACCCGGTGGGCCCGGGTGATCGGCTTCCACATCGCCCGCGCCAGGCGCTCGCCGCTTTCGTAGTCGGACTCGTCGCCACGCATCAACGCACAGACGATCGCCTGGCGGGCCTTACCCGAACCGAAGAAGTCGAACCGGGCGGCGATGTCGGTCTCTTCGTTGAAGACCGACGGGTGGGCGGGGTGGCAAACGAAGACGCTGATGTCCCCGCGATCGGGGATGAGGCCCGCGTGCGGCCCGGCCGGGTCGAGGGCGACGATCATCGCCCCACTCCGCATCAGCTCCACCGCCTGGGGCGCCGCGCTGCGGATCGCCCTGTCGGGCACCGCCAGGATGACGATGTCCGCTCGGGGAACCGCTTGCTCAAGCTCGGCGGCCTCGTCGCAGCGGGCGATGAGCCGTTCGCGGCCAGCCGCATCGGCCTCGACGCACAGCAGCCTGTAGTCCTCGTTATCCGAGAGCGATTTGCTGATCCGGGTTCCCATTTTCCCGGCGGCGCCGAGCAGCGCTATCGTCTGCGCCATCCGAGTGATCCTTTGCGGCTGAGGAGGGGACCGCCACGCGTGGAACCGCACAGCGATACGTCGAGAGATCGAGCAGACGCGGTGGCGTCCGACGGTTGCGATATTACTGAGATCTCAATAAGATTGCAACACTCTGGGACGGCGCGATCGCCGCGACGTGATCGTTTGCTTCAGCTAACTTATGCGGCCATACAGCCTTACAGCTTGCGGCGGCCGCCGCTCCTCGCTACGTGTCCTCCTCTTCGAGTGGTCGCCGCCGCTGCCGCCGCTCATCGCAGACACCCCCTCGAACGTGCGATGCTCCAACGGCGCCGGGGAACCGGATTTCGGCATGCCGCAGAGGTGTTTGGTCGGGCCCGTCGTCGGTCGGCGCCGGTCGCCGCGGCGGTGATTGGTTTGGCCACGCTCCTGGGCTGCGAGCCGCGCGAGTCGCCCGAAGTCACCATCGGCGTTGCCTTCGAGACGCTGCAGACCGAGTACTGGGTCGCCAGCTTCGACGCGTTCCGCGACGAGCTCTCCGAGCGCGGCTTCGGCGTGCGTGAAGCGGTCGCCGACGGCAGCGCCGATCGCCAACTCGACCAGGTCCACGCGCTGATCGGGATGGGCGTCGACGGACTGGTCATCGCCCCCAAAGACGCCACGACCGTCGTGCCGATGATCCTCGCGGCCAACCGCGCCCAGGTGCCCATCGTGCTCTACAACCGCCCCCCCGCGGCGAACGAGGGCCAGAGCGTCACGGTCGTGGCCGACAACTACAAGCTGGCCCGCGCGACGGTCGAGTACATGATCGACCGCGCGCGGGAAGGGGGGGTCGATTGCAAGGCCCTGGTGCTCATCGGCGACTTGGCCGACCAGAACGCCATCGCCCGACGCGACGGCTTCGAGGACGCGGTCGCGGCCCACCCGGACGTGGTCGAGGTCGTCGCCCGCATCCCCACCGAGTGGAGCCAAGAGAAGGCCCTCGCCGGCATGACCAACTCGTTGCTCGCCCACCCCGAGATCAACTTCGTGTTCTCGTCGAGCGACTTCCTCTTCCCGTCGGTGGTCTCGGCCCTGGAAGCGGCCGGCAAGTACCACCCGGTCGGCGACCCCGGCCACGTGCTGCTGGGCGGCTTCGACGGCGACTCGATGGCCTACCGGATGCTTGTCGAGGGCTACCTCGACGCCGACGGCGTGCAAGACGTGTTCTTCGAGTGCACCGCTTCGATCGACGCTTTGCTTGCGACACGCCGCGGCGAGTCGCCCCCGCCGATCGTGAACGACCCGGGCTTCGTCATCCACCAGGGCAACCTCGAAGAGATGGCGCCGCGCATGTGGGGGGCGAGGGTCGCCCTCGCCGCCGCGGCGGCCGCCGACCAGGGGGACGACCCACCGGGCGACAGCGAGCCCCCACCCGAGGCGCCGCTGTGACGGACCAACCGCTAGGCTCGGCCGCCTCGCCGCGGTCGCCGGCCGCTTGGGTCCGCTCGGCCCCGCCGGTGCTCTGGCTCTGCGCGGCGCTCGCCGTCGCCATGCTGGCCCTGCAGCCCCCCGCCAACTACGCGGCCGCGGCCGAGCAGGTGCTGCTCGCGACGACGCTCCTGGCGTTCCTCGCGATCGGCCAGTTGTTCGTGGTCGTCACCGGCGGGATCGACCTGTCGATGCCCGCGGTCGTGTCGCTGGCGAGCCTCGTCGCCGCGACGCTCTCCAAGCAACTCGAACTCGGCGTAGCGGCCGGCGCCGTCGTCTGCCTGCTGGCCGGCGTCGGCGCCGGCGCGTTGGTCGGCCTGTGCCACGGCCTCGTGATCACGCTGCTGCGCGCTCCGCCGTTCTTGGTAACGCTCGCGTCGCTGATCTCTGTCGAAGGGATAGCGGTCTGGCTCACGGGCGGCGGGCGGCTGGCCGCTGAAGAAGAGGCCATCGCCATCTGGTACGCGCGGCTCGGGCCGCTGCCCGTCCCCCTTCTGTACCTCGCCGCGCTGCTGGTCATCAGCCAGGTCACCCTCGGCCGCTCTTACTGGGGGCGATGCCTCTACGCGGTCGGGCAGAACGCGGCCACCGCCCGCGTGTGTGGCGTGCCCATCCGCCGGACCACCGCGTGCGCGTATGTCGTCAGCGGCGCGCTCGCCGGGTTCGCCGGGGTGCTCTACGGCGCTCGGCTCTACAGCGGCTCGCCCAGCCTGGTTGAGCTCGACACGCTGCTCGACGCGATCGCCGCGGTCGTCATCGGCGGCGCAAGCCTCCTCGGCGGGCGGGGCAGCGCGTCGGGCGTGGCGCTCGGCGCGTTGTTCATCGCGTTGCTCGGGCAGAGCCTCAACGTGCTCGGGCTGCGGATCTGGCACGAGCTCGTCGTGAAGGGGCTCCTCATCCTCGCGGCCGCCATGCTCGACACCTGGGCCATCCGCCGGCGGCGCTGAGCCCCAAGCCTCGCAATGCTCCACCTGCACGACATCTCGAAACGCTTCGGCCGCACGCAGGCCCTCAGCGGCGTGTCCCTCGAGTTCCCCGCTGGCGCGGTCACCGGCTTGATCGGCGAGAACGGCGCCGGCAAGTCGACGCTGATGAATGTTATCGCCGGGGTGATCCAGCCCGACTCGGGCCACATGCAGCTCGGCGACGCGCCCTACACGCCGCACCACGCGTCGGACGCGCACCACTCGGGTGTGGCCCTCGTGCACCAAGAGCTGAACCTCGTGCCGAGCCTGTCGGTCGCCGAGAATCTTGCCCTCGGCGCATTCCCCCAGCGCGGGCTCGGGCCGCTCCGCTGGGTCGACCGCCGCACGCTCGCCGAGCAGAGCGACGAAGCCGTCCGTCGGGTCGGCCTCGACGTGCGGCACGACACGCCCGTCGGGCGGCTCTCCCCGGGCGAGCGGCAGCTCGTCGAGATCGCCGGCGCGCTGCGCCGCCGCCCGAAGGTGCTGCTGCTCGACGAGCCGACGACCTCGCTCACCGGCCCCGAATGCCAGCGCCTGTTCGGATTGATCGAGCGGCTCTGCGGGGAGGGCCTGGCGATCGTCTACATCTCGCACAACCTGGGCGACGTCGCACAACTTTGCGGCAGGACCTACGTGCTGCGGAACGGAACGCTGGCCGGGCGGATGGAGCGGCAAGGATTCTCCGAACGGCAGGCGATCACTCTGATGATCGGCCAGCCGCTGGAAGAGGTCTTCCCGGAGCGGAGCGGCCGGCCCGCCGAGGAGGTCGTGCTCGAGGTGGATGGCCTCCGGCTGCCGGGCGCCGAAAGCGGCGCGAGCTTGCGTCTGCACCGCGGCGAGGTGCTCGGCTTGGCGGGCCTGATGGGGTCGGGACGGACCGAGCTGGTCCGCGCACTGTTCGGCCTCGACCCGCGCCCCGAGGGCCGGGTGCTGGTCCACGGCAAGCCGCTGCCGCCGGGCTCGCCCCGCGCTGCGATCGACGCCGGCCTGGCGCTGGTGACCGAGGACCGCCGCCGCGACGGTCTGCTGCTCGACGGCGCGATCCGCGACAACGTGGCGCTGGCGTCGCTCCCGCGGCTGGCTTCGTCACCCGCCGGGTGGGTCAGCCCGCGGCGCGTGGCCGACGCGTGCGACCCGGTGGCGACGCGGTTCCGCGTCGACTCCACCGATTTCGGTCGCCAGATGGTCTCGAGCCTCAGCGGCGGCAACCAACAAAAGGTGATCCTCAGCCGCTGGCTCGTCACCGAGCCGGACGTGCTGCTGCTCGACGAACCGACTCGCGGCGTCGACGTCGGCGCGAAGTGCGAGATCTACGCGGAGATCCAGCGGCTGGTCGACGCCGGCACGGCCGTGCTCGTCATCTCTTCGGAGATGGAGGAACTCAAAGGGCTCTGCGACCGCATCGCGGTGATGCACCGTGGGGCGGTTTCCGGCGAGTTCCGGCGCGGCCCCGCCGGCTACGACGACCAGCAACTGCTCGCCGCCGCGTTCGGCAGGAGGAACGAACAATGACCCGCCGCCGCGCCGTCACGTTCCGCCAGCGGCTCGCCGCTTGGACACTGGGGCTGCTGTATCTGGCGATCGTCGTCGCGTTCTCGATCGCCAGCCCGCGGTTCTTCACGCTGACCAACGCGCTGAACGTGCTCACGCAGGCGTCGGTCGTCGGCGCCGCGGCGGCCGGGCTCACGCTCGTGATGCTGACCGCCGGCATGGACTTGTCGATCGGCTCGACGATGCTGCTCGCCAGCGCGGTCGGCGGCGCGCTGGTCGTGTGGGCCGACGCGCCGGTCGCGGTCGCGCTGGGCGCGATGCTCGCGGTCGGGGTGCTCGTCGGCTTGGTGAACGGGCTGCTCGTCGTGCGCGCCAAGGTGTCGCCGATCATCGCCACGATCGGCGTGCTGTTCGTCGCGCGCGGGTGCGGCCTCTGGATCACGCAGACCCGCGCCCTCAACCTGCCGGACGAGTTCCGCCAGCTCGCGACCGCGCGGCTCGCCGGCGTGGCCACGCCCGTGTGGACGCTGGCCGCGGTCACGCTGGCCGGCTGGCTGATCACGTCGCGCACCGCGTTCGGGCGGCAGCTGTACGCGATCGGCGCCGACGAGCGTGTCGCCGAACGGGCCGGTGTGGCCGTCGGGCGGCACGTGATGGCGGCTTACGCGCTCAGCGGCCTCACCGCCGGCGTGGCCGGCGTGCTGCTGCTCGCGCAGCTGGCGACCGTGTCGCCCGGCCTGGGGCGCGGCCTCGAACTCGAGGCGATCGCCGCGGCTGTCCTGGGCGGGGTCAGCCTGTTCGGCGGGCGGGGCGCCGTGCCCGGCGCGGTGTTCGGCGCGCTGGTGATCCAGACGGTCCGCAACGGCTTGAACCTCGTCGATGCGAACCCGTTCATTTATCCTCTGGTCACCGGCGGCGTGATCCTCCTGGCGGTCGCCCTCGACTCGCTCCGCCGCGGCTCGCCCGCCCGCGACGCCGCCGGCCCTTGAGCACGCCCCCGACGCGGCGCCGGAACCACCCAGCAACGAGCCCCAAAAGGCGTCGCCCCCCCGCGGCGGGCCCACCCGGAGCGAACCTACGATGAGCAGCACCAAGGTCGCGTTCTACGGCGACGACTTCACCGGCTCCGCCGACGTGATGGAGGTGCTCCAGTGGCACGGCGTGCCGTCGGTCCTGTACCTGGAGCCGCCGACGCCCGCACAGCTCGAGGCGTTCGCCGGCAAGGCGGCCATCGGCGTCGCCGGGTCGGGCCGCACGATGACGCCCGATCAGATGCGCGAGCGCCTGCCCGCCGTGTTCCGAGCGCTGGCGGGCGCCGGCGCACGGTTCGTGCACTACAAGACCTGCTCGACGTTCGACTCGTCGCCGGAGATCGGCAGCATCGGGGTGGCGCTCGAGGTGGGCCGCGAAACGGTCGGCGGGGCGGTCACGCCGATCGTCGTCGGCGCTCCGAACCTGGGCCGCTACCAGGTGTTCGGGAACCTCTTCGCGCGGTCTGGCCTGGACTCGGTCCCGCACCGGCTCGATCGCCACCCGACGATGAGCCGCCACCCGATCACGCCGATGGCCGAGGCCGACCTGCGCGTGCACCTGAGCCGGCAGACGGGCCTGCCGATCGCCCTGTGCGACGTGCTCGACCTGTCGCAGCCCGGCTTCACGCCTGACTACACCGCGATGGCCGAGCGGGGCGAGCGGGCGTGCCTGCTGGACGTGCTGACCGACGACCACCTCGCCGCGGTGGGCCGCGCGATCGAAGCGGCAGCGGCCGACTCCGAGCAAATCTTCGTGCTCGGCTCGTCGGGCGTCGAGTACGCGTTGTGCCGGCACTGGGAGCAGACCGGCGCGATCCCTGGGCTAACCGGGCCGGTCGAGCCGGACTTCGGCCCGGTCGATCAGGTGCTGGTCGTCAGCGGCAGCTGCTCGCCGGTCGGCGCGCGGCAGCTCGAGCACGCGGCGCAGAACGGCTACACGCTCGTGGCGATCGACACGCCGCGGCTGGTCGACCCCGAAACCCAAAAGGCCGAGGTCGAGGCCTCGATCCAGCGCGCGCTAAAGCCGCTTCGCAGCGGCGAGAGCGTCGTGCTGCACGCCAGCCGCGGGCCCGACGACCCGCGTGTCGGCCAGACCATCGATGGATTGAAGCGCCTGGGGATGAGCGACCTCGACATCCGCTTGGGCAGCGGCGAGCGGATCGGCCCGGCGCTGGGGCGGATGATGGCGGCCCTGCTGCGCGAGCACCCGCTGCCGAGAGTGGGCGTCGCCGGCGGCGACACGTCGGGCCACGTGGCGCACGCGCTGGGCATCTGGGCCCTCGAGGCGGTCTCTCCCCTCGCGCCCGGCTCGCCGCTGTGCCGGTGCTACGCCGATGGCCATCAGCAGCCGTTCGAGGCGTTCTTCAAGGGCGGCCAAGTCGGCCGCGACAACGTGTGGCCCCTGTTCCGCGACGGCTCGGCGGCAGCAGCCGCCCCTTGAGCCGATGGCGCTAGCCACGGGCGGGCGGGGTGTGGCGGCCGGCGCTCCGATCGCCCGACGCTAGCGCGTTCGGCTCAAGCGCTCGCCAGCCGTCGCCGGTTCGAGGGCAGTCCGAAGACAAGAAACAAAAAGCGGCCCCGCCGGTAGTCCGGCGGGGCCGCGGTCGATTAGCGAGTCGAGCCGATTCGTCGATCAACGACCAGCACGAACACGGCGGGCGCCGGCCAGGCAGCCGAGCACCGCGAGCGACGCCAGGGTCGACGGCTCGGGCACGACCGAAAGGTCGAACGTGTCGAAGTTGACCTGGAAGTACGAGCCGCCGAAGTTGCCGGCGCCGGCCGTACGCAGGCCGTAGTAGAGCGGGTCGCCGGGGTTCAGCGGCTGGATCACGTCGGTCGAGAACGCCTCGATGGTCCAGGTGTCGAGCGAGGGGAACACGCCCATGGTCTCGTCGCTCTGGTAGCCCCAAGCGGTCAGCGTGCCGGTGATCTTCACGCCCGGCGTGCCGGCGCCGTCGGCGTCGGCCACGTCGACGACCGACATCGACATCGCGAATTCGCGGAGCGAGCCGTCGCGCTCGTCGACGTAGTCAAAGCGGTTGTCGTTGGGCGCCTCGGGGAGGTCTTGGAAGGTCACGAAGTTCAGCTGGGTGTCCGTGCCGTCAACGACTTGACGGATCCGCATGCGGCCGGTGTTCGGGCGCCAGTCGAAGTAGTAGTACTCCGCGGCCGGCGGGCCCGTGGCCGAGTCGTCGTTGTCGATGACGATCGTGTTCGCCCGCGACGCGATGCCGAACGTCATGTTGTTGCCCGGGCCGACCGACGGGATCGTCATCGTGGTGCTGACCAGCAGGTCGTCCGACTCGCCCGCGGGAACCGAAACGAGCGCCGCCGACTTGTTGTTGCCGTTATCGGGGTTGTCGGGGATGCCGTGGTTGATGACCAGCTCGCCCTGCGCCTGGTCCCAGGTCCACATGCCGTCGTTCTTGCCGACCTCGTTGTACGAGTAGAGCGTGAAGTCGCTGATGTCGGTGAGGAAGTCGTTCGAGTACGGCGGCGACACGGCCCAGCCGGTCGAAGCGGCGAGCGTCGACAACACGAGCGCCGCGGTGAGAGAAGAAAACCTTAGTTGCCAAGTCATAAGTCTCACTCCAGAAAAGAAACAGAAAACGTACGCGTGCTGCTGTGTCGCAAATCGGCCGCCACGGGATCGCCCGCGGCCGCCGACCGACCCACGCTCACGCCCCAGCGGGTGGGGCGCTCGCCTGTGGGATCGGAGTAGCCCTCTCGTTGCCTGCAGCTTGCTCCGTTGGTCGCTGTCGTGTCCGCCGCGCCGCTCGCCTGAGGGTGCGAACCCGTTACTGGACAGGCGCCCCGTCGGATGTGAGGTTGAAATCGGCCTGGTCCGTCCCGCCGGGCGGGACGTCGTAGGTCAGTTTCGATTGCACGTTGTACGCGTAGGGGATCCGCTCCGGCGCGAGCAGCTTCGACGTGTTCTTCTCGTCCTCCACGGCGGTGCTGATCCACACCCGGTTTTCTCCGACCACGGCCCCCTCGGGGCCTTCGAAGATCGTCAGGCTGTAGCGCCCGTCGGCGTCTGTCTTGCCGAGGCCGACCATCTTGGTCACCTCGGGGTGGTCCGGCTGCGGCAGCGGCATGAACTGGACCTTGGCTTCGGGCACCGGCTTGCCGTCGAGCGTCACGACGCCCGACACGGGCCCGACCTCGGGCCCGCAGCCGACACACGCGGCGATCGCCACAAGCACAACGGCGGCGAACACACAGCGACTCATTCAATCCACTCCTTAAACGTTTCTCGATTCGTTCTTCGTTCCGGCGCCGCAGCCGGTGACTCGTTCCTCTCCGTCGTCGCCCGCTCAATCGTCAAACGACGACACCTCTTCGCCGGCGATGGTCGCCATGTCGGCGAGCACGAACACGTCGGCCGTGTCGGGGATGCCTTGCACCGAGCCGTCGACCCGCAGCCAGTTGATGATGCCGCCGGAGTGCTTCGAGCCGAACGCCCGAGAGCACGGGTCCTTCGGCAGCGACTGGCGACAACGCTCGTGGTCCGACAAGAAGAGCAGGTTGCCCAGCTCCGGCACGATCGTTCCCTCGTTGTAGCCGTACGGCGTGTAGGCCCAGAAGAGCCCGCGCGGCGGGTGAGAGATCGTCGCGTACTCGCCCACCATCAGGGTCTTCGACGCGCCGTCGATCACGTCGGTGATCGACTCGGGCCGGAGCTTGTGGAAGGGGTCGCTGGAGTTGCCGCGCGCCGCGTAGATCTGCTGCTGGATCTCGGTCGGGCGCTGCGGCTTGGTGACCACGTGCAGGGCGCCGCGCCACTCGCGGGGCACCTGGTTCGGCGTCGAGGCGTCGCCGATCCGCACGCCCCACGCGTCGAAGTACATGTTGGGGTCGCCGGCAACGTACTTGCCCCGACCCGAGACCGACGCGTACGACCCCCGCGCCCACTCCCCGCCGCGCGGCCCGCTCGCCGGGAAGACCAGCTGGCCGGCGTCCTCATCGGACGGGCAGCCCATCACCGCCAGCGGCGTTTGGGCGACGAGCCGGTTGTCCGCGTGGCTGTTGAACGTGTTGAAGTTGTACGCGTCTTGCAGGGTGCCTTCCTCTAGGTAGGGGAGGATCGACACCGCCCAGTTCTCCCAGAAGTCGGCGCCCGAGTTGTTGTTGTTCAGCCACACGCTGCCGGCCGGGAAGGCCTTCATGGCGTCGTGGTAGTTGTGCAGGCCGAGGCCGATTTGCTTCAGGTTGTTGGTGCACTGCATCCGCCGGGCCGCCTCGCGGGCCGCTTGCACGGCCGGCAGCAGCAGGGCTACCAAGATGCCGATGATGGCGATCACCACCAGCAGCTCGACGAGCGTGAAGCCGCGGCGCGTTTTTTGAACGGGCTGCATACTGAAGTCCCTCACTGTATGAACCGAGATTCGAAAGGGTAAGAAATCGCCCGCACGCTCAGAGCGAAGCCCGCCGGCGGCCGATCGTGCCCGCCAACGCGCCGGCCGCCGCCATCAGCAAAGCACACGCGCCCGGCTCGGGAACGGCCGCGGCCGAGCCGGCAGACGCGCCGTAGTTGCCCGCCCAGACGTCGTAGTCGGCTTGCGTGTAGGTCGTGCCCAGGCCGTCGCGCCAGACCGTGTAGTCGGCCGCGTCGACCGTGCCGTCCGAGTTGAAGTCGCCGGCCAGGCCGCCCGCTTCCACGTCGACCGTGAGGTCAAAGTCCAGGAAATCGTAGAACCAGTTGCCTGCGCCCGGATCGTACCGCTGCTCGCGGATGCCGAAGTACTCGCCCATCAGCAGGTCACCCGACGCGTCGTAAGCGGTGAAGGTCTCCTCGGTGAACACGGGCTGCACGCCCTCGTTCTCGTTGACGTTGCCGTACCAGACACCGAGCGTCGCGTCGAACTGCAGGCCCTCGACCATCCCGCCGAGTCCGTCCGGGACCATCGTCTTGGTGACCTCGAGCGAGATCGTGTTCTCCCGCGCCGGGGTCCCTTCGAGCGACAGCTCGGCCAGATCGAGCCGGTTGCGGACGTTCGGCGACGGGTCGAGGTCGATCATGCCGAGGATCTCGTCGACCATCTCCCCTTCGCTGTTGAACGCGCGCTTGACGACCGAAAACTCCGAGGACCGCGAGTTCGCCCGGAACTCGTAGTACTCCGCGTCGTCGAGCTCCGCGACGTTCGCGACGTAGTCGTCCGGGAAAGCCTTGCCGTTGGACAGCTCGCGGGCGAAGCCCTGGGTGGTGTACGGCTTGTTGCCGTAGGCCACGAGGCTAAAGAACGTGTTGTTCTCGAAGCTGTGCCGCGGGAACTGCGTCCACGTGGTCGACACCATCGCCGACTCGCCGGTCGGGTTATTGACCTGCAGCAGGGCCGCGTTGTCGCCGGCGCCGCCGCGGAAGTAGTTCGGGCTGTCGACGTGCGTCAGGCCGGTCTCGAGCCGCAACACGCCCGTGCCGCCCAGCGGCTTGGGCTGCTCGTCCAGCTCGGGCTCCGGCTCGTCCGGCAGGAAGGTCCACTCGCCGTCCGGCGTGAGAATCTCAGGCGTGGCGCTCGGATTCGGGAGGCCGAACTCGTTGAAGCCGTCGCGGTCGTCGTCGTAGTAGACCTGCTCGTTGTAGTAGACGAAGTCGTTGAAGTCCTCGAGGTTGTCGAACTCTGTGCTGTAGGAGAACGTGTCCGCGGCGGCGGGGGCTGCGAGCAGCAGCGCCGCGGCGGTCAGAGAAGCTGCACAAACGAGACCGGGTAGGCCGCGCCGGACCGTTAGGTTGCTGAGCATCGGGGTCGCCTCCAGAGACACGAAAAGCAAGGACGGGGGGTGAGCGTCAGGGTGAGTCGCACCGCCGCAGTTTGTCGAACAGAGGGCAGGAGCCAGCTGCGCCGCGAGGAAAACTCCAATTGCGTAACAAGGCGGAACGCCGGGGTCGCGGAACGAATCCCTCCATCAGCGACGGCCCTCGAGCGGGTCGCCAGTGGCCCCCGCGAGGCCGCCCTGGGGCGACGCGGCGTGCAAGGAAAAGTCGTCTGAACGAAAAGCCCGCCGCGTTTCCGCGGCGCCCGCCTGGCCGCAGGTTATTGGCTAGGGTAAGGCTGAACCTATCTGAGATCTCAGCAAGATTCAACTGCAATTTCTCATCGAACCTTAAGATTTCGCAGGGCGCATCGAGTGGGCGCATTCCGCACGAACCCCCGCGGCGGCCAGGCGTCGCCCGGCCGCGTCTGGCCGCCGGCGCAATCGCAAATTACCGCCCTCCGACGCTGCCCGCGAAGCGCCGCCGGCGGCGCCGCATGGCCGTGGCTCAGCAGCCACTTCCCGGGCGCCGCGAGCAGCGCCCGCCGGAGGTTAGTGCGCCTAATATCCTCCGTTCTATCCCATGCCTTCCGCCGCGGCACACACAGTTAGGATTTCGAACCCAGCGCCTCGGCAGCCGGCCCCTCCCCGAAGCAGCGACCGCTACCTACTTACCCCGACCGACGATCTTGGATGCCGACCTGATGCTCGCCGCACGCCTGCCCGTCTTTCTGGCGGTGCTGGCGATCATGTCGCTCGCCGAGGCCCTCGCGCCGCGGCGGACGCAGGTCGACCGCACGGTGAGCCGCCGGCTGAGCAACGCGGTCTTGTTGGCGGTGGGGGCGACAATCTTGCGCCTCGTCCCGGTGTTGTCGGCCGCGGGGGCCGCCACGTGGGCGGAGGCCCACCGAATCGGGTTGCTGGCGCTGGTCGACTGGCCGCTGTGGGCCGAGCTCGTCGTCACGGTGGCGCTGTTCGACCTGTTGATCTACGCGCAGCACGTGGCCCTGCACCGCACGCCACTGCTCTGGCGGGTCCACAAGGTTCACCACGCCGACTCCGACCTCGACGCCACCAGCGCCCTGCGGTTCCACCCTGGAGAAATACTCCTGTCGGCCGCGATCAAGTCAGCCGCGGCCGTGGCGCTCGGCGCGCCGGCTTCGGGGGTGGTCTTGTTCGAGATCGTGCTCAACGCGGCGGCGATCTTCAACCACGCCAATCTTGCGATCCCGCCGCGTGTCGACCGGTGGCTACGCCTGGCCGTCGTCACGCCCGACATGCACCGCGTGCACCATTCGGTGCGCCGGGCCGAGACCGACAGCAACTTCGGGTTCAGCTTTCCGTGGTGGGATCGCATTTTCGGAACGTACCGCGCTCAACCCGAGGGCGGGCATGAGTCGCTCGAGCTCGGTCTGGCCGACGCGCGTCGGCCCGAAAGCAACCGCGACCTGCGTGTCTTGTTGGGGATGCCCTTCCGTTCCGCAAAGACAGCGGCCCGACGAGATACGCCGAAACGAACGGGCGGCGGCCGATAATGCCGGCTCGCACGCCGCCGCGCCGCGCAGAACGGGATAAAAAACGGGGCGACCGGGACCCCAAAGATCCCGGCCGCCCCGGTAGCGTACATAGCATTATCGATGGCTTAGCGACGCTGCGTTTGTATCAACTAAGCCCTCATCAAGAAACTGAGCCCTCAAGAAACCTGGCGCCAGCCTTCGGCGCCGGCCGCGAAGTCGTAGACCTCTTGGTAGCCGGCCTTTTCTAGCTTCGACGCCGCTTTGTCCGACGAGTGACAGGACTCGCTCGCACAATAGACGACGACGGGCTTGGACTTGCCGCCGGCGATCTTCTCGACTTTTTCGACGAAGTCCGGGTCTTCCTGCGGCACGTTGACCGCGTCAGGGATCTCGGTCGACTCGAACTTGTCTTCGGGCAGCGTGTTGACAATCAACACGTCGTCTTGCGCCTTAAGCTTCTTCAGTTCGTTGGCGTCGATGGTCTTCATCGTGAAGCCTCCCTCAGGTTAGGACGTTTCAACCGATGCCGACCGCCGCGTCGCCGGCAGGTTCACGCCTGGCCCGCGGCGGTGTTCACGTACGACTCGGCGATCTCGGTCAGCTTCTTGTCGGCCGCGCCCTCTTCGTCGAGGGTCTCTTGCAGCAGCGAGACCGCTTGCTGCTTGCCGAGCTGCTTCGCCAGCGCGCGGGCCGAGCCATAACCGGCGATCTCGTAGTGCTCGACACGCTGGGCCGCAGCGATCAGGCCCGCGTCGATCACGTCCGGGTCGCCGTCCGCGTCGATGAACTCCTCACCCTCGCTGATGAGGCCCTTCATCGCGTCGCAGGACTCTCGCTCGGGCTCCACGCCCAACGACGAGAAGACCTTCTCCAGGCGGTTGATCTGCGACTCGGTTTCCTTCAGGTGGTTGTTGAAGGCGGTCCGGAGTTCGGGATTCTTGGCCGTTTTGGCCATCTTGGGCAGGGCCTCGGTGAGCCGGTGCTCGGCGTCGTAGAGGTCCTTGATCTGAGCCGCGAGCAGCTCGTCGAGTGTTTCGAATTTCTTGCTGGTGAATAGTCCCATTTGAGTTCCTCCAATGAAGGTTGCTTGAGTGTTCGTTTAAGGGCGGAAGCCAAGCCCATCGGGGGCGCGGCGTTCTGCACAGCGATACTTGGTTGCAACCCGTGTGCCATCACGGCCCCCATCAGGCCACGCGCGGCGGGCATCTTTCGGTCTACTTGCGAGGCTGAGCGGCCGGCGCGCAGGTCGCGCCGTGACGCACCGCCGCCTGGCCCGGATGTGGCTAGCGGCCACGAGGAACGACGAACGACCCCTAGCCTCGACTAGGAAAACCCCTAGCGAGAGGGGGCAAGGCGCTGACGCGCTCCCCCAGCGGGGCTTATGATTACGGCCATGTCTCGGCCCCACGAACCACGACGTCCGGCGCCCGTCGCGCGGACGCATCGGGCTAAGCGCCGCCGAACCGAACGTGGCCAATCCGCGCGGCAGAGCCCCCGGACGGCCGGCCGCTCGTGTGCCGCCTCACCGTTACGGGCCTCCCCGCGCAGGTGGTCAACGCCTGCTTGGCTGGGCCGTTGGGCGATCACTGCCTGCTCGGTTCTCTTCTTGATTGCGCTCGGATCGCCCGCCCGCGGCGGCGACGAGGCCGATCGCGCGGCGCTGCGTGAGTCGTACGCCGAGCAGATCCGCCCGCTGCTCGAAGGGAGCTGCCTCGATTGCCACGGCTACGGCAGCACCGAGGGCGGGGTCTCGCTCGACCTGGACGAAACGGGCCCCGAGCTGCTCACCGACGCCGACCTCTGGGCGCGGGTGATCAAGAACGTCCGCGCTGGGATCATGCCCCCCGAAGGGTACGACCCCCCGACCGAGGCTCAAACCCGCACGCTCGCCGACTGGGTGAAGCGATCGGTCATCCGGATCGACCCGACGCGCGTCGACCCGGGTCCGGTCACCCTCAGGCGGTTGAACCTGTTGGAGTACCGCAACTCGGTGCGCGAGCTCACGGGCGTCGATTACAACACCCAGCTCAACTTCCCGCCGGACGACACCGGCGAGGGGTTCGACACCGTCGGCGACGCGTTGCTCGTATCGCCCTTGCTCCTCGAGAAGTACCTGCGGGCCGCCGACGAGATCGTCCGGCAAGCGATCCCGAACGGCCCCCGCAGCGAAGAGAACGCCCAGCAGCACGAGCGCTTCTTTGCCCACCCGTCGCCGCCGGAAGACCCGGCCGAGCGCCACGCGTACCTGCGGCGAGTAATCGAAGCGTTCGCCAGCAAGGCGTTCCGGCGGCCCGTCGACCCGACGGCGCTCGACCGGCTCGTCGCGATGGCCGAGGCCTCCGCTTCGGCGCCGGGCCACACCTTCGAGCAAGGCGTGGCGCAGGCCGCCAGGGCGGTGCTCGCCTCGCCGCAGTTCCTCTTCCGCTACGAGGCGGCGGACCCCGACGATTCCGACCCGCTCTACCCGCGCGTCGACCAGCACACCCTCGCGGGCCGACTCTCCTACTTCCTCTGGGCCTCGGCGCCGGACGACGAGCTCCGTCGCCTGGCGGACGAGGGCCGGCTCCGCGAGCAGCTCACCGCGCAGGTCGACCGGATGCTCGCCGACAAGCGGGCGGACGCGTCGCTCAGCAGCTTCGTGTCGCAGTGGCTCCGCGCCCGCGACGTCATGCACACGCCGGTCAACAAGCTGGCGGTAGCGGGCCTGACCGACCGGCGCCGCCAGGTGCTGAGGAAGCTGCGGCAGGCGCGCCGGTCGGACGCGCCGGCCGAGCGGGTGGCCGAGCTCCGCGACAAGTACAACGGGCTTCAAGAGCTGCTCAAGGAGCCGTCGTACCCGCTGCGGAAGGCCATGCGGCGCGAGGCAGAGATGCTCTTCTCTCACGTCGCGCGCGAGGACCGCAGCGTGCTGGAGCTGATCGACGCGGACTACACGTTCCTCAACGAGCCGCTCGCCGAGCACTACGGCGTGCCCGGCGTGGAGGGCGACCGCATGCGGCGGGTGGAGCTGCCGGCGGACAGCCCGCGCGGCGGGGTGCTGACGCTCGCGTCGACGCTCGTGGTCACGTCGAACCCGACCCGCACGTCGCCGGTGAAGCGCGGGCTGTTCGTGCTCGACAACCTGCTCGGCACGCCGCCCCCGCCGCCGCCGCCGGACATCCCGGAGCTCGAAGCGGCGGCCGAGCAGTTCGGCGATCGCCAGCCGACGCTGCGCGAGCTGCTGGCCGCCCACCGCGACTCGCCGTTGTGCTCGGCCTGCCACCAGCGGATGGACCCGATCGGCCTCGCCCTGGAGAACTTCGACGCGCTCGGCCAGCACCGCACCGAAGACAACGGCGCGCCGATCGACCCGTCGGGCGTGCTGGTGTCGGGCGAGCGGTTTGCGGGCGTCGAGGAGCTGAAGGCCGCGCTGGCGGGCCCCCGGCGGCGCGACTTCTACCGCTGCCTGACCGAGAAGCTGTTCGTGTACGCGCTGGGCCGCAGCGTGCGGCCGGAGGACCTGCACACGATCGACCAGATCGTCGATCGGACCGACGCCCAAGGGGGCCGCTTCCGTGCGCTGCTCGACGCGCTCGTCGAGTCGCCCCAGTTCCAGCGGATCCGCCGGGCCGAACCGGCCGCCGAGGCGACCGCCGCAAAGCCAACCGCCGCCGCCACCCACGGCGGCTGAACCGCGGAGACCCACCGATGCACGAGAACCTCCCCGCCCGAATCGGACGCCGACAGTTCCTCCGCGCCTCGGGGGTGTGCGTCGCGTTGCCGGCGCTCGAGTCGCTCGCCGGCGCCGCCCCGGCGCAGGCCGCCGCCGGGGCCGCTGCGGGCGACGCCGCGGCCGCGCCGCTGCGGATGGCGTTCCTCTCGATCCCCAACGGCGTTCAGCAAGACGCTTGGTACCCGACCGGCGCGGGCGCCGATTTTCAGCTCAGCCCGACCCTGGCGCCGCTGGAGTCGGTCAAGGACCAACTGCGCGTTTTCGTCGGCCTCGAGCACGAGAACGCCACCCCCGGCGAAGACGGCCCCGGCGACCACGCGCGGGCCAACGCGACCTACCTGACCGGCGCGCGGGCACGCAAGACGCCGGGCCGCGACATCCATTGCGGCGTGTCGGTCGACCAAGTAGCCGCACAAGCCACCCGCGGCGCGACGCGCTTCGCGTCGCTCGAGCTGTCGTGCGACGCGGTCCGCAACTCCGGCGCGTGCGACTCCGGCTACGCGTGCGCGTACCAGTACAACCTGTCGTGGAGCTCGCCCACCACGCCCGTCACGCCCGAGCCCAACCCGCGCCTGGTGTTCGAGCGGCTGTTCGGCTCCGGGGGCCCGGAAGAGCGGCGCCACAACTTCCTCGTGCGGCGCGAGCAGCAGCGGTCGGTGCTCGACTTCGTGCTCGACGACACGCGCCGGTTGCACCGGCGCTCCTCGGGCTTGGACCGCCGCAAGCTCGACGAGTACCTCACCGCCGTCCGCGACCTCGAAACACGCCTGTCGCGCTCCGGCGACGACGACGCCCCACCCGAGGTCCGGTTCGAGCCGCCCGAGGGCGTGCCGGGAGACTTCGGCGCCCACATGGACGCGATGTACGACTTGCTTACGCTGGCGCTGCAGACCGACTCGACGCGGGTCGCCACGCTGCTGTTGTCGAGCGACGGCAGCAACCGCGCGTTCCCACAGATCGGCGTCGACGAAGGCCACCACGTGCTGTCGCACAACCAGCACGACGCGGCGGTCCGCGATAAGATCGCGAAGATCGACCGCTTCTACGCGGAGCGGTTCGCTCAATTCCTCAAACGACTCGCCGACACGCCCGACACCGACGGCGCCACGCTGCTCGATAACACGCTGGTCGTGTACGGCGGCGCGCTGAGCGACGGCAACCGCCACACCCACGACCGCTTGCCGGCGGTGGTCGCCGGCGGGGCAGGGCGGCTGGGGGTTGTCGAGCGGCTGGGGGGGCCGGGGCGTATCGACGTTCCCGAGCAGCCGATGACGAACCTCTTCGTTTCGATGCTCGACGAATTCGGCGTTCCGACCGAGCGCTTCGGCGACTCGACCGGCCCCCTCCGCGGGATCGGCTGACCGGCCGCCCCCCCCGCGACGAGACACCGCATCGCGGGAGATTCAATCCGGGCCGCTTCTGGGTTAAGCTGATCGGCAGATGGGCGCGGCCGGCTTGGTTGCTGCGGCGGCCCCGAGGCCTCGCAGCGATTGGGGCGACTCGCCCGAGGGCGATTCCCTACTCGCTGCCCGGAGGCTTTTCTCATGACCGTCGCGACCTCTTCCGCGAAGGCGGCCATCGCCGCCAATGTGCCCGACCCCGAGTCGATCCGCGTGCTCTGCCTGTGCGGGCATTCCGGCTCGGGGAAAACCACGCTCTGCGAGCGCCTGCTGTACGACGCCGGCGTCGTCACCCGCATGGGCGACGTCGAGCACGGCACGACCTTCTCCGACCACACCCCCGAGGAGCGGCAGCACAAGCACTCGCTGCAGCCGAGCTTCCTGCACTTCGACCACGAGGGGCATCACGTCTGCGTGATCGACACGCCGGGCATGGCCGACTTCATCGGCCACACGATCGCTTGCTTCCCGGCGGTCGAGTCGGTCGTCGTGGTGATCGACGCAACCAAGGGCATCGAGAGCGAGACCCGCCGCCTGATGCGGATCGCGACCCAGCGCAACCTGCCGCGGATGATCCTCGTCAACAAGATCGACGCGCCCGACGTCGACCTCGGCAAACTCACCGAGCGGATCCGCAACACGTTCGGCCAGGTCTGCCTGCCGATCAACATGCCGAGCCCCGATTGCGAGCGTGTCGTCGACGTGTTCGAGACCGACGCGCACGACGCCACCGCGTTCGGCTCCGCCGAAGAGGCCCACACCCAGATCGTCGAACAAGTCGTCGAGGTCGACGAGGGCCTCATGGCCGAGTACCTCGAGGTCGGCGCCGAGGGGCTCGACCCCGCACGTGTGCACGACGCCTTCGAGCAAGCCCTCCGCGAGGGCCACCTCGTGCCGATCGTTTATGCGTCGGCCAGCTCCGGCGCGGGGATCGCCAACCTGCTGCACGTGACCGCGTCGCTCTTGCCGAGCCCCCTGGAGGGCAACCCGCGGCCCTTCGTCCGCGGCGACCGCCCGATGTCGACGGAGTTCGACGCCGACAAGCCGACCGTGGCCCACGTGTTCCGCGTCACGACCGAGCCCCACCTCGGCAAGCTCGGCGTGTTCCGCGTGCACCAGGGCACGGTCCGCGCCCGCAGCGAGATGTACATCGACGGCCAGCGCAAGCCGCTCCGCGTCGGCCACGTGATGCGCCTGCAAGGCAAAGAGCACGTCGAGACCGACTCGATCGGCCCCGGCGAGATCGGCGCGGTGTCGAAGCTCGAAGACATCCACTTCGACGGCGTGCTGCACGACGGCGCCACGCCCGAGGACCCGCCGCACATCCGGCCGCTGCCGCTCCCCAAGCCGATGTACAGCCTGGCGGTCGAGCTCAAGAGCCACTCCGACGAGACCAAGTTCTCCACCGCCATCCAGCGGCTGCAAGAAGAAGACCCCTGCTTCGTGATGCAGCGGATCGCGGCCACCAAGCAGACGGTCCTCCGCGGCCTCGGCGAGCTGCACCTGCGCGTGATCCTCGAGAAGCTCCAGTCGCAGCACGGCATCGAGCTAGAGACCTCGCCGCCGAAGATCGCGTACAAAGAGACCATCACCACCGCCGCCGAGGGCCACTGCCGCCACAAGAAGCAAACCGGCGGCGCCGGGCAGTTCGGCGAGGTCTACCTGCGCGTCGCGCCGCTGCCGGACGACCACCCCACCGGCTTCGAGTTCGAGAACAAGACCGTCGGCGGCGCGATCCCCCGGCAGTTCATGCCCGCCATCGAGAAGGGCGTTCGCCAGGCGCTCGACGAGGGCGCGATCGCCGGCTACCCGGTTTGCGGCGTGCGTGTCGAGGTCTACGACGGCAAGCACCACGACGTCGACAGCAAAGAGATCGCCTTCATCACGGCCGGCAAGAAGGCGTTCATCGACGCGGTCGGCAAGGCCCAGCCGGTCTTGCTCGAGCCGTTCGCGGCCGTCGAGGTGGTCGCGCCGCTGCAGCACGTCGGCGACATCACGAGCGACCTCTCTACGCGCCGCGGCCGGGTGAGCGACTCGCTCGTCAGCGACCAGACGTGCGTCGTCCGCGCGGTCGCGCCGCTGGCCGAGCTGCGCGAGTACGCCACCCAGCTACGCAGCCTCACCGGCGGCGCCGGCGCGTTCACGATGGACTACAGCCACGACGAGCCGGCCCCCCGCCAGACGCAGGACGAGGTGGTCGCCGCGTACAGAGCAAACGGCGAGCACTGAGCCCGCCACCACACCGACACGCGCCGCTCCGCCCACTCGGAGCGGCGCGCGTCGCTTGTTTTGCCAGCCACCGGCGCTTACCGCAGCACCGCCGTTTGATGGAGCACCCCACTATGCGAACCGATCTAGCCGCCAAGCTGATCGACGACTACCAGCGCGGCCGCATGTCGCGGCGCGAGCTGGCCCACCGCCTGCTCGGCCTCGGCGCAGCGATGGCCGCGGCGTCCGCCGCCCGCGGCGCCGAGCCCGCCGGCGACCCGGCGGGCGACGCGCTGCTGCACGCCAGGGGGATCGACCACGTCGCGCTCGACGTGACCGACATCGCTCGGTCGCGCGAGTTCTACAAGAAACACCTCGGGCTGCGCGTGCTGCGCGACGGCGGCGAGCGGCAGTGCTTCATGGGCCCGCCCGGCGGCGAGTTCATCCTCGCCCTGTTCCGCTCCGACACGCCGGGAATGAACCACTACTGCTACGGCATCGCCGACTACGACCCCGATCGGGTCGCCCAGGCGCTCCGCGAGGCGGGCGTCGAGCCGCGCCGCGAGGGCGGCCGGGTCTACTTCCCCGACCCGGACGGCCTCACCGTCCAGGTAACCGGCTGGTCGGATCGGTAGCCGATCGCCGGTGGCCCGCGCCGCGCGGCCCAAAACGCGGGAGACCGAATGGGAAGCTCCGGCGGGGCAGAGCGAGCGCCAGAGTGAATCGAGGGCCTGACGTCAAGGTCTGCGCGTCTTTGCGCAGATTTAGCCGCTTTCCGTTTGACAGCGGATAGCCGTAGAAACAGAATCGGTCCCGCGACTGCACCTCCTTCGATCGACCGCCCTGACACTGCTCGCGAGCGTTCTCCATGCTGACCTTCCCGCCCGCTCTGCGCACCGGCCTGATCGCGATCCTGTTGCTCGTGGGGCCCGTGGCTCTGGGCCAGCCACGCGACTTCGACGCCGGCGGCGACGGCACGACCTACACCGACCCCGCCAACTGGTCCGACGACGACGTCCCCAACTCGGCTGGCGAATCGGCCGTTATCGACGCGGGCGGCTCGTTCGACGTGGTGCTCGGCGCCACGATCAATATCGGCGGCCTCACCATCGGCGCCGACGACAGCCTGTCGGTCAACGGCGGCATCACGCTGGGGGTTATCGGCACGTCGCTCGCCAACGACGGCCTGCTGGTCATCAACACCGGCGCGACCGCCGGCAACACGTTGCTCGACCCGAACGGCGGCGAGCTGCTGATCTCGGGCCTCGGCGAGCTGGTCCTGAACGCGTCGTCCGACGCCGCGCTGCAGCACGCGCAGATCGGCGCCGCCAGCAACGACTTCGGCGTGCGCAACGGCGTCGGCCACACGATCAGCGGCACGGGCCAGATCGTCACCGCGTTCTTCAACGACGGGACGGTCGTGGCCGACGTCGCCGGGCGGACGCTCTTTGTCGGCTTCGCCAACGGGACCAACAGCGGCCTCTACACGGCCGACGCCGGCGGCATCCTGCGTATCGGGACCTCGATCAACAACACGGGCGGCCTGATCGACTCGGCCGGCGGCACGGTACAGTTCGCCAGCGGGGCGAACATCACCGGCGGGCAAATCGCCGGCGCCGATATCGACGTCGTCGGCACGTCGACATTCAACTCGTTGGCCACGTCGGCCTCGATCGACGTGCTCGAGGGCCTAACCCTGGCGGTCAACGGCGAGATCGCCAACACCGGCGTGATCACGGTCAACCGCGACGGCCTCTCCGGCAACACCACTCTCGATCCGAACACGAACACGACGTTCTCCGGCGCCGGCCAGATCGTGCTCAACGCGTCGTCCGACGCCGCCCTGCAGCACGCCCGCATCGGCGCCGCGTCGAACGACTTCGCGGTCACCAACGGCGCCGACCACACGATCCGCGGCACGGGGCAGATCATCACCACGCTGGTCAACGACGGCTCGGTCCTCGCCGACGTCGACGGCCGCACGCTGCAACTCGCCTTCGGCACGAAGACCAACAACGGCACGCTGGCCGCTACCGGCGGCGGCGTGCTGCTGCTCACCAACACCACCATCGAGAACGCAACCGGCGAGGTCGCGAGCCAGTCGGGCCTCGTCCAGTTGCAAGGCGCCACGATCAACGGCGGCCTCCTGAGCGGCGACGACGTCCGGGTCATCGGCTCCAGCACCCTCAACGCCCTGGCGACGTCCGCCCAGGTCGACGTCGAAGCGGGGAACTTGCTCGTGGTGAACGGCGACATCACCAACACGGGCGTGATCACTATCAACGTCGACGGCGCCGCGGGCGGCACGACACTGGACCCCAACTCCGCCACGAACTTCCTGGGCGACGGCCAGGTCGTGCTCAACGCGTCGGGCAACGGCGCCCTGCAGCACGCCCGCGTCGGCGCCGCGGTGAACGACTTCCAGATCACCAACGGCGCCGACCACACCTTCCGTGGCACGGGCCAGATCATCACCCAGTTCGTCAACAACGGCGCGGTGGTCGCCGATGTCGACGGCCGCGTCCTCGAGCTCTCCGGCGGCGTGAAGACCAACAACGGCTCGATGACCGCCGCCGGCGGCGGCGTGCTGGTCCTCTCCACCACGGTGAACAACGCCGACGGCCTGATCGACTC
The DNA here is from genome assembly GCF_040219535.1 of Botrimarina sp. Taxonomy (NCBI): domain Bacteria; kingdom Pseudomonadati; phylum Planctomycetota; class Planctomycetia; order Pirellulales; family Lacipirellulaceae; genus Botrimarina; species Botrimarina sp. Next base: position 76,063 of record NZ_JAVJSH010000036.1, read on the forward strand.
CGACTCGGGCGCGGTCCGCCTCGGCGGCGCCACGATCAACGGCGGCCAGCTCGCCGGCGCCGACGTGCTGGTCACCGGCACGACCGCCCTCAACGGGTTGACCACATCGGCGCAGGTCGCCACCGAGGCCAGCCTGTCCCTGACCGTCAACGGCGACATCACCAACACGGGGATCATCACGGTCAACCGCGATGGCGCGTCGGGCGTCACGACGCTCAATCCGGACAGCCTCACCACCTTCTCCGGCGACGGCCGAGTCGTGCTCAACGCGTCGGACAACGGCGCCCTGCAGCACGCCCAAGTCGGCGCCGCGAGCAACGACTTCCTGATCACCAACGGCGCCGACCACACCTTCCAAGGGACCGGCCAGATCATCAACCCGTTCGTCAACGAGGGCGCCGTCGTCGCCGACGTCGACGGCCGCGTGCTGCTGCTCTCCGGCGGCGCGAAGACCAACACCGGCTCGATCTCCGCAACCGGCGGCGGCCAGCTGGTCATCTCTACCGCAGTCAACAACGACGGCGGCCTGATCGACTCCGACTCGGGCGTGCTCTTCTTGCGGGGCGCGAACATCACCGGCGGCCAACTCAGCGGCGCCGACGTGCGCGTCGACGCACCGAGCACGCTGAACAACCTGACGACCGACGCCGACACCGACGTGCTCGGCGGCCAAGCCCTGTTCGTCAGCGGGAACATCGAGAACAGCGGCACGATCGCGATCAACCCCGACGGCGACGCCGCCAACACCCGGCTCGACCCGAACTCTGCGACGACGTTCTCGGGGACCGGCGAGATCGTGCTGAACGCCTCATCCGACGCGGCGCCGCAACACGCCCGGGTCGGCGGCGCGACGAACGACTTCGCCATCACCAACGGCGCGGGCCACACCTTCCGCGGCGCCGGCGATATCATCACCGGCTTCGTCAACAACGGCACGGTCTCGGCCGACGCGGCTGGCCGCACGCTCTACCTGAGCGGCGGCGTCAAGACCAACAACGGCGTCTACCAGGCCATCGGCGGCGGCGTGCTGAACCACACCGCGTCGCTGACGAACCACTCGGGCGCCGGCGTGCTCACGGGCGGCTCGTACCGCGCGATCGGCGCCGGTTCGACGCTCACCCTCCCCGGCCCGGCCCTCGCCGAGGTCGGCCCCGACACCGAGGTTGTCCTCAGCGGCGCCGGCTCGCTCGCCACCTTCGGCGGCGTCGCGCCGGAGGCCTCCACCACGGTCAACCGCGGCGCGATCCGCTTGCTCGACGGCCGCGACTACGAGATGACCGCCGCCGTCACCACGTTCGACAACTTCGGCGTGGTCGAGCTCGGCGGCGGCACGATCACCGGCGTGGGCCTCGTGCAGGCCCTCGCCAACAACTCCGGCGGCGAGTTCTTCGGCTTCGGCGCCCTGGCCGGCCCGATCAACAACAGCGGCCTCGTCCGCGCCGCGGGCGGCACGCTCTCCACCGGGCAGATCGCCGGCCCCGGCGGCGCCGTGCAGATCGACGCCGGCGCGTCGCTCGACCTTTCGACCGCTGCGGGCGCGTCGGACGCCGACACGCTGGCCCACAACGGCGAGGGCCTGAACCTCGGCGCGAACGACTTCCTCGTCCGCAGCGATTACACGAACGCGTCGTTCGGCGTGGGCAACGCCTTCAACCACCGCGCGAACGTGACCGGCGCCGGCCAGATCCTCGCCGACCCGGCGGTCGCCCAGACCATCACCGGCGATGTCACCGGCGGCGACACGGCGACCCCCTCGATCGACTTCGGCGTCACCCGCGTCGGCGAAGCCGTCGTGCGCAGCTACGCGGTCAACAACGCCGGCGCGTCGGGCCCCGTGCTCCGCGGCGCGATCCAGACGGACAACACGGCCGGCAATGGCGGATCGCTCAGCGATTCGCGCCTGAGCGGCCCCGGCGTGACCGCGGCGAACTTCGGCCCGCTCGCCCCGGGCGAGTCGACCGGCTCGCTGGCGGTGACCTTCGACGCGGCCACGGCCGGCGCGCTCGCCGGCCAGCAGGTCGCCGTGGTGAACAACTTCGACAACGTCGCGAACCAGACGATCGCGCTCAGCGGCGCCGCGTACAACGCGGCCGTCCTCGGCGTGGCCCCCACCACGATCGACCTGGGCATCCTCCACGTCGGCGACGCCGTCCCCGGCGCCGCCATCACCCTCAGCAACGACGCCGCGGCCGGCGCGTTCAGCGAGGACCTCCGCGTCGAGAACTTCGCCGCCACCGGCGACGCCGCCATCGGCGCCGGCAGCCCGACCGGCGTCACGCTCGAGGCCGGCGCCCAGACCAGCAGCCTGCTCGCGTCGATCGACACGTCGACCGCGGGCGCCAAGTCCGGCAGCATCACCTTCGACGCGACCTCGACCGGCGAGGTCGCCGGCCAAGGGGTCGGGCTCACGCCGCTCGCGCTCGCCGGGGGCCAGGTGATGGTCTCCGCCCAGGTGAACAACTACGCGGCCGCCCTGCTCGAGCTCCTCTCGGGCGACGCGGGCTTCGCCGTCGCCGGCCCGAACGAGTTCTCGCTCGACTTCGGCCAGGTCCTCCAAGGCGCGCCAGGCCCGGTCGCCGAGCTCGGCCTCACCAACGACGCGGTCGCCCCCTCCGACGACTTGGCGGGCACGTTCACGCCGTCGCTCGGGTCGGGGATCCTGATCGATGGGTTCGGGGCGTTCGATCAGCTCGCCGCCGGCGACATGCTGGCCGGCCTGCTTGTCGAGCTCGACACCACGACGCTCGGCGACTTCAGCGGCACGATCACGCTCGACCCGCGCAGCGAGAACGCCAGCGGCTTCAGCGGCGCGTTGCCGTCGATCACGATCAACGTGACCGGCGAAGTGGTGATCCCCGAACCCGCCGCCGGCTTGCTCGCCCTGCTCGCGTCGGCCGGATTGGCCGCCACACGCAGCCGTTCGCAACGGGTCGCCTGAGACACGGGCCGGCTGACTCGGGCTGGCTGACTCGGGTCGCCTGACCAAGTGGGCCGCGCAACGGCGCCCAAGATCTGGGATAATGGACCCCCGTTTTGGCGGCGACATCGCGGCCGGTAGTTGGCCGAATGTGGCGAATCGTGGCCAATTGCCCGGCCGACGTGTAACGCTTCCGCAACCACCGACGCAGCAACGACTTAAGGTCGATTTTCAGGCCCCGAAACGTGACGCGCGTTTTTCTGCGCGCCTGTCGCGTTTCAAACGAAGCCAACCGCTCGGCCAAGAAAAAACGCCGCCCCCGCGCCGGCGGCGGCGGCGGCGGCGCGGGGGGCGGCGATCGATTTGGTCGGCCGATCGCTCAGGCGGCGGGGACCATGCCGTGGGGGTCGAGCACGAACTTCTTGGCGGCGCCTTTGTCGAAGTCCTCGTAGCCCTTGGGGGCCTCTTCGAGCGAGATCACCTCGACGTTGCACGCCGCCGCCGGGTGGGCCTTGTCGTGGAGGATCGACATCATCAGGCCGCGGTTGTACTTCATCACGGGGCACTGGCCTGTGGTGAAGTGGTGGCTCTTCGCCCAACCCAGGCCGATGCGGATGCCGAGCATGCCGACCTTCGCGTTCTCGTCGACCCCGCCGGGGTCGCCGGTCACGTACAGCCCCGGGATGCCGATGCCGCCTGCGGCTCGGGTGATGTCCATCACGCTGTTGAGCACGGTGGCCGGTTTCTCTGAGCCGGAGTCGCCGCCGTGGCCGCGGGCCTCGAAGCCCACGCAGTCGACGGCGCAATCGACCTCTGGCACGCCGAGGATCTGGTCGATCTGCGCGGCCAAATCGCCGTGCTTGGCCAGGTTGACGGTCTCGCAGCCGAACGAGGCGGCCTGGTCCAACCGCTCTTGGATCATGTCGCCGACGATCACGACCGACGCGCCGAGGATCTGGCACGCGTAAGCACAAGCGAGGCCGACCGGCCCCGCGCCGGCCACGTAGACCGTGCTGCCGGTGGTCACGCCGGCCGTGTACGCGCCGTGGTAGCCCGTGGGGAGGATGTCCGACAGCAGCGTGAGGTCGCGGATCTTCGCCAGCGCGGCGTCGCGGTCCGGGAACTTCAGCAGGTTCCAGTCCGCGTAGGGGACCATCACGTACCGCGCTTGGCCGCCGATCCACCCGCCCATGTCGACGTAGCCGTAGGCGGCGCCGGGGCGGTCGGGGTTCACGTTCAGGCACACGCCGGTGTCCCGCTCTTTGCAGTTGCGGCAGCGGCCGCAAGCGATGTTGAACGGCACGCTGCAGATATCGCCCTTCTTGATGAACTCCACGTCGCGGCCGCACTCGATCACCTCGCCGGTGATCTCGTGGCCGAGGATGATCCCCGCCGGCGCGGTGGTGCGGCCGCGGACCATGTGCTGGTCGCTGCCGCAGATGTTGGTCGAGACGATCTTCAGGATCACGCCGTGCTGGCACTGGCGGGTCTTGCCCTTGTACTCGAGCTCGAGCTTGGGGTCGTCGATCGACTGGACCTCGACCACGCCGGGCTTGATATACGCGACGCCGCGGTTGTCAGACATGCTGGGGGGCTCCGTGGGTTGAAGAGGGACCGCCGCGGGGCCGCGGGTTGCTGGGGCGGTGTCGGTCGGCGGGCGGCGATCGCCGCCGCCCCGTTATCACGCCTAGCCGCGATGGCGACAAGCACCGCCCCCGCTGCGGTCGGCGCCCACGCTCGCCGCGGCTCGTGCGACGGCGGCGGCGACCCGGCCCTCGGCGCGGGCCGCCGGATTCCCACTTTTCAACGCGGTGGCACGGGCCGGCGCGGGCCCGTTGGTTTAGAATGTCGCCTCGGCCACGCCGCACGGCGGTCACCGCGGCGGGGCGGGAACATCAGGCACGCGACAGCAGCGGCCAGCCCTCGTTCTGCGGGGCGCGGCCGGCACGAGAAGAGAGGCAACGACAGACATGCACCGCACGGCGAAAGCGGCCGCTCTAGCGGCCTTCCTCGGATGCTACGCCCCGGCCCTCGCGGCGTTGCTCGACGCGGCGACGCTCGAGAAGTACGTCGACCCGCTGCCGATCCCGTCGGTGCTCTCGCCGGTCGGCCAGCTCGACGGCGCCCCGCTCTACGAGGTCGCGGTCAGCCAGTTCCAGCAGAAGCTGCACCGCGACCTCCCGCCGACGACCCTGTGGGGCTACGAGGGCGTGTTCCCGGGGCCGACCATCGAGGTCCAGAGCGGGCAGCCGGTCGCCATCGAGTGGGTCAACAACCTCCGCGACGAGCAGGGCGACCCGCTCGATCACCTCCTGCCCTACGACACCACCATCCACGGCGCGGGGCCGCGGTTCCCGCAGGCGCGGACGATCACCCACGTGCACGGTGCGGTGACCGACGAGTTCTCCGACGGCTTCCCTGAGCACTGGTTCGGCCCCGACCCACAAGCGCCGGCCAACGGGCTCGGCGGGCCGGCGGGCAACGCGTTGCTGGCGACCTACCCGAACAACCAACGCGCGGCGGGCAACTGGTATCACGACCACTCGATGGGCATCACGCGGCTCAACGTTTACGCGGGCATGGCGGGCCTGTACACGATCCGCGACGCCAACGAGGCCGCGCTCAACCTGCCCTCCGGTCCGTACGAGGCGCCCCTCCTGCTGCAAGACCGCTCGTTCAACCAGGACGGCAGCCTCTTCTACCCGGCCGGGCCGGGCGACACGGGCCAGCCCGGCGACGACCCGCTGGCGGGCCTGCCCGGCGACTTCCCGAGCGCCGCGTCGCAGGTGAGCAGCTTCCTGGCCGACGCGAACCTCGTGAACGGCGCCGTGTGGCCCTTCATGGAGGTCGAGCCGCGCAAGTACCGCTTCCGCGTGCTCAACGGCGCCAACTCCCGATTCTACGACCTGGGCCTCGAGCCGGAGGCCGGCGCGTCGCAGGCCGTGGCGCCCGACTGGTGGCAGATCGGGACCGACGGCGGGTTGCTCGCGGCCCCGGTCACGCGCGACCGGATCGAGCTGGCCCCGGCGGACCGCGCGGACGTGGTGGTCGACTTCTCGACCTTCTCGCCGGGCGACTCGCTGCTGCTGCGTAACTACGCTCAAGGGGCGAGCTCCGGGACGACCGACCGGGTCATGCAGTTCCGTGTGGTCGAGCCGACCGGCGCCGACCAGAGCGACCTGCCGGCCGTGCTATCGACGGTCGACCGCTACGACGAGGCCGACGCGGTCCGCGTGCGCACGCTCACGCTCGACCGAACCTTCGACGAGTACGGGCGGACGGAGCTGCTGCTGAACGACAGCAAGTGGACCGACCCGAACACCGAGACGATCGTCCAAGGCGAGATGGAGATCTGGGAGTTCGTCAACAACACGAACATGCCCCACCCGATGCACGTGCACATGGAGGCCTTCCAGGTGCTGAGCCGCACCAACCGGTTCGGCTCGGACATCCCGCTGGAGGACTTCGATAAGGGCTTCGAAGACACGGTCACCGTCGGCCCGCGCGAGACCGTTCGGATCATGGTCAAATTCGACCAGTACACCGGCGAGTTCGTGTGGCACTGCCACATCCTCGAGCACGAGGACCTGGAGATGATGCGGACGTTCCGCATCGTGCCGCTGGGCGACTACGACCAGGACGGACTGGTCGCGATGGCCGACTACGAATTGTGGCGGACTTCGTACGGCGCGACCGGCGACACACTGGCCGACGGCAACAACGACGGCGTGGTCGACGCGGCGGACTACACGATCTGGCGCGACGCGTTCGCCGCCAGCCAGTCGCCCGCGACCGTGCCCGAAGCGGCGACCGCCGCGTCGGCGGCCCTGGCGCTGCTGACGCTGGCCACGGGCCGGCCCCGCGGCTGACGGGGTTCTTCGGGGGGCCGCGGGCGGGCGCCTCAGCTCGCCCGTTGCCCTGCGGTCAGGGCCGCGCCGGCCGCGTAGAGGCCGGCGAAGAGCTTCAGGTCGGCGGCCGCGTCGCGCTGTTGGAGCCACGGGATCACGTGCGCCAGCGGCACGTGGTGCACGGTGATCTGCTCGCCGCCGTGGCCGCCGCCGGGCCCCTCGCGCGTGAGGCCCTCGGCCAGGTAGAGCTGGATCGCCTCGTCGGTGAGGCCGGGCGTGGAGTAGCCGATCACGAGCTCGGTCCACCGGCTGGCCGTGTAGCCGGTCTCTTCGAGCAGCTCCCGCTGGGCCGCCGCGAGCAGGGGCTCGTCCTCCGCGCCGGCCGTGTCGCCCGCCAGGCCCGCGGGCAACTCGACGACCGAGCGGCCGACCGGCGGGCGGGGCTGCTCGACCAGCACCACCTCGTGCCCGTCGGTCACGGCCACCACGCCCACCGCGGGGCGGCCGGTCACCCGCGACACGTACTCCCAGCCGTCGCGCTCGCGGAGCGTTAAGTGCCGGCCGGCGTACAGGGTTATCGGGTCACCGTCGTTGGGCGAAGGCATAGCTGAAAGCGGGGAGGACCACGTGGGGAGAATCGAAAAGTTAGCCTACCCCAACCGGGCGCCGGCCGGCGCCTCCCCTGCTTGTGTCAGCCCTGCCAAGGGCAAAAGCCGAACGCGGCGAGCCAGTCTGGCCCGCCGCGTCGGCGAAACAGTTATCAAATCGGCGAACGCTGTCGACGAGGTCGCGTCGGCAGCGGTCACACGTTGAACTGGCGGTAGCGCGACTGCACGAAGCAGAAGACCGCGTAGCACATCAGGCCCAGCGCGGTGAACAGCAGCACCCACGCGCCGTACGGCTGGCGGGCGAGGACGTCGAGCGCCTCGCCGGTGCCCTTGACCTTGCTCGGGTCGAGCGTCATTGCGGCGATGATGATAAAGATACCGATCACGCCGAAGGTCACGCCGCGGGCGGGGAGGCCGATCTTGCCAGACAGGCGGGCGACCTTTTGCTCGGTTTGGCTCATCCGCGACGAGTCGTACTTCTCCTGGAATTGTTCGGTGGCGCCGCGGTACACCAGCCGGATACCGTAACCGATCACCGCCAGGCCGATCGCGGCCACGATCCACTCGCCGCCCGAGAGCGACATCAGCCACCCGAGGAGGCTCTGCTTCGAGCCGCCGCCCTGGCCCTGAGTGGACGACGACGCGGCGGCGATCGGCGCGGCCTTCCACGCCAGCATGCCGTACAAGATCGCGCTGATCGTGTAGCCGACGCGCTTGATCATGCTCGTGTGCTCGTTGTAGGCGTCGCTCTTGTAGAACGCCTCGACGAGCCGCCAGATCGAGTAGGCGGCCAAACCGACCGCCGTGATCCACAGCAGCGCGTAGCCGAACGGCTGTTGGCCGATCTCTCGGATCGCCCCCTCCGAGCCGGTCGTCTGGCCGCCGGCGCCCCATGCGGCCGCGGCCGCCAAGCCGCCGACGATCAGGTAGACGACGCCCTTGGTCGCGTAGCCGATCCGCCCGCAGACTTCGAACGCGCTGGTGGCGTGCTCCTTGCCGGTCGCGGCGGCGGCGTTCGTGTGGCGTTTGAGCGATTCACCAGTGGCGGCGTCCATATCGGAACAACTCCTCGTGAGTGGGGATGGGGAGTGACGGCGGCTGGAGGTGCTGGAGTAGCAACCCCCGTGCCGCCGGCGGCTTCGCGACCCACCCCAGCACACGCGCTCGGCCAAAGCGAACGGGGGATCCGTCCGCGGCTCATCAGCGGAGATCACCCTGAGCTCGACGAAGCAGGGGCCGGCTCAGGCGGCGTGAGGAGACCGCGCCGCTCCGAGCGATCGGTCGCTCGGCGACCGCGTCGGGCGCAGGGCGGTCAGCGGCTCGGCTTCCGCTTCTTCTTCGGCCGATCGATCGGCAGCTCCTCGCCGTCGGGCGGGGGAGGGGTCACCTGCGTGATCGGTTTGCCCTCGAGCACGCGGACGCCGTCGACGTCGGTGCGGCGGGTCTCCGGGAACGAGTCGAGGTTGCCCAGCAGCTTCTCTTGCGTGGCGAACAGCGGCTCGTGGGTCGCGTACGCGACGAGCAAGTCGGCGACGCTCCGCAGCGAGTCGAGGTTGGTCCGCTCGTAGCCGTGCGAGCCATCGACGCCGAACGCGACCAGCGCGGTGCGGATGTCGTTGCCCGCCTCGATGGCGGAGGCCGCGTCGCAGCGGTAGTAGCGGAAGATGTCCCTGGCGTGCTGCAGGTGGTTCGCCTTGCAGAGCTGGATCAGGTGGCGCGTGAGGTGGAAGTCGAACGGGCCGGTCGAGTCGGCCATGGCGATCGTCACGCCGTACTCGGACGACGCCTGCCCGGGCGCGGCGGCGCCGTTGTCGACGGCGATCAGCTCGGCCACGTCGCCGTGGAGGACGGCCGACGCGCCGGAGCCGACCTCTTCGCTGATCGTGAACAGCAGGTAGAGGTCCGACGGGAGCTCGGCGTCGGACTCGACGATCGCCTTGGCCGCCGCGAGGATCGCCGCCACGCCGGCCTTGTCGTCGAGGTGGCGGGCGGTCACGTAGCCGTTGGGGAAGGTCTCCACGCCCGCGTCGAAGCCGACGAAGTCACCGACCCGCACGCCCAGGTCGATCAGCTCGCGCAAGGTGGTGCAGCGCTCGTCGATCCGGACCTCGACGTTCTCCCAGCTAACGGGCTGGGTGTCGACGGCCTCGTTGTAGGTGTGGCCGGAGGCCTTGAGCGGCATCACCTGCCCGCGGTAGATCTCGTCGTCGGTGAAGATCGACACCCGCGCTCCCTCGGCGAACCGCGCGGACCACGTGCCGACGGGGATGAGCCCGAGCCGGCCGTTGTCCTTCAGCTCCTTGACCATCGCGCCGAGCGTGTCGACGTGGGCCACCACCGCGCGGCCCGGCGCGTGCCGCTTGCCGGGCAGGGTCGCGCGGATCGCGCCGCGGCGGGTCAGCTCGTACTCGAGGCCCAGCTCGTCGAGCTCGCCGCACACGGCGCGCACCACGGGGTCGGTGTAGCCGGACGGGCTGTGGATGCCCAGCAGCCAGACGAGCTTCTCGAGCAGGTAGTCGGCGTCGGTCGCGGATGGCTTCTTCACGTGGGGTCGCCCGCCGTGGGGCGGCGCTGGGGTGTCGGGGAGAGCGTGTGGGGGAACAAGAGGTCGATGAACCGCTCGGCGGTCGGCTGCGGCTCGTGGTTCGCCAGGCCGGGGCGCTCGTTCGCCTCGATGACGGCGTACCGGTCGCCGCCCACGTCGGGGGTGATCAGGTCGAGGCCGACGACCGGGATCTCCAGCGCGCGGGCCGCGCGCTGCGACGCGTCGCGCAGCGCTTCGCTGAGCAGCGGCGTGACGTCCTCGATCGTGCCGCCGGTGTGCAGGTTGGCCGTCTTGCGGACCGCGACGGACTCGCCCGCCGGGACGACGTCGTCCAGGCCGTAGCCTGCCGCGCGGAGGCAACGCTCGGTCTCCGCGTCGATCGGGATGACGCTCTCCCCCTCGGTGGCCGCGCTCCGCCGGCGGCTGAGCCGCTCGATCAGGTCGCGGGCCGTGTGCCGCCCGGTGCCGCTCACCCGGGGGGGCTTGCGCACCGCGGCCGCCACCACTTGGAAGTTGATCACGACGACCCGCACGTCCTCGCCCTCGACGAGCCGCTCGAGGAGGACGGTGTCGTCGTGTCGGCGGGCGGTGAGGATCGCGTCGGCGAGCGCTGCCTCGTCGCGCACGTCGACCGTGACGCCGGCCCCCTGTTCTCCGACGGCCGGTTTCACGACCACCGCGCGGTGCTCCCGGAGGAAGGCCCGGGCCGGCTCGCCGCCGGAGTCGGGGGGCAGCGCGAGCTGCTCCGGCACGGCGAGGCCGGCCTCGGCCAGCACGTCGCGCGTGAGCGACTTGTCGGAGCACCGGCAGAACGCGATGGCCGACGTGAGGTCCGACAGCGATTCGTGGCAGGTCACCCGCCGCGACGCGTGCACCAGGCGGAAGAAGCCCCGCCGCCGGTCGACCGGCTCCACCGCGATGCCCCGCCGGAGAGCCTCCTTTATGATGATCGTCGCGTAGACGTTGTAGCCCTCGGTCGGGTCGGTCGGCACGAACAGCGGCTCGTTGATCTGGTTGCGGCGCTTGATCGCCAGGACCGGCACGCGCTCGAAGCCCATCTGTTCGTAGAGGGCGATCGCGGCGTCGTTATCTTGCATGACCGACAGGTCGAGCAAGTCGCGGCCCCGCGACTTCATCCGCTCGGCGATCGCGGTCACGATCGCCCACCCCACGCCCGGCAGCTCCGACTGCGGGTCCACCGCCAGCGCCCAAAGGCTGCTCGAGTTGAGCAGGTCGTCGAAGCACCGCTGGTGGTCGACCTCCAGCGCGACGCCGAGGATCCGCTCGGACCCGGTCGGCCGGGCGACGCAGTAGGCGAATCGCGGGTCGCCGCGTTGGCGCCACACGTCGTCGGCGTCCAGCGGGACCATGCCCTGCGCGGCGTAGATGCGGTTGACTTCGTCCAGCTCCTCGCGCGAAGCGATCGGCGTGACGCGGATCGGGTTCTTCGCCGGCCCCGGCTCGAACGTCGCCAGCGGCAGGCGGAACGTCGTCGACGGGTCGAGGAACAGGTCCTGCGGCGCCTCGGCGAGGATCAGCTGGGGGTCGGTCACGTAGAACGCGATGTCCCGCTGGTCGCGCTTCTCGTCGAGCAGCGCGCGGGCGACCGACGACGCGTCGGGGAACGTGTGGGCGAACAGCAACCGGCCCCAGCCGACCGAGATCACCGAGGCTTGTTCCGGCAAGGGCGTCGGCTCGGCCATGGGGCTGCGGGGGGTTTGGGTTGGGTTCGCGGTGGTCGGAGGGATCAGCCGGGCAGGTGGGTCTGCAGCCACAGCTCGAGCAGGGCGAGCTGCCACAACTTGGAGCCCTGCAGCGGCGTGATGTGCGCCTCGGGGTCGGCCAGCAGCGTGTCGACGTACTCCTGGTTGAACACGCCCCGGCGGCGTGCGGCCGGCGCGGTGAGCGCCTCGCGGGTCAGCTCGAGGAAGTCGCCCCGCAGGTACTTCAGCGCGGGCACGGGGAAGTAGCCCTTGGGCCGGTCGATCACCTCCGACGGGATGACCCGGCGGGCCGCTTCTTTGAGGATGTGCTTGCCGCCGCTGGCGATCTTCAGCTCCGGCGGCACGGCCGCGGCCAGCTCGAGCACCTCGTGGTCTAGGAACGGCACGCGGGCCTCGAGGCTGGCGGCCATCGTGTGGTTGTCGACGCGCTTGACCGGGTCGTCCACGAGCATCACCAGCGAGTCGATCCGCAGCGCCTTGTCGATCGGCGCGTCGGCGCCGGGCCGGGCGAAGTGCTCGGCGACGAACTCGGCCGCCGCGTCTGGGTCGGCGTACTCCGCCGCCACCGCGCGGCGGTACTCGGCGAAGTCGCGGTCGAAGAAGTGCTCCGCGTACGTGGCGAACGCGTCGCGCGTGTCGAGCATCGGCGGGTACCAGTGGTAGCCGCCGAACACCTCGTCCGCGCCTTGGCCGCTCTGGACCACCTTGCAGTGCTTGGCGACCTCCTGCGACAGCAGGTAGAAGCCGACGTTGTCGTGGCTGACCATCGGCTCGGACATCTGCGCGATGCACTCGCCGAGCGCGGGCAGCGTGCGGCGCGAGTCGATGAACAGCTTGTGGTGGTCGGTCCCGAACCGCTCGACGATCACGTCGGAGTACTTGAACTCGTCGCCCAGTTCGTCGCCGACCGACTCGAAGCCGATCGAGAAGGTCTCCAGGCCGGTCTCGCCCTGCTCGCACAGCAAGCCGACGATCAGGCTCGAATCGAGCCCGCCCGACAGCAGCACGCCGACCGGCACGTCGGCCACCAGGCGGCGGCGGACCGCGCGGCGGAGCACGCCGAGCGTCGCGTCGCGCCAGTCGGCCTCGCTGTAGCCCTTTTGGTCGTCGCTCGCTCCGAAGGCGAGCGTCCAGTACGGCCGCTGCGTCATCGACCCGTCCGGCTCGATCACCGCGACGGTAGCGGGCGGCAGCTTCTTCACGCCCTGGAGGATCGTGCGCGGCGGCGGCACGACCGAGTGGAACGACATGTAGAAGTTCAGCGCGACCGGGTCGATCGACGTGTCGACGCCCCCCGCGGCGAGCAGCGCCGGCAACGCCGAAGCGAAACGCAGCACGCCGTCTTGCCGGGTGTAGTAGAGCGGCTTGATGCCGACCCGGTCTCGCGCCAGCACCACGCGGCCGGTGTCGCGTTCGTGGATCGCCACCGCGAACATGCCGTTGAGCCGCTCGACGAAGTCGAGGCCCCACGCGTGGTAGGCCTTGAGGATGACCTCCGTGTCGCCGTGGCTGAAGAAGCGGTAGCCCTGGGCGGTGAGCTCTTCGCGTAGCTCTTGGTAGTTGTAGATCGCCCCGTTGAACACGATCGTCAGGCCGAGGTCGCTGTCCACCAGCGGCTGCTGGCTGGCCTCCGACAGGTCGATGATCTTCAGCCGGCGGTGGCCCAGCGCGACCGGCCCCCGCGCGACCAGGCCGTGCGCGTCGGGCCCGCGACGGACCATGCAGCCCATCATCCGGCCCACGGCGGCCGTGTCGGCCGGCCGGTTGTCAGAACGGACTTCTCCGCAGATGCCGCACATGCGTCGTTGGTTTTCGAGGGAAAGCGGTTTGTAGGCGCGCGACGCGTTAGCCGGCGCGCGGGCTGAGTTGGTCGACCCAGCGGCGCGCGATCTTCGCCGCGACGCTGTAGTTCGGGTTCACGAGCGCGCCCACCCGCAGCTCGCCAACCAGGCCCACCAGCTCGTAAGCGTCCAGCGGGTCCAGGTCGGCCTCGTCCGCCAGCCAGCGGACCAGCTCGCGCGCGGCCATCCGCGCGGCGTCCTCGAGCGGCCTCGCGCAGCCGAGGGCCATCAGGTGCGTGTCGGTCGTGATCCGCGGCGCGGCGATCGGCGCGGCCTTCAGCAGGCCGAACCGCAGCACAACGCGGGCCGCCATCTCGGCCGCCACGCCGGTCAGCTCGCCGTCGCCTTGCAGGGCGTGGGCGTCGCCGCAGAAGAACAGGGCGCCCTCGTTCTTCACCGGCAGCCACACGGTCGCGCCGGGGCCGGTCTCCGCGCAGTCGAGGTTCCCGCCCCAGTAGCCGCACGTGAGGCTCGATATCGCCTCGAGGTCTGGCGCCGTGCCGATCGTGCCGAGGAACGGCGCCAGCGGCAGACGCAGCCTGTCGCGCCACACGAGGTCGCCCCCTTCGATCGGCAGCACACGCGTCCGCTCGGGGAGCGGCTCGTCGAGCGTGGCGGTCTGGGCGCTGCCGGTGAGCGCGCCGAACTCGGGGATCAGGGCCGTGACGGCTTGGTCCCCGCGCGGCTCGATCCGCTCGATCGTGACCAGCAGCGTGTCGCCCGGCTCGGCGCCCTCGACGTAGATCGGGCCGGTGAGCGGGTTGGAGCGGGGCGGGCCGGGGCAGCGCTCGGAGAACAGGTCCGCCTCGGAGCGGAGCGCCCCCCCGAACGCATCGACCGTCTCGACGCCGATCGATTCGCCGCAGGGCACAGCGGCGATCGGCGGGTGGGCGGCGGAGAGCGTGTACGCGTGTCGGTCGTCGGGCTGCCGGAGCGTATGCATAGCGGTAGGCCACCTACCTTCGCAGATTCGGCGCCGGGTGACTACCGAGTGAGCCAAGAGGTGATGGGTGGCCGGCGGCGCGTAGCGAGTCGCGCCGTCGGGTTCGTCGCCCTCGGGGGGGCCACGGCTCATTGGCCGGTGAAGAGCGACACCAGTGCGCCGCCCACGCCGGCCAGGCTCTCGCCGGCGACCAGGCCGGCCGCGACCGGCAGCGTGAACCGCCGCGCGGGACCCGGCGCGAGCTTCGCCGCCAGCGCGGCCACCGCTGCGCCGAGGAACAGCGACACGCCGTAGTACGCCGGGATCACGAACGCCAGGCCGAGGCTCACCGCGCTGGGCGCGTAGCCACGGATCGCCTTCGGCGCCACGCGCGCCACGAGGGCCAGCGCGATCCCGATCGCGACCCCCGCTAGCGACGCGGCGATGGCGCCGCTGGGCGCCGCGTCGAGGCCGTCGCGGAACAGCTCGGCCACGGCTTTCCAGGTCGCCACCGCAGGGGCGGGCCACTCTTCGGTGAGGAGTTGCCGAGCCGGGTCGCGCACCACCGCCAAGTAAGCGGCGCTGCCGGCCATCGAACCGACCAGCACGCCGAGGAACTGGGCCACCGCTTGAGCAGGGACCGACGCGCCGAGCAACCTCCCGGCTTTGAGGTCGTGCAGCAAGTCGGAGCACTGCCCGGCGGCGCCGCCGGTCACGTTGGCCGTCATCAGGTTGACGCTCACGCTCGTCGGGTGGATCAAGCCGAACGTGAGCTGGGTGACCTTGCCGAGCGCACCGATCGGCGGGATGCCGGTCTCGCCCGACACCTGCGCGGCGACCACGGCGAGCACGAACGTGAGCAACACCGCGAGCACCGCCATCGGAACGGCGATGTCGAAGATCAGCGACTGGGCCGCCACGGCGCCCGCCCCCGCGACGACGAACCCCGCCGCCAGCCAACGGAAGGGCACGCCCTGGCGCGGCGGGCCTTTGGGCAGGGTGGGCTGCCCGGGCTCGGTCGAGGGCCCATCGCCATCGGCCGAGGCGGCGGCGGATCCAGGCGACAGCGCGTCCCACAGGGAAATCGCGAAGGAGGTTATCGCCGCCGCTACCATCAGCCCCACGCCCGGCCAGAGCAAGAACTCGACCGCGACGGCGTACAGGCCCGCGTCGCTGGCGGGCGGCGTGAGCCTCCCCGTGGCGAACATCCAGGGGGTGATGAGCCCCCATGCGATCACCGAGCCGACGAGCATCGACGCGCCCACCCGCAGACCGACGATCGCGCCGAAGCCGATCATCATCCACGACGGGTCGAGCACGAACCCGAGGCCCTTGGTCGTGAGGGCGGCCGGGCCGAGTTTCCCGACGCCGATCGCCGGCCCGATCTGCGGGATCCGCCAAACGAACTCGTGCACGACCTTGGTCAGCGCCGCCACGGCGCCGGCGGCGATCAACGCGCGGAACCGGGCGGCCGCTTCGCGGCCGGACGCGTAGATCTCGCGCACCGTCTCGGCGGTCGCCACGCCGGAGGGGAAGGGCAGGCCCTGGCGCTCGATCATCGGCCGCCGCAGCGACAGCCCGACCAGCACCCCCAGGCAGCTCACCGCCAACAGCCACACCGACAGCACCGGCCAGGAGAGCGTCTGCCCCGTGAGAATCGCCAGCGCCGGGATCGGCGCGACCAGGCCGGCCGAGATGATCGACGCGGCGCTCGACGCGCAGGTCTGGTTCACGTTGTTCTCGAGCAGCGTCCAGCCCGGCGTGGCGGCGCGGACGCGTGTCGCGGCGCCCCAGAAGCCGCAGCTCAGCAGCGCCGCGGCGATCGACATGTTGGCCGAGAAGCCGATCTTCAGGCCGGAGTACACGTTGCACGGCACGAGCAACGCGCCGAGCACCGCACCGGTCGCGAGCGCGCGGAACGTCAGCTCGCGGCGGAGGTCGGGGGCCGACGGCGGCTGGCTCGTTGGCTCGATGACGGCGCGCTAGTGGGTTTCCTGCTCGGGCGGCGAACGCGAGCCCCTAGCAAACGCCAGCGCGGCGCGGAGGGCAACCCCACGCCGGCGCGCCGGCCGCCGGGCGGATCAGTTCGACAGGTAGACCGCGATCGGGCGCAGCCCCTCTTGGCTCTCGCAGAAGATCTTCGCGATGATCAGCAGCGGCACGCTGAGGAACACGCCGACGATCCCCCACAGCCAGCCGCCCAGCAACACGGCGAGCAGGATCACGACGGGGTTGAGGTCGATCGAACGGCCCATGGCCGCCGGCGTGACGAGGTTCGCCTCGATGCCGTTCGCGATCAGGTAGATCACCGGCGGCAGGATCGCGCGGCCGAGCTCTTCGAACTGGGCGAGGCCGGCGATCGCCGACAGGACAGTACCCACCGCGAGGCCGACGAAGGGGATATAGTTCAGCAGCGCGGCGAGCACGCCCCAGACCATCGCGTTGGGCATGTCGATGAGCCAAAACCCGACGCCGATCACCACTCCCAGCCCGATGTTGACGATCGTGATCGCGCCCAGGTAGCGGGAGATCCGCCGCTCGATTTCGCGGAGCGTCTCGACCGCGTCGCGCTTGCCGCGCCAGGTGGGGATGAGCTGCACGGTCTTCTCGAGGAAGCGGTCGCCCAGCGCGAGCAGGAAGTACAGCAGCGCGACGGTGATGGCGATGCTGGCCGCGTAGCCGCCGGTGGCGTTGAGCGTGTCGCTCGACAGCGTGGGCTGATCGATCTGGACCCTGACCGCCCGGATCTCGCCGGGGGCACGGGTGACCTCGTCGACTTGTTCTTGCGCTTCCTCCAGTTGCTCGAACGGCTTGGCGTACTCGCGGAGCCGCGCCGCCACGTCGGTCAGCGTTTCGGGCGCTTTGGCGATCATGCCTTGGGCCGGCTTGAAGAGCGTCACCGACGCGACGGCGACAAGCACCAGCGCCGAACCGAAAATGATCGTCGCCGAGAAGCCGGCGGGCACGCCGTGCCGCCGGAACGCCGCGACGACAGGCCGGAGGACCAAAGCCAACACGAGGGCGAGCGTCGCCGGCATGAGCACGGCCTTGGCGAAGTACACCACCGCCAGCAGCGCGAGGGCCGTGAGGATGATCAGGCAGGGCTGCACCGCCCCCATCGCCGCGTACCGCTCCCGCATTCCGGACGCGTCAGGCGCGGGCCGCGTGGGGCTGTTCGGTTGACTTGTGCGGCCTTCGGGCGTGGGCGACGTGGTCGCGATTCCCATTGAGGGGCTCGGGTTGTGGCGATTGGGGTTGTGCGATTAGGGGTGTTCAGCCGCCGCCCCCGCTTGAGAGGCGACGCGTCATAGGCAAGCAGTGTGCCGGTCCGCGCCGACGAAAAGCCCCCGCAAGGCAATCCCAGCCAGAACAGAACAGAGTGAGGGCTGGCCGCCCGTCAACCAACGTGGCCCGGGGATGACCAGTCGGCGCGGTTGGAAGGGGCGCGTCCGCTTCCGTCGTGCGACGGCAAGCGGCGCAGGCCCGACAGCTCCTCGGCGCCGGTCGTGTCGCGGCTTCCGGCGCACCGTTTGCCCACCTAGCAGATGGCGTCCGAGCCCGTGCGGGCGGCACAGCCGTACGGATTGAGAGTGCTAGCCTGTACTAGATCGGGGTTGGCGTACTCTGCGATACCCAATCGACGCGATACCCGATCGACACAGCGGTCAGCGTGTGCGGCGCGAATGCTGCACTAATCGCCGACGCCCTGCCAGTAAATCACACCTCCCACCACAAGCGAGCGATCGATGGTGACCGAGCAACACGTAGAAGGCGGTTGGACCGAGCTGAAGGGTCAAGCCAAACAAAACTGGGGAGACCTCAACGACGACGAGCTGAAGCAGTTCGAGGGCTCGCTCGATGAGTTCTTCGGCCTGCTGCAACGCAAGACCGGCGACGCCCGTGTCGAAATCGAGCGCTGGTTCTCGAACCTCGGCGACGACTACCGGGCGCTGCTGGCCCGCACCACCAGCCAGGCGCGGGAGTACATGCACTCGGCGGGCGAGGGGGCGGGGCGCCTCCGCGACCAGATGCACGCCGGCCAGATCGAGGCCGAGCGGTTCGTCCGCCGCCGCCCCGGCGAATCGGTCGCTGTGGCGTTCGGCGTCGGGATCATCACCGGCGTGGTGGTCGGGCTCCTGACGAAATCGCGCTGAGCGAACCGGCGAGCACGCGTCGCCAGTCCATCAATCTCTCACCCCCCCCCGAGCCACGACCATGCCCACTGTCGAAACCACCCCTCCCGACGTGTCCGACCAACGTTTCGACCAGCCCAAAGCGGCCAGTGAGGGCAACTGGGCGGAGCGGCTCGTGGCGGACCATCCCGAGCTGGCCCTCGCCACGGGCGTCGTGGCCGGGGCGATCGTCGGAGTGGCCCTGAGTTCCCTGCTCGCCCCGGCGCCCCCGTCGCGGCGCGCCAGGGCGGCCGGGTACGCCGGTGACCTCGGCCGGCGCATTGCCGCGGCCGTCGAAGACGCCGTCGCGCAGCCGGTGCGATCGGTGCGCCAGCACCTCCATTCCTGACCCCGAAGACGCATGACGCCCACCTTCCCGTCCCAGCAAGCCCCCCGGCACGGCGTGAGCAGCGACACCCCCCCGAGCGACGAAGACGCAGCCGCCATCCGCGAGCGGATGAAGCGCGTGCGGCACAAGCTGAACGTCGACGTCGAGTCGGTCCGGAAGGAGGCTTCCGATTTGCTCGACTGGAAGAGCTACGTGCAAGCCAAGCCCCTGACGTGCGTGGCCGCCGCCGCGGTCGCCGGGTACTTCCTGGCGCCCGCGACAACCCGCGTGGTCCGGCTGACTGACGACCAGGTCAAGGGTCTCGCCCGCGCGGGCGGGATCAACGTGACGGCGAAGACCACCGGTGGGTCTTCGCGTTCGGGCCTCGCCGGCGTGCTGATGACCGTGGGCGGCTTGGCCGCCCGGGGGATCCTCGCCCGCTACGCCGCGCAACTGACCGAGAAGCACAGCCCGCTGCCAACGATCGACCCAAACAGCTAAAGCCGACCTAAACAGCTAAAGCCAAGCCGCGTCGGCCAAAGCCAAGCCGCGTGTCCCCCGGCAAGTCATCCCCCCGTAAACCACCATGATCGCGTTCCCCGAAACCGACGCCGCCTACAACGTTCCGCCCGGCGGCAGCCACCAGCGGCTGCTCCCCGCTCCGCAGAGCGAAACGGCGCTCGACAAGGTGCGCGAGGTCATCCGCTCACAGCCCGCCATCGCGCTGGCGACCGCCGCGGTCGTCGGCTTGTCCGTCGGATTCTGGATCAAACGATGAGCACCGCCCAAGCCACTCCCTCGACTCCCGTCGAGCCGCCTCCCACGCGCACCCCGCCGCTGAGCCGCGCGGCCTCCGACGCGATCGAGCTCGCAACCCTGCAAGGGCGGCTGTTCCTCGCCGACGGCCGCGCCTGCATGGCGTCGGTCCGGACCGGCGTTGCGCTGGGCGCGGTCGGCCTGGCGCTGCTGGTCGCCGCCGCGCCGCTGGCGCTGGTGGCGCTGGCGATGTGGCTACAGGGCATGTACGAGCTGTCGCCGGAAGCGGCGTACGCGATCGTCGCGGCGTCGGCGGCTGTCATCGGCGCCTGCTTCGGCTACGCGGCGATCCGTTCCAGCCGCGATGGCTTCGCTCTGCTGTCACGCTCGTGTGCCGACCTAGAAGAAAACCTTAAAGCGCTGACCCACCCCGACGACACCGCCACGACCCCCTCCCGCTGACCCACCGGCGGCGGCCCGCCGCCCCGACCATAAAGGAGCAACCCGCGATGCCCGATACCATGAACCCCCCGACCTCGACCTCCGTGTCCGGCGCCCGGTCGCAGCCGAGCGGCGGCGAGCTGCGGACAGAAGACCTGCCCGACCTCGTCACCTACGTGAAGACCTACGCGAAGCAGAACCCCGACGTGGCCGCTATGTGGTGCTTCGGCGTCGGCTTCGTGCTCGGTTGGAAGCTGAAGCCGTGGTGATCCCCGTCGACCGGTAACCCGGCCCATGGATACGCCGGGGCCGACGTTATCCCGAAGCTGAAAAACGCCGGCGCCGCCCACCTGCAAGGTGCGCGGCGCCGGCGTCGTTTTGCGTTGACGGGGCCCCTTGCGCGGGGATCCAGCGATCGCCGGATCACCGCCAGCGGCGGCAGAGCCCTAGCGAGGCCACGAGCACCACCGCCCAAGTGGCGGGCTCCGGCACGGCGACCGCCCCCGCGGCGCCGTAGTTCTGCGCCCAGGTGGTGTAGTCCGCCTGGACGAACAAGCCGCTCGCGTTGTCGCGCCACACGGTGTAGTCGGCCGCGTCGACCGACCCGTCGAGGTTGAAGTCACCGGGCAGGCCCTCGGCGAATTCGACGACGCCGTCGAACACGCCGCCGGTTTCGGCGTCGCGGTACGCGAAGGAGAGCTGAGCCTCGTCGCCCGCGAGGTCGAAGGCCGCCCCCAGCGGCAACGCGCCGCCGGGCTGGACGGTCGATTCGCCGAGCAAGAACGACTCGGACAGGACCGACTCGTCGGCGCCGCCGGCCTCGGTCCACCGCTCGCCGACGCCGTCGCCGGCCGTGTCGCCCGCGTCGGGCCCGTCGACCGCGTCCGTGCCGCGATCGGCGAGGCTCGCCCACCGCCCGGTCACGAGCGACCCGTCGCCGCTGCCGATGCGGTAATGGTCGATCGCGAAGGTGCTCCCCGTGTCGTTGTACACGGTCACGTAGCCCGATTTCGGGTGCACGCGGAGCGTGAGCAGGTCGGGCTCGACGATGATCGGCAGCTCGTCGGCCAGGTAGAAGCGGTCGATCAACACGTTGTCGCCGGACAGGTCGTTGTTGAGCGTGAGCCGCACGGCCTCGATCCCGCGATCGGCATTGATCGGCGCGGAGCCGATCGTCTGGAACGAGGAGCCGCCGTTGTTCGAGTAGAGGACCTCGTAGGTGTCGTTGGTCAGGTCGGTCGCGAGGATCGCCAGGAACTTGTCGGTCTGTGTGAGGCTCCCGCCGTTGATCACCGTGGAAGCAATGCCCGCCGCGCCGCTGCCATTGGCCACGCCTTGCAGGTCGAGCGTGTTGCTGTCGTTGCGGGTGATGCGGAACTCCGACGTGATCTCGGTGCCGCGGGGGTCGTTGTTCGTGAACGAGATACGGATCTCTTCGTTCTCTGCCGGGTCGAGCGTGCTCTGGAAGTCCCAGGTGAGCTCGAGCACGCCGTAGATCAAGCCGGAGGTGATCCCCGGGTTGATGTCGATGTAGTTGGTGCCGAAGCCGGTGTTCGCTTTCAGCGACGCGTCGAGCTGCCCGAGGCCGTTCGTGACGACGTCGATCGTGTCGGTGTCCTCGTCCCACTGGTTGCCGGGGTTCGCGCTGTTGACCACCGACGTGAGCGGCGTGCCGGCCGTGTCGTCGAACAGGAAGTCCTCGAAGATCACCGCCTCGGCGGAGCGGGGCGCGGCGAGGGCCGCCAGCAGGGCGGCCCCGAGTAACAAGCGAGCGGGCATGGCGGTCTTCCCTTGCTGAGGTGCGGTCTCGTGGAGCGGTCGGCGCCGCAGTCGGCGCCCCCGGGCGAGGATCGCGGCGAGCGACAACGCGGCCATCGAGCCCGCCGCGGGCTCCGGCACGCCGGCGACCAGGCTCGCGAAAGCGACCTCGCCGTTGGCGGCGATGTAGGCGTCCTTGAACAGGCCGAAGTCGACGACGTCGTTCGCGCCGCTGCCGTCGAGGTCGCCCAGCACGTAGGCCTCGGCGGTCGACAGGCCGGACAGGTCGGTCTCGGCGTTGGCGGCGAGCACGGCGTAGTCGTCCGCGTCGAGCTGGCCGTCGAAGTCCAGGTCGCCGGCGACCCACTTCTGGCCGCCGTTGCCGACGAAGTCGACGTCCAGCGTGCGGACGCCGCCGCCGCTGAGCGCCAGCTCGGCCCGCACGTCCTCGACCGGGTTGCGGACCCACAGGCCCGGCGCCGCGCCGGGCGAGGAATCGAGCGCCACGGACTGGCCGTTGGAGAGCGTGCCGGAGAAGCCGGTGAAGTCGGTCAGGTCGATCGCGCCGATGGCCGACTCGAGCGTCACCGACGCGACGCCCGACACCGCCGCGCCGGAGTTGTTGACCAGCGTCATCGCGCCGGTCTCTCGGTCGACCTGGAGGGTCACCAGGTCGGCAAGGGGGTTCGTGTCGGAGAGCACGATCGAGTCGACGTTCACCTCCTCGACGACGACGAACGGCAGGAAGTTGTCGGCGCCGAAGCTGCTAGTGACCAGGCGGACCGAGTTGCCGTTGCGCACGCGCGACACGCCCCCCAGGCCGAGCGACTGCGACGGGTTCGCCCCGTCCTTGTAGAACACCTCGTAGCTGTTGCTGTCCTTGTCCAGCGCGAGCACCACGGTGAAGGGGGTGGTTTGCGTGTCCGGCAGCGGCACGGCGTTGGGGATGTCGAAAGAGCCGGCGGTGCCGATCGCGTCGCCCACGAGCTCCATCGCGCCGGTCTCCGCGTTGCGGCGGATCTGCACCTGGGCGGTCACGGTCGAGCCGCTGTCGCCGGAGTCGTCGTCGAGGAAGGTCAGCCGCACCTGCTCGTTGTTGGTGTTGTCGTAAGGCTCGAAGTTCCAGCTCGAGAAGGTCGCCGACAGGTAGACCTGCCCGCTGCTAACGTTCGCGATGTCGAGGAAGCGCGACTCCAGGCCGGTGGCGAACGCGCTGTCGGTGATGATCCGGTAAGCTCCCGACTCCACCACCGAGATGTCGCCGGTGGTCTCGTCGCCGGGGGCGGTCGCTTCCTCGTCGTAGAACCAGGTGTTGCCCGGGTTGGCCGTGTTGGCGGCGGCCGTCAGCGGCGTGCCGTCGGGGTCGTTGAAGTTGAAGCGTTCCAAATCGATCGCCATCGCGGGCGTGGCGAGGCAGGCCAGCAGCAGGGCGTAGCGGCGCATAGCGGTTCTCCTTCGGGCTCAGACGCTGCGGGTTGCAAAGCGGTCGGATCGGGGCGCCGCGGCCGCCAGGCCGGCGAGCGCAAGAAGCGTCGCCGCGCCGGGCTCCGGCACGGCGGTCAGCAGCCGCGCCCAGGCGCCGTCGCCGTGGGCGCTCTGGTAGGCGGCTTTGAAGAGGGCGAAGTCGTGGACGTCGTTGCGGCCGTCGGCGTTGAGGTCGCCGCGCGTGTAGGCCTCCAGCGCCGACAGACCGGCGAGGTCGGCCTGGGCCCACTGGCTGAGGGCGAGCCAGTCGTCGGCGTCGAGGTCGCCGTCCAGGTCGACGTCGCCCGGCTCGGGCAGCGGGGCGAGCGTGTCGGCGAACGCGCGGCCGAGGTTCTCGCCGAGCGCGACGAAACGGTCGGCGTTCTCGCCGGCCAGGAAGCGTGTCTCGAACGTGGTGGTGAACCGCGCGCCGAGCTCCGCGAAGCCGAACTTGGCGGCCGTGTCGTCGACCAGGCCGGCGTCGAGCGTGTCGACCGTCGGCTCCAGCTCCAAGAACCGGCGCCAGACCGGGTTCAGGTGCATGCCCCGGTCGATGTCGACGTAGCCGAAGTGGTCGCCCCCTTTGGCGACGGTCGAGTGGAAGTCGATGAAGAAATCGACGCTCCCGGCTGTGTCGGCGAGGATCGCCGTGGCGACCGCGGCGATCTCGCTCTGCCCGCCGTACGCGGGCGGGTCCCAGAAGCGGTTTGGGTCGAGGGTGGGCTTCTCGACGGTGCTGCGGTTGTAGCCGGCCAGGCGGCCGTCGGGGTTCGCCATCGGGTAGACATAGAACTCGGCGCCGCGCCGCAGCAGGGCCGCCTCGAGGGTGTCGGCCGTCAGGTAGTCGACCATCGCCTCGAGGGTGCGGCTGCCGAGGGTCTCGTTCGAATGGACGCCGCCCAGCAGCACGACCTTCGCCTTGCGGCCGGTCGCGGCCGGGTCGGTGATGCGGTAGCCGTACAGCGGCTGCGGGTCGATCGTCCGCCCCAGGTCGTCGACGCCGCCGGGCGACTGGCCGATAACCAGGCCGCTGTCGGCGCTGGCGGTCGGCGCGACCCACGGGATCCCCTGCAGCGACTGCGTGTGCTCTGTCGCCCGGCCTGCCGGGTAAGGCAGCCCGTACGCGACGTACACCCGGTCGCTCGTGAAGGGCGCGTCGTTCGAGAACCGGTACAGGTCCGACGCCGCGAAGCGGGCGTTGTTGTCGAAGAACTGCCAGGCCTGGCCGTCGTAGCTGTAGACCATCTCGTGCGTGTTGAGATTCGACCCGCCGGTCGCGAAGTTGTCGCCGATCTCGAACGTGGGCCGCACGCCGCTCACCCCGTCGGCAGCGAAGTAGACCCACTTCCACTGCCCGGGGTTGAAATTGTCGCGGCCGACGAGCGTGACCGTGTCGCCCGCCACGCTGCTCGCGGCCACGTCGAGCGAGCCGCTGTCGAAGCCGGCCGAGAGCGTGATCGCCCTGGCCGCCGGCGGCGCAGCGAGCAGCCCGGCGAGCAACAACACAGCGGCTATCAGGGACGGTCGACTCACAGGAGCAACGGCGCCGTGCGGTGGGGGATGGGGGAGGGGAGGGGAGGGGGGAGTGTCGGTCTGAGCCGGGAGGGGGAAGAACCGTTGTCGTCGCGCTAGTCGCCGGCCGCGTGGTTCGTACGCCGGTCGTCGGCGACAGCCATCAGCCGGTCTCGTCCGAGCACCATCACGCCGTTGCCGCCGCCGAAGTACAAGCCGGTCGCCGGCTTCAGCGAGGTCTGCCACCCGAGGTCCGCTAGCGCCGCGCGCACGCGCCGCAGCTCACCCTCGGCAGCGCCCTCTTCCAGGTCGATCAGGTTCTCTGGTTGCTTGGAGCTCGTTGGGCGCCGCAGGTGGAAGCGCGGCCGGGCGAACGCCTCGCCGAGGGGCGCGCCCGCGCCGAGGCAGTCGGCCACGATCTGCAGCGTCATCGTCGGGATCCGTTGCCCCCCCGGCAGGCCCATCGCCAACGCCGGCAGACCGTCGCGGGTCGCGATCACCGGGGCGACGGTGCTCCGGGCGCGCTTCGCCGCGCCGGCGTAGTTGGGCGACGCGGTCCAGTTCGTCGCGAAGTTGCTCAAGCTGTCGTTCAGCAACACGCCGGTCCCCGGCGGCACGACCGCCGCGCCGAAGTGCAGGCTCAGCGACTGGGTGAGGCTCGCCATGTTCCCTTGGCTGTCGATTACGGTCAGGTGGGTGGTGCCGGCGGCCGGGGCATCGTCGAGTGTGGCTTCGTCGACAAACGGCGCGTCGAGGTCCTCCTCGGCCGGGTCGATCTGCTGGGCGAAGTCGGCCAGCCGCTTGAGCGCCTCGTCGGCGAGCAACCGCCGGCAGTAGGCCATCGCGTCGGGCGTGTCGGCCACGTTGCGCGTGACCGGCGGGTAGATCGCGCGCAGCAGCCGGCCGAACCGGTCGATGTAGGCCGCGTTGCGCTCGCTGGGCAGCGGCGCCCCGGCCAGCTCCGCCGCACGCAGCGCGGCCAGCACCGTGACCCCGCCGGTCAGCGGCGGCGGGCTGCTGTACACGCGGTAGCCGTGGTAGTTGACCGACAACGGCTCGACGAACTCCGCGCGGTAGTCGGCGAAGTCCCCCAGCGTCAGCGGCGACCCGGCCGCCTGAGCCGCGGCCACGATCCGCCGCGCGGTCTCGCCGGTGTAGAACCCGTCGGCGCCCCCCGCGGCGTAGCGGGCGAGGGTTTCGGCCAGTTCGGGATTGGGCAGCCGCGCGCCGACCGGCGGCGTCTGGCCGTCGACCAGGTACAAGCGGGCCGCCTGGGCGTCGGCGGCGAGGTCCTTTTGGTGCGGCGACCAGAGGCCGCGCATCGTTTCGTCGACCAGGATCCCCTCCCGCGCCAGCCGCTCGGCGGGGCGGACCAGTTCGGCCCACGGCTTGGCGCCCCACCGCTGGTGGGCCGCGTGCAGCCCGGCCGGCAGTCCCGGCACGGCGACCGCTTGGTAGCCGTACTTGCGCGCGCTGCTCGGCAGGTCGGTGAACGACTCGGCGTCTAGGCCCTCGGGCGACTCGCAGAGCGCCTCGACGCAGGTGACCTCGGCGGAGGCCGCGTCGTAGTAGAGCAGCACGAGCTTGCCGCCGAGGCCCGAGCCGTAGGGCTCGGCCACGCCGAGCGTGAGCGAAGCGGCCACGGCCGCGTCGATCGCCGTGCCGCCGTCGCGCAACACGGCAAGCCCCGCGGCGGTCGCCGTGGGGTGCCCGGTCGCGATCGCCCAGCGCTGGGCCCCGACGGACTCGGCCCAGGCCGGCTGCCAAGCGGCGGCCCACGCAAGCGCGCAGGCCGCCGCGGCGGCAATTGCCGGCTGGCTCACGGGCTTAGGCACGTCGGCGTCCCAGACCACCAAGGGCAAGGGCCGTCACGCCGAGGGCCAACGCGCCCGGCTCGGGGATCGTCGCCAGGTAGACCCGCTCGATCAGCACGTTGTCGCCCGAAAAGTCGTTGTTGAGCGTCATCCGCAACGACTCGATCGTGTTGCGGGCCGGGTCGAGCGACGCGGGGCCGAGCGTCGTGAACGAGGCGCCGCCGTCGGCCGAGAAGTGGAGGAAGTACTCGTCGGTCGTCATGTTGGCGTCTACCACCGCGATAAACGGCACGCTCTGCGACAGCGAGCCGCCGTTCAGCAGCACCGGGTCGATGTCGCTGGAGCCGTCGCCGACGCCGTTGCCGAGGATCGTCAGGGTGTCGTCGTCCTCGCGCTGGATCTCCCACTCGGCGACAATGAAAGTGCTGCGCGGGTCGCTCTCGATTAGCGAGATCCGGATCTCTTCGTTCTCGGACGGGTCGAGCGTGCTCTGGAAGTCCCACGTCAGCTCCATCACGCCCAGCACTCGGTAGGCCGACGCGGCGGTCAGCACGTCGTTATCGACGTAGTTGGTGCCGAAGTCGTTGTTCGCTTTGAGCGACGCGTTGAGCTGGCCCGAGCCGTTGGTGACCACGTCGATCGTGTCGGTGTCCTCGTCCCACAGATGGCCGGTTCCCGCGCTGTTCGCAGCGGCCGTCAGGACTGTTCCCGAGGGGTCCTCGAACTGAAAGTCCTCGATGATCGTCGCCGCGGCGAGGTCTTGGATGATGTCGGCCTGAGCGGCCGGCGACGCCGCCAACAGGGCGGCGGCTAGTAAAACGGTGCTTCTCATGAGGTCGTCTCCGTGGTGTGGGTGCGCCTGGCTGAGCCGCGGCGGCCGCTGAGCATCGCGCAAAAGCGCAGGGCGTGGCCCTCGCGGGCGGGCCGCCGATCCACCGAATATAGCCACCGCCGCTGCCCGATCACCACACGCAGGTGGCGTTAAACCCGGGAAAAATACCCATCTTTCGCATGCCCCATGGCCGCCGACGCGCGCGAATTCGTCGGTTTTCCACTTTTCGATGCCCTCCCTCGCTTTCTACAATCGGCGGCGGATAGAGGCAGGCGGCCCATCCCCATAGCCGACGCGTCGGTGACCAGCTCTGGCGCGTCGCCCACGGTCCCCACCTGACGCTTCGGAGCTGAATCTATGCCGCCGTCCCCGTTGCGTGTGTCGCCGCCCCGCCGCCCGAACGGTGTGGCTCGGCCTCTGAATCGCTTCTCGAGCCGACCCGGTTTCACGCTGGTCGAGCTGCTGGTGGTGATCGCCATCATCGGCATCTTGGTCGCGCTGCTGCTGCCGGCGGTTCAGTCGGCGCGCGAAGCGGCCCGTCGCTCCTCCTGCCTGAACAACCTGCGGCAGGTCGGTCTGTCGCTGGCGAATTACGAATCGAGCCAGGGCGTGCTGCCCGAGGGGCACGTGTCGGTGATCGAGTACGTCGACCCGGCCACCAACCAGCGCGTGCAGGGCTCCGAGGCTTTCTCGGCCTACTCCTGGGTCACACGGATCTTGCCGTACCTGGAAGAGTCGTCAATCTATTCGACGATCGATTTCAAGGTGCCCTTCTACCTGCAGATCGCCAACGGCGTTGCGAACCCGTATCACCACATCGAGTTCGAAACGATGCGCTGCCCGTCGGACGAGGACGTCGGCATCATCAGCGACTTCTACGGCGCCCGCGGCAACTACGCGGCGAACGCGGGGATTGGCTTCCTGTGGATGAACGACCGCACGCCGGATCAGTGCGGAAATAACAACCCGTTCGCGACCATCGAGCCGGTTGGCAACCACGTCGACCGCTGCCCGAGCGGACGCTCTTCGATGCTCCACCTCGGCCCGTTCCAGGTGAACCGCCCGCTGCGGCTGGCGAAGATCACCGACGGCACGAGCAAGACCGTCGGCCTGAGCGAGATCCGCCTGGTCGAAGGGCAAGACACGCGCGGCTCGCTGCACTTCTCCGCCGGCGTGCTGTACATGCACGACGCACCGCCCAACGCGGATCAGGTCACCCGCGGCGGCCGGACTTCCGCTTGGCCGGACTTCACACGCTTCTGCATCGAGAACCAAGACTACGCGCCCTGCAGAGCCAACCGCGAGCAGTGGCGCGGCCAGTGGCATCACATCGCGCGCAGCACGCACCCGGGCGGGGTGAACTCGATGATGCTCGACCAGAGCGTCACGTTCGTCACCGACGACGTCGAGCCCGCCCTCTGGCAGGCCTACTCGACATTCAACGGCGAAGAGGTCGTCGAGCCGCTGTAAGCGAGCGCTAGGCCTTCCGCGCTTGAGCCGCACGCGCTAGCGTCGGGCGATCGAAGCACGGGCCGCCACCCTGCGTTCACCCGCGGCTAGCGCCGGCGGCTCAAGCGCTGGGGACGCCCCCCCGGGACACGTGGCGCTTGAGCCGTACGCGCTAGCGTCGGGCGATCGAAGCAGGGGCCGTAACGCTACGTTCGCCCGCGGCTAGCGCCGGCGGCTCAAGCGCTCAGGACGCGGGACGCGTGGCGGCGCGCGGGGTCGGCGCGTGGCGGGTGTGGTAGGTTCGCGGCACGGCGGTTGCTTCAGCAGCCGACCCACCAACCGCGCAAGCCGCCTGCCCCCCGCGTATGAAAGCGATCCGCGAAGCGATCCGTGGCGCGTTGAGCCACGTGCGCCACCGCACGAACCACGCGACGCGTTTCGCGTCGCGTTTCACGCGGATCACGCGCTACGGCCTCGACCTCATGCTCTGGTCGCGGCTGTTCGACCGCCGGCTCGACGCGGTGCCGATCGAGCTGGCCCGCACGCTGCTGTCCAAGAAGCACCTCGGGCACGTCGCGCCGACGCTGCACGTGGCCGACGCGAGCGGCAAGCTGGCGGTCTGGGAAGAGGGCTTCGCGGGCGTGTACGCCACGCTGCTGCTGAACCTGAACAACCCCGACACGCTCTCCCCCGTGCGTTACGCCCACCCCGCGCCGTCCTTCCGCGGCGTGTACCTGTGGGACTCGGCGTTCATCGCGCGGGTCTGGCAGGCGTGGGACCCGGCCGTCGCGCGCGACGTGACCCAGGCCGTGCTCGACCTGCGCGACGGCGACCGCTTGCAGCACGTGGTCGCCGAGTTCACCGAGAGCGTGTACACCCAGCCGCCGGTGCTCGCCTGGGCCATCGCCCAGATCGCCCACGCCAGCCGCCCGCTCGACCGCGAACTGTTGGCGCAGGCCTACGACACGCTGGTCGCTTACCAGGGTTGGCTCGCCGAAAACCGGCGGCTGCCGAGCGGCTTGTACGCGTGGGCGCACCCTTACGAATCGGGGATCGACAACTCGCCGCGGTTCTCCAACGTTGACGAGTCGCGGTTCGCCGACACCACGGTCCTCGCCGCGCCGGACTTCTCGAGCTACGTGGTGCTGCAACTCGAATCGCTCGGGCAGATCGCGGGGCTGCTCGGCAGAGAAGAAGCCGACGCCCACCTGGCGGAGGCCGACACGCTGCGCGCGGCGATCAACGAGTCGCTGTGGTGCGACCGGGCGGGGCTCTATTTCGACCGGCACGAAGTGACCGGCGAGTTCGTGCGGCGCAGAACGATCGCTTCGCTGCTGCCGCTGTGGGCCGGCGTGCCCGACGCGGCGCGCGCCCAGCGCCTGCGCGACCACGCGCTCGACCCGGCGTCGTTCGGCACGCCGATCCCGTTGCCGTCGGTCGCGCGCGACGACCCGACGTTCGTCAAGGACATGTGGTGCGGCCCGGTGTGGCTGAACACCGCGTACGCGGTCGTCGAGGGGCTCGCCCGGTACGGGTTCTACGAGGCCGCCGGCGAGCTGGCCTACCGGCTCTGCGACGGCGTGTTCAAGACCTTCGAGCAAGAGCGCCGCTTCTTCGAGTTCTACGACCCGGACCACCGCGGGATCGAGGACCTGCAGCGCAAGCGCGGCAACCGCTGGAAGCACCTGACCCTGGGCGCGAAGCCGGTCGGCGAGTTCATCGGCTGGACCGGGCTGGTGAACACGCTGGTGGTGAACGTGCTAGTCGGCCTCCGCCACGAGGGGGGCCGGCGGACGCTCCGCCCGCTGCTGCCCCCCGAGCTAGACGGCGTGGGGCTGTCGGTCCGGCTGCCGGCCGAGGAGCTCGCCGTGACCGTCGAACGGCACGGCGATCGCATCCTCGCCACGATCCGCACGCCCGGCGGCGTCGCGCGACGCGAGGCGGCCCTGGGCCAACCTATCGATATCGACCCGGCCCCTCCGGGCCGCCCCGCCGCGGGCGCCAACGGCGCCACGCACGGGGACCCCCACCGTTCCGAGGCGCTCCGATGAAGCTCTGCGACGTCACCCTCGCCTACACCGCCACCAGCGGCGGCATCCGCACGTACATCGACAACAAGCGCGCCTACCTGGCCGAGCACACCGACCACGAGCACCTGCTGATCGTGCCGGGCGAGGAGGACGCGCTGGAGCACGACGGGCCGCTCACCAAACAAACGATCGCCAGCCCGATCCTGCCGGGCTGCGAGCCGTACCGCTTCTTCTGGCGCCCGGACAAGATCCAGCACGCGCTCAAAGAAGCCGCGCCGGAGGTGGTCGAGCTGGGGAGCTTCTACGTGGCGCCGTGGCCGGCGTTCAGCTACCGGCGAGACCGCCGCAAGGAGGGCTTCGCGTGCCTGGTCAGCGGTTACTTCCACAGCGACATCGCCGACGCGTACTTCGGCGCGCCGCTGCGCGACGCGTTCGACGGGTGGAGCGACGTGCTGGAGTGGTTCGGCGACCGGCTGGCCGGAGCGGCCGAGTCGGGCGCCGAGAGCTTCGTCGGCTCGGTCTTCGAGAAGTGCGACGTGCGCCTCGCCGCGTCGCCGGCCCAAGCGAAACGGCTCGCCGAGTACGGCGTCGAGCACCCGGTCGAGATCCTGCCGCTGGGGGTCGACATCGACCTGTTCACGCCCGACCGCCGCAGCGACGAGTTCCGCGAGCGTCTGGGCGTGGACCGCGACACGGTGATGATGGTCTACGCGGGCCGCCTCGACGCGGAGAAGCACCCCCACGTGCTGATCGACGCGTTCGAGCGGCTACCCAAAGGGTTCAAGGCCTGTCTGGTGATGCTCGGCGAGGGCCCGCTAAAGGACGAACTCCGCGCCCGCGCCGACAAGCTCGAGGGGGTGTTCGTGCTCCCTTACGAGAGCGCGGCGACGCGGTTCGCCGAGCTGCTCGCTTCGGCGGACGTGTATGTCACGGCCGGCCCGCACGAGACGTTCGGCTTGTCGGTCGTCGAGGCCCAGGCCAGCGGCCTGCCGGTGGTGGGCGTGGCGAGCGGCGCGCTGAACGAGCGGGTCTCGCCAGCCGACGGGCGGCTCGGCCCGGTCAACGACGCCCAAGCCATGGCCGACAATATCGTGGCCGTCGCCCGCGACCGGTCCGCGTTGGGCGCCGCCGGGCGCGAGAAGACGGTACGCGAGCTGAGCTGGGACCGCTCGTTCGAGAAGCTCCTGGCGATTTACGAGCGCGAACTCGCCAAACCAACCGCGCGGAAACCTTAACGCCCGCGCCGGGGCGGCCCGATCGGCAGGCCAAACCCCTCTCTCAACCCGAGGCGGGCCGCGTGATCTCGTCTGACTGGGCGGCGGCCCAGCCTTGGTCTTCGGTCCGCGAGCGTTCCAGGTCGGCGAGGCTCTGGAGCACCTCCTTCGCGCGGGGCGACTGCACCTGGTCGGCCGCCAGCCGGTAGAGGTTGACCAGGCGCGATTCGAGGCCGATGACCTCGTCGATGATCTCCTTGCAAGAGCCGCCCGACTCGGGCGGGTTGCGCTGGCTTAGTTTCTGCAGCGCGACCCTCAGCTCGTCGTCCTCGGTGTACTGGACTTGCGTGTTGAGCACGCTCGGTTGCGCGTCGTCTTTCACGTCGGAGAGGGTTTGCTCCACCTGGCGGTGGTGGTGGGCGACGCGGTCCGTCAGCCGCGCGGCCATCTCGTTGCCGTCCCGGCAATCGCCGAGCAGCCGCTGCGTCTCGCTGTGCAGCTCCTGGGACAGGCTCAGCAACTGCTCCACACTCTTGTAGCTCATACGGTCCTACAGATGGTCGGGACGTGAATCGGGTCCGATCGATCCGGTCAATCGGCGCTGGGCCGGCGGGGGCCGGTAGGCCAGCCAACGATGGCTGCCCGCCGAGGTGTGCAACCCTTACACCACCCCGGATCGAAACGCCCCAACGCCCGAACGGGCGCCTTCGAGGCTGACAACCTGGTCGCCGGACAACCAAGTCAGTCGCCGGGGTGGCCACCCTGCCGGACGCCGACGTAGGGCCTATAACTCACCGAGCGACAACCAACGAAGGAGGCCCGCTATGGGCGGATCCGCACGCGTCGGCAAGCTGGCCGGCATCGACTTGTTCATCCACTGGACCTTCCCGCTGCTGCTCGCGTGGATCGCCATCAGCCACGTGATGCAGGGCGACTCGGTCGGCGTCGCGGTCGAGGGCGTGGTCTTCGTGTGCCTGCTGTTCGCGTGCGTGGTGCTGCACGAGCTGGGGCACGCGCTGGCGGCCCGGCGCTACGGCGTGCCGACCCGCGACATCACGCTGCTGCCAATCGGCGGCGTCGCGCGGCTGGAGCGGATCCCCGAGGAGCCGCGGCAAGAGCTGGTGATCGCGATCGCCGGGCCGCTGGTCAACGTGGTGATCGCGGCGGGGCTGTTCGCGTTCCTGTTCCTGGCCAGCGGCTACACCGGCGCGTTGCCCGAGGAACTGGTGGGGGTGGGGGGCAACCTGCTGGTGAAGCTGATGTGGGTCAACGTGGCGCTGGTGGTGTTCAACATGCTGCCCGCGTTCCCGATGGACGGCGGCCGTGTGCTCCGCGCGTTGCTCGCGACCCGGATGAGCTACTCCCGCGCGACGGAGATCGCCGCTCGCGTCGGCCAGACGATGGCGGTCGGGTTCGCGCTGCTGGGCCTGTTCGGCAACCCTCTGCTGCTGTTCATCGCGATCTTCGTCTACCTTGGGGCGGGGGCCGAGGCCCAAGCCGCGGCGACCAAGTCGCTGCTGCGCGGCTACACCGCCGGCGACGCCATGATGACCCGCTTCCGCACGTTCCCGTCCGACGCCTCGCTGAAGCAGCTGACCGACGAGCTCCTGGCCGGCACGCAGGACGCGTTCCCGCTGGTCGACGACGGGGCTTACCGCGCGCTGGTGACCCGCGCGTCGCTGCTGGCGGCGATCGCCGAAGTCGGGCCCGACGCGCGGGCGGACACGGCGATCGACTCCTCGACGATCCGCGCCGGGCGGGGCACGTCGCTCGACAAGCTGGCCGACAGCCTCAGCGAGTCGACTTCCAACACGGCCGTCGTGCTCGACGGCGAGCAACTGATCGGCCTGGTCTCGACCGAGAACGTCGGCGAGATGCTCCTCGTACGCGCGGCCACCTCTCCGCAGCGGGGCGACAGCGAGGCGGCCCAGCGTGTCGGCGACCGCTTCGTGAAGACCGCGGCCGCTAGTTGAAGAGGCCGCTGGTTGAAGAGCCTGCCGAGACAAGAAAGAACGAAGGGGGCGGCAGTACGGCAGACTCTGCGCCGCTACTCGGGCTCGCGCTTGAAGGCCTCGTGGTTAACGGCCGAGCCGTCGCGCGGCAGCTCGCCGATGTGCTCCACGTAAAGCTTCTCACCGCACTGCGGACAAGCGGGCATGCCTTGGGCGACCTCGGCTTGGCAGTTTGGGCACTTCGCGTCGCTGCTCATCGGATCCTCGTTCTTTTGTCGGCCTGAGAAGGCGGATCAACACCGCGGCGTGGCGTCAGGCGGCGTGGCGGCGCGCCGGCGGTCAACGCCCCGTGTGGGAACCCAGTGTGGGAGTCCAGTGTGGGAGTCCAATGTGGCAACCCAGTGTGGGAGCCCAACGTAGGAACCCGGTGTAGGAACCGACGCGAGCCGCGATCGGTTCACGCCATGCGCCCGGCCGCCGCTAACGCCAGCAGGCGTTGCTGCTGCCGGTAGGCCGCCAATCGGCGGGCGGCGCGCTCGCGGTCCGACCACTTTGAGCGGACTCGCTTCAACCGCTCGTCGGTCGCGGCGAATCCTGCCGCGCGGCGATCCGATGTCATCGCAACTCTCCGTTGTTCGTTGAGCGTGGCGGCGGGCGTTCGGGACGCGCGGCCGCTGAGTGGGCGGTCGTTTCGCGGCACTTTACGCACGTCGATACGCACGTTGCGTGCCGTTCGCCCAACTGCTCAAACGACGCCCCGCTCGAGAGTCGACTGGGCCACCTTCTTGAACGCCGCCAGGTTCGCGCCCCGCACGTAGTCGACCCGGCCCTCGTGCTCCCCTTCGGCTACGCATTGGCCGTGGATCTCACGCATGATCTTGCGCAGCCGCTCGTCGACCTCCTCGCGCGACCAGCTCAGCCGCATCGCGTTCTGGGTCATCTCGAGCCCGCTGACCGCCACCCCGCCGGCGTTGCTCGCTTTGCCGGGCGCGTGCGGCACGCGGGCGTCGCGGACGTGCCGCGCGGCGCCCGCCGTGAGGGGCATGTTGGAACCCTCGCAGACGAGCGCCAGGCCGCCCTCGAGCAGCCGCTGCGCGTCGTCGTCGTCGAGCTCGTTCTGAGTCGCGCACGGCATGGCCACGTCGCACGCGACGCGCCACGGCTTCTCGCCGCCGCGGTACTCCACGCCCGAGCGCCCCTCCGCGAAGTCGCTGACGCGGCCGTTCTCCTTGTTCTTGACTTCGCGTAGGTCGGCGAGGTGCTCCTCGGTCATGCCGTCGTCGAACACGGCAACGCCGTCGGAGTCGCTCATCGTGACGACCCGGGCGCCCATCTGGATCGCCTTCTCGGCCGCGAACGAGGCCACGTTGCCCGCGCCACTGATGGCGACGCGTTTGCCCTCGATCGAGCCGCCCGCGTGCTGCAGGACCTCGGCCGCGAAGTACACGCAGCCGTAGCCCGTGGCCTCGGTGCGGATGGCGCTGCCACCGTTGTGCTCGTCCTTGCCGGTGAGCACGCCGCCCCAGCGGTTCTCTAGCCGCACGTACTCGCCGAACAGGTAGCCGATCTCACGCCGCCCCACGCCGATGTCCCCGGCCGGCACGTCGACGTGCTCGCCGATGTGCCGGCGCAGCTCGGTCATCAGGCTCTTGCAGAACCGCATCACCTCGCGGTCGCTCTTGCCCCGCGGGTTGAAGTTCGACCCGCCCTTGGCGCCCCCCATCGGCAACCCCGTCAGCGCGTTCTTGAACACCTGCTCGAAGCCGAGGAACTTCAGCACGCCCTGCGTGACCGACTTGTCGAAGCGCAGCCCGCCCTTGTAGGGGCCCAGCGTGTTGCTGAACTGCACCCGCCACGCGCGGTCGCTGCGCACCTCGCCGGAGTCGGTCTCCCACGTGACGCGGAACGAGATGATCCGGTCGGGCTCGGTCAGCCGCTCGAGCACCTGCGCCTGGCGCAGCTCGTCGTGCTCCAGGTACCAGGGCATGACGTCCCGGGCGACCTCCTCGACCGCTTGGTGGAACGCGTCTTCGCCCGGGTTGCGTTTCCGCAGCCCGGCCATGAAGCACTCGAGTGGGTTGTCGGCGTCGCTCGGCGGCACAGGGGCTTCTCGGTCGTTTAGCAGGCGGCTGGGGTTACGCTTTGACCCGGTCGAGCTTCTCTAGCAGCCGGTCGGCCGCCTTCTGGATGTCCGGGTGGTGGGAAGAGCCGGCGCGTTGCTTGGCGGCGATCAGCGCGCTGCGGTGCACGCGGCGGAAATCGCCGTAGTCGAAGCCGTAACGCGACTTCGTGTGCTTCGTCGCGTCGGGATCGACCGCCAAGAACCACCGGGCGTATTCTTGCCAGGAATGGTCGTCGAGGAAGTCGTTCTCTTCGTCGGTCGAGGCCTGCGCGTCGCTCCAGTCGCTGTCGAGCACGTACTGCTGCTTGTCGATCAGCTCTTCGGCGTGTCGGACGGCCTCTTCGTTGACTCTGTATTGCGGCATGGGAAGCCCTCCTGAGGAGTGGGGTCCCCGTGAGCGGGGTCGGCTGACAGCCGGTGGCCAAAAAGGGGATCGGCGCACGCGAGCGCCGTCCGGCCGGGCCGCTCCGAGCGGCCCGGCGGCCTACGGCACAGCAGTAGCGCCGCTCGTCCGCCAAGTCGAGCAACGGCCCGCCCAGGCGAGCAGCGGCGCTCCGCCGACTTACCTGTGCAACACCCGGGCCAAAACGTGCGGCAAGTAGAGCAGCCAAGCGAGCGTCACCCCGCCGACCCAGCCCCAGCCGGTCCACGCGACCCACGCCGCTTTGGCTGAGGGCAACTGGGTCATGGCCAGCGTCGCCAGAGCCACCGCGAAGGCCGCGCACGCGCCTGCGAGGGCGCAGTAGAGCAGCGTCGGCTTTTTTTGCTCCAGAGCGAGCCAAGCGAACAGCGGGTAACCGAGGGCCGCGAGCGTGAGCAGCAGCCGGATCGTGGCGTCGTCCATGGTGTGGGCAGAGCGATTTGAATGAGCGTGTTTTCAAGCGAGCTTCGCAGCGATCTCCGCCACGTGCTTGCCTTGGAACTTGGCGATCGCCAGCTCGTTCTCGCTCGGCTGGCGGGAGCCGTCGTCCTTGGCCAGGGTGGTCGCCCCGTAAGGCGTGCCGCCGGTGATCTCGCCCATCTCGGACAGCTCGGGGCACGAGTACGGCACGCCGACGATCACCATGCCGTGGTGCAGCAGCGTGGTGTGGAAGCTGGTGATCGTGGTCTCCTGGCCGCCGTGCTGCGTGGCGGTCGAAGCGAACACGCTCCCCACCTTGCCGATGAGCGCTCCCTTTTTCCAGAGCCCGCCGGTCGCGTCGAGGAACGAACGCATCTGACCGGCCATGTTCCCGAACCGAGTGGGCGTGCCGAAGAGGATCGCGTCGGACTCCGCCAGCACGTCGACCGACGCTTGCGGCACATGGTCGAACGCCTTGCGGGCGTCGATGGCGCCCATCTTTTCGAGGACCTCCTTGGGCAGCGTCTCGGCGACCTGGTACAGGCCGACCTCCGCGCCCGACACCCCCTTGGCCCCCTCGGCCACCGCCTCCGCTAGCTGGTACACGTGGCCGTAGGTGCTGTAGAAGACGATCGAAACTTTCATTTCGCGCAAAGCCTCTAGGTAGATTGAGGGGGATAGGAACTCATTCGGCCACTAAAACGGTCGCCCGCGCGCCGGCGCCGGGGCGTTCGCGGGTTTCCCCAACGGCGGGAGCCACCAGAAGGTAGTCCCTGCGGCGCGATTTGGCGACAATCCCCTGCCACCGTCGCGCCGACCGCCTAGCGACGGTGCGCTCGCGGCGTTCTGATAGGTGGTGGGAACCCGGCGAAGCGATCCAGCGACACACGGCTTAACTACCCTTCCGTCTGCGCGGCCCCCGATGTCGGACATCACCTGCCCAGCCGACGAACAAACGCGACTGCTCCGCCGGTTGATGGCGATCGAGCAGATTGCCTCCGACGCGGTCATCACGGTCGACTCGCGCTTCGACGTGGTCGCGTTCAATCCAGCCGCCAGC
The DNA here is from genome assembly GCF_040219535.1 of Botrimarina sp. Classification (NCBI taxonomy): domain Bacteria; kingdom Pseudomonadati; phylum Planctomycetota; class Planctomycetia; order Pirellulales; family Lacipirellulaceae; genus Botrimarina; species Botrimarina sp. The sequence goes on from NZ_JAVJSH010000036.1 coordinate 114,213, forward strand.
GAGCTGACTGGTTGGCCGACGACCGAGGCCCATGGGCGGCCGCTGGACCAGGTGGCGCCGCTGTTCGACGTCCACCAACCCATGCCGTGGGCGTCGGTTCTGAACGACGGGCGGCCCGCCTCGCGCCGGGCCGCGTGGCTCGGCCGCCGCGAAGGCCGGCCGCTTGATATCGACTACTCGTTCCGGTCCCTCGGACGCGGCGCAGGCTGGGTCGTCGCGCTCACGCCGCAGACGGCGGACGACGCGTCGGCGATCGCGCTGCGCGAGAGCGAGGACCGGTTCCACACGCTCGCCGACAACATCTCGCAGCTCGCTTGGATGGCCGACGAGAAGGGCTGGATCTTCTGGTACAACCGCCGCTGGTACGAGTACACCGGCACGACCCTCGAACAGATGCAGGGCTGGGGCTGGCGGAGCGTCCACCACCCGGACCACGTCGACCGCGTGGTCGCCAGCTTGCAACGCTCGTGGGACACCGGCGAGGCCTGGGAAGAGACCTTCCCGCTCCGCAGCAGCCACGGCGAGTACCGCTGGTTCCTGTCCCGCGCACTGCCGATCCGCGACGCGTCCGGCGCGGTGGTGCGCTGGTTCGGCACCAACACCGACATCACCGAACGGCGCCAGGCCGAAGAGGCCCTCCGCGAAGCGGACCGGCGCAAAGACGAGTTCCTGGCGATGCTCGCCCACGAGCTGCGCAACCCGCTCGCTCCGATCGGCTTCGGCCTGGAGCTGCTCGCCCGCCAAGAAGGGACCGACACGCAGCAGCTCGAACTGGTCCGCGACCAGTTCAACCAACTCGTCAGGCTCGTCGACGACCTGCTCGACGTGTCGCGTCTGGTGCGCGGCAAGATCGATCTGCGACCGACGCCCGTCGACCTCAACCAGCTCGCGCGGAGGTCGCTCGCGGTCGCCCGCGTGCAAACCTCCGCACGCGACCAGGTGCTCTCCGCCGCGCTGCCCGACGAACCGATCTGGACCGTCGCCGACGCGGTCCGCCTGTCGCAGGCGCTGGGGAACCTGCTCTCCAACGCGTCGAAGTACTCGGACGACGGCGCGCGGATCGAGCTCTCGCTCGCCCGCGAGCAAGACACGGCGGTCATCACGGTCACCGACGAGGGGGTCGGCATCGACTCGGAGCTGCTGCCGCACATCTTCGACCTGTTCACCCAAGCCGATCGCTCCATCGACCGTTCGCAGGGCGGGCTGGGGATCGGCCTGACGGTCGTCAAGCGGCTGGTCGAGCTGCACGGCGGACGCGTTTCCGCCTCGAGCCTGGGGCTCGCGGGGGGCGCCGTGTTCACGATCGAGCTGCCGATCTCCGCTCCGCCCCAAACTCCCGACGGGCCGCCGCCTCGGCCCACGCACGCGCGGCCGCACGCGGTGCGGGCGCTGGTTGTCGACGACAACGTCGGCGCCACGTTCCTGCTCTCCCAGCTCCTCGCGAAGCTCGGCGACGTGCACGTCGAAACCGCCCACGACGGCGCCGCCGCGGTCTCCAAGGCGCTGCACATGGCGCCCGACCTGGTCGTTTGCGACATCGGATTGCCGGGGATGGACGGCTACGAGGTGGCCCGCTCGCTGCGCGCGGCGCCGGGTTGCCGCGGCGCGTACCTGGTTGCTCTGACCGGTTACGGTCAGGCCGGCGACCTAGAGAAAGCCGCCGCCGCCGGCTTCGACCGGCACCTCGTGAAGCCGGCCAGCGTCGACGACCTCGAGTCGATCCTCGCGGCCGTGCGGCCCGCGGCGCGATAAGGACCAGTGGCAGGCGTCGCTGAGCCGCTGACCGGGCGACCCGCCGGAGTGACCCCCGCATGACGATCAACTCCGGCTACCGCCGGCTGTTCCGCAAGCGACGCCCGAAGGTCGGCTCCCGGCCCGGCACGCTGGTCATCCCGCGCGAGGCGCCCCCGCCGCAGATCCACACGTTCACCTACAACGCCGACTCGCTCCGCGAGGCGGACCCGGCGGGCGTGGAGGGCCTGGCCGCCACGCTGGCCGACGACTCGGTCACGTGGGTCGACGTGCAGGGCTTCGGCGACCACTCGCTGATGAACCAGATCGGCGACTTCTTCGGGCTGCACCCGCTGCTGCTAGAGGACGTCGTCAACGTGCCCCAACGCCCCCGCACCGAGGCCTACGACGACCAGGTCCTGGTCATCGTGCGGATGGTCCGCGTCGACGAGGCGTCGGCCGAGCTCAACTCCGAGCAGGTGGCGATCGTCTTCTCCGAGCGGTGGGTGCTCACCTTCCAAGAGAAGCCCGGCGACATCCTCGACCCGGTCCGCCGGCGGCTGCGGAGCGGCAAGGGCCTGATGCGCACGCACGGCGCCGCTTACCTGGCGTACGCGATCGCCGACACGATCATCGACGGCTACTTCCCGGTCCTCGAGTCGATCGGCGAGCTCTTGGAGGGGCTCGACGAGGAGGTCCTGACCAAACCCACCTCCGACGTGCTCCACCGGCTCAACGCGATGAAGCACCGCCTGGCCCACCTGCGGCGGTGGCTGTGGGCGCAGCGCGAGGCGGTCGACACCCTGATGCGCGACGAGCACCCGCTGGTGACCGACGAGCTGCGCGTCTACCTGCGCGACACCCACGGCCACTGCGTGCACACCGCCGAGATCGCCGAGATGCACCGGGAGATGGCCACCGGCCTGATGAACAACTACCTGTCGTCGATAGCCAACCGCACCAACGAGGCCATGCGGGTCCTCACGGTGATGGCCAGCATCTTCATCCCGCTGACGTTCCTGGCCGGCGTGTACGGCATGAACTTCGAGTACATGCCCGAGCTCCACCTGCGCTGGGCCTACCCCGCCGTGTGGGTAGCGATGATCGCGACGGCCGCCGGGATGGGGACGTACTTCTGGCGCAAGGGGTGGCTCGGCGGGCGCTAGCGTCGGCGCGATCGCGGACGGCGTTTCCTCCGCCGCGCCCGTGCCGCGGGGCATTGGAATGCGCTTTGCGTCATCGGTTCGGACACCCCCATTACCGGACAAAGCGCGCGGGCCGATGCGCTCCCCAGGGGCCGCCCCGCCATCACCAAGCCAAGGAGGACCTTCCCGATGACAGCCACCACCGCCGGACACTACGCCGACCGCCTCAACCGCGAACTGTTAGACACGCAGAACGAGCTCGGCCGCAACGACTCGGCGCGGGTCGAGACCATCGCGGCGCCGGGCGACCTGTCTAACGTGCCGCAGCACAACGCCGACGCCGACTCCGAAGGCCTCCGCGTGCGGATCGCCGAAGAGCAGCGCGAGCGCGAGAAGCTCGAAGCGATCGAAGCGGCGCTGCTCCGGATCGAGTCGGGCCAGTTCGGCCTGTGCACCGCCTGCCAGACGCCGATCGACGAAGAGCGGCTCGACGCGGCGCCCTGGGCCGCCAAGTGTGCCTCCTGCGCGCGCGAAGACTCCTGGACGCGGCTCCGCTGAACGGCGCCGCCCTCAGCGACCGCCCGCCTCAGGCCGCATTCTGCTTGCGGTCTTTGGTGGCGGTCTCCGGAGCACTCTCCCCCTCCCGGATCGCCTTCATCAAGGCGGCCGGCGCGGTGCGGATGTGCAGGTCGCGTTGCGGGAAGGCGATCTCGATCCCCTCACGAGCGAACGCGCGGTTGATCTCGGTGTGCAGGTGATGGATCACGTCCAGCCGGCCGTCGAGCGTGGGCAGGTACGTGCGCAGCACCAGGTTCAGCGAGTTGTCGCCAAAGCCCTCGAAGGTCGCTAGCGACGGCGGGTCCTTGAGGATCAGCGGGTGGTCGTTCGCCACCTGCAAGAGGATCTCGCGCGCCCGCTCGGTGTCGGAACCGTAGGCCACGCCGATGTTGATGACGATCCGGTTGGTCTTGTCCGACAGGGTCCAGTTCAGCAGCCGCCCGGTGATGAACTCCTTGTTGGGCACGACATACTCTTTGCGGTCCCAGTCGGTGATCGAGGTGGCGCGGATGCGTATCTTCGAGACCACGCCCGTCACGCTGTCGACGGTGACCACGTCGCCCACGCGGATCGGGCGCTCGAGCAGGATGATCAGCCCCGCGACGAAGTTGGCGAACATCTCTTGCAGCCCGAAAGCGAGGCCGAACGTGAGCGCGGTTGCGAGCCACTGCACCTGCGACCACTCCAGGCCGATCGCCGAGCAGCTCGTCACCACGCCGACCAGCACGATCGCGTAGCTGACCAGCGTGGTGATCGCGTAGCGGACCGAGGCCTCCATCGGCAGCTGCTGGAGGACCGCCATCTCGAGCAAGCCGGGGCCGTTCTTCGCGATGACGAACGTCACGAACGCGACCAGCAGGGCTAGCGCCAGGTCCGACAAGGTGACCGCCTCGCCCGGCGCGGCGCCAGCGGGCGTAGCGGGCGTTTCGCTCGGCGCGACGGCGGGCAGGCCGGGCAGGGCGGGGGCGTCGCTCGAGGGCGGCGGCGCCGACGCGACGGCCGAGCCGCCCCACAGCTTGTACTCGTCCAGCATCCCCAGCGCCGGCAGCACCTGCACCCAGATCAGCCACAGCCCCACGACCGACGCCGCGAACATGCCCGTGGTCACCAGCCGCCGGGTCTGCTCGCTGTGGGCCACCAGGTCCGCCTGCGGCGCACTCGTGGCGATGCCGGCCGTCTCGCCGCCGGCGGTCTCGCCCGCCGCGGCGGCCGCGGCGGCGGCCTGCGCGCGCTCCTTCGCCTGGACCATCGCCAAGTGCCGGCGCCGCAGCATCAACATCCGCAGCGCGACCGACCGCAGCACGACCAGCGTGGCCAGGAAGCAGACCGTCTCGGACACGCGCCAGGCGAGCGTGCTCGCCGTGTAGTAGTACCCCGTGAACGCCAGCACCCCCAACGCGATCGGCGCGGCCGCGGCCAGGCACGGCCACAAGCGGCGGAGCCGCTCGGCCCAGCTCCCCTTGTTGTACGCGTAGTACTCCTTGAGCACGCCGCCCGGCGCGAGGAGCGAGAACACGACCGCGGCGGCCACGACCATGCCGGCGATAAAGAGCGTGCGCTCGAGCGAGTCGCGGCCGTGCGACGCGTCGAGCGCGCCGAGCATCGTGGTCGCGGCGGCGATCGGCAGCCCGACCAGCGCCAGCAGCCGCGCGCCGCGGCGCAACGCTCCGGTCACGCCGCGCGACCAGCCGAAGTGGCTCTGCGCAAGCCCGTTGCGGCGGCACGACTGACGCAGCAATTCCAGCGGCGCCCACAGCCAACCGGCCAGCCACATCCCCTCGCCCACCGCGCCGGCGAAGCCGGTCGCGTCCGGCGCGACGCGCAGCCTCCAGCCGATCGCCAGCAAGAGCGCGGGCCACACCGCCGCGACCAAGACGGTCCTTACGGCGGCCTGGTAAGTCGGCATGATCGACCGGCAGTTGGCCTTCTCGGCGACCTCGCCCGCCGCGGTGATCGACTTGCGTAGCCGCGACCCTTGCGAAGCAACGGCCACAAAGCCGACCACAAACAGGCCCCACGCCCACGGCCGCCGCACCAGGTCGCCGGTCGCCTGCCGCCCCAGCCGCGCCCAAGCGACGGGGCTCATCGCGGCGAGGTCCGCCTCGTCCAGCGCGTAGTCGTTGGCCAGCGACTTGCCGCTGCGGATCCACAACACCCGCTCGTCGATGAACTCCTCGTACGTCGAGACGAGGTCGACGTAGCGTTCCTCGGCCAGCGTCAGGTCGGACAGGGTCTCGATGTACTTGGCGCCGTTGCCCATCAGCTGATCGAGGTAGTCCCGCTGCCGTTCGAGGATGTCCTTGGCGGCCTTCGCCAGGAAGTCGAGGTCCGCGCCCGCCGGCGCCTCGGCGACGATCTCCGCCGCGCGGTCCTCGAGGTTGGCGAGCTCGTCACGGGTGTCGCCGTAGTCGAACAGGTCGTACTCGAGCTCCTCCAACACCGGGCGCCGCGCGGCGATCGACTCGGTGTAGACCGACGTGTCGGGGAGCGTCTTGCGTTGCTTGCGCAGCAGCGCGCCGACCGAGCTGATCGAGCCCACGTTGGCGACTCGGTTCTTCGTTTGTTTGAACTGCTTCTCGAGCGCCGCGCACGCGTCGCCGACCGCCTTGAGCTCTTGCTCGGCTTCGTTGAGCTGCTGCGTGAGCGCGTGGGCGCGCTCCGCCAGCGCCTTGTTGTGCTCCGCGTGGCTCTTCAGATCCTGGCTGGCGATGATCACCTCCATCTCTGCCTGCCGGAGCGACTCCTTGGCCTCCTGCTCGCGGCGCTGCTTGACCAGTTCGCGGGTCTGCGCGAGGAGCTTCTCGGCCTCGACCACGCGCCGCGCGGCGAGGTCGGTCCGCACACGGACCAGGTTCGCCGCGTCCTCGGCGTCGTACTTGGCGAGCTCCGCCTCGAGCGCGACCAGTTCCGCCGACAGCGCCCGCCGCCGCGCCGCCTGCTCGGCGGCCCGGGCGCTGGTCGCCAGCGGCGGCTCGTCGGCCGCCGGGACGACCGGCGCGAGCTCGCTCAATTGGGTCTGGAGGTTGGTCACAGCGGTGCGGATGTCTTTGCGTCGCTGGCCCCGCGCCTGGGGCTCCCCTTCGAGGGTCGCCCGCGCCTTCTTGTCGGCGGCCACGGTCGCTTCGAGCTTCGCTTGGTGCTGCTCCAGCTCGGCCACCGTGGCGTCATCGGGCGGCGCAGCGGCCGCCGCTTCGGCGGGTTGCTCGAGCTTCTGCTGCGCCTCGGCGAGCCGCTGCGGAACCGCCGCCGCTTCGGCGCGGAAGGCCTCGGCGCGGGCCGCGTGGTCGGCGGCGAGCTGCAGGTCGGCCGCGGCGGCGGTGAGCGCGGCCGTGATCGGCTTGCGGGCCTCGTCCGACAGGTCGGCGGCGGTCTCTGCGTCGCGTTGCAGACGCTGCAGTTGCTCGGCGGTCAGCTCGGCGGCCGACGCGGGCGACTCGGGCGATTCGGCCGAAGCCAGCTCGACCCCCGCCGCGGGTTCACCCGCCCAGCCGCTCGGCGTGCCGCCGCCCACCGCCCACTCGGCGGGGTAGTCGGCGCCATTCGGCAGAGCGAGCGGCGCCGCGGCCGGCTGTGTAGGTGGCAGAGCGACCGGCTGCGCCGGGCTGGCCCAGGGCTCCTCAGAGCCGGCGCTGGCGGCCAGCATCGACACACAGAAAGCAACAACGACGCGCCGCATCGGCGCGAGCGAACAAAGCATGACGGTTCCTTCCGTTTCGCTTGGGCGGCTTTTCCTAAGCACTCCCACACCCGGCCGAGCCACTCCGATAGAGCGGCTGCGGCGCGGCGACGCCGATCCTATGGCGATTCGCCCGCCAACGCCAAGGGAAGTCTGCCGCGCAGACCGCTCGGCGGACAAATCGCCGGCCACACGGCCCCGATCAAGGAAAATGGCGCCGTGCGCCGCCAAAACCTCGCCCCAGCCGCGCGGCCGGCGGCGCCGCTGTAACGAAACCCTAAGCTGCTGGCCTTAAACGACTTAACATGGGTTTCGTGACAGGTTTCGCGACATTTCGCCGTAATCGTGGGCGTGTCGCGTTGCGTATCAAAAAAGCTGCGGCTAGGCGCAGGGGGCGTAGTGGCTGGGGTGGCCCTCTGGCGATGGCCGGACGGCCCGAACCGCGGCGGCTACGGTGGCGTAGAGCGGGGGCAGTGGAGCGCTCAGTGTGGCCTGCGATCTTGCCCTGCTTACCGAGGGCGCGATACTTTCCAGGCCGTCCAGCCCGGCATCGGGCGCCAAACGGATGTTTAGGTCGGTTTGGCAGGCGCGGTTAGAATCGACAAGTCGGCCGCGGCGTCTGCCCGGCCTTAGCTGCTGATGCCACAGCCGCCTTTGAGCCGAAAAACAATAAGAATGTCTAGCCTGCCCGCGGGCCGTCCCGCCGCCCCCGCGCTTTCCCTCCGAAGCACCTCAGGCCCAAGCAACCGCATGCGTCGAACCGCCCTTGCTCGCCCCCAACAGCCGGCCCGCTTTCGATCGCTGGGGGCGCTTGTGCTAGCGCTGGCGATAGCCGCATCGAGCCTGGTCGCCACGCCCGCCGCCGCCCGCCCCGCGCCGCCGGACCAAACGGACCGCGCGATCGCGATCCTGGTCAGCAAGCGGATGCAGCGTGAGCACCTGAGCAAGAAGCCGATCAACGACGAGATCTCCGAGCGGACGCTGACGGCGTTCCTCGAGCGGCTCGACCCGCTGAAGCTGTACTTCTATCAGTCGGACGTCGACCAGTTCGGCAAGTACCGCGACCAGCTCGACGACCTGTTCCGCAACGGCCGGGTGGACTTCGCCCACGTGGTGTTCGACCGCTTCCTGCAGCGGGTCGACGAACGCGTCGACACCGCGCTCGGGTTCGTCGACACGCCGCACGACTTCACCGTCGACGAGGAGATGGTCACCGACGCGGACGCCACCGACTACCCGAAGACCCCCGAGGAAGCGGCCGAGCGGTGGCGCAAGCGGGTCAAGTTCGACCTGATGATCAAGATCGCCGAGGCCGAGGCCGAGCTGCTCGACGAGGCGGCCGCCGAGGGCGGCGCCGAGGAGATCGAGGGTCTCCGTGTCGGCAAGCGCGTCGCGTTGCCCGAGGGCGCCAGCCTGGCCGAGGCGCGCGAGAAGCTCCGCAAGCGCTACAGCTCGCTCCGCAAGCGGTGGGAGCAGACCAGCAGCAACGAGCTGCTCGAGCTGTACGTGACGTCGCTCACCAGCGGCTTCGACCCCCACTCCAGCTACCTGTCGCCCGAGACCCTCGACAACTTCGAGATCTCGATGCGGCTCGAGCTGGACGGCATCGGCGCGTCGCTCAAGAGCGAGGACGGCTACACCCAGGTGGCCGAGGTGATCGCCGGCGGCGCGGCCGACGAGCACGGCGAGCTGGTCAAGGGCGACATCATCACCGGCGTGGGCCAGGGGACCGACGGCCCGATCGAAGACATCGTCGACATGAAGCTCAACGACGTCGTGAAGCTGATCCGCGGCAAGCGGGGCACCATCGTGCGGCTGCAAGTCAAGCCGGTCGACAACCCGAACAACCTCGTCGAGTACGTGATCACCCGCGACCGCATCGAGCTGAAGAACCAAGAGGCCCGCAGCACGATCCTCGAGACCGGCCAGAAGCCGGGCGGTCAGCCGTACCGGATCGGCGTGATCGACCTGCCGAGCTTCTACATGGACATGGACGGCGCCCGCGAGGGCAAGCCGGACTTCAAGAGCGCCACGCGCGACGTGCGCCGGCTGCTCGACGGGTTCGAAGAAGAGGCGGCCGCCGGCCGGCCGATCGACGCGGTCGTCGTGGACCTGAGGTTCAACGGCGGCGGCTCGCTCACCGAGGCGGTCAACCTGACCGGGCTGTTCATCGACCACGGCCCGGTCGTCCAGGTCAAGGGGACCGACGGCCGCACGCTCCCCTACGCCGACGAGGCCCCCGGCATGCAGTGGGACGGGCCGCTGGTCGTGCTGACCAACCGCTTCAGCGCGTCGGCCAGCGAGATCTTCGCCGGCGCGATCCAGGACTACGGCCGCGGCATCGTCGTCGGCGACCAGTCGACCCACGGCAAGGGGACCGTCCAGCAGCTTTTCGACCCGGGCCGCCAACTGTTCGGCAACAAGAACCTGGGCGCGATCAAGATCACGATCCAGCAGTTCTACCGCCCGGGCGGCGACAGCACCCAGAACCGCGGCGTGCTGTCCGACGTCACGCTGCCCAACCTGACCGACCACCTCGAGGGCGTGACCGAGGCCGAGATGGACTACGCGTTGCCCTTCGACCGCGTCGACAAGCAGCCGCACGACTGGCACGGCATGGCGGGCCCGGAGATCGCCAACCAGCTGCAGTCGCGTTCCAAGGAGCGGGTCGCCGAGTCGGAGGAGTTCGCCGAGGACCTGAAGCGGATCGAGCGGTACGAGGCCCAGAAGGACCGCCCGACCATCTCGCTGAACCTGGCCGAGTTCCTCGCCGAGCGGGAGAAGCTCGACACCGACAAGGAGAAGGAAGAGATCGGCGAGCAGATGTCCGACTCGGACCGGCCGGTCTTCGACGCCGAGGACCACTACAACCGCGAGACCTTGGAGATCACCAAGGACTACATCAAGCTGCTGCGCGAGAACAAGCTGGCCATCGCCCGCTGAGCGGGCCGGCCGGCCCGGCGGCCACGCGGGATCACGTGAGCGGGACCCGCAGGCCGTCGTAGGCCAGGTCCATGCCCTCGGGCAGCTCGGCGCAGGTCGTCGCGTAATCGAGGTCGTGGCTCATGTGCGTGAAGTAGGTCTGCTTCGGCCCGAGCTCCTCGGCCAACGAGACCGCCTGATCCAGGCTCAGGTGCGTGGCGTGGCCCGACCGCCGCAGCGCGCCGAGGATCAGCACGTCGAGCCCCGCCAAGTGCTCCTTGCTCTCGTCGGGCATGCCGTTCAGGTCGGTGCAGTACGCGACGTTCCCCACGCGGAAGCCCAGCGTGTCGAAGTTCGGCCCGTGGGTCTGCCGCACCGCGGTGAAGCGCGCGCCGAGCACTCCGATCTCGGGCCAGCCGCCATTGACCGGGCCGATCCGCTCGAACCGCAGCTCGGGCACCGCGCCGCGGTGCAGGTTCGGCCGGCGGCGGAACGCGTAGTCGAACGACTTGCGGATCCGCTGCTCGGTCCACTCCTCGCAGTACAAGGGGAGCGGGCCGTTCAGGTAAAACTGCATCAGCCGCAGGTCGTCCAGACCGAACAGGTGGTCCGCGTGCTCGTGGGTGTACAGCACCGCGTGGACCACGCCGATCCGCTCGCGCAGCAGCTGCTGGCGGAGGTCCGGCGGCGTGTCGATCAGCAGGTTCCCTTCCGGCAGGCCGAGCACCACGCTGCAGCGGGTCCGGTTGTTCTTGGGGTCGTCGCTCGTGCAGACAGGGCAGCCGCACCCGATCGCCGGCACGCCGACGCTCGTGCCGGTCCCCAGCACGATCATCTGGCCGCGGAGATCGGTCGACACGGCTTCGCTAGGCACGGCGCAGGGGGCAGGGCAGGGGGCAACCGAGTCTGGGGGCGGGCGTGGGGGCCAACCGAGTCTGGGCCACGCCCGGTCGGCCGTCCAGGGTGATTATCCCCCGCTGGCCTGCCGCGTCCTAGCGGCTCGCTCTCTGACCACGCCGGTCGCGCGGGTTCCCTGCGAGCCCGGCAAGGGCGGCGCTAGCGCGTCTGCACCCGCTCGGTGCGTAGCGTCGAGCGCGAGGTGAGCGTGCGGCCGCGCGTGAACTTGGGCACGACCCAGCCGTTCTGGTCGAGCGGCACGCTGATCGCCACCGAGACCTCTTCGGTGTCGGTCGTGATCACCGCCGGCGTGGGGTCGACCGTGGCGCCGCGCGCCCCGGCCACGCGCAGCAGCAGGTTGGCCGCGTCCCGCGCGTCGTCGGCCGTGGCGCCCGGCACCATCGCGGCGCGGGCCGCCTCGTAGGCGGCGTTGTCGGCAGTGTGCCGCAGCACGTTGAGCCGCGTGAACTCGAACATCGCCAGCAGCACCATGAAGAAGACCGGCGCGACGATGGCGAACTCGACGGCGGTCGCGCCGCGGCGGACCGGGCGGCGGCGTTGGCGGCGGTGGGGCATGGGTGTCGGCTCGTGGGGAGCGGCAGCGGGCGGGCGTCAGTCGGTGATCAGCACGGGCAGCGTCCGCGCGATCTCGCGGAACGCCTCGGCGAGGTCGCCGGCGGTGTCGGCGTGGTAGTACTGCCCGCCGGTGCGGCTGGCCACGGTCCGCAAGCGGCGGCTGTCGGCGTTGGGGCTGAAGCCCACGGTGTGCACCGTGCAATTGGCCCGCGCCGCGTCGTTGGCGACGTTCTCCGGCGTGACCCCTTGGTTGTGGCGGCCGTCGGTCATCAGCACGATGGTCTTGACCGCGTAGGGCCGCGCGTCCTCCAGCGCTTCGATCCCCTCCCGGAGGCCCTGCCCGATCGCCGTGCTCCCGCCGATGCCGTTCTGCATGAACGCGGCCATCGTGGCGTTGATAGCCGAGTAGTCGGTCGTCAGCCGGTTGTGCAGCGACGCCGTCGGGAAACGCAGGTCGCCGTTCGGGCACGACTGCCGGAAGCGGCTGCTGTAGCTCACCAGCGCGAGGTGCTCCTCGGGGTAGGTCACCTCGAGCTCGTCGACGAAAGCGGCGACCGCCTCGGTCAACGCGGCGAACCGGGTCCGCGAACCGAGCGGCCCGCAGTTCTGGCCGTTGCCCGTGCCGCCGAAGCTGATGTCCAGGCCCATCGATCCCGAGCGGTCGATCACCAGGCAGATGTCGCGCTCGAGCATGGTGCTCGTGGCCGTCATCTGCGGCTCGAACGCGGGCGTGCCGAGCACCGAGCCGAAGAACAGGTTCACCCGCCCGCCGGCCGATCCGGCCGTGCGGCTGCCGGTCACGCGGACCGCGTTGATCGTGCCGCCGCCGGAGCGGAACGTGAACCGCGCGCCGGCCGACGGCTGCGTCGACTCGCCGAACTCGACCTCGCCGGGCGAGACCGCCAGGCCGGCGCCGGCGACCGGGTTGCGGCTGGCGGCTTCGATCGCCGCGTCGCGCGCGGCGACGCGGTCCTGGCGGAGCGACAGGGTCTTCGCGCCGGCGCGGCTGGCGGCGTCGGTCGCGGTGCGGAGCTCGGTGCGGACGAGCTGCATCCAGGCCACGTCGATCGCGAACGCGACCATCAGCACGATGACCGGCATCAGCACCGCGACGAGCACGAGGATCGCGCCGCGGCGGTCGGCGGCGGGACGGTGGGGGCGGCGGGGCATGTCGTTCGGAGCGGGTGGGGGAGCGGCCGCGGGTCAGAACTCTTTCATAAACGTGGCGGTCGCGCTCAGGCGGCTGGCGCCGAAGAACCGCAGCGGCACGACGCGGTTCTGGTCGGTCGGCGCCGAAACGACCACCGTGAAGTAGTCGCCAGCAGCGACCGCACCGAGGTTGCCACCGGCGGCCGTGGCTTGGCCGCCGCGGACGCCGCGGTCGGCGAGCACGGCCATCGCGGCGGCCTCGGCCTCCGCGGCGGTCGCGCCGGGCAGCAACGCCTTGTGCGCGCCCTCGTACGCGGCCACGGAGATCGACTGCTTGAGGAAGATCATCGAGCAGCACTCGAGCGACCCGAGCAGCAGCAGCATCAGCACCGGCAGGCAGACCGCGAACTCGGTCGCGGCGAGTCCGCGGCGTCGTGTGGTGGCGGGGCGATTCACGGCGGCGGTTCGGCGGGGTTCGGGGCGGGGCGGGTTCAGCGCGACGCTTGCGAGTCGGCCTCGTTGTCCGATGGCGCCCGGTGGTTCACACGCTGGATCATGGCGTTGAAGTCGGCGGCCACGTCGTGCCAGAAGTCGCCGCGGCGGAGCTCGATCGGGCCCGGGTCCTCGCCCCGCGCGAGCGCGCGCGTCGCGTCGCGGAAGCGCGCCATCGGGCCGGCGAACTTGTTCGAAAGCTTGATCGCGTCGTAGATGAACAGCGGCGCGAGGCTCAGCAGCACGATCAGCAGCGGCCCGTACACCCGCCAGGCGCTCCGCAGGTGGTCGGCGAAGGGCGTGAACGGGTCGACGAGCCAACGCAAACCAACCACCAGCGTGGCGGCCAACGCGATGAACAGCAGCCAGTGCAGAGCCATCCGCCGCGCGAGCGCGCCCTGCACCTCGGGGTCGACGTACTTGATCTTGCGTTTCGTTGCGGGCTTGTTCACGTGAGGCTCCCCAGGGCCGAGGCGCGGTGCGGACAGAACGCGTCCACCATCCGTGGAACCGTAGCTCGCGTTCCGCGCCGCCGCCGCGCGCCGCGGGGCCGCGCCGCCTGGAGCGACCGGGCCCGATCGCTCCAGGCGGCAGGACCGTCACCGGCCGATAGGGCAGCCGCCGCGCGCGGTCGCTGGTTGCCCGCAGAGAAACGCCGTTCGGGCGTTTTCCAACCTCGGCCAGTTCGCAGCAAGCTGCTCACGCCTCGCAAAACGTGCTAGGCGAGGGGCAGCTCGGCGAAGTTCTTCAGCAGCCGGAGGCCGACCGACTGGCTCTTCTCCGGGTGGAACTGCGTGGCGAACAGGTTCCCGCGCCACACGCTGCTGCAGAACGGCCCGCCGTAGTCGGTCTCGGTCGCCACCACCTCCCGGTCGGCCGCCGCGACGTGGTACGAGTGCACGAAGTAGAAGTAGGCGCCGTCGTCGATGCCCTCGAAGATCGGCGGGCGGTGGACGAAGCGGACCTGGTTCCAGCCCATGTGGGGCACCTTCAGGTCGGCCGGCACGTCGAACCGCACGACCTGGCCCGGCAGCACGCCGAGGCCCCGGTGCCGGCCGTCCTCGTGGCTGACCTCGAACAGCATCTGCAAGCCCAGGCACACGCCCAGGAACGGCCGCCCCGACGCGATGAAGTCCTTCAGCGGCGCTTCCAGGCCGTGCTCGCGCACCGCAGAGAGCGCGTCGGCCGACGCCCCCACGCCCGGCAGGATGACCCGGCTAGCGGCGGCCACTTCATCGGGTGAGCGGGTGATCGTCGCGCTATGCCCGACCTTCTCCAGCGCCTTCTGCACGCTGCGGAGGTTGCCCATGCCGTAGTCGACGATGGCGATCAAGGGGAGGCTGCAGGCTTGAGGCGGGAGGCTTGAGGAAGCGCCGGGGGCATTGGTGGTCGTCGTTCGAGGGTTTGACGCCCCAATTCTCGCCGAGCGGCCCGCCGAAAACTAGGAGACACAGGCTTCGGGCTTCGGGCTTCGGGCTTCGGGCCTCAGGCCTCACGCCTCACGCCTCACGCCTCACGCCTCACGCCTCACCGCACCGAGTCCGGGTACACGACCATCTCTAGCCGGCGGTTCTTTTGGCGGCCGGCCTCGGTGCCGTTGGACGCGAGCGGGTGGTTCGCGCCGTGGCCGATCACGAAGAGCTGCGTCGCCGGGACGCCCGCCCGACGCAGCGTTTCGTACACGGCCGTCGCCTGGGCGACCGACAGGTGGTGGGCGGTCGGGTGCTGCGACGACACGACCGGCGCGCCGTCGGTGTGGCCCTCGATGCCGATCCGTCGGCCCGGGTACGCCTGCACCAGCTGCGCGGCGACGCTGCCGGCGAGCCGCTCGCCGGTGGGCTGCAACTGCGAGCTGCCGGTGTAGAACAGGTCGTCGGCCGGCAGCGTGACGCGGATCACGTCGCCGTCGGGGCGGATGTCCACGCCGGGCAAGCCGCGGAGCTCGATCGGCTCCAGCAGCGAGCTGCTCGGCGCGAAGCCGACCGACAGCGCCTGCCGCTGGTTGGCCGCGAGCAGCTTGTCGGCCCGCTGGCGGAGATCGGAGTTGTCGGTCTTCGCCGAGGCGAGTTGCTCGGCCGTGGCCTTCAGCTGGCCCTGCGTGGCGACGATCTGATCGCTCAGCAGCTGCACCTGCTGCCGCGACTGGGCCAGCAGGGACTCGAGCTCTTGGTTGTCGCTGTCCAGCTGGTCGGCGCGCCGCAGCAAGTCCGCTTCGCGGGCGGCGATCTGTTGCTGCTGATCGGCCGTGAGGGTCACCGGCTGCGGAGCGGCCGCCGATCCGTTGGGCCGGAACACGACGCGTCCGCATCCCGCTGCACACAGCAGGCAAAGGGCGAGCAAACTGACGGTCCAGCGCGGCATCGGGCTCCGGCCTCGGCGGCGCAGCGGCTGTGGGTCTCAGCGGCTGTGGGGCGCGGCGGAGACTAGCAACCCGCCGCGGAGGGGCCAAGGGCGGCTTTGGAAGGAGGCTGGAGGCCGGAGGCTGGAGGCTGGAGGACGCGCAGGGCCGGGCCTTGGCCGCACCTCGGATGGCGGAATGCTAGCGGCGGGCGGCGCCGTTTCCCTCCCGGGCCGCTTCAACGCCCCCCGGCGCTTCCTCCGGCCTACGGCCTCAAGCCTCCAGCCTCTTAATAAAATTCCTCCGCCGCCAAGCCGGCGCGTGGGCGACCCAGCCTTGGCGGGCGAGGAATCGGTCGGACAGGCGGGTGTTGGCCGCGTCGCACAGCAGCGCGCGGACGCCCTTCAGCTCCGCGATGTGGTCGAGCGTCTGCAGCGCCGCGCGGAACGTGGCGTAGCTGGCGCCGGCCGTGCAAGCCACGTAGCGCAGCGCGAGGAACGCGTCGTGCCCGCGGGGGTGGTTGTAGTACAGCCGGCACCGGTCCTCGGGGCCGCCGGGGCGCCAGCGGGGCCCCACGGGCCAGACTTCTCGCCAGCTCAGCAGGTGCGGCCAGGGCCGCAGCGTCACGCTAACGAGCCGGCCGCCGCGGGTCTCGATGACGCCGTACCGCCGGCGCTCGAGCAGCGCGCGGCCCGCTTCGGTGTCGGTGACGGTTTGGATCAGCGGCAAGAGCACGCCCGTGGCAGTGGTGCGGGGGAGATGGGGCTGCCTCGGCGGCCCGCGGCGCGCTCACGCGGCGACGGGCTCGTCGTCCCAATCCTCGCTTATGCCGAGCACGCGCACCTTGAACCACCGCCAAAGGACCAGCAGCACGCCGAGCACCGCCAAGCAGACGACCAGCACGATCGGCACGACCGGCCCGAGACCGAAGATCACCTCGCACCGCGGCCAGACCACGCCCCACTGGACCACCAGCACCGCCGCGGCCATGCACAAGAACGGCCCGTAGGGGACCTCGTCGCCGCGGCGCAGCACGACCTGGCTCACGCCGACCAGCAGCGCCGCGAACGGCGCGAGGAAGAAGATCAGCAGGCCGGCTTGCCAGCCGAGGAACGCGCCGATCATCATCATCAGGGTCACGTCGCCGAAGCCCATCGCCTCGCGGCCTAAGGCGGCCGTGCCGACGATCCGCACCGCCCACACGATCGAGCCGGCGCCGATCATCCCCACCAGGGCGGTCAGCAGCCCCTGCCACGCGGGGCCCCCCGCCAGCCACACCATCGAGATCAGCAGCACGCCGACGACGAGCATCTCGCGCAGAGGGCGCGAGCGCAGGTCGCGCAGCGAGCGCGTCAGCAGCAGCCCCAGCCCCCGCAGCACGCCCCGCCGGGTGCGCCACACGCGGGTCGACAGCGCGAAGCACCACAGCACGTAGCAGCCAAGGCCGATAGCGAGCGAGCTTTGGTTCCGCGGCCCGCCGGCGAGCGAGTCGGGCCACTCGCCGGGCGCGACCGCGTGCGTCGGCTCGGCGTAGACCGGCGCGCCGTTGGGGCCGGGGGTCAGGTCGCCCTTGAACCCCCGCAGGGCGACGCCGACCGCCGGCGCGGCGGCCCTCTCTTCCACGTTGGGCAACGCGGCCATCGGCATCGCGGTCATCAGTACCAGCGCGAGCAGCGTGCCGCGGACGGTGATCTCGTCCGGGATGGTCTTCTCGTCGACGTCGATGAGCGACGCCGCGAGCATCAGCCACGCCAGCACGAAGTGCGCCGCGAAGGCCCTCAGCCCCGAGTAGCCCTCCGCGGGCAAGCTCGCCAGCGGCTGCTGGACGACCAGCGCCTTCGCCGGCCAGACCTCCCACCAATAGAGCGCGGCCATCGCCGCGGCGAACGCCAGCTCCACGAGCATCGGACGCAGCCAGAAACCGCGGCCGAGCACGCCCGCGTCGCGACGCAGCCGCAGCCAGCCGAGCACCGGCACGCGGTCCAGCGCGGTCCGCCGCGCGACGCCCTCGGGCGTGGGCTGCCACGGCGACACGCGCCGGCGGTTCCACGCCAGTTCGTAAGCGGCCGCGTTGGCGAGCGACGCCGCCACAGCGGCCACGGCGAAGACGACAATCAGAGAGAGCAACACGCAGCCGGGGGGCGAGAGAGCGGGGGAGCGCGGCGTCGGAGCGGCCTGCCGCGCCGGCGTCAGGCCAGATTAGGGCCGATCCGCGACAGGCTGGCTAGGCCGCGCCCGGCCCGCCCAACCGCGCCAGGATCGCGTCGGCGAGGGCTTCGGGCGGCTCGCCGGCCGCGTCGACGCGGGCGGTCGCGCACCGGGCGTAGATCGGCTCGCGCTCGGCTAGCAGCCGCTGGACTTCTTCCAAACCGGCGAGGCCCGTGAGGCTCGGCCGCCGCGAGGCCGAGCCCGCGTCGGCCGCGATCCGCTCGGCCAGCACCGCCGCGGGGGCCATCAGCCACACGACCGGGCCGGCCGCGGCGAGCCGACGCCGCGTCGCGTCGCGGAGCACCGCGCCGCCGCCGAGGGCGACCACGGTCCGCTCGCGCTGGGAGGCCTCGCCGACGAGCCGCTCTTCGAGGTCACGGAAGGCCGCTTCGCCGTCGTCGGCAAAGATCGCCGCGATCGACTTGCCGGCGCGGGACTCGACCAGGTCGTCCGTGTCGACAAACTCCCAGCCCAGCCGCTCGGCCAGCACCCGACCCACGGTCGACTTGCCGCACCCGCGGTAGCCAACCAGAAAGACGCGTTCGGCGGCGAGCTGCGGTCGGGTAATGGGTGAGGCCTGAGGCTTGAGGCTTGCGGGGTGAGGTGTGAGGGGCTATACGCCGAGACTAGTTCTTTACCGTCCAACTCCGCATCCCGCATCCCGCATCCCGCATCCCGCTTCCCGCTTCCCGCTTCCCGCTTCCCTCGTCCCTCGTCCCTCGTCCCCCGTCCCTCATCAATACTTCACCGGCCCGATGGCGCGCTTGAGGGTCTCGCGCATGACGTCCTTCGGGGGTTCCGCGCCGGTGAACAGCTCGAACTGCAGGGCGGCTTGGCGGACGAA
The DNA here is from genome assembly GCF_040219535.1 of Botrimarina sp. NCBI lineage: Bacteria > Pseudomonadati > Planctomycetota > Planctomycetia > Pirellulales > Lacipirellulaceae > Botrimarina > Botrimarina sp. The sequence goes on from NZ_JAVJSH010000036.1 coordinate 132,749, forward strand.
CATCTCGACGCCGGTCACCACGCGGCAGCCGTGCTCGCGGGCCTCTTTGACCAGCAGCGTCGACTCGGGGTTGTAGACCGTGTCGAACACGACCATCGAGGGCCGCAGGTGGCCCTTGTGGTAGGGGGTCTCGTCGACGTTTGGGTGCATGCCGATCGGCGTGGCGTTCACGAGCACGTCGACCTCGGCGTTGTGCCGCGCTCCCCAGTCGACCGCGCGGCCGCCCAACTCTTTGGCGAGCGTGTCGGCGCGGCTCTTGGTGCGGCTGCAGACCACCGCGTGCGCGCCGCGCTTCTGCAGCCCGTAGAGGATCGCCCGCGACACGCCCCCCGCGCCGAGCACCAGCACGCGCTTGCCGGCCAGGCGCGTCGCCTCGCCGGGGACGGGCTCCTCGCCGGGCGCGCAGAGGCCCAGCTCGAGGGTGTCCATGGCGGCCTTGTAGTCGGTGTTGTAGCCCTCGGTCTGGCCGTCGTGGAACACGACGGTGTTGACCGCGGCGATCTCTTCGGACGCCGCGTCGACGCGCGACAGGTGGCCGGCGATCGCTTCCTTGTGCGGGATCGTGACGCTCAGCCCGCGGAGGCCCAGCGAGGCCGCCTCGGCCATGAACTCGCCCAGCGTGTCGGCCGGCACGCGGAACGGCAGGTACACCGCGTCGCGCCCCGCCGCTTGGAACGCCGCGTTGTGGATCTGGGGGCTGAGGCTGTGGCCGATCGGGTCGGCCACCACGCCGTACACGTCGGTCGCCGCGTTGATCTTGTCGTAGTTGTAGACCTCGTGCATCTGCTGGAAGCTGAGCTGCCCCGGCGCGAGCGCGCGCTCGTGGTGGAACGTCGCGTACGTGAACGGCGCGCCGAACTTCGCGCCGAGGATCCGCGACGGCGTGCCGATGTCGCCCATGCACATGCCGACGGTCGGCGTCTGCGCGTCCTTGACCAGCCGCAGCATGCGGATGTTGTCGGTCGGCTTCTGCGCCATCGTGGCGATCTTCACGACGTCGGCGTCGAGCTTCGCCATCGCCGCGTGCAGCACGGCGAGGTTCTCGGGCGTGTTGCGGAAGTTGTGGCAGCTGACGATCCGCTTGGTCTTGCCGTAGCGGGGGATCTTGCCGGCGATGTCCTCCTCGAGGTCGACGTAGTCCGCGCCCAGGGCGATCGCCTCGCGGAGCATCATCATCCGCTGCTCCTCGCTGCCGGCGAACTTGCCGCCGTCCTCCTCGCGGCGCACCGTGATGATGACCGGCGTGGGGCGGTCGGCCAGCAGGCGCTGGAGGTTCACCCGCGAGCTGATGTAGTCCAGCCGCAGCTCGACGAGCTTCGCCCCCTGCTCCGCCAGGTGCTTGTGCTCGGCGAGCATGTGCTTGTGCCGGCTGCGGCCGATGCTGACACAGATCATGGGGGAGGCTGCAGGCTGGAGGCGAAAGACCGGCGGTCGCGCCCGGCGGGGGGGCGATGCGGGCGACCGAACTGGGGAATCGACCCATTGTCGCCAGCCACAACGACCGACGCCAGTCGGGGGGAAGCAGCGGCCACACGCCGCGTCCGGTTGCGGCGCGGGGCGGGGCGGGATAGCGTGGCTTGCCGACTTCAAGATGTCCCTCGTCCGCCTGCGTTGAGGCGCCGCGATGCGTTCTGTGACCTGCCTGTTGATGGTGCTCTCGGTCGGTTGCTCTTACGGCCCCAGGGCGGTGCGGCCGGTGGACGTCGATCCGGACGAGGCGGCCGCCGAGGCGATGGCCCTCTACGACGCCGACTCCGACGGCTCGCTGGCTGGCGAGGAGCTCCTCGGCGTGCCGGGCGTCGTCATGGCCATGCGGTTTTACGACGCCGACACCGACGGCCGCGTGACCCAAGAAGAGATCCGCGAACGGATCGCCGGCTGGGAAGACCAGGGCCTCGGCTTCAAGCCGATGGGCGTGAGGGTCACGCTCGACGGGCGGCCCGTGGCCGACGCCGAGGTGAAGCTCATCCCGGAGCCCTACCTGGGCGACGCCGTGAAGCCGGCGGCCGGCACCACGCTGCCCGACGGGTCGGCCAACGTGTCGGTCAAGCAAGAGGACCTGCCGGCGGCCCTCAAGCAGCGGGGCCGGCCGTTCTACGGCGTGACCGGCGGCACGTACAAGATCGAGATCACCGGCGGCGACACGCCGATCGACCCGGCGAAGATCGACCCCAGCACGCCGCTGGGCGTGGAGGTCGCCTACGACACGATCCAGACGAACTTCCACCTGAACCTGAGGTCCCGCCGCTGAGCCGCCAGCGATCGCCCCGCGGCGTAGCTCGGCCCGGCGCCCGCCGCCGCGCGGCGCCGCTCACTTGCCCGAGTTGTTCTCCCACTGGTCGCCGTCGGCGCGAGAGCCGCGGACGTGGTGCAGCTCGGGGTCGACGTCGAACGCGACAAACTGGACCGACCCGTCGAGGAAAGCGAACAGCAGCCCCGCCGGGTGGGCGCTGCCGAAGTACTCGCGGCCGTCGAAGCCGGGCGTGTCTTGCAGCGGCGTGCGTTCGATCTGCAGGTTCGGCCAGTGGGTGGTCATCCGGATCACGTCGTCCTGGAAGCCGCAGTACATGCTCCAGTCGTCGTCGTGGGCGGTCCCCGTTTCGTAGAGGTTCGCGTCCAGGTGCTTCTCGCCGACGGCGTAGGTGTTGCTCAGCCCGTCGGTCACCTGGGCGATCTTGATCTCCGAGCCGCAGAAGGTGGGGCCGGAGAAGAGGTCGTCCTTGGGGGGCCACTTCTTGGTCCCCGCGTCGGCCTCCGCGTAGCTCCTGGGAAAGACCGCCTCGCAGCGGTCCTCCATGAACGTCTTCTCGAACCGCAGCTGCTGGAAGCTCTTGTTGACGATGTCCAACGCTCCGGCCGAAGCGGCGTAGTCGGTGCGCGCGTGCGCGGCGGCCAAGACCGGCGCGTTGAGCGGCTCGAACTGGCTCGAATTGGGGTACGCGCGCGACGCTCGCCGCGACGGGCAGTTCAGCAGGGCGACCGGCGTGGCGTCGCGCTCGATGATCTGTTGGTGCAGCGCGGCGCCCGAGAGCCCCGCGCCGAGGTCCCGCAGCGCTTGCTCCTCGATGTACGGCAGCAGGCTATAGACCCAGCCGCCCGGCTGGTCGACGCCGTAGCCGCGGTTGGGGTCGCCGGTGTAGACCCCGTACCAGCCGCCGCTGGGGAAGTAGCCGTGGGTCCCTTCGTGGTTGTGGTAACCCAGGCCGATCTGCTTCAGCTGGCTCTGGCACTGCGCGCGGCGCGCCGCTTCGCGGGCCGCCTGGACAGCCGGCAGCAGCAGCGCGACGAGGATGCCGATGATCGCGATAACGACCAGCAGCTCGACAAGCGTGAAACCTTTCCGCGATCGGGGCATGGGGGAGGGCCGGCCAAGAGGGGTTTGCGACGAGCAGCGAGCCGCGACGGTCAGCGAGAAGCGGCGAGGGTACTTACTTTATAGCAGCCGGCGCCGCCGCGGTGCACGGCAGAAGTCGGCGATTCGTCGGGGCAAGCGGCAGCCGACCCGGCACTCGCCCGTGTCTTCAGGCGGCAATTCTTGACGCCGTCGGTCCGAAGCGATGCGATAATCGCCAGGTCTGGCCGCGCCGAAACGTCGCCGCAACGCGTTTACAGGACTCGTCGCGCGTAACGTTTCCCCAACCTGTTACGCGGCAAGAACTTAAGCCCCGTTTCGTGACGGCATATCGCGACACTCAAAAAGGCGACGTGTCGCGTTTGTTTCATTCGAAGCGAGCGGCGTGCTCGGCGGCCCCTTCACCCGTTGCGTCCGAAGCGGCGGTCGAGCTCGGCCGTGGTGAACACCAGCGAGGTCGGCCGGCCGTGGGGGCAGTGGTGGTGGTTCTCTGTGTCGGGGCGCGCGGCGAGCAACGCGGCGATCTCTTCGTCGGAGAGCGGGTCGCCGTACTTGACGGCCGCCTTGCAGCTCATCGTGTGGAGCAGGTCGTCGACCACGTCGCGCGCGGTCTCCCGGGCGGTCGGGGCGGCCGCCTTCTCGGCCAGCTGGGCGGCGATCTCCCGCAGCGTGGCGCCGGGCGTGAGCCGACGCAGCAGCGCCGGAAACGAAGCCACGAGCACCGTGTCGCCGCCGAACGGCTGGACCTCCAGGCCGATCTGCCTCAGCGTGGCCGCGTGCTCCAGCACGGCGGCCGCTTCGGCCGGAGCCAGGTCGACCGGCTCGGGCACGAGCAGCTTCTGCGTTTCGAGCGGCCCGGCGAGCACCCGCTCGCGGAGCTGCTCGTACAGCACCCGCTCGTGCAGCGCGTGCTGGTCGATGACCTCCATGCCGCGGTCGGTCGGCACGACCAGGTAGCGGTTGTGGAGCTGCAGGGCCTTCCCGGCGCGGAGAGCCGGCTGCTCGCTCGGCGCGGGAGCCGCTTCGCTGGCCGGGTCGGCGGCGAATGGCCGCGGGTCGGCGACTGGCCGCGGGTCGGCGACTGGCCGTGGGTCGGCGGCGGCCGTGGGGGCTGCCGCGTGGTCGGGGCGGACGAAACGGTGCAGCTCGAGCGGCTCGCCTGCGGCGGGGAACGGCCGGAACGCGGGCACGCCGGCTGGCGGGTGCGTAGCGGCGGGCGTGCCCCCCTCGTCGAAGCGGCGCTGCTGGGCGGCCAGGCCCCGCTTGGCCCAAGCGACCAGCTCGGCCTCGCCGCCGGCGGCGGGCGAGCCGTCGTCGCGTTGCGTGGCGGTCGATCCGCTCGCTCCGGACCGCAGGTCGGTCGACAAGAACCGCTGGCGGAGCGTGCCGAGCAGCTGGCTGTAGAGCGGGCCGGAGTCGGCGAAGCGGACCTCGAGCTTCTGGGGGTGCACGTTCACGTCGACCAGCGCGGGGGGCATCGCCAGCCGCAAGAAGCAGATCGGCTTGCGGCCGGTGAGCAACAGCCCGCGGTAGGCCTCCCCCAGGGCGTGCTGAAGCGAGCGGTCGCGGATCGCGCGGTTGTTGACGAACAGGTACTGCAGGCGGGCGTGGGAGCGGCTCTGGCCCGGGTGGGCCACGAAGCCGCTGAGGGTGACCGGCCCGGCGTCGCGGTCGTCGCGGCTCTCCACAGGGATCAGAGCCTCGGCGAGCTCTTCGCCGAACAACGCGGCGATGCGCGCTCGCCAAGCGGTGTCTTCGCCGGCGCCGGCCGGGGCGCCGCGGGGGGTCCCGTCGGCGGTAGGCCGGCCACAGGGAGGCAAGTCGTGCTGAGTGCGGCCGTTGTGGGTGAGCGTGAAGTGGACCGCCGGGCTGGCCAGCGCGACGCGGGCCAGGGCCTCGGTGACGTGGCCCGCTTCGGTCCCGGCGGTGCGGAGGAACTTGCGGCGGACCGGCGTGTTAAAGAAGAGGTCGCGGACCTCGACCGTGGTGCCGACGGGGCAACCGGCCGGCGTGGGGCCGTCGACCGCATGGCCGCTGACCGACAGCTCGGCGCCGTCGGCGCCCTGCTGGCGGCTGCGGATCGTCAGCCGGCTCACGGCGGCGATCGAGGCGAGCGCCTCGCCGCGGAATCCGAGCGTGCCGACGCGGAAGAGCTCCTCGGCCGACGCGATCTTGCTCGTGGCGTGGTTCGTCACGGCGAGCGGCAGCTCGTCGGCCGCGATCCCGCCGCCGTTGTCGACCACGCGGATCAGCTCGGCGCCGCCGGCCTCGATCGCCACGTCGACGCGCGTCGCGCCGGCGTCGACCGCGTTCTCGAGCAGCTCCTTCACCACACTAGCGGGCCGCTCGACCACCTCGCCGGCGGCGATCTGGTTCACGACCAATGGCGGGAGGGGCTTTATCGCGGGCATCGAACCGGTCCGTGGTTCGAATGCGGAATTCGGAAGGCGGAAGGCGGAATCGCTCGCTCGGATTCCGCCTTCCGCATTCCGCCTTCCGCATTCAATTCAGCTTAACGTCGTTCTCACGTGGGAGGCTCGGCCGCGCGCCGACGAGCCCATGGAAGCAAATCGCTGCGACAATCCAGGGCGCCGGCTCGTTCAGCGAGACGCCAACCGCCCAACCTTCCGGCCAGACCCCATTCCGAATGGCCTGATATAACGCCGCTATCCCAAGCGTCAGCAGGATCAGCTGCGCGAGAGCAGAGCGGACCGTCACAAGGGTTGCCATGGTTGGGTTCGAAGTCGTTGGAGAGCGAGAGTAAGCATCTGCATTCCGCCTTCCGCATTCCGCTTTCCGCATTCAATTCAGCTCGTACTCTTTGATCTTCCGGTAGAGCGTCCGCTCGCCGATGCCGAGCATCTTGGCGGCTTCTTCGCGGTTGCCGCCGGTGACCTTGAGGGTCTCGGCGATGAAGAGGCCCTCGATGTCGGACATCGACTTGCCGACCAGCTCCGCCAGCGAGCCGGCGGCCGTCGGCGGCGCCTCGGCCCGGTCGCCGCCGAAGCCGCCGGAGAACTGCTCCGGCAGGTCGTCCAGGTCCAGCACGCCGTCCAGGTCCACGACGACCATCGACTCGATCGCGTTCTTCAGCTCGCGCACGTTGCCCGGCCAGTCGTACGCCAGGAGCCGCCGCCGCGCGGCGGGCGACACGCTCTTCACCTTCTTGCCGTGCCGCTTGGAGTGCAGCTTGAGGAAGTGCTCCACGAGCAGCGGGATGTCCTCGCGCCGCTCGGTGAGCCGCGGCAGGCGTACGGTGACCACCTTCAAGCGGTGGTACAAGTCCTCGCGGAAGTTCCCGTCGGCGATCGCCGCTTCGAGGTCGCGGTTGGTCGCCGAGAGGATCCGCACGTCGACCTTCTTCTGCTCGTTCGACCCCACGCGCGTGATCTGGCCCGACTCGAGCACCCGCAGCAGCTTGATCTGTGTGGCCGGCGGCATGTCGCCGACCTCGTCGAGGAACAGCGTGCCGCCGTCGGCGTACTCGAACTTCCCCACCCGGTCGTGCGACGCGTCGGTGAACGCGCCCTTCACGTGGCCGAACAGCTCGCTCTCGAGGATGTGCTCGCTGAGGGCGCCGCAGTTGAGCGCGACGAACGGCCGGCTCTTCCGCGGGCTGTTCTGGTGGATCGCTTGGGCGACCAGCTCCTTGCCGCAGCCGGTCTCGCCCTGGATCAGGACCGTGGCGTCGGTCGGCGCGATGCGGCTCAGGCGCTCGATCACGTCGCGCATGGCCTGCGACTCGCCGATGACCCCCTCGAAGCCGAACTTCTCGTCAAGCCGCTTGCGGAGCTCGGCGTTGGCCCGCCGCAGGTGTTGGCTGCGGCCCGCGTTGTCGACCACCGCGCGGAGCTGCCCCAGGTCGAGCGGCTTCAAGAGGTAGTTGAACGCCCCGCGACGCATCGCCTCGACGGCCGACTCGATCGTGCCGTGGCCGGTGACCAGGATCACCTCCGCGTCGGGCAGCCGCTCGCGCGCCTCGGCGAGGACCTCCAGCCCGCCCGAGCCGCCGGGCATGACCAGGTCCGTGACGACGATCTCGTAGTCGCCGGTGTCCATCAGCGCGACGGCCGCCTTGCCGCTGTGGGCCACATCGCACGCGTACCCGATCTTGCCGAGCGACTCGCTCATCGCTTCGGCGTGGGCCTCGTCGTTGTCGACCACCAGGACCCGGATCGGCGGGCCCGCGGCGGCGCGGTGGATGCTCTTTGCCATGGGGCAAAGTATGGGGGGAGCAGGCCGGAGGCGGAAGGCTGGAGACGGGAGGGTCGGCACACCGAGCCGCGACCGTGAGGGAGCGACCCATGGGACTTGCGAGCCGCTCGGTCAGCACACCCTCCAGCCTCCGGCCTCCGGCCTCACGTTCCTCTAGTCGCCCCGAACCACTCGATCTGCTTCCGCGGGCAATACGTCACGCCGCGGCGGTCGCACTCGGGGCGGAGCCACTCGGCGCGGCGCTCGAGCTCCGCCGGGGTAACCCCCTGGGGCATCAGCAGAACCCGCTCCGGGTCGACCGGCGGGAGCTGGTCGAGCAGCGCGTCGACTTCGGCCAGCTCGTCGGGCGTGTCGACGACGAACTTCAGCTGGTACACGTGCTCGGCGATCAGCCGGCGGATCACGTCGGGCCGCAGCCGGGTCCGCTCGTGCCGCCGGGCCCAGTGGGCGTGGCGGACCGGGTCGGGCGTGGAGCCGGAGAGCTTCGGGCTGATCGACATCAGGTTGGCGGTGACCGGCAGGTAGAGCGTGCCGGCGGTCTCGATCGTCACGTGCCGCCGGCCGCGGCGGAGCCGCTCGCACAGCGGGATCAGCTCGGCGAACAGCATCGGCTCACCGCCGGTCAGGACCACGTGGCGGCAGTCCCACTCCTCGACCTCGGCGACCACCTCGTCGACCGACAGGTCCCGCCCCTCGGGCTTCCAAGAAGCGTGCGGCGTGTCGCAGAACCAGCACCGCAGGTTGCACCCGCTCGCGCGCACGAACACGCTCGGCGTGCCGGTCAGCAGGCCCTCGCCTTGGATCGAGCGGTAGACTTCGGCGATACGCATGGGGGGAGCGCTAACCGCGGAGGCGCGGAGGACGCAGCTAGAGATTGTTTGCGATTCGTTTGATCCCGTGCTTCAGCAGATCGACGTTGAAATTGATCAGCAAGCCAAGGCGTTTGTCGCTGAGCCGCAGGTAAGTCAGCAGCTGGGCGGTGTGGATCGGGGCCAACTCGTCGACCGACTTGATCTCGACTATTACCAGCTCGGCGACAAGCAGATCGAGTCGTTAGGAAGCGTCGAGGCTCCTGCCACGATAACAGATTGGCAGTGCGACTTGGCTGGCGACGCGTAGCCCGCGGTCTCGCAGCTCGAAAGCCAAGCAGGTCTCGTAAGCCGACTCCAACAGCCCGGGGCCGAGGGCGCGATGCACTGCGATCGCGGCATCGACGATCTGCCCGGCGATCTGGTCGTGCTGCTCTCTACTCCCCATGCTCCCCATGCGTTTCTCCGCGTCCTCCGCGCCTCCGCGGTGATGCAAGTGAATCAACCAGCGTAACCTACCGGATCCGCCAGCCCCGCTTCGGCGAAGCCCTTCAGTCGCAGGCGGCAGGCGTCGCAGCGGCCGCAGGCGAGGCCCCCGTCGGTCGGGGAGTAGCAGGTGTGGGTGAGGCCGTAGTCGACGCCCAGCTCGACGCCGCGGCGGATGATCTCGGCTTTGGTCAGCCTAATCAGCGGCGCGTGCACGCGGATGGGCTGTGCGCCGGGCGAGCCGGCGGCCGCTTCGACGCCGGCCTTCGTCGCCAGGTTCGCCAGGCGCTCGAAGGCCTGGATGTACTCCGGGCGGCAGTCGGGGTAGCCGCTGTAGTCCACCGCGTTGACCCCCACCCACAGGTCCGCCGCGCCGAGCACCTCGGCCCAGCCCAACGCGACCGACAGCATCACCGTGTTCCGCGCGGGGACGTAGGTCACCGGGATCCCGTCGGCGATGGCGTCGTCCGAGCGGTCTTGCGGCACGTCGATCTGGGCCGTCAGCGCGCTGCCGCCGATCTGCCCGAGGTCGACCCGCACGGTGCGGTGCTCGGCGACGCCCGCCGCGGCCGCGACCCGGGCGGCCGACTCGAGCTCGAACCGGTGCCGCTGGCCGTAGTCGACGCTCAGCGCATAGACCTCGAAGCCTTCGCTGCGGGCGATCGCGGCGACGGTCGCCGAGTCGAGCCCGCCGGACAGCAGCACGACCGCTTTGGGGGGGGCTTCCGGCACGGGCGGCTTGCGCGGCGAGGGAACGTGGGGCGGGGGAGGGCGGTGCGTCGTCGACCGGGGGGGGGCGAGGCCTACCGCGCGGCCGCTCATTTTGCCAGACTGCGGAGCCCACCAGCAACGGCCCGGGGGATGACAAAGCACCAATGACCAAGCCCCAAGGACCAACGCTGGGACGCCAGCCGCTCATTGGTCATTGGGGCTTGGTCATTGGTCATTCCCCCCGCCGGGCCGTCCCTCCGCTTCGCCAGCCCCCCGTTAGTCGATGTCGCGCGACCTGCTCGAGACCTTCGAAAACCAGTTCCCGGATCGCGAATACAAGATCGAGATTCAGCAGCCGGAGTTCACCTCGCTCTGCCCGAAGACCGGCCAGCCCGACTTCGGCGTCGTGACGATCACCTACACGCCGCGCGCGAAGTGCATCGAGCTGAAGAGCCTGAAGTTCTACCTGCAGGCGTACCGCGACAAGGGGATCTTCTACGAGCACGTCACGAACACGATCCTCGACGACCTCGTGGCGGCCGCTTCGCCGCAGTGGATGAAGGTCGAGATCGCCTTCCACGCGCGGGGCGGGATCACCGAGACCGTGACCGCGGTGCACAACTCGGTCATGTGAGGCCGGCCGCGCGCCGAGGGCCGGCGCGGCGATCAGTCGTCGCTCGCCGGCGGTTTCGCGGCGCGCTTCCGCTGGGCCGCGGCCGACTCGGTCTGGTGCAGCGTGTGCATGAAGTACCACCCGCCGCCGCTCAGGCCGGCGACCCCGAGGATGAACTGCGCGCCGGTCGAGATCGTCGAGGTCACCGCCAGCGCGGCGCCACAAACGAACACGAACGCCGCTACGCCGAACCGCCACGTCGCTCGCTCGCGGGTCTGGCGCACGTTGGCGACGTCGATCGCTTGCCGCGCCGACTGGTTCGCCAACTGCCTCATCGCCCCTATGTCGGCCGGCGGGGTGCGTGGCTTGGCCGGCTTAATCTTCGGCTGCGGGAGGGGCCACTCGGAGGACGGATCGCCCTCTTCGGGCGCCGCACCGATCGACGCTTCGCCTGCCGCCGGCGCGGGGAGAGGCTGCGTCGGCGTTGACTCGATCGGTTCGACACTCTGGGCCGCGGCGGGCTTCGGCGGCGCCGGCCCTGTCTGGGGGGTCGCGACCGGCTGCGGGTCCGACGCGAGGGCGCGGCCGCGGATCCGCTCCATCATCTTCCGCATGTACTCGTCGATCGACTCTTCGCCGGCGTCGGCGACCGGCGCGGGCTCCGAGGGCGCGGCCAAAGCAGGCGGCGGGGCCAGAGCGGGCTGGGCCGAAGCGGGCTGGGCCGGCGTGGGCTGGGCCGGCGTGGGCTGGGGCTCATCGTCGGGGATCAGGTGCCGGTAGCGTTCGATAAACGACTGCGGCGGCGCCGCTTCGGCCACCGGCGGCTCTTCCTCCGGCTGCGCCGGGGCCGGCTCGTCGGCGGGGGCCGCGGGAGGCTCCTCAACAGGGACCTCGGCGAGCGCTGCGACCGGGCTGTTCTCGGGGTTGAGCGCTGCGACCGGGTCGTCCTCGGGTTCGGCCGCCGCCGGTTCTTCTGGCCCGATCGTGGGAGACTCGCCGATCGCCGCTTCGGGCCCTTCGGCCGCTTCTTCCGCTGGGGCCGCTTGTGCGTCGGCTAAGGCGACTTCGTCGGGCGCGGTCGCGGACTCGGGCTCCGTCACATCGTCGTCGGAGCAACTCTCTGTGAAGCCCCACAGAGCCGCCGCTTCGGCCGGCGACGCGCTAGCGGCGAGCGCTTCGATCCCCCATGTCGCGTCGTCGCTCCCGTCGTCGGCGGTTTGACGGTCGTCGGCGCGGCCGCCGGCGGACTCCTCAGGGGCGGATTCCTCAGGGGCGGACTCCTCGGCGGTAGTCTCCTCGATCGCTGGGGCAGCCGACGCGGCTTCTGACGCCGCCGCGGGCGCCGCTTCGGGAGTGTCGACCGGCAGGATCGCCGCCTCGGCGTCGGCGGGCCAGGCGCTCAGCTCTTTGCCGGGCTCGGTGGGCCAGGCGTCGGCTTCCTGCGGCGGCGCGGGCCGAGCAGCCGCGGCGGGCGCGGCCTCGGAGTCGGCGGCAGCTTGCTCCGTCGGCGGAGCAGCGGCCGGGGCGGCGCCGCCGCGGGCTTCTTCGAGCAGCCCCTCGAGCAGCGCGATACGGTCGTGCGCCGCTTCGATCGCGTCGGCCGCAACGGCGAGCTGCTCCTCGGCTTGGTTGAGCCGAGCGGTCAACCCGTTGCTGGTTTGCTCCGGTTCGACGGAGCGGCTTTCGGCGGCCGAGGCGAGCTGCGACTCGAGCCGGGCGATCGTTACTTCGCTTTCGGTCAGCTGCTGCGACGTCGCCGCAGCGCGGCGACGCTCCTCTCGCACCGCCGCGGCGAGTCGCCGGACGCGTGCGCGGTCCGACGCCAGGCGCTGGCCCGCCACGGCCGCGGGCCGCTCAGGCGAGTCGCCGACCGGCGCGCCGGGCACCGGCGGAGGGTCGGCGGGCTCGTTGCGGACCCCGCTCGCCGGGATCGTTTGCAAGGGCTCTTCGACATCACCCGCTACCACGCTGTACTCGATCGGCCCCACCCGGAGCGTGTCGCCTGCGGACAGGGTCGCCTCATCGAACGGCTCGCCGTTGACGCGGCACTCTCCGCCCCAGTAGCGGACGCTCGCGCCGGCCGCGATGGGGGTCACCACACAAGCGATCGGGGCGACGCCCGGACCGGCGACCTTCAACACACAGCGGGGGCCGGCGCCGATCGTTAGCGGCGTCGAGCCGAGCGGCAGCGGCGGCGCCGGGGACCCCGCTGGGGGGGCCAGCGTCAGCGCGGTGGGGGCGGTCGCCGCGTCGAGCTTGAGGGACGTCAGGGCGAGGGTGTCGTTCATTGTGTTGAGCGTCGTCGGGCGGCCCGGGGGCGTGGATCGGCAGCGCGATCGCCTGGCGCGCGTAGCTGACACGATCATGTAGGTCGCTGTGGGGGCCCGGTCAAAAGCCGGCGCCGGCGGCGCGGCCGCTCTGAGGGAGACCGCGTTGGCGACGGTCGGATTGCGCAAACCATTGCGGGACAAGAGCTTTGGGCCGCTTGTGAGGTTTGCCGCAGCGGCATCCGCGGAATACCCAGATTCCGTATCGAACCGGGCAACCCGAACGGAGGTCTTCGCGTACTAAGCTTGCGAAGCCACTCCCGGGACAACCCGCGACGCCCCCTCGCAGATCGAGGGCGCGCAGCGGGGCGTGTTTCCAGATGGCTCTGCCGGAACAGCCGAAGCACACCAACGGCTCGCCCCGACCGCTACGCCCCCACGCGTGGCGCAGCGGGGCGGCTTACCGAGGCCCCTCCCATGCCGCGCGCCCGAACCGACTCGATCCGCAAGATCCATCAGCTGCTGGTCACCCGACGCGACGCGTTGCGCCGCGCCCTAGCGGGCGACCTGAGCCTGCTGAAAGAGTTGAAGGACCAGACCGGCAGCGACCTGGTCGACGCGGCGCTCGATGCGGCGCAAGACGAGATCAGCTCGAAGCTGGCGGAGGTCGAGAGCCGCGAGCTCGGGAGCATCGAGAACGCGCTGGTGAGGATCCGCCAGGGGGTTTATGGCGACTGCGAGATCTGCGGCAAGAAGATCCCCATGGCGCGGCTCAACGCGTTGCCGTACGCCACGATGTGTATCGAGTGCCAGCAAGCGGCCGAGGACGGCACGCTCGACGACCGCCGCCCCGAAGACTGGAGTCGGGTGGTCGATACCGGTTACTCAGACGCCGACAGCCGGGTGAGCGACTACGAGCTGCAATAATCGCTACTGGCGCGGGTGACCACCCGCCAGCAGCGACTACACTTTCAAACAAGCGGGGCCGGGGCGGGCGACGCCCCGGCCCGCTTCGTTTGATGAGGCCGCGGAGGCCTCCGTACGACGCCACAAGAAACCGCGAGCTGACCGTGCAGCGAATGCCTGGTTCGAGTCTCTTCCCGCGACTGCCCGCGTGCGTGCGACTAGCGGCCTGCCTGGCCGTTTGCCTGGCGGCCTCGACCGGCGCCGGCCAGATCGCCCGCCAGGCCGGCGCCCAAGCCGAGCTGGACCGCAGCCGCGAGTTCGCCGAGCTAGAGAGCGACGTGGCGGCCCTCGAGCGGCAGCTCGGCGTGTACAAACGCGTCGCGCGGCTGGTCGCGCCGAGCGTCGTGCACATCGAGGCCCAGCCCGTGCGCGAGTACCGCACCCGCGGCGCGCAGGAGGCCGGGTCGGGCGTGATCGTGCGCTTCCGCGGGCAGCCCTACGTCTTGACCAACCGCCACGTGATCCGGCACTCGTCGCCGGAGCACATCCGCGTGCAGTTGGTCGACGGCCGCCCGTTCCGCCCCGACCGGGTGTGGAGCGACCGGCTGACCGACGTGGCCGTGCTGTCGGTCCCGCCGTCGGTCTCGCAGGACCTGACCCCCGCGCTGCTGGGCGACAGCAACACACTAGAGATCGGCGACCAGGTCCTGGCGTTCGGCAGCCCGTTCGGGCTGAGCCACAGCGTGACCCGCGGCATCATCAGCGCCAAAGGGCGCTACAACCTCGACCTGGGAGAGGGCGAGGTCGAGCTGCAGAACTTCCTGCAGACCGACGCCGCGATCAACCCGGGCAACTCGGGCGGCCCGCTGGTCGATCTGCGGGGCCGGGTGATCGGCATCAACACGGCGATCGCCAGCAGCAGCGGCGGCAACGAGGGGATCGGTTTCTCGATCCCGGTCAACCTGGCCACACGCATCGCCGGGCAACTGATCGAACAAGGCGAGACCACACGCGGCTGGCTCGGCGTGGAGTTCGACGACGGCTTCAACGAGCGGCGCGCCCGCACCGCCGGCTTGCCGCGGCTGTTTGGCGCGTTGGTCGAGCGGGTCTTCGACGACTCGCCGGCCGAGCGGGCCGCCCTCCGCGAGGGGGACATCCTGCTGACTTACAACGGCGTGGTCATCGAGGATTACAACCACGTGTTCAACCTGGTCAACCTGACCGAGGTGGGCGAGCAGGTCCAAATCGAGGTGATCCGGGACGGCGCGCGGGTGCCCCTGAGCGTGCCGATCGGCCGCCGCCCCGACGAGGACGCCATCCCCTGACGGAGGGCGCCCACGGCCGCGGCGCGGTAGCATGGGGCCCGGCCGCTCTGGCCGCCTCGTCCGATTGCCCGAACCCCGCGGGACCCGCCGTGTCGTGTCGCTGTTTGTCGCCGCTTTGTCTTGTCTTCCTCTTTGGCTTGGCGGACGCCGCGCCGGGCCAGCCGCCCCGGCCCGATTTGTCGCCGTGGTCGGAGCAGAACGCTCGCTGGGCCGAGGAGGTCGGGCGGCTCGAAGCGCTCGACCGTGAGCAAGAGGACCCCGAGGGGGCGGTGCTGTTGATCGGCAGCTCGAGCATCCGGCTCTGGGAGACCGCGGCCGAGGACCTGGCCCCCTACCCGGTCATCCGCCGCGGCTACGGCGGCGCCCAGTTCAGCGACCTGGCGCACTACGCCCAGCGGCTGATCGAGCCGCACGACTTCCGCGCGGCGGTGGTGTTTGTCGCGAACGACATCACCGGCGGCCCCGCCGACAAGACGCCCGAGGAGGTGGGCGAGCTGTTCGGCTACGTGGCCGAGGTGCTCCGTTGGCGTGAGCCGGACGCGCCGATCATCTGCTGCGACGTCCGCCCCGCGCCGCTGCGGTTCGGGGCCTGGCGCGAAATCCAGCAGGGCAACGCCGCGCTGCGCGCCGAGTGCGAGAAGCGGCCCGGCGTGTACTACCTCGACACGGCCGACGCGTTCCTCCGCGACGGCGGCGCCGCGGCGCGGGACGACCTTTACGGGCCGGACCGCCTGCACTTGTCTCGCAGCGGCTACGAGCTTTGGGGCGAACTGATCAAGGCCGAGCTCGATCGGGTTCTGGCCGACCGGGGCGATCGGGCTGGCACGCCAAGTGCAGCCGGGGAGGGCAGCTCGCACCCCACCGACCGGTAGCCGCCGAAACCCCGCAGCATGGCCCAGAGTCACCAAAACGCCTCGCCATCGCCTTTCGCACACACGCCGGATTGGCGCGTCGCGGTGGCGATCCTGGCGGCAGTGGCCGGGCTCTGCGTGACGGGCTTCTTGATGCTGGCCGAGGGCGTCGGGTCGGGCGCGATCGACCGCTTCGACGAGAGACTCTTGCTGGCGATGCGGAACACGGAGGACCTGGGCGACCCGATCGGCCCACGGTGGGTCGAAGAGGCGATGCGCGACTTCACCGCCCTGGGCGGCGTGGTCATCTCGACGCTGGTCACGGCCGGCGCGGTTGCGCTGCTGGCCCTGAAGCGGAAAGCGAGCATGGCGATCTTCCTCGCGCTGGCCGTGGCGACCGGCGTGACGCTGTGCCTGTTCCTCAAGTCGGCCTACGACCGCCCCCGCCCGCAGCTCGCCCCGCACGGCTCCCACGTGTACACCAAGAGCTTCCCGAGCGGCCACACGATGACCGCCGCGACCGCGTACCTCACGCTCGGCGTGATGCTCGCGCGCGTGCAGCGGCGGCGGAGCGTGAAGTGGTTCTTGGTGGCGTCGGCCGTCGCGGTGACGTTGCTCGTCGGGCTCAGCCGCGTCTACCTGGCGGTCCACTGGCCCTCCGACGTGCTCGCCGGCTGGGCGCTGGGGGCCGCTTGGGCCAGTTTGTGCTGGATAGCGGCCCTACTCATCACCCGGCAGCTCCACCGCTCCCGGGGCCGCCGCGCGTCGCGGATGGCCGAAGAAATGACGGACGCCCCTGCGCCGGACGAGCCGACCATCGAGCCTGTGGCGGGCCGGCCGAGCGGCAGCGCACTCGAGGCAGCGCAGTAGGCGCCGTGCAAGCGAGCCGCCGTGCGATCGAGCCGGAGTCGGCGCCGCTGATGACGCGGCCGCCAGCGTGGTTAGCGATCGACCAACAGAACGGCGCGTAGCCGCCGCCGAGGTTCTGGTTCGGCCGATCCCCTAGATCACACGCCCGCCCGCCCGCCCGGCCTAGGCCGTCGCGGCGGCGTACCACGGCCCATAGGGCGTGTTCTCGACCAGGCAGCGCGTGTAGTCGCGCTGGCCGTCGGTCCACCAAACCGGCCCGCGTTCGCCGAGCGCGAGCTTGGCGTTGTGCACCCGCCGGCGAGCGGCGCGCTGCGACTCGATATCCTGCTCCGAGTCGCGCACCGCGCGGCGCGCCGACATCAGTTCGGACACCAGGCGCTGCTTCTCGTCCGCGGCTAGCGCCGGATCGGTCGCCCGCCACAAGCGGCCGCTTACGACTAGGTAGCGCCCGTCGGGCGTGCGGAGGGTCGACACTGGAGGACTCCTGAAGCCGCTTCGGATGCGGAGCTGGGTTACGCCGACTCGAGCTCGCTGCCCAGCTTGAGCACGTTGTTGCCGTCCTCGACGCGGACGTAGTAGGCGGGGTTATCGTCGTCGCCGTCGCGAGTGACTTCGGCGCCGTCGATCTTCCGCGTGACTTTTTTTGTGAAGCGGCTTTGGACCGTTCCTTCTCCGTAGCCGTTGCCCCACTTCCACTTGACCTTGGACCCCTCGTCGTAGTGGTTGCTCATCGGCGTTTCTCCCAGTGCTAGGGTGGGCGCGGGGTTTGCTGAGCGTGGCAGGCGAGCGAACGCCGTGCCGTTTGGCCCGCGCTGCTCTGCTCCGACAAAACCCACCGCAGCCCGCTGCTGCGCTCCGATGACGATCGACAAACACGAGAAACGACGCCGGCGCCTCGCCCGGCGAGCCAACCTCCGCTACGTGACCGACCGGACTCCCGGCTTCACCCGGCGTCGCTGTGGCCGCGGGTTCGTCTACGTCGACGCCGAGGGGGAGCGGGTCGCCGATCGCCAAGCCGATCGCGCGAAGGCGCTCGTCCTGCCCCCCGCGTGGGAGGACGTCTGGATCTGCTCGCTCGCCCGTGGGCACCTGCAAGCGACCGGCCGCGATGCGCGGCGCCGCAAGCAACACCGCTACCACGACGACTGGTCCGAGGTCACCCGGCGCGCGAAGTTCGACGGGCTGATCCGGTTCGGCGAGCGGCTGCCCGAGCTGCGGCGGCAGGTCGACGCGGACCTCCGCCGCCACGAGCCGCGCCTCGAGCGGACGGCCGCCCTAGCGGTCGCGGTGATGGACCAGACCGGCATTCGGATCGGCAGCCGCGAGTACGCTCGCGACAACGAGACCCCCGGCGTGACCACGCTTCAAAAGAGCAACGCGGACATCCACACAACCTTCGTGGAGCTTTCTTTCGCGGGTAAATCCCAAACGCAGCGGACGGTGCGTGTCCAGGGGCGGCGGCTGGCTCGCCACCTGGCGGCCGTCGCACGCTCGCCCGGCGAGGCGCTGCTCCGCTACCGCCGTGGCGACGATTGGTTCGACCTCGACAGCCACCAAGTCAACAACTACCTGCGGCAAGCGACCGGAGAGCAGACCACCGCCAAGCGGTTCCGCACGTGGCTCGGCAGCGTGACCGCTTTCCAAGCGATCCGCAGAGCCTACGCCGACGGCGCCAGCCCCACGCAAGCCGCCCGCCAAGCGGTGCGCGAGTCGGCCGGTGCGCTGGGCAACACGATCGCGGTTGCGCGGCGCCACTACATCCACCCGGCCGTGCTCGAGCTGTCGGCCGACGAGGCGGCGCGCCTTAGCAAGGGCCTCGATGGCTACGGCTACGAGGCAGAGCAGCGCGGGGCTGTCGATGCGGCGCTGCTCGATCTGGTCAGCTAGGCCGCGGGTGAGCCACCCCGTGAGCGGGACGACCACAACGGCGCAGCTAGTCGCCGGTGTCGCGGCGCGCCTCGAGCGCCAGGCAGGCTTTGGCCAGCGCCTGGCTCGGGTCGACCAAGGCCTTCGCGCGGTCGGCGGCTGCCTGTTTGGTTGGTGTCAGGACAGCGGCGATTTTTTTCGCTACTTGGCGGCCGGTGAAGCGCCGCGCGGCGATCCTCTCTGCGACGCCCAGCCGGATCAGCCGCCGCGCGTTGTCGAACTGGTCGAACGCCATCGGCTGCACCAACTGCGGCACGCCGGAAGCCAAGCCCCGCGCGCAGCTTCCGATCCCGCCGTGGTGCACGAACGCGGCCGATCGCTCTAGCAGCCGCGCCAGCGGCGTGAAGCCCGGAGCGAGGATCGTGTCGGGCAGCCGGCGGGGAAGCTGTTCGGGGTACTTCGTGAGCAGCACGCCGCGTCGGCCCAAGCGGCGGCACGCGTCGACCGCGGCGGCGAAGAACGCGTCGCCGTGGCGCATGGCCGAGCCGGGCGTGAACGCGATCGGCGCGTCGCCCGCGTCGAGGAACCGCTCGACCTCGGCCGGCAGGGGGTGGTCGCCGTCGCCCAGCGGGAAGCCGGTGGTGACCGTCCCCTCGGGCCAGTCGCTCGGCAGCTCGCCCGTGGCAGACACGAACCAGTCCGGGAACAAGCACACGGGCGGCGCCACCCCGTAGTACCACGACCAGTAGTCCCCCGCGGCTGGCCCGAGCCCCTTCGCCGCGCGGAACGCGTCGAGGACCGGGCCGACGAGGCCCTGCAGGAACACCCGCTCCCCGAGGCGAAACTGCACTTGGTGCAGCCAACGCGGCGCGCCGTCCCAAGCGATGCCGGCCGGCATCAGCGGCGGGCTTGTGTCGGACCACAGCGCCATCGGTGCGTAGACGATCGACGCGACCCGCGCGCCGTGGGTCTCGGCGAGCACGCGGCTGGCCAGGTCGAGCCCGTGGGCCGCGATGATCGTGTCGTCGGCCCGGTAGCGGTCTCTGACCAGCTCGTAGAGCGGCTCCAGGACCGCGACGCTCGCCTCCCGGAAAACGACCCGCAGCCCCTTGGTCGAGCTCCACAGGTCCCGGCGCTGGGTGAGCCGCACGTAGTCGTCTGCCTCGCCGATAGGGAGCATCGTGAGGCCGGCCGCTTCCAGCCGGTCGGCGAAGTAGGGGTTCGCCACGACCTCGAGCTCGTGCCCCCGCTCGGCGAGCGCCGACCCGAGGCCGATCATCGGGAAGACGTCGCCGTAGCTGCCCAGCGCGGTGAGGAGGAAGTGCATGGGTTCAGAGGGCAGTAGGCAGAGGGCAGACGGCAGCGGGCAGCAGGCAGCCGAGCCGCCGGGGAGCGTGCTCGCGGCGTGTCCGCTCCGCGCGTGCGCGGCGTCGATCGCGTAAACTGGATACCGGATGCGGACCCGCCGCAAGGTTGCCCGACTGTTTGCGAACCGCCGCTATGCCACTCCCCCCAGCCGCCGGACCGGCCGGACCCAACCGGCCCGAAGACGACCCGCCGATCGACCCCAACGCGTTCTACGCGCCGCCCGCGGCCGACGAGGACGACGAGTACGACGTCGAGCCGGTCGACGAGCAGGTGCTCGCGTCGGAGCGGGCGCGCGCAGCGGAGAACGTGCGGAGCGCGGAGAGCGCGATCGATGTCGACGCGATCTACCGGGAGATGGAGCGCGGCGACGACTTCGACGCGGCCTTCGAAAACTTCCGCGCTCGGTTCACGATCAAGCACCTGCTGATCTTGATGACCGTGGTCGCGGTCGTGCTGGGGGTCGCCGGCTCGGGTTTGCTGAACGGGGTCGGCTTCGCGGGCTTCATCGCGCTGTCGCTGATCGTGCTGGGGGGCGCCCACGCGTACCTGAACTTCCGAGAGTCGCGCCGCCGCGAGGCGCTCGTGGCCGCGCGCGCCAGGGAACTCCGCCGCCGGCGCCGCGCGTCGGGCGACGGCGACGGCATGTACACCGCCGAGGAAGAAGAGCTCGCCAGCTACCGGCAGCCGACCTTCGGCGAAGACTTCCGCGCGGCCATGGCGAGCCTGACGCGGTTCGGCACGGGCGAGCTCTTGATGGCGATGACCGGCGCGGCGGTGCTGCTGGCCCTGCTGGTGCTCGCGGGCAACCCGACGCGCGCGGCGGCCGGCCTGGGGGTGCTTGCGATCATGGGCTTCGGCCTGCAAGCGGCCGACGTCGACCTCCCCAGGCCGGTGCTCTTGGCCTGGTGGTTCTGCGTGATCGGCTTCGCGCTGCTGATGCTGCTGGGGGTCGTGCTGAACGCGTTGGAGGTGACTCTGGGGATCGGGTTTTTCGGGCCTCAAGCCGAAGGGTAACCATCAGTCGGCGTGGCGGGGGCGCACGGCGCAGCCGAAGCCCACGAAGAGTGTGCTCGTTCCTCAGGGCACGGGGGCTTCCGCTTCGCGGTGCGCCCCCGCCACCCGTTGCTGGCAGCAGTACGACAACCGCAAGGATTCAGACAGCCATCTGCGAACCATGAAGCTTTGGCACATCATTTCCGCTCAGTCTGCTGTCGTTGGCGCCGCGGCGGGCTTCTCAGGATACCTCGCATTAGCGATCGCTATCGAACGCGCTGGAGACGGATCGGGACAAGTCCTCTCGTACGGGCAACAGGCGGCGCTGTTCTCGTTGCCCCTCTGTACGTTCCTCGGGGCAGCAATCGGGTTGTCTCTATCGCTCGCCGTTTTGCGGCGCTACGCCGAGTCAATCTTGGTCGCATTGATTGCCGGACTTGGTGGGTGTGTCTTCGTGATGTCCTCATGGATGGATCAGATCAACCGGTACGGACGCGATCCGTCTGAGATGGTGCTCTATTATCCGCCGCTGGCGGCATCGGCACTGGCGCTGCTAGTCGGGGCCGCCAGCGCCGTGGCGAGAGCGCGACGCGAGAAGACTGCGAGCGTGGAATGCAAAGCGAGTAAGCGTGCGGGTTGAGTTCGGAAGTAACGTGGCTTTGGTAGAGACTTGCTGCGCCGCAGCGTCTCGCTAGCAACTGCGAGCAGGTATGTGACTCCCACACCACGCTTCACCATCGCCTTTCTGCTCAAGGCGACCGCCGCCACTGCGGTCTGCTGCTCGCCGAAGGCGTTCGACAAGGAGATCGGGTTGGTGGTCGCCGCGTTCGCGACGCCGGCCGCGCTCGCGTGGCTAGCGGCGCGGGAGGTTCCAATCCGAGGCGAGTTCCGCTTGGAGCTGCGCGAGGAGCCGGGCGGCGTCGTGCGGCTCGAGGCCGACGGAGGGCGGCAGACTCAGTATCTCACGCGGTGGCGGATCGGCATCGTCGGCGCGTGTGCCGCCTGCGTGTTGGGGTTCTCGGCGCTGCAAGTCGTGGACCCGGAGCCGATTTGGGTGTGGGCGGTCACCGTCGGGTCTTCGGCGCTAGTGGCCGTGTTGTTCTGCGGCTATTCACTGCGGCGGTCGGTGTTGGTCCCGCAACGGGAGGCGATTGCTGACCATCTGTTGTTCGGTTGGATTCGCATGCGGCGGAGGCGGTGGCAGGTCCTCGACGGCGAGGTGGTCGCCGTGATTCACTTTCAAATGCCGGACGACGACCATCGTTTCGAACTCGACTCTTGCCACACGCCCTTTCTGTTTCGAGGACGCAAGCGGTTCCCGCTCGCCCCGGGCGTCTGCACCGACGACGACCGGCCCGACCCGCACGTCGAAGCGTTCAGCCGCCGGGTCGCGGAGCTGCTGGGAGTCCCGTACGAGGGATACTGCGAGCGGAACGCCCCGGCGACGGCCTAATGCGAGGGTTGCGGGGAAGCACGGCGAAGCCCACGAAAGACGGAAGCTCGGTCTTCGGGACACGGTGGCTTCCGCTTCGCGATACGCCCCCGCCACCCGTTGCTTCACATTCACGCCAATTCGCGTGATTCGCGGGCAACTACTTCGCCGTGCGGAGCTGGCCGCGGGGATCGAGTCAGCCGCCCGAGGGCTGCTCGTCGATCCAGCGGTCGATTTGCTCTTCGAGCACCGTGAGCGGCACCGAGCCGTTTTCGAGGACCGCGTCGTGGAACGCGCGGACGTCGAAATCAGCGCCGAGCTTTTCTTCGGCCCTGGCGCGGAGTTCGCGGATCTTCAGCTCGCCGGTCTTGTACGCGAGCGCCTGGCCGGGCCAGCCGATGTAGCGGTCGACCTCCGAGCGGATCTCGTGCATCGACATGGCCGAGTTGGCGGCCATGTAGTCGATCGCCTGTTGGCGGCTCCAGCCCTTGTAGTGCATGCCGGTGTCGACCACCAAGCGCGCCGCGCGCCAGACCTCCATCGTCAGGCGGCCGAAGTCGCTGTAGGGGTCTTCGTAGAAGCCGGCCTCCAGCCCGAGCCGCTCCGCGTACAGGGCCCAGCCCTCGACGAAGGCCGTGAAGCCGCCGTACTTGCGGAGCGGCGAGAGCCCCTCGAGTTCCTGCTGCAGCGCGATCTGCAGGTGGTGGCCGGGGACCGCCTCGTGCAGCGCGAGGGCCTCGAGCATGTACTTCGGGCGGCTGGGCAGGTCGTACGTGTTGAGGAAGAAGAACCCGGCCCGCGTGCCGTCGCCGTTGGGGCGCATGTAGTAGGCGAAGGTCGTCTTCGGGGCGATGTAGTCGGGCACCGGCTTGAGCCCGTACGGCATCCGCGGCAGGCGGCCGAACAGCTCCGGCAGCTTGCCGTCGGCCCGCTTGAGGATCGCCGCCGTGTGCCGCATCAGGTCGGCCTCGGACTCCGCGTAGAACCGCTCGGCCGTTCGCAGGTGCTCCACGAACGCGGCGAAGCGGTCGCTCTGGTCGGTCTCGAACCCGGTCGCGTCGATGACGCGGTCCATCTCGGCGCGGATCCGGGCGACCTCTTCGAGGCCGGTTCGGTGGACCTCGTCGGGCGTGAGGTCGAGCGTCGTGAACACGTGCACGCGGTGGCGGTAGAAGTCGCGCCCCCCGGGCAACGCCGACGCGGCGATCGACGCGCGGCAGTTGGGCACGTACTCGTCGGCCAAGAACGCGGCGAAGCGGCGGTAGCCGGCCACGACCGACGAGGCGATCGCGTCGCGCGCGTCGCTGCGCAGCCGCTCTCGCTGGTCTTCGGGGATCGAGTCGGGGAAGTCTTTGAACGGCTTGTAGAGGAGGCTCTGGGTCGGGTCGTCGACGATGTGCGACTCGACCGACGGCTCGTAACCCTCGAGGATCACCGCCGGGACCGTCAGCCCCCGGCTGATCCCTTCGCGCATCAGCCCGATGTGCCCCTCGACGTAGCCCTCGAACTGCCGCAGCCGGAGCAGGTAATCCTGGTAGTCGCCCGGGTCGTCGAGCGGCGTGTAGTCGGGCAGCTCGGGGAACGACACGTGGAACCCCGAGCGGTTGCTGATCGGCATCAGGTGGTCGCCGAACGCGTGCTCCGCGAGCGAGTCCCTCAGGTCGCGTACCAACAGCTTCAGCTCGATCGACTCGCCGCCGGTCAGAGCGAAGGGCGCCGCGCCCGCGGCTTGCCGGAGGATCGTTTCGGCGCAGCGGTGGAAGGCGCGCTCGTCGTTTGCGCGGCGGTCCGAGTCGACCAGCGAGACCTCCCCCAGTTGGTCGTTGTAGCGCGGGTCGCCCACGCGCGTGGCGAACAGCGGGGACTCCCGCAGCCGCCACTGCCAGACGTCGTCGAGCAGCGTGGCGAGCTCATCCGAAGGACTCTGAGCCTCATTCGACGGGCTCTCAGCGGCGGCCGCGGCGGCGGCCACCCCCCACAGGATCAACAGAACAAGGCGGGCCATCGCGTCGGGTCCTCGGGCTGGCTGGGATCGGCGGGCGCCGGCGGGCGGGCGCCCGGCGGGCGAGGGAGCAGGGAGCAGGGAGAGGGCGGACCTCCGATGGTCGTCGCCCGGCGCCCCGCCGGCCGGCTCCGCCCATCGAAAGCGCCAGCCGGGC
The DNA here is from genome assembly GCF_040219535.1 of Botrimarina sp. NCBI lineage: Bacteria > Pseudomonadati > Planctomycetota > Planctomycetia > Pirellulales > Lacipirellulaceae > Botrimarina > Botrimarina sp. Next base: position 156,972 of record NZ_JAVJSH010000036.1, read on the forward strand.
GAGTGACCCGCGGGTGGCGGGGGGTATGGCGAGCAGCGACCCGGCCGCCGCTCCGAAGCTCGCTCTGGGGCGCCGCCGAGATCCCGCAGCGGCCGCCGCGGCGGCCTCAGCGCTTGTCCATCGGCACGAACTCGCGCTCGGTCGGGCCGATGTAGATCTGCCGGGGCCGGTAGATGCGTTTGCCGGGGCTCTGCCGCATCTCTTGCCAGTGGGCGATCCAGCCCGGCAGCCGGCCCATCGCGAACAGCACGGTGAACATCTCGACCGGGATGCCCAGCGCGCGGTAGATCACGCCGGAGTAGAAGTCGACGTTCGGGTACAGCTGGCGCTCGACGAAGTACTCGTCGGTCAGGGCGACCTCTTCGAGCTTCTGGGCGATCCCGAAGATCGGGTCGTTGATCTTCTGCTGCTTGAGCAGCTTGTCGCACGCGGCCTTGATGATCTTCGCGCGGGGGTCGAAGCTCTTGTAGACGCGGTGGCCGAAGCCCATCAGGCGGAAGCTCTTGGTCTTGTCCTTGGCCATCGCGACGTACTTGTCGACGTCGCCGCCGTCTTCGCGGATGCGTTCGAGCATCGCCACGCAGGCCTCGTTGGCGCCGCCGTGCAGCGGGCCCGACAGGGCCGCCACGCCGGCCGCGATCGACGCGAACAGGTCGGCGTCGGCCGAGCCGACCATCCGCACCGTGCTGGTGCTGCAGTTCTGCTCGTGGTCCGCGTGCACGATCAAGAGCAGGTTGAGCGCCTCGGCGTGGACGGGGTCGACCTCGTACTGCTCGGCCGGCACGCTGAACATCATCTGCAAGAAGTTCTCGCAGTAGTTCAGGTTGTTCTTCGGGTAGACCAGCGGCTGGCCGATCGACTTCTTGTGCGCGTAGGCCGCGATGGTCGGCACCTTGGCGAGCAGCCGCATCGTGCAGCGGTGCACGTCCGACGGGTTGTTCACGTCGAGCGAGTCGGCGTAGAAGGTGCTCAGCGCGTGGATCACGCTGCTGAGGATCGCCATCGGGTGCGCGTTGTGCTGGAAGCCGTCGTAGAACTTCCGCATGTCCTCGTGCAGCATCGTGTGCTGCCGCAGGTCGGTGCGGAAGTCGTCCAGCTGGCCGGCCGAGGGCAACTCGCCGTGCAGCAAGAGGTAAGCGATCTCGACGAAGTCGCAGTTGGCTGCCAGCTGCTCGATCGCGTAGCCGCGGTAACGCAGGATGCCCTTCTCGCCGTCGAGGAAGGTGATCGCGCTGCGCGTCGAGCCGGTGTTGACGAAACCCTCGTCGAGCGTGACCGCGCCGGTCTCTGCGCGGAGCTTCGCGATGTCGAGGCCAACCTCGTCCTCGCTGCCCGCCACCAGCGGCAGCTCGGTCGTCGTGTCGCCAATGGTGAGCTTGGCGGCGTCGGCCATCGACAGTACTCCCAGCAAGAAACGAGGCGATTCGGCAACGAGCGGCGACACGCGCCAGCGCGCCGTAGAACAGAGAGCTTACCGGCGGCGATCTCCCCTGCCAATCGGCGGGCGGCGCCCGGCGTGCCGCGGCCCGCGCGCCGCGGTGCGCGTGGCGGCGGGCCGTAGCGGTTGCTCCCTTCGGCGACCACGCTCGGCGGTCGAGCGGTGCGCCGCCCCCGGTGCGCGACGCCAAAAAAAGAAGAGGGCCCCGCGCCGCCTTCCGCGGTGCGAGGCCCTCGTTCGTAGCCCAAGTGGCGAGGCTGACGTAGTCTGCCCGATGCCCGGCGGGCGCCGCGCCGGAATCCGCTCGGGATCCGCCGATCCGCTGGGCCGCCGGGCGGTCGTGCCGGTGGCGCCGGCTGCGGCAGGCGGGGCTCACGCGGAGAGCCGCTTGGCGGGCCGGCCCGCGCTTGGCTCGGTCGCGATGTGCCGGCGGGTGCGGCACACCAGACACGGCAGGTAAACCATCGCGCCGCAGCCAACGCACCGCCGCGCCACGCCCGACTGGCCGGGCCGACGCCGCGCGTCGCGCTCGTCGGGCGGCGGCGCCCCGAACAGCCCACGCTCGCCGTTGGCGATCGCGTTGACCGTGCCCCGGCTCACGCCGGTCTGGCGGGCGATCGCGCGGCGCGACAGGGCGCCGTCGTCGAGCAAGCGGCGGACCTCGAGGACTTTCTCTAGAGCGATCACGGCGGCGGCCTCCAGATCGGGGTAGAGCAAGGGGGGGGCGGGCGCGGGTCCGGTCAGTCGTCGTCCTCGTCGGGCTCGATCCAGAAGTCGCCGGGCTCGGGTTGGGCGTCCTCGTCGGGGAGGCAGAAGTCCCAGTCCGGGTCGCCGGCTAGACCGGCGGAGGGGGGCGTGAAGGGCATTGCCGTCGCTCCGATTAGTGTACATAAAAACACTTAACGGACGCGAAGGTAGCAAGACACGTGGCCACTTTCGACCCGCAAGCGCACAAATAGTGCATTTTGTGTCGCTCGCTCCCCGCCAGGCGATCGATGGCTACCGGCCTGGGGCAGCGCCGCCCTGGGCGGCGCCTCGACCGGCGGAGCTTTGCTCCCAAGCGGCGGCCGCTCGCGCCGCGAGGGGGCCACGCAGTTGGCGGCGCGATCCGCTCCTAACCGCTTCCACCCAGTGGGCTTCAGAGCCGTTGGTCGACGACGGCTTGGTAGCTGGTGGACAGCTCGGGCAGCTCTTCGCGGAGCTGCTCGAGGCCGCGGTCTCCCGCCGCGACCAGCGGGGCGCGGGCGGCCCTGGCCAGGTCGATCTGGCCGAGTTCCGCGTACGCGATCACCCGCACCATAGCGACCGCCAGGTTCGAGAGCGGGTCGCTGAACGCGTCGTCGGCCACCGGCTCGAGCGCCGCCAACGCAACGGCGTGCTGCCCGCGGCCGATCGCGCTGAGCGCGAGGCCGCGCCGCGCGAGGTTGTGGTAGAAGGCGTCGGCATTGGGGTGCAGTTCGATGACCGCGCGCCAAGCCTCTGGTGTGTCGACCGACTTGGCGTTGAACAGTTGCTGCTGCACGGTTTCGAACCGTGCCGACCCGCGGAGCTGCGGGCTGACCGGCAGGCTCGGCACGGCCCACAGCGCGACGCCAGCCCCGATCAGCATCCCGGCCGCCGCGCCGATCGCGGCCCGTCGGCGGTGGCGGCGGCGCGTGGCGGCTTCGATCGACTCTTGCTGCATCGCCGAGGCGAGCTTGGTGACCGCCGCCATGTCCTCGGTCGACCGCGGCGCCCACGGCAGCGTCGTGCTAGAGACCGCGGCCACGGCCCGGCCGAAGCCGCCAGAGACCGAGGCCCACCCCTCTTCTGCGCCGGCGGCGGCCACCTCGGCAAGCCGGCCGAGCAGCTCGCCCGGCGATTGGAAGCGGTCCGCGGGGCGCTTGGCGATCAAGCGGTCGATCACCTCGGCCAGCGGCGCCGGGGTGTCGGGCCGCCGCTTGCGGATCGGGTCGGGCTTGTTGTTCAGGTGCTGGATCGCCACGGACAGCGGCGTGTCGCCGGTGAAGGGCGGTTCGCCGGTGAGCAGCTGGTAGGCCGTGACGCCGAGCGAGTACAGGTCGCTCCGCGCGTCGACCTCTCCCCCCTCGATCTGCTCGGGGCTCATGTAGAGCGGCGTGCCCATCGCGATGCCGGCCTGCGTCATCCGGGGCCCGCTGGTTTCCGCCAGCCGCGCCAGGCCGAAGTCGGCGACCTTGATCACCCCGGTGCGGTCGATCATCAAGTTGTCCGGCTTGATGTCGCGGTGCACCAAGCCGCGCTCGGCCGCGGCGTCGAGCGCCGTGGCGACCTGCCACAGCACCTCCAGCAGGCGCCCCGGCGCGAGGCAGCCCTCGCGCTCGACCAGGCGCGACAGCGTGCCGCCCGCGACGTATTCCTGCGCGAGGTAGTGACGCTGCGCGCCGTCGGCCGCGGCGACGCCCACCTCGTAAACCTGCACGATGCCCGGGTGCACGAGCGACGCGGCCGCGCGGGCCTCGTGCTGGAACCGGCCCACGTGCGACGGGTCGCGGCAGAGCTCGGCGTTGAGCACCTTCACGGCCACCCGCCGCGCGAGCGACTGCTGCTCCGCCAAATAGACCGTCGCCATCGCGCCGCGCCCCAGCAGCCGGAGCAGCTGGTAGTCGTTCAGGCGGCAGCCGGTCAGGTCGTCCAAAGTAGGCTGTCGGCTGCGGGCCGAAAACTGTAGGAGGCGCCGGGGGCGTTGCTTGTTCTGCCGCGGCGCGGTTACGACGCCACCTCGCTGTCCCGACGGCCTGTGGCCTACAGTCTCACGTCGGTGAGGACACGCACCGCGGCTTCGGACTTGTTGAGCACGTAATAATGGATGCCCGGCACGCCCGCGTCGACGAGCTGTTGGGTCTGGTCGGTCGCTTGGCGCACGCCGACCTCGAACTGGCGATCGGCGTCGCCGCCGCACGACTCGAGGTCGGCGAGGAACCGCTCCGGCAGCCGCGCGCCGCACAACGAGGCGATCTTCTTGATCTGCGACACGTTGGTCACCGGCAGCAGGCCGGGGATCAGCGGGACCTTGACCCCGGCCGATTCGCACTGATCGCGGAAGCGGAAGAAGTCCTCGTTGTCGTAGAACAACTGCGTGATGATCGCGTGGGCGCCCGCGTCGACCTTGCGTTTGAGGTTGTCCAGGTCGACCTCGGCGCTGGGGGCCTCCTGGTGGACCTCGGGGTAACCGCCGACCGCGACACCCATTTCGGGGAAGTCGGAGCGGATCATCGCGACCAGCTCGTTCGCGTACGCGAAGCCCCCCTCGGTGGCGGTGAACTTGCTCTCGCCCTTCGGCGGGTCGCCCCGCAACGCGACGACGTTCTGCACGTCGGCGTCGATCGCGCGGCGGAGGTAGTCCCGGATCTGGTCGGCCGTCCGGCCGACGCACGTGAGGTGCGTCGCCACAGGCAGGCCGAACTGCCGGCGGAGCCGCGCCGCGATGTTCAGCGTGCTGTCTTGGGTCGATCCCCCCGCGCCGTACGTGCACGTCAGGTAAGACGGCTTGAACTCCACCAGCCGCTCCGCGTGGCGGAACAGGGCGTCGGCCCCTTTGTCGGTCTTCGGCGGGAAGAGTTCGAAGGACAGCGCGAAGGGATTGGCGGCGTAGATCTCGGGCAGGCGCATAAGCTCGTGGGCTATCGGATGTTGGCTGTCGGCTGCTGTCGGGCGGCGGAGCCCGCCACTATATAAGCCGACCGCCGGGAGCCGATAGCCGACAACGCCCGGTCACCAGAGCCGCGCGTCGGCGTTGTCGGCCACGTACCGCTCGACGTGGGACTTGTACGCCTGGGCGATCTTGCGGGTCATCGGCCCGCCGCCATCGGGGAGTTGCTTCCACTGGCCGCTGGGGAGCCGGATGGCGGCGACCGGCATGACCTCGCGCGTCGCGCTGGTGACGAACGCCTCGTCGACTTGGGCCAGCTCGTCCAGGCCGATGAGCCGCTCCTCGACCGGCCAGCCGTCGCGCGCGCCGATCGCCCGCAGGGCCGAGCCGGTGATGCCGCGGAGGTTGCCCACCGAGTCGGCCGGCGTGTGGACCCGCCCGCCCGTGACGAAGAACACGTTGCTGTTGCTCGCCTCGGTGGCGTGCCCCTGGGCGCTGAGCATCAGGCAGTCGTCGGCGCCCAGCTCGGCGGCCTCGGCCAGACCGAGGATGTTGTTCAGGTAGTTGCCGCTCTTGATGTTCGGGTCGAGCGATTCGGGCGAGTTGCGACGCACGCCGGTCACCGCCAGGCGGAGGCCGGTCGTGTAGTGCTCGGCTTTCCACTTCGGCACGGGCTTCACGAGGATCATGTAGCTGGTGCGGAGCCCCGGGTCGGGGAACAGGTCGATCGGCCCGGTCCCGCGCGACACGTGCCACCTCACGTAGACCTCGCCCGAGCCGTCGGCGCTGGGCCCCGCGCCGGCCTCGGCCGCGGTGCGGCGGATCTCGTCCATCAGCTCGTCGCGGCTCTGGCTGATCCGCATGTGGATCAGCCGGGCCGAGTTCTCCATCCGCTCGAAGTGCTCGCGCCAGAAGAGGGGCACGCCGTCGTAGGTGCGGAAGACCTCGTAGACCGAGTCGCCGTAGAGGAAACCCCGGTCGGTGACCGGCACGCGCGCTTCGTCGAGCGGGGAGAGCACGCCGTCGACGTTAGCGGTTGGACAAACAGCGACGCCGGCTGCGGCACCCATGCGAATCTCGGCAGGAGGGGACGGTTAAGCAAACCTCGGGGAGAGGGCTCTTCGCTCGCGGGGGAGAGCGATTTGTTGCCCGGCGCCGACAGCGGCGACCGATCGGCATTCTATCGCAGCGGCGCCGGGCCGGAATCGGCTCGCCCGCGCACAAGAAACTCTGCGATTTCCGCCCGCCGGCCCCAGAATACGCCTAGAGCCACCGCGGCGGGCATCCGCTATACTCGCCCCGCTCGCCGCCCGCGACCCGGTCCGCCCCGGGTCGGGCGTGCGAGGCCGACGCGGCGTAGCGAGTCGTGTCGCCCCCCACCCGATACCCGCCATCGTTCTAGGCAGCGAAACATGAGCCAAGTCGAAGCCCCCACCCCCGCGGCGGTCGAACGCCAAAACTGGACCGAGGTCACCCCCGAGGCGCTCTACGGCAAGCTCCAAGCGATCGCCGGCAACTTGTGGTGGAGCTGGCAGCCGGAGGTCGGCAACCTGTTCCGCGACCTCGACCCGGTCCGCTGGCGCCAACTCGACCACAACCCGATCGCCCTGCTGCAAGAGATGACGCCGCAGCAGGTCGCCGAGCGGGCCAGCGAGATGGCCATGTACACCCGCATCAACCAGGCGCACCGCCGGCTGCACGAGTACCTCACCAAGACCGACCACACCTGGGGCGCGCGCGAGGCGGGCGTGCTCGGCTCCAAGCCGGTGGCCTACTTCTCCGCGGAGTTCGGCATCCACGAGTCGGTGCCGATCTATTCGGGCGGCCTCGGCGTGCTGTCGGGCGACCACGTGAAGAGCGCCAGCGGGCTGGGCATCCCGCTGATCGCGATCGGCCTGTTCTACGACCAGGGCTACTTCAAGCAGCACCTGGACGGCGACGGTTACCAACAAGAGGAGTACGTCGACACGAAGGTCGCCACCCAGCCGATGGAGCCGGCCGTCGACCCGCAGGGACGGCCCGTGTCGATCTCGATCGACACCCGCAACGGCGCCCTCCAGGCGAAGGTCTGGAAGATGAACGTCGGGCGGGTGACCCTCTTGCTGCTCGACTGCGACGTCGACGGCAACAGCCCCCAAGACCGCGAGCTCACCAGCCGCCTGTACGGCGGCGACACCCGCACGCGGATCCGCCAAGAGCTCGTGCTCGGCGTGGGCGGCGTGAAGGCCCTGCGGGCGCTGGGGATCGTGCCGGGGGTGTACCACCTGAACGAGGGCCACAGCGCATTCGCGCCGCTGGAGGTGGTGCACGAGCGGATGCAGGACGACGGCGTGTCGTTCGACGACGCGTTGCGCGAGGTGGCCCAGTGCACGGTCTTCACCACGCACACGCCGGTCCCCGCCGGGCACGACCGCTTCGACGCGGGGCTGATCGAGGAGCACCTCGGCCCGACGCGCGACAAGCTGGGCATCTCGCACGATCAGCTGATGGGCCTCGGCCGGGTCGAGCCCCAGAACGGCGAGGAGTCGTTCTGCATGACCGTCATCGGCCTGAAGCTCTCGCGCCGCGCCAACGCGGTGAGCTCGCTGCACGGCCACGTGTCGCGGCGGATGTGGGCCAACCTGTGGCCGTGGCGTGTCGAGGAAGAGGTGCCCATCGGCCACATCACCAACGGCGTGCACGTGCCGAGCTGGCTCGCGCAGCCGATGAAGCAGCTCTACGACAAGCACATGGGCCCCGACTGGCCGCGCCGGCTGAGCGAGCCGGCCACCTGGGAGAACATCTACAACGTCGACCCCGGCGAGCTGTGGGAGACCCACCACGCGCTGAAGAGCCGCTGCCTGGACTTCGTCCGCCGCCGGCTGAGCCGCCAGAGCCGCCGCCGCAGCGAGGACGAGACCCACGTCGACGCGGCCCGCGCGGCGCTCGACCCCTCGGCGCTGACGATCGGCTTCGCGCGGCGGTTCGCGACCTACAAGCGGGCCGACCTGTTCATGCAGCGGATCGACGAGCTGGCCGAGATGGTCAACGACACCGACCGCCCCGTGCAGTTCATCTTCGCCGGCAAGGCCCACCCGGCCGACGAGCCGGGCAAGCGTCTGATCCAGAAGATCTCCAACCTCCGCAACGACCCGCGCTTCGCGGGGCGCGTGGTGTTCGTGGAGGACTACGACATGAACGTCACGCGGCACATGATCCAGGGCGTCGACGTGTGGCTGAACAACCCGCGGCGGCCGCTCGAGGCGTCCGGCACCAGCGGCATGAAGGTCGTCCTCAACGGCGGGCTGAACTGCTCGATCTTGGACGGCTGGTGGGCCGAGGCCTACAACGGCATAAACGGCTTCGCCATCGGAAACGGCACCCAGCACGTCGACACCGAGATCACCGACGCCCGCGACGCCGAGAACCTCTACAACGTGCTCCGCAACGAAGTCGTTCCCTGCTTCTACGAGCGCGACGTCGACGGCCTGCCGCACGAGTGGATCGCCCGGATGGTCAACTCGATCGCCACCCTCGCGGCCCGCTTCAGCGCCCACCGCATGGTGCAGGACTATGTGAAGCTCTGCTACCTGCCCGCGGCCGGCGGCATGTCGAGCGAGATGAACCTGCGGTAGGAGGGCGGGGCTGCAGGCCTCAAGCGACAAGCGCCCACGCTAGGGCCTGCCGGCGATCCTTCGGAAGATCGCCGCCTGCCCTGGGTCGGGAGGAAACGATGAGTGATCCAGCGTCTAGCGATCGCGGCCTGAGCGAATTTCGTTTCCGTGTCGTCATAAGCCACCAACCGGAGGGTGAGGAAGCGATCCTGGACCTCGCCGACCGGCTGGCCGCTGCGGAATGTGACGACGGGCATCTGGGCGGCCACGAAGAAGGAATCGATATCGTGTTCGATCGACAGGCGACGCCCCGCGACGAAGCGATGCAGTCGGCGGTCGAGCAGATCGAACGGTGCGGATTGGTGGTGAAGCGTATCGAGTTGGACCGAGAATCGATCGCCGCTTAGCCGGCGCCCGCGGCGAGATAACCCGTCGCTCCGAAGTCGGGGGTGGCAGGGGCGCCCTTCGTAATCTCACTCCACGATGCCATCCCCCAGTGCCCAACCGCATCACCTCGCCCGACGACCCCGCGCTGCAGCAGCTCTGCGACGCCCTCCGCGCGGTCGCGCCTGAAGCGGACCGCACCGGCGCGTGGCCCGGGGAGGGCATGCGCGCGTGCGGCCGCGCCGGCGTGTACGAGTGGTTCCTGCCCGCGGAGCACGGCGGCCAGGGCTGGGACGACGAGCAGGTGACCCGCGGCTACCTGGCGCTCAGCCAAGCCTGCCTTGCCGTGACGTTTATCATCACGCAGCGGACCGGCGCGTGCCGCCGGATCGCCGGCGGCACGAACGACGCCCTGAAGGCCCGCCTGCTGCCGCGCCTGGTCAGCGGCGATTCGTTCGCCACGGTCGGCGTGTCGCACCTGACGACCAGCCGCCGCCACCTGGGCAAGCCGGCGCTCACCGCGACCCGCACGGGCGACGCCTGGCGCCTCGACGGCGCCGCCCCGTGGGTGACCGGCGCCGAGGCCGCCGAGCACGTGGTCGTCGGCGCCGTGGTCGCCGGCGAGTCGGGCGAGCCGACCGACGAAGAGCTCTTGCTGGCCGTGCCGATGGACACGCCGGGCGTTACCGCGGGCGACCCGTTCGAGATGGTCGCCCTGACCGCTAGCCGGACCGGTCCGGTTCTCTTCGACAACGCCGAGCTAGCGGACGAGTGGGTCGTCGCGGGCCCCACGCCCGAAGTGATGAAGTCCGGCGTGGGCGGGGCGACCGGCGGTCCGCAGACATCGACGCTTGCCGTCGGGAACGCCGCGGCGAGCCTCGCCATCCTTCGCGACGAAGCAACCCGCCGCCGCGACCTGGATCAGGCCGCCAGCGCGATGGGCGCCGAGCACGCCGAGCTGATCGGCGACCTGCTGCACGCCGCGCGGGGCGAGCCCACGTGCAGCAGCGAGTCGCTGCGGCAGCGGTCCAACAGCCTCGTGCTCCGTGCCGCCCAGGCGGCGCTCACCGCGAAGAAGGGCGCCGGCTACCTGGCCAACGCCGAGGCCGGCCGCCTGTGCCGCGAGGCGCTCTTCTTCCTGGTCTGGAGCTGCCCCCAGCCTGTGCAGCAAGCCGGCCTGTGCGAGTTGGCGGGCCTCAGCCTCTAGCCCCCCGCCGGCAACCGCACGCCGAGCCACCGCCCGCCCCGGTCCCCGCTCTCTCGCTCCCCGACCGATGTCCCAAGAGCCGATCGTCGTCTGGCACCAGCACTCGGTAACCCGAGCGGATCGCGAAAAGCTCGCCGGTCACCGCGGCTGCGTCGTGTGGTTCACCGGTTTGTCCGGCTCGGGCAAGAGCACCGTCGCGAGCGCCGTCGAGGCGCTGCTAAACGCTTCAGGGGTGCGCACCTATTTACTCGATGGCGACAACGTGCGGCACGGTTTGAACGCCACGCCGCAGACGCTCGCCGCGCTGCACGGCGAGGCTTACGGCGCGCGGTTCGGCCTCGGGTTCGCCCCCGAGGATCGCGTCGAAAACATCCGCCGCATCGGCGAGGTCGCCAAGCTGATGGCCGACGCCGGCGTGGTCGTGCTGACGGCGTTCGTCAGCCCCTACCGCGCGGACCGCGACGCGGTCCGCCAAGCCCTGGGCGGAGGCCTTGCCGCCGGCGGCGACTTCGCCGAGGTGTTCGTCGACACGCCGCTGGAAGTCTGCGAAAGCCGCGACCCGAAGGGGCTCTACAAAAAGGCTCGAGCCGGCCAGATCAAACACTTCACCGGAATCGACGACCCGTACGAGCCGCCGGCGTCGCCGGAGCTCGTTCTGGCCGGCGGCGAAGAGTCGATTGAATCGCTCGCAAAACGAGTCGTCGAGATGCTTTGCGAAGCGGGAGTGGTCCGACGCTAGGCGCGCGATGCGCGAAATCGCACTTCAAATGCGCTATATCGAAAAAGTCGTTGCGGCAATTTGACAACACGCCGGCGAGGCCTTTAGGTTGCGAGTCAGGCGGGCGTCGACCGGGTTTTGTGCGCCGTGTTGTCTGCCTCCCTCCCCCTCCAACCGCGTTCGGGAAGCAGCGACGGGCGTACCGGAACGCGCCCGCCGGCCTGAGAAATGCATCTCGCTTGCCCGCCGCGTCGCCGCGGCGGCCGCGCACCGAACCGAGCCAGCGCTGCCGAGTCCTGCCACCGGTGCTCCCGCACGAACTTGCGTTGAATAACGCTTCTTAGCCGGGACCGCCGCCGAGGAATCGCCCCCTGCAACGCCCACCCCTGTACGTCGACGCGCCGCCCATGTCCCTATCTCGCCGGGGCCGCCCAGGCCCCGAAAACGCGACCGCCTTCAACGACCGCTCGCGTCGGCTGGAGGACATAATCCAGCAGCGGATCAGCACGCGGCTGGGTCGCCGGATACGGAACCTGGCTGTCGAGGTAGATCGCGGCGTGATCCGATTGGCCGGCCAGTGCTCGACGTACTACTCCAAGCAACTGGCTCAGCACGCCGTGCTGGGAGTGGTCGAGGACGAACGGATCGAGAACCGCATCGAGATCGCTGTCCCCCAGGCCAGCTGAGGCTCCCGCGGCGGCGTTTCATTTAGAGGAACCGAGCTAGCCCCGCCCAACCGGCGGCCGCTCATCTTCGGATCAATCCGCATCCGGATTGACCAGCTTCGCGCGGTGGACGATCTCGTCCAGCCGTGCTTTTAGCTGCGGCTTTCCCTCGGTCAGCACGAGGTCGATCCCAACGGCCGACAGCGGCCGTCCGCCGAGCGTCGCCACGCCGATCTTCACGAGGTCTTTTGTCGTGCAGACGACCCGCGCCGCGTCGCACGCGGCGGCCTCTCTCGTGATGCGTTCGACGTCGTCGCGTGTGTAGCGGTGGTGATCCGCAAATTCGATCAGCCCGGCCACTCCCGCGCCGAGGGTGCGGAGCGTTTCGCGGAAAGCGTGCGGCGCGCCGATCCCGCAAAACGCCAGCACACGCTCTCCCCGCAGCGCGCCCAGCGGCTCGACGCCCCAGTCGCCGTGGTCGGCGGGCGCCGCGCCGTCGGCGACGCTCACCAGCGCCGTCGGCCGCACGACCGACTCGCACCAGAGCGCAGCGGGCGCCGCTTCGGCCGCGCGGCGGCGGATCGCTTCCCGCGCGGCCGCATCGATCAGGTCCGACCGTGTCAGGCAGACCACCTGCGCGCGGCGCAGCGACCGCACCCCCTCGCGGAGCGCGCCGCGTGGGAACAGCCGACCGAAGCCGAACGGCTGGGTGGCGTCGAGCAACACGATGTCGAGGTCGCGGGCCAGCCGCCGGTGCTGGAAGCCGTCGTCGAGCACGACGGCCTGCGCGGCGAGTTCTTCGATCGCCAAGCGGGCGGCGGCCACGCGGTCCCGGTTCTGCACGTGCGGCACGTCGGGCAGGGCGTGCTCTAGCTCGAGCGCCTCGTCGTTGGGGCCTTGCTCCTCGGCGCCGTAGCCGCGGCTCGCGAGCGCGACGCGGACCCCTCCCGCGCGGAGTGTCCTGGCGACCCACTTGACCATCGGGGTCTTGCCCGAGCCGCCCAGCGTGAGGTTTCCCACGCTCACGACCGGCGCGGCGACGCGGTGCGTCAGCTCGGGGCGGGTGTCGTAGCGGCGGTTGCGCCACCACACGCCGAGCCGGTAGGGCCCCTCGGCCGCCGCGAGGCCGGCCCGCAGCGCCGCGGCTGCCGGTCCCCGGCGTCGGCCGCTAACCAAGTCGTGAAAGTCGCTCGAACGCACAGCGATCCGGCCTGCTTTGAGAGATCCGACCCGCGCCGCAACCGGCAGCACCCGAACACCCGTCGCGCCGGGGGGCGGCGCGCGGCGCTCGACGCTGGCGCGGCGGCCCGCCAGGCGGCGAGCCACGCGTATACTAGAGCACCCGCCGCCTGCCCGCCGACGCGAGTTCGCCAGCCCACACGGGCCAACCCACACCGGCCAGCCCAGCAAGTATGCCAACCGCCGCGCCGCCACCGAAGCCCGCCCGCCGCGGCGGCGCTGCGCCGAGCCTGGTCGACGCGCGCATCAAGAAGACCCGAACGGCGGTGAAAACGGCGGACATCGCCACCGGCGCCGGGCTGCTGCTCGCTTGGTCCCTGGTGGTGCTGCTAGTGGCGGCGATGGCCGATCACTGGCTGGTCGCCGGCGGGCTCGACCGGGGCGGGCGGGCGGCGATCTTCGCCGTGGCGGCGATCGGGGCGGGCGTGATCATCTGGAAGCGGCTGACGCCGGCGATCGCCGGGAGGGTCAACCCGCTCTACGCGGCGCGCGAGATCGAGCGCGAGTCGCCCCAGCTCAAGAACGCGTTGCTGAACCTGCTGCAGCTGCGCGACGGGGCGGCGCCCGCCGCGGTGCGTCGCACGCTCGAACGCCAGGCCGCCGAGCGGCTCGCCACGGCCGGCGACGCGCCGATCGACCACACGCCACTGGTGCGGGTCGCTCAGCTCTTGATGGTGCTGGTCGGCTTGATCGGCCTGTACGTGGTGTTGTCGCCGAAGGACTTCTTCGCGTCGGCCGGCAGGGTGCTGGCGCCTTGGTCGGAAATCGCCGCGCCGAGCCGCGTGCGGATCACCGACGTCGAGCCCGGCGACACAACCCTCAGCCAGGGCGAGAAGCTCCAGATCACCGCGACGGTCAGCGGCTTGGCGCCCGACGAGATCGCCGAGGTCGTTTACACAACGGCCGACGCCGGCGTCGTCGACCGCCGCGTGCCGATGCGATCCGGCAGCGGCCGCGTGCTGCACGAGGTGACCCTGCCGCCCGGCGGGTCGGCCGACGCCGCGCTCGGCCTGCAAGGCGACCTCGCTTACCGGCTCGAAGCCGGCGACGCACGCACCCCCTGGCGGCAAGTGCGGGTGCTGGCGGCCCCGACCATCGCCCCCGTGTCGATCGCCTACGACTACCCCGACTACACCGGCCTCACCGACCGCGTAACTTCCGGCGGCGGCGACATCCGCGCGATCGAAGGCACGCGGGTGACTCTCGAGGCCGAGGCCAACCTGCCGATCGCCGACGCCCGGATCGACCTCGGCGCCGACGGCCGGCCCGACGTGGTGCTCCGCCCCGAGGGGAGCACGGCCACCGGCCGGTGGACGCTCCGCCACTCGGACGGGGCGGGGCCGATCGACTCGAAGAACTACGTGCTGCGGTTCACCTCGGCCGACGACCAGGCGAACGTCGACCCGCCGCGTTACCGCGTCGAGGTGATCGCCGACCTGCCCCCCGAGGTCGCCATCACCGCGCCCGAGGAAGAGATAACCGACGTGCCGCTCGACGGCTCGCTGCGTGTCGCTGGCGAAGCGCGCGACCCGGACTTTGAATTGCAGTCGGTGCGCTTGGTGGGGACCGTCGGGGGACGCAAGGCGCTCAACCGCGAGTTGCCCGAAGGCCGGGGCCGTGGCCTGCGGCGGCTGACGAGCGAGCTCTCGCCGCGCGAGCTAGGCCTGTCGCCGGGCGACGTGCTCGAGTACCGCCTGGTCGCCGCCGACAACCGCTCCCCCGAGGCGGGCGTCGGCCAGAGCGAGTCGAGGCGCTTGCGAGTCGTCGGCGGCGATCGCCAGCAACGCGACCAGCGTGGCGGGCAAGGGCAGGCCGGCGAAGGCCAGGCCGATCAGGGCCAGCCACAGCAGGGCCAGCCACAGCAAGGCCAGCCACAACCGGGCGCCGGCGGCAAGCAGGGCGAACAGCAAGACCAGCAAGCGGGCCAGCAGGGCGACCAGCAGCAGCAAGCAGGCGAACCGCAGGAGGGACAGCAAGGCCAAGAGGCACAGCAAGGCCAAGACGCCAAGCCCTCCGAGCCCGGCGACCAGCAGCAGGACGCTCCGCCCCAGAACGGCCTCCGCGGCCCCGGTGAAGCCGACCCCAACGCCGCGCCGCAAGACAACGCCGCTGGCGCGCAAGGAGAAGGGCAGGGCGACAGCCAACAACAGGCGGACCAGCCCGCCAACGGCTCGCGGCAAGGCCAGCCGCAGCAGCGCCCCGACGCAGGAACGAATCAAGACCCACAGCCCACGGGCGAGCCGGGCAAGCCACAAGGCGACGGGCAACCGGGCGCCGACCCCGCTGCGCCGAGCGAGCCCGACCCGGTGGCGCCCGACGGCTCGGACGACGGCGCCGCGTTCGAGCGGATCCGCGAGTTCCTCGAAAATCAGCCGACCGAGGGCCGCCAGGGCGAGCAATCGCCCCCGCCACAAGGCCAGCGCCAGCCGCCGCAGGCAAACGACCAGCCGCCGCAGGCAAACGACCAGCGGCCGCAGCCAAGCGACCAAGCGCCGCAGGCGAAACAACAGCCGCAAGGGGACACGAACGGCCAGACCGCTCCACAAGACCCCGCGCAGCCACCCCGCGAGCAGCCGGGCGCCCAAGAGCAACGCCCCGACCAGCAGGCCAACCCCGACGCCACCGGCCGGCCCGCTTCGCCCGACGCGCAGCAGCAGCCGCGCGATAGCCAGGCGCAGGACAGCCCCGCCCCCCCCGACCAGGGGCAGGGGCCGGGAGAGAACGATCGCTCCGGCCAGCAGTCGGACTCGCAGTCGAGCGAGTCAGGCGGCGATACGCCCCCCGGCGAAGCGTCCGACTCGCGCCCCACGCCGCGTCAGGGGACCGGCGGGAGCGGCCAGAACGAAGCCGCCGACCGCGGCGCAGGCCAGTCGGGCGACCAGGGCGCCGGCGACACGACCGGGAGGCCCGGGGAGCAGCAGCAATCCGACACCCCGTCCGGCGAATCGGGAGGCCCCCAAGGAGAAACGGGCCGCGAGAGCCAACAGGGCCGGGGCGAAGAGCGGCCCGGCCAAGGGCCGTCGGGCGACGGCTCGTCGGCCGGTGAGGAATCCACCGAGTCCCAGCGCGACCGCACTGGTGGGGGCGGTGAGGCTGGCCAGAGCGGCGACACTTCGGCGGCGCCCCCAGCCGGCGACGATCGCTCAAAATCAAGCCAGCAACGCGCAGGCGACCAACAGCGAGACCCACAGCCCGCGGGCGACCCCGAAGCAGCCGACCCCTCTTCGCCGAGCGGCGGCGCCGCCGGCGATTCTCCGGGCGACGAAGCGACCGACGCCAATCAAGAATCCGACCCGACGGGCGACCCGCCGCGGCCCAAGCCGCGTGCCGGCCAGCAAGGGCGCGAGGGCGACCAGCAGCCCTCCGGCGGGGCCGGCCAGGGCCTGCAGGGCGCGGGGCAGGGGTCCGAAGTCGGCGGAGATAAGGCGAACCTCGAGTACGCCCGCGAGCAGACCGAGCTTGTGCTCGAGCGGCTCGAGGACCAGCTGCAGCGCGAGCAGGTCGATCGCGAGCTGCTCGACGAGCTCGGCTGGTCCCAAGACGATCTGGAGCGGTTCGTCGACCGCTGGCAATCGCGGCGGCAACGCGCCCAGCAACGCGGCCCCGAAGGCCGAGCGGAGCTCGACAGGGCGCTGCGCGGTTTGGGCCTTTCGCCCGGCGGGCCCAGCGTGGCGCGCGACAAACGCTTGGACGACTTGCGCGACCTGTCGGAACGAACCCGCACCGCGCCGCCGCCGGGGCTGCAGGACGCGATGCGTCGATTCCAGCAGAGCGTCAACCGGATCGACGAGGGCGAGTGAGCCGGCGGACGGGTAACGCCGTCGAGCGGGCCCCCCAACCAGCGAGCCCTGCAACCAGCGCAGCCCACAGCAAGGCTTCGCCGCCCGGCTCGGGCACGCCGACTGCCTGGGTCGCGAGCCGATCGCGCCACAGCGTGTAATCGGCCGCGTTGACCAGGCCGTCGAGGTTGCCGTCGAGCCCCGCGTCCGAGCCGCCGAACGCGGCGGACCACTGCGCGTAGTCCTGGGCGTCGGCCACGCCATCGGCGTTCAGGTCGCCCGGGTTCTGCACCGCGTTGACGATCTTCCACGCGACGCGCTGGATCTGGTTGCGGGCGGCGACCGAGAGGTTCGCGCCGTAGCCGGTCTCGGTCACGCCGGTGACGTCTTCCCCGACCAGCGCGGTGAGGACCGTCGTGCCGACGATGAAGCTGCCCACAGGGGAGAGGTGCACGTGGTCGCGGTAGATGTCGTCGGGGGACTCCAGCGCGTCGAACTCATCCACGTGCGACCGGACGTAAGCGAGCACGTCGGCGTTGGGGATGATCGACGCGGCGATCCCTTCTTCGGCGAGCCGGGCTTGCAGGTCCCGGAAGTAGTCTTGCCGGTGGGCCGTGTAGCTGCCCGCGTCGCTGTACCAGTCGGACCACTTCTGGTCGCCGACGAAGAACGGCCACGCTTGGTAGATGTGCCACTGGGCGTCGGCGTTGCCGCTGTTCTGCAGCGCGGCGTCGCGGAACGTGGTGATGCTCGCGAGATCGCTCTGGAGCGTCGTGCCGCCCGCCCACGGCTGGACGATCACGTGGTCCCAATCGGCGCCGGGCAGCGCCTGCTGCCACACGCCGTCGTCGGTGGGGGGCACGCAGGTGGACTCGCTTCCTGCGATGCCCGAGAGCGTTCCGTTGCAGCGGATGTGGTAACCCCCGGACAGCTCGGTGGCGGTCTGGCGCGACATCGCGTGGATGCCGGCCGGCCGGCTGTCCCACGTGAAGCTGTTGCCGATCTGGTAGACTCGCTCCGCGGCTGCCGCCGGGCTCGCGGCGAGCCACCCGCCGATCAGCATCAGAGCCAGCCCAGAACGTCGCCCCGCCCTCGCCACCCACGTTGGAAGATTCATTCGAACAGCCAGTCGATTCGGAGATTGCCGGCGGCGCCGCGCCGGCCCGGCTTGTCTCTTCCGAATGAACTGGCTGCTCGCTCGAAGTGGCGTTGGGTTCTGCGAGAAGGCGGGGAACGCTCGCTGCGATTAGGTAACTTCTTCTATCCGGCTCCCGGGCCGCGCGCAGCGGGTAGGTGATTCGCCCTAATCGCCTGCGGTCAGTACGCTGTCCCCACCGGTCCCTGTCCCGACCGGTCCTTCCCTCCTCGACGGTGAGCATCCGCCGTGGCCCTCGTCCCGACCGACCCGCGCTACCTGGTTCCCTTCCAACCCAAGCGGATCCCCCACCACTTCGTCGATGTGCTGGTCATCGGTGGCGGGATCGCCGGGTTGCGTGCGGCGATGGCCTGCCCGCCGGGCGTGAACGTGCTGATCGTCACGAAAGACCGCCTGCGCGAGTCCAGCAGCGCGTACGCGCAGGGGGGAATCGCCGGCGTGCTCGACCCGGCGGACGACTTCGACAACCACGTGCGCGACACCCTCACGGCCGGCGCCAACCTGTGCGACCGCGCGGTCGTCGAGATGGTCGTCCGCGACGCGCCGGGCCACATCCGCGAGCTGATCGACTGGGGGGCGCGGTTCGACGCGGGCGTCGACGGCGAGCTGCAGCTGGGGCGCGAGGGGGGCCACAGCCACCGCCGGATCGCCCACGCCCTGGGCGACGCGACCGGCCGCGAGATCATGCGCGCGATGCGCGAGCACGCGCAGCGGGCGCTCGGCGCGCAGGTCTGGCCCAACACGTTCACGATCGACCTGCTCACCTCGCCGGCCGACGGCGCGGCGGAGTGCCGCGGAGCTCTGGTCTGGAACAAGGCCCACGGCAAGACGTTCGTGTGGGCGAAGCAGACGGTACTCGCCACGGGCGGCGCCGGGCAGCTGTTCCGCGAGACGACCAACCCGCAAGTCGCCACCGGCGACGGCCACGCGATCGCTTACCGCGCGGGCGCGGAGCTGGCCGACATGGAGTTCATGCAATTCCACCCGACGGTGCTGTATATCGCCGGCAGCAGCCGCAGCCTGATCACCGAAGCGATCCGCGGTGAGGGCGCCTACCTGATCGACGCCGACGGCAAGCGTTTCATGCCCGAGTACGACGAGCGCGCCGAGCTCGCGCCGCGCGACATCGTGAGCCGCTCGATCGTCGCCCAGATGGAGCGGACGCGCCGGCCGAGCGTGTTCCTCGACCTCCGCCACCTGCCGGCCGACAAGGTCCTCGACCGCTTCCCCGGCATCGCCAAGACGTGCCGCGAGTTCGGCATCGACATCACCTCCGACCCGATCCCGGTGCGGCCCGGCGCGCACTACTTGCTCGGCGGGGTTCGGGTCGATCAGCGGGCGGCGACCAGCCTGCCGCGGCTGTGGGCCGCCGGCGAGGCCTCGAGCTCGGGCCTGCACGGCGCGAACCGGCTGGCCTCTAACAGCCTGCTCGAGGGCTTGGTGTACGGCGAGCTGGCCGGCCGCCACGCCGCGGAGGCGGCCGCCAGCGAGCCCGACACGTTCACCGCGATCCCGCTAGAGAACCCGCCCGCCGAGCCCTCCGAAGCGCCGCTCGACCTGGCCGATATCCGCAACTCGCTGCAGAGCCTGATGTGGGTCCGCGCCGGCGTGTGGCGCGACGCGTCGGGCCTTGCCGAGGCGGCCCACAGCATCGCGCAATGGCGCCGCTACGTGCTCTCGCGGCAGCTCGGCACGCCCGACGGCTGGGAGCTGCAGAACATGCTGCAAGTCGCGGAGCTGATGATCCGCTCGGCCACCCTCCGCGAAGAATCCCGCGGCGTGCACCTGCGAACCGACTTCCCTCAGCAAGACGACCAGGCGTGGCGCCGCCACGTGACGGTCCGCCGCGGGGCCGACGGCGCCCAGCTTGGTACCGCCGACGCGCCACTACGGGCGAGCTAGGCGGCCCGCCGAGCCGGCGCCGCGCCGCCCATGCCGTCGGGAGGCCGCCCCGCGCGGCGATTTCTCACCCCGTGGTCGAACCCCCGCTCGCAGCGCCGCGTAGCGCGAGACAAGGCGCCGATGCCGGCAATCCGCCGCTGCGCTTGGCCCGGTCCCGGCGCGGTCGCCCGAAGTCGGTGTGGGATAGACACTTCCCGGCGCCGGGGATTAGCCTTTTCAGTCCGAAGCAGCCTTCGCGACCCAATCCAGCTCTCGCCCACTCGGAAATGACAGAGACCCCCCACGGCGGACCGGCCCGGCCGATGATCGAGGCCGATAGCCTGAGCAAGTTCTACGGCGATTTCGCCGCTTGCCGCGACGTCACCTTCACGATCCACGAGGGCGAGGTCGCGGCGTTTCTCGGGCCCAACGGCGCCGGCAAGAGCACCACGATGAAGCTCGTGACCGGGTACCTGTCGCCGTCGTCCGGCACGGCCCGGATCGCCGGCCACAACACCTCGAGCGACCGCCTGGAAGCGGCCCGCCGCCTGGGCTACCTGCCAGAGAACGGCCCGCTGTACCCCGACATGACCCCGCGCATGCTGCTGAAGTTCTTCGGCCAGGCGCGGGGCATGGACTCCGGCCGGCTGAAGCGGCGTATCGAAGAGGTCATCCAGCAGTGCCGGCTCGAGGCGGTCATCGGCAAGCCGATCGGCAAGCTCTCCAAGGGTTACCGCCAGCGTGTGGGCATGGCCCAGGTGCTGCTGCACGAGCCGGACGTGCTCATCCTTGACGAGCCGACCGCGGGCCTCGACCCCAACCAGATCCGTGAGGTCCGCAAGCTGATCAAAGAGCTGGGCAAGACCAAGACCGTGTTGCTCAGCACCCACATCCTCCAAGAGGTCGAGGCCATGTGCAACCGCGTGGTCTTTATCAACGAGGGCCGCGTGGTGTTCGACGGCGCGCCGGGCGCATTGGGCGACGACCCGGCCTCGCTCGACGCGAAGTTCCACGAGCTGACCGGCGCCGCGGAGAGCGTGTAGCGTCCCGAGCTCCGCCGAGCCCGCCGGCCGCCGCGGCCCCCCGCCGGGGGGTTCCGCCAAGCGAGAGACCCCCGCCGGCCCCCCTTCCAAGCCGCAACCGAAAGCACGGGCACGAACCCGCCAACGGCTATGAACTGGACCGTCCTGAAAGCGATCTTCCGTCGCGACTTCGTCAGCTACTTCTCGAACCCGACGGGGTACGTGTTCATCTGTGTGTTCGTGATGCTGACCTCGCTGGCGGCGTTCTGGCCGCCCGAGTTCTTCACGAACAACCTGGCGAACCTGGACCAGCTGAGCCGCTGGATGCCGCTGATCCTGCTGGCGTTCATCCCGGCGATCACGATGAGCATCTGGGCCGAGGAACGCCGCCAGGGGACGGACGAGCTGCTGCTCACCATGCCGGCCACCGACTTCGACGTGGTCATGGGCAAGTACAAGGCGGCCGTCGCGATCTTCACCGTGGCGCTGCTGTTCTCGGCGTTCAGCGTGTTGCTGGTCTTTTACTGGGGCCTGGGGAGCCCGGACCTGGGGCTCTTCGTGGGCTCCTACCTGGGCTACTGGTTCGTCGGCCTGGCGATGCTGGCGATCGGCATGGTCGCGTCGTTCTTCACGAGCAACCTCACGGTCGGCTTCATCCTCGGCGCGTTGCTCAACGCGCCGCTCGCGCTGTTCGGCGCAGCGGACCTGATCGTCAAGAACCAAGCCGCCGCCCAGACCATCCGCCAGTGGAGCGCGGCCGAACAGTTCGCCGACTTCGAACGCGGCGTGGTCAGCCTGTCGAGCGTGGCGTACTTCGTCGGCATCGCCGCGGTGATGCTCTACGTGAGCATGGTGCTCATCAGCAAGCGGCACTGGGCCGGGCGCGAGGACGGCGAGGCCAAGGGGGGCCACTACCTGCTCCGTGCGCTGTGCCTGTTGGTGGTGGTCGGCGCGGTGAACCTGATCCTCAGCAACAACGACGCGCGACTCGACATCACCAGCCAACGCATCAACTCGCTCTCCGACCAGACCGTCAAGCTCGTCAGGGACATCGCGCGGGACGACGACGTCCCGCCCATCCAGGTCGACGTGTTCGTCAACCCGCAGGTGCCGAGTGAGTACGCCGCGCAGAAGCGCGACCTGCTCGGCGTGCTGAACGAGATCGCGTCGATCTCCGGCGGCGACATCCGCGTCACGAAGCACGAGATCGAGAACTTCAGCGAGTCCGCCACCCTCGCCGAGCGCCGCTTCGGCATCGAGGCCCAGCCCGTGCAGACCAAGGTGCGCGGCGCCATGCGCGACGAGGAGGTCCTGCTCGGCATGGCGTTCACCTGCGGCCTCGACAAGGTGGTCGTGCCGTTCGTCGACAAGGGCATCCCGGTCGAGTACGAGGTCGTCCGCTCGATCGCCACGGTCGCGCAGCAAGAGCGCCAGCGGGTGGGCGTCCTCAAGACGGCCGTCAACTTCATGGGGGGCTTCTCCATGCAAGGCATGCAGCCCCGCGCGCAGATCATCGACGAGCTCGAGAAGCAGTACGAGGTGGTCGAGGTCGACCCCTCCGAGCCGATCACCGACCGGTTCGACGTGCTGCTCGCCGCGCAGCCCTCGTCGCTCGGCCCGGCCGAGATGGACAACTTCGTCGAGTGCGTGAAGAGCGGCCAGCCGGTCGCTATCTTCGAAGACCCCGCCCCGATGCTGTGGCAGGGAGTGGTCGGCACCGACGAGCCCAACCCCCCCCAGGGGGGCGGCATGATGGGCATGTTCGGCGGCGGCCAGCCCGGCGCCCCCAAGGGCGACATCTCGCAGCTCTGGAACCTGCTCGGCGTCCGCATCCCCGGCGACGAGGTCATCTACCAAGAGTTCAACCCCTACCCACGCGCCGACACCGAGGGGGGCATCAACCCGCTGTGGGTGTTCGTCGACAAGAGCATGCCCGGCGCCGAGGAGCCCTTCAGCGAGAAGGACCCGATCGTGTCCGGGCTCGGTCAGCTGCTGTTCTTCTTCACCGGCGCGATCGAGTCGACCGACGGCTCGGGGCTCGAGTCGACCGCGCTGGCCACGACCGACAACCTCACGGGCTACGTGCCGCAAAGCGTCGTGCAGATGATGCGGCAGACGGGCCGCCTGAACACGCAGCAGGTGCAGATGACCAACCGCAACTACGTGATCGCCAGCCACCTTTCCGGCGCGGCGGACACGCGCGAGCAGCTGTCGCTCGACGACCTGCAAGAGGACGCCGAGGTCGAGCAAGACCCCGCCGACCAAGCCGACGCCGACCCCGGGCAAGGCTCGGCCGAGCTGAACGTGGTGCTGGTGGCGGACGTCGACTGCCTGTCCGACGCGTTCTTCGCGCTGCGGCAGGTCGGCCAAGAAGAGGACGCCCTCGTGCGGTTCAACTTCCAGAACGTGCCGTTCGTGCTCAACACGCTCGACGCCCTCGCCGGCGACGAGCGCTTCCTGGAGGTCCGCAAGCGGGCCCGCCAGCACCGGATCCTCGAGAAGATCGAAGAGGCGACCGAGGAGTACCGCGAGATCGCGTCCGACCAACGCGACGAGTTCATCGACGAGGCGACCAGCGAGATCACCAAGGCCCGCGACGCGTTCCGCGAAAAGATCGACGCCATCGCCAACGACCCGAACCTGAGCCCGATGCAGAAGGAGCAACGCATGGCGATCGCCGAGCGGAACTTCGGCCGCACCCGCGACGTGCAGATCGCCAAGCTCGAGAAGGACCGCGACCGCCAGATCCGCCAGACCGAGCGCGACCTGGCCGCGAAGATCCGCGGCGTGCAAGACTTCTACAAGCTGGCCGCGGTGCTCATCCCGCCGATCCCGCCGATCCTCCTCGCGGTGCTCGTGTACTTCCACCGCCGCGAGCGGGAGCGCGAGGGCGTCGACAAGAGCCGCCTGCGCTTCGGCGGGAAGTCGGCCGCCGACCGCCGCCGCGAGGCCAACGCGGCCGCCGGCGAGCGGCGCCAGCAACGCGAACCGGTCGGCTCCGCTTGAGGCCGATCCGCCCGCCGTCGCACGGCCGCGCCCCCCGGCCTCGCTAACCCACCCACGCGGCAACCGCAGCGTCACCTCACACGGCTATGAAAGACAGCACCCAAACTCTTTTGTTCATCGCGGCGGCCGTCGTGGCGGTCTTCTTCGCGATGTACTCGCAGCCGTCCGACGCGACCTACCGCGTCGACGAGCAGATCGGCAAGTCGCTCTTCGAACCATTCGAGCCGGGCGAGGCGACCCGCATGCGGATCGTCCGCTTCGACGAGCAGAGCGCCACGCTGCGTGAGTTCGAGGTCGCCGAAGAGGACGGCCTCTGGTCGCTGCCGAGCAAGGGGGGCTACCCGGCCGACGCGACCGCGCAGATGGCCGCGGCCGCGACCGGCGTGGCGGACCTGGAGATCCTCAGCATCGCGTCGCTGTCGGCCGGTGACCACGCCGACTACGGCGTCGTCGAACCCTCCAGCGACCTGGACGCCGGCCAGTCCGGCGTCGGCAAGCGGGTCGTGCTCCAATCGGCCGACGGCGAGACCCTCGTCGACATCGTCATCGGATCGGAGGTCCGCGGCGAAGAGGACCAGCACTACGTGCGCCGCACCTCGCAAGACCCGGTGTACATCGTGCGGATCGACCCGGGCGACTTCTCGACCAGCTTCGAGGACTGGATCGAGCAGGACCTGCTCAAGCTGCAAACCTGGGACATCGCCCGCGTGCGGGTCAAAGACTACTCGTCGCAGCTCACCACGCAGCTCACCTCGCGCGGCTTGCAGCCGGTGCTGACGATCGACCCACGCGCCGAGATGACGCTCGCCTACGACGACTCCGAGAGCGAGTGGCGGCCGATCGAGCTGCGCGAGTACGACCGCGACGCGCAGGACTACCAGCCGTTCGAGCTCGGCCCCGACCAGCAGCTCAACGAAGAGGCCCTCGGCGAGATGAAGACCGCCGTGGGCGACCTCGAGATCGTCGACGTGGAGCGCAAACCCGCCGGACTGTCGGCCGAGCTCAAGGCCGGCGCGGCGCTCTTCGACGACGAGGCCGCCTACCGCAGCCTCGTCTCGCGCGGCTTCGCACCCGCCGGCGGCGACTCCGAGATCCTCTCGACCGAGGGCGAAATCGCCATCGCGCTGAAGGACGGCGTCGAGTACCTGCTGCGGTTCGGCAACCTCCAGCTCGAGTCCGACGAACAGCAAGCCGAAGCACCGGCCACCGAAGGGGAGGGCGCCGAGCCGGGCGACTCCGCCGAGGGCGTCAACCGCTACCTGTTCGTTGTCGCCCGGTTCAACGAAGGGCTGCTCGAGAAGCCCGAGCTGGAAGAGGTCCCGCCCGCTGACGCAGAGCAGACCGACACAGAACAAGCCGACACAGAACAAGCCGACACAGAGCAGACCGACGCCGAACAAGCCGACGACGCGCCAGCCGATGACGACGGCGAAGACCCGTCCTCGGACGAGCCACCGTCCGACGACGCGGCGGCCGACCAGGGCGACCAGTCCGACTCCGACGAGCCGGCCGACTCCGCGGCCGAAATCGAGCAACGCAACCAGCGGAAGCTCGACGAGTACAACGACAAGGTCGCCGCGGCCAAGGAGCGAGTCAAGGAACTCAACGAGCGGTTCGGCGACTGGTATTACGTGATCTCCGACGAGGTCTACAAGAAGATCGCGCTGGGCCGCGAGGAGCTGATTGTCGCCAAGCAAGAAGAGGCCGATGGCAGCCAAGCCGCCGACACGCCCGCCGGCCCCCTCGGCGGGGCGCCCGGCGCGGTGCCGGGACTGCCGAGCGTGCCGGGAGTCGACTTCAACCCGGCCGCTCCGGCCGAGCCGCCAGCCGCCAACGGCGCCACGAGCGACTCCCCCGCCCCCGCCGAGGCCGATGAGCCCGATCAGCCCGGTCAGCCTGACGAACCCAGCCAGCCCGCCGAGGAGTCTCCCGAGCCGGCGCAGCCCGCCGAAGCGCAGCCGAGCCAGCCGGCAGCCAGCGATGACAGCGCCGAGCGCGCGGCGACCGACGAGCAGTGAACGGCCGCGAGCCGGAGCGCGGCGTCACTCCGCCGGGGCGCCGAGCTCGCGCAGCCACTCCAGTCGGAACAGGCCCGAGTCGTGGCCGTCGCTGAACACGATCTGGTACGCGTAACTGCCCACAGGCCGCATCGCGCGGATCGTCAGCGGCTGGGCCTCGGCCGTTGAGAGCACCGTGAGCTGCGTGGGCGGCGGCGGGGGCGCCGAGCGGCGCTCTCGGCACGTGGCGCAAGGGCACTCCGCGCGGAGCCCGGCGGCCGTGTACACGCGCCGCGCGCCGTCGGACCACTCGATCAGCACGCGGCTCTCGCCGTCACGCTCGATCGCCGTCGGGAGAGGCTCTTCCGGCAAGCTCGTTTCCTCCGTCGCACGCGCGGCGCCCAATCGCTAGGCCCATTCGCTTACACCCAGTCGCTACACCAGCGTAGCGGCCGTCTCATCGCCGGTCGACCAGCCGACGCGCCTTGTGTTCGGTGCGTGGCAAGCTCCCGCTCGGGGCGAGCCGCACGTCGACGCGCAGCCCCAGGCCGACCCGCAGGGCCTCGGCCACGCGACGCGGGTCGCCCCGTCGGTCTTCCACCTCGACCGACAGCTCGTCCATCTCGCCGCGCCGCTCCACGACGAGGCGCCACTCTTCGACCCCCTCGAGCCGCCGCAACACCTCCTCGACCGACGACGGGAACACGTTCACGCCCCGCACCACGACCATGTCGTCCGACCTGCCGACCACGCCCCCCACCAACCTCACGAAGCGGCACGGCCCGTCGGCGGGCCACTCGGGGACAACCAAGTCGCCGGTCTCGTAGCGGATCACCGGCGCGCCGCACCGACCCAGGTTGGTGAGCACCAGCCGCGCGAGCTCCCCCGCCGCGGCCGGCGCGCCGGTCTCGACCGAGAGGAACTCGGCGATGAACTCGCTCTCGATCACCCGCAACCCGGGCGGGTCGCTCCACAGGTCGTCGCCGAAACCCCACGGGCCGACTTCCGTCGCGCCGGCGTGGTCGACGACGCGCGCGTCCCACGCCGCGGCGATCCGCTCGCGGGTCGCCCGCAGGCTGCCGCCCGGCTCGCCCGCCACCACCACCGTCTGGATCGTCGACTCGGCCGCGGCGCCGGCCTGACCGCCCGACGAGGCCAAGTGCAGCGCGTAGCTCGGCGTGCAGAAGAGCACGTTCGCTCTCGTGCGGCGGATCAGGTCGAGCCGCTCGGCCGACGACATCCCGCCCCCGGGGATGGCCTGCACGCCGCTGTCCACCAGCGCGTCGAAAGCGCTCCAGAAGCCCACGAACGGCCCGAACGAGAACGCCAGCATCGCCCGGTCGCCCGGCTCGACCCGGGCCGCCGCGAGCGTGTGCCGCCACGCGGTCATCCACCATCGCCAGTCGTCGGCCGTGTCGGGCGCAGCGACCGGCGCGCCGTGGGTGCCGCTGGTCTGGTGGAAGCGCACGTAGCGGTGCGGCGGCCGGCTGAGCCACGCGCCCGCCGCGGCGGCGGCGACCAGCTCTTCTTTCGACGTTGTCGGCAACCGGGCCAGCTCGTCCAGGCCGGCGAGCCGCGGCGCCCGCGGTCCGAGCTTCTGTCGGTAGAGCCCGCTCGCCGGGACAACCTCGGCGAGCAGCGCATTAAGCTTCTCGAGCTGCAACGCACGGAGCGCGTCGCGCTGGAGGGTCCAATCAGGCGGGTCGGTCCCCAAACTCATTCCACGCCCTTAGCTCGCACCTCGGATTGTGCCTCCGGCTCCCGCCCCGCCGTCACCGGTCGCCCGCGCCGCATGTCACCTCTCGATCCCGTACTGGTCGATCTTGCGGTACAGCGTCGCGCGGCCCATGCCGAGCAGCTTGGCCGCCTCGGGCACCGCGCCGCGGGTGCGGGCGAGGGCCTCGACGATGAGCTTCTGCTCCCACTCGTCGACGCGCAGCGAGTCGAGCAGGGTGTCTTCTTTTTTGTTCCGCGCGGAGGACGCGTCGTGCAACGCCAGGTCGCTCGGCTCGATGTGGTCGCCGGTGGCCATCACGACCGCGCTGTCGATCACGTTGCGCAGCTGGCGCACGTTGCCGGGCCAGTGGTAACCCAGCAGCCGCTCGCGCGCGGCGTCGCCCAAACGCAGGCCCGGCCGGCCGTGCTCGCTCTTGAAGTGGTCGAAGAAGAAATCGACCAGCAACTCGATGTCCGCGTCGCGCTCCCGGAGCGGCGGCAACCGCAGCTCGAACACGCTCAGGCGGTAGTACAGGTCCTCGCGGAACTTGCCTTGCCGCACGTAGTCCTGGAGGTCCTGGTTGGTCGCCGCCACCACCCGCACGTCGACCTTCACCTCCTTGGTCCCGCCGACCGGCAGGAACGGGTGCCCCTCGAGCACGCGCAGCAGCTTCGCTTGCCCGGCGGGCGTCATCTCGCCGACCTCGTCGAGGAACAGCGTGCCGGTGTCGGCTTGTTGGAAGTAACCGATGTGGTCGCGCTCCGCGCCGGTGAACGACCCCGCCTTGTGGCCGAACAGCTGGCTCTCCATCAGGTCGTGGGGGATCGCCGCGCAGTTGACCGAGACCATCACCCGGTCGGCTCGGGGGCTCGCGCGGTGGATCGCCCGGGCGACCAGCTCCTTGCCCGCGCCGCTCTCGCCGCGCACCAGCACCGAGCCCCGCGCGGTCGCGACCCGCGCGATCTTCGACTTCAGCTCCAGCATCGGCTCGCTCTCGCCGATCAGGCCGTCGTAGCCCGGCGCGGCGGCCTTCAGGCGGTCGTAGCTCCAGCGCAGCGTGGTGAACTCCAGCGCCCTGGCGAGGGAGACCGCCAGCAGGTTGGCCACCGAGATCAAGAAGTCGAAGTCCGACTGCCGGAACCGCCCGTCCTCCAGGTACGCGTGCAACGCGCCCAGCGGCCGCACGGCCCGGCCGTCGGCGTCGGCCGGCCGCTTCGGCAGCAGCGGAGCGCAGATCGCGTCGGCGAAGGCGCCGATCTTCCACGAGCCCGAGCCGTCGACGCTGGGCGCCTCTTGATTGGCGACCCACACCGCGTTGCCCTGGCTCGCGACCAGCTCGGACAGGTTCGGGCTCAGCGCGAGCTTCTCGGTGGCTTCGGCCGGCAAGACGATCTTCGCCCGCAGGTCGCCCTCGTCGGAGGGGGCGAGGAAGCCGACGACCGACGCGCCGGTCCGGGCCTTGAGCAGATCGAGCGACCACTCGACCAACTGGTTCGGGTTGCCCGCGCCCAGCAGCTTGATGCAGAGCTGGTAGAGCAGCATCAGCTCCTTGACCTGCTCCGCGTTGGGCAGGCCGTCGAGCGAGTGCTCGTCGACGCCGCCGGTGGCGACCGGCGCCTCGTGGACGATGGTCTCGCGGGCCGGCGGCGCGACGCCGTCGTAGGTCTGGTCGTCGGCGGTCGGCGGCTGCTCGGACTGGTGGAACTCGAGCTCCGTGGTGCCGATCCGCAGCACGTGGCCGTCGCCGAGGGCCGCCTCGGTGACCTTCTGGCCGTTCACGTAAGTGCCGTTGCGACTCCCCCCGTCGCGCACCACCCAGCGGCCCTCGTCCGCCGCGATCCGCGCGTGCACCCGCGAGCAGATCGGGTCCGGCAGGGCCACCTGGCAAGACCCGCCCCGGCCCATGAGCGTCTCGCCCCGCGGCGGCAGCGGGAACTGGATGCCGGCGCGGGGGCCATTGAGTACGGTCAGGTACGCGTGCAACGGCGTGGTCGGGAAGTCGGGGATGGCGGGGTCGCAACAGCCAACCCGCTAGCCTACCGCGGGAGGGCCGCCGCGTCAGCCAGACGGCGCGCCGACGTAAGGGGGCGAGCCGCCGAGCCCCCGCTGGCGCCTTTCCCCGGGGCGGGGCCCAGACGGCCTTGGCCGCCCGGCCAGCGGTTGCTAGGATGATCGGTCTACGGGCTGTAGCTCAGCTTGGCTAGAGCGCTGCGTTCGGGACGCAGAGGTCGAAGGTTCAAATCCTTTCAGCCCGACTCGACTTAAGCCCCGCCGAATCAAGAGTTTCTGTTACCTGCCGGCGGTCGGCAGTGCGGCGTTTCCCGAGGAGCCAAAACGGTACGTACCGTTTTGGCGGTCCTCGCACAGGGAGACCCGCCCGTGCCGCGTTTTACCCAGAAGCTCCCGAAGTACCGCAAGCACCGCGCTAGCGGGCAAGCCGTCGTGACCCTCAACGGCGTCGACCACTACCTCGGCCGACACGGCACGAAAGCCAGCCGGCTGCAGTACGACCGGCTGGTCGCCGAGTGGCTCGCCAGCGGCCGCGCGGTGGCCCCCTCGTCGGCGCCGTCGCACGCCGCCCTGACGATCGTCGAGCTGTCCGCCCTCTACTGGCGGTTCGCCCAGTCCTACTACCGCAAGGACGGCCGCTCGACCCGCGTCACGCCGGGGATCAAGGCCGCGCTGCGTTACCTCAAGGACTGGTACGGCCGCGAGCCGGCCGCCGAGTTCGGCCCGGTGCGGCTCAAGGCGCTGCGCGCCCGGATGGTGCAGGACGGCCACAGCCGCCGCTACGTCAACGACCACGTGGCCCGCATCAAGCGGATGTTCAAGTGGGGCGCCGGCGAGGAGCTGATCCCCGAGTCGACCTACCGCGCCCTGGCGCTCGTCGAGGGGCTCAAGAAGGGCCGCACCGAGGCCCGCGAGACGGCCCCGGTCCTACCGATCGACGACGCGGCCGTCACGGCGACGCTCCCCTCGATGCCCGAGGTGGTCGCCGATATGGTCCGGCTGCAGCGGCTGACCGGCATGCGGCCGGCTGAGGTCTGCCTGCTGCGGCCGTGCGACCTCGACCGCACGGGCGACGTCTGGCTCTACCGGCCCGCGTCGCACAAGACCGAGCACCACGACCGCGCGCGGGTCGTGTTCCTCGGCCAACGCTCGCAAGCGATCGTGCTGCGGTACCTGGCGCGCGACCCGGCCGCCTACTGCTTCTCGCCCTCCGACAGCGAGGCCAAGCGCCGCGCGGCGGCCCACGCGGCCCGCGTCACGCCGACGGCCTACGGCAACCGCCCGGGGACGAACCGGAAGCGGCGCCCGAGGCGGTCGGCGGGCGACTGCTACTCCACCGCCAGTTACCGCCGGGCGATCCACCGCGCGTGCGACAAGGCGAAGGTCCCGCGCTGGAGCCCCAACCGGCTCCGCCACGCCGCGGCGACCGAGATCCGCGCGAAGTTTGGACTAGAAGCGGCCCAAGTGATTCTCGGCCACGCGGGCGCCGACGTGACACAGGTTTACGCCGAACGGGACTTAGCCAAAGGCGCCGAGGTGGCGCGGAGGGTGGGGTGAGCAAAGCCGAGCGGACCGAAGAGAGCATCAAGCAAGACATCGATCGCTTGATTTCTGAGCTGCGTGACAAGCTCAAGCAAGAGCGACCTGTCGATACCGGTATCTTCAAAGACCCGACGGGAGAGGCGGTCGCGTTAAGCATGGCGATAAGCCTCGCCACCAATGCTGTTGTCGTCGCTGACCAATTGAACGAAGGGCGCTCCAGTCAAGAAATCTTCGACGAGGTAATGCGCGGTTATTTGCCTCTGTTCGAACGAATCAAACGGAGGGCGACCTTCGTCGTTGCAGCGCAACCGAGGGTTTCCAAGGAGTCACTGTTGGCAGAATGGAGGTCGCAGCAGCAGGACCCCGAAATCACTGAGCAAACGATCGAGTTCCTTGACGCGTTAATGCCTTTCTTGCCGGTACTTGTTTACCGCCCTCGCGCTATTGCGCCCTTGTTTGAGTGGGTCTAGCTTGGGTGCATGGACGCCCGCGGACCCGAGACGGACTGCCCGAACTGCAAGCGGCTCGAGCGAGAGGTCGCGGAGCTTCGTGAGGAA
>NZ_JAVJSH010000037.1:0-108634 GCF_040219535.1 Botrimarina sp.
GCCAGTCGGTCCGTACCGGTGAGGGGGGAGAACAACGCGGCTACGACGCGCACGAAGAAGATCACCGGCCGCAAGCGGCACGTCGCGGTGGATACGCTCGGGTTGGTGATGATGGTCGTGGTTCATTCGGCCAGCCTGCAAGACCACGACGCGCCGAGCGAATCGACGGTGAGCTGGTCGAGCATGCTCGGGAGTACCGCGTCGTCGAACCGATTCGGCCGCAATCGCGGCTAGCGAGACCGAGCGTCTCGTAACCCTTGGGCTGGGGCGGCGTACGCCGCCTCAGTCCTTCTTACTCACCTCGAACAACTGTCTCCGTGGCCCAATGACCAAGTGGCCGTCCCCCTACCAGGCTTGCCTGGCTTGCTCGGCGAAGTGGTTCTCGCCGGTCCAAGTTGAGCGATGCCCACGCTGCGGCTCCACACGCCTGCTTGGCGCCGTCGCCTCGAAGCCATGGGACCGCCGCCGAGACGACAACGAAAGCAAGGTCGTACGTATGTCTCAACCCCTGCATGAAGTCCGCGTAGGCACGATCAAGGCGAGCGTCTGGCGGCGCAGCGCCGCCTCTCCCTGCTCGGTCGGGATCACGCGTCTGTACCGCGACGGCCGCCAGTGGAAGGAGTCCTCGCGGTTCGCCCACGAGGACCTCCCCGCTATCCGGCTCGCGCTCGACCTTGCTTACGAGTGGCTGTTCGAACTCGCGCAGGCGGAGGCGCCGGCTGCGACTGGCGCCGCCCAGGCGGCCGTGACGCTTGCGCCAGCTCAGTCCAGCGACTGCGACCACACCCACCACGCTTTGGATGGCGACGGCCGGCCGACCGGGTCGTGGACGATCGACCCGGCCGGCGGCAAGCCGCGAGTCGTCTGCCGCGTCTGCGGCAAGTTCTATGGGTTCCTGCCACCGTCGAAGCGGGACCAGGCCATGCAGCGTGCCTACCAACTGCAGCAGCAACGTCTGTCGTGCCCGGGGTGCGGCGAGACCCCTTTCCTCGGATAGACGCCATTCGAGACACAACGCCATGGCAGATACCGACCCCGAGCAACTGATCGCGCTCGCCGAGGTGCCCGCGCGGATGCCCAAACGCCGCGGGAAGAAGGTCCACTACTCGACCGTCTACCGCTGGGCCACGAAAGGGACGCGGGGACGCGTCCTACCAACGCGTTTGATTGGGGGCGTGCGCTACACGTCGCACGCGGCGCTCAGCGAGTTCCTCGCCGGCATCACCGCTGCGCGCGACGAGACGCGGCACGCCGAGGAGCTACGCCGGATTCTCTACGGCGAGTAAAAGCGCCCTACCCAAAGCGTTCGTTCTTGCCGCACACCACACCGATCAGGCCTGCGTGTCATAGCAAGTGTTCCTTGCCCCAACCTTCGTTCATTTGGCAAGAACCAGCCGGTGGCACTCCGCCCAGGTCGGCACATCGGTCTTGCCCGCCAGGCGGCGGATGACCGCTTCGGGGACCGGGTCGGGGCGTCCGGCGTTCTGGCTGAGAATCGCATCCATCGGTGGCTCGACGTAGACCAGCTCGATGTGGGCGTGGTAGTCCGCGAATAGATCCATCCACCGCGTCCGCGTCTGCCGAACCACGTTCGTGGCGTTGAACGCGAACGAGGTCTTCGACCGCAGCAGCTCGCGGCACCGCTCCTGCGCGGCCTGAATGACCGTCCCCTGGTTCTCTGTCGGATCGACCCCCATGTCGTCCCGCAAATCGTCGATCGACACGACAGGAGTGTCGGTGAGGTTCCGCGACAGCCAGCGGTCTTTGCCGCTACCCGGCAGGCCCGACATCACGGTCGCGGTGCACGAGTACTCCTCGTGCGGCACGTAGTGCAGGTTGGGCTCACGCGAGCGAAAGAACACGAATCGGGCGTGGTCGTTGCCAAACGGATACGGTTCGTCGAGGCAGCCTTGCTCCTCGGCTAGCATCTTCCACAGGTGCACGTTCTCTTCAGGCCGCGACATCTCGGCCGTCGTGCGGCCCCGCGTGTCGGCGACGGCGAACAGGTGCAGCAGCTTGTTCGAGACGTACCACGACATCCGCACCACCTCGTGGGCCGGCTCGGCACGCTCCAGCAGAAAGGTCGGGCGTCCGTGGTAGCGAACCATCCGCGCAATCTCCTCGCGCAGCGATAGCTCGCAACCCAGCTCTCGGAGCACGTCGCGGGCGAGGTGCTCACCCTTCACGGCGTGCTTCGGCGAAGTCGTATGGCCGGTCACAGGATCGACCCGCGTCGTGAGCGGTTTGGCCGCGTCGTGCAACAGCGCGGTGAACTGCAGGATGGTCCGCTCACGCGGCGAGAGGTCATCCCACTCGTCGAGCTTCTCGACTTCCGAGAGCACCATCTTCGAGTGGGTCCAGACGTCTCCCTCGGCGTGCCAGTCGGCGTCCTGTGTGCAGTCGCGCATCGCCTGGGCCCAAGGCTGCTCCTCAGCCCATTCGACGAGCTTGCTGCTATTCGCGTTTTCGAGGTCCGACCAGTTCATGACCAGATATCCGCTCCGTCGGCGAGCCCGTTCGGCTCCATCTGCTTGTGTTGCCAGTGGGTGCTCTGCTTGATTTTCTCGACGAACTCCGGGCGAACGACCTTCGATCGCCCAGTGACGACGCCGTCGGCCTCGGTTCGCAGGTAGAGTCCTTCCATTAGGTTGTCGACGCGTCCCGTGAGCGGGTTGTCGAACTCGCTGTCGAACCTTGACGGCCCGATGAGCGAGTGAAGCGCCTCTCGTGAGAGCGACCCCCCGTGAACCACCGGGACCGTCTCGACGCCGGTCCCTGCGAGCAGTCCTTGGCGACGCTCCAGGCTGATGAACGCCTGCTCGGTCTTGTCGTAGATGTCGAATTCGAAGAAGTAGTGCGACAGGCTCCGGTAGTGGACCGAGTGCTTCGCGTAGACCCACTCGCCGAACAGGATGTACCGCTCAGCGAGCGTCTCCTCGAGGACGCCCTGCTTGACGACGGCCCATTGCTTGAACAGGTCGTACTGCGGGTGCATCCCCTCGGTGATGAGGTGGCCGCGGCACTGCAGCACGAGCTCGCCGTCGGCGAAGTGGATGCCGACGTTCGTGCCGTCGATCTTCTCTTCGACGATGAGCGAGGGATCGGCTAGGAAGGCAAGCGACTCCCGTTCGCCCAGGTGCTTGTCGTCGGCCGTGCCACGCGAACCGAACAGGTGCGGTGTACGCGGGTACTTGACGAAATCGCCGTGTGAACTGCCCATGGCTTCATCCCGGTTCTGCTTCGCACGGCGGTTCGCTGGTGGCGGTCTGGCTGGGTCGGTTCGCAAAGCGAGGCCCGCACCGCTCGGGCGCGGGCCTCGCGTGGCTCTTGTCACTCGTCTCTAAAAGTAGTGGTCCCGTAGAGACCCGTCAAAATCGGCCCCGCTTCAGGCAGCACCGCTTGAAACGCTTGCCGCTGCCACACGGGCAGAGGTCGTTGCGGCCGAGCTTCTCGGCGAGTTCTTTCGGCGGGAGGTCGTCGGCGACGTGGACGACCCGGACGCCAACTCTGACCTGTGTCTCGGACGGGTAACCCCGCCGGCGCTTGCTCATCCGCTCAAAAGGACGACTCTTCGGGGGAGTGCCTTCGCATGGGACACCTCCTGTTTGTCGGTAGAAGCTGCTAGGTGCGGGAGTAGACATGCCTGCTTAGCCGGAGGTTCGCGCGGGTCTCCCTTTTCCCCCGCGG
Organism: Botrimarina sp.; assembly: GCF_040219535.1. Lineage (NCBI taxonomy): Bacteria > Pseudomonadati > Planctomycetota > Planctomycetia > Pirellulales > Lacipirellulaceae > Botrimarina > Botrimarina sp. The sequence goes on from NZ_JAVJSH010000037.1 coordinate 3,688, forward strand.
CGACGGGCGGAAAGCGCCAAGCCGCACTCCGGCCATCAGGCGACCCACCCGGCATCACCCGATCTCTTCAGCCACCTTGGTCGCCAGTCGCAGGTCACGCTCGGCGTACACCTGCGTGACGTCCGCCCTGGCGTGCCCGCAGACGACCTGGGCCGCTTCGAGGCCGTACCTCTGGCGGATCTCGGTCGCTGCCGTGTGGCGTAGCTGGTTGGGCGTCCAGACTTCGAGACCGAGCTTGTTGCACGCTCGGCGGATGGCGTTGCGGTAGCTAGAGACCTGGTAGCAGTCGCCGGCGGTGCGCCGGGGCGACTCCTTTCGGTTGGCGCCTCGACGATTGCCGCAGGAGCGCGGCGTTCGGCGGTTCGCCTCGGCCCGCTTGCGGGCCCGCTCGACCGACTCGGAGGGGGAGAAGCAGTACGACTGCTCGGTGCGGTCGAGGAATGGCCCCAGCACGGACTGCGCTTTGGGGCCGACAGCCGCGACTCGGTCGCGCTCATGATGCTCGGTCTTGTGCGACCAGGGGCGGTAGAAACAGACCACGCCGCTGCGGTCCAGGTCGCACGGCCGAAGCTCGCACACCTCACCCGGCCGCATGCCGGTCAGCCGCTGGAAGCGGACCATCGCGGCGACGATCTCCGGCAGCGCGGGCAGCGTCTCGTCGACCAGGGCGTCTTCGACCGGGACGACCCCCTCGCTCTCCCGCGCGCGAGTGCGGCCCTTCTTGAGCCCGCCGAGCGCCTTGAGCTGCTCGTAGACGCGAGGCGAGCAGATCTCTTTCTTGACGCACCACTTAAACATCGTCACCAGCCGGCTGACCTGCTTGTTCAGGTAGTCGCGTGACCAATCCAGCTCGTCGATCAGGGACTCGCGGAAGGCGTCGAGCTCGACCGGCCCGAACTCCTCGACCTTGGTCCGGCCGTGCTGCTTGCCGAGGTGGCCAGTCACTTCGACAACCAGCTCGGCCTCGCGGGTCTTCTTGCCGTTCTTTACGTAGTACTCGCGGGCGTGCCGCCGGTAGACGAAGACGAGCTCGTCGATCGAGACGGCCACGCCGCTCCGCCACTTCGAGCGGAGCGCGGCGGGGGTGACGACCGTCGCCAGACGCTCTTCGGACGGCGGCTGCTGGCCGCCGGGAGTCTGCTCATGGCGGCGCCGATGCCAGTCTTGGAGCACCTGGCGGTACTTCTCGTGGCTCTGCTCGGAGCCGTAGGGGCCGAGGTAGACACGCTGTCCAGCAAGGGAGACGACGGCCTGCTTGGTGCCGCGGTGGAGGCAGTACTTGGGGGGGCGGTGAAAGAGTCGGGGCATGGTGCGGAGGGACCCGTTTTGGGTCTCTCTTGGAGAGCCAAAAGGGTAAGACGCTAGGGGGTTACCCCTTAGCGTTACCCTTTTGCAACGGCTCCAAGCCGCACTGCCGACCGCCGGCAGGTAACCTAACGTTAGGTTTCAGCTACACTTAGAAAAAGTGGCGGGGGCCGGATTCGAACCGACGACCTCGAGGTTATGAGCCTCGCGAGCTACCTGGCTGCTCCACCCCGCGGTGGTGAATACTCGATCCTATCCGGGGCGAATCGGCTCGGCAAGGTGGTCGCCTCCAGCGTTTTCCCACCGCGCCGCACGGCCGGTTGATTGCCCCGGCCGGCAGCGGCCGATACCGTCGGGGTAGGGCCGGGCCGCGGCTCGCGCCCGCCGACGGCGGCCGCCCTCCCCTCCCTCACCTGACCGCGAGGCGATCGGTCGTGCCCACGCTGTCGCCGACCCACCCACCGGCCGACACCCCCAGCGACGCCGCACGTGCCGACCCGCCGGGCCGCGCGGCGTCCGATCGGCTGCCGTCGGCGCTGGGCTGGTGGCTCGAGGACGCCCCGGCGTGGCTCGCCAGCGCGTTGTTGCACCTGGCCCTGTTGATCCTGGTCGCGTTGTTCGCTTACGGCGCGGCGAGCGACCCGCCGATCAGCCTCACGGCCGGCATCGCCGAGGACGCCGGCGAGGACGACCTCGACGAGCCGCTCGACCTGGCCGCCGCCGAGCTGGACCTCGACACGCCCGAGCTCGCCGCCGACGCGCCGCCGCTGCCGCTGGACCCGATCCCCGTGCCCGAGGTCACGCCGAGCGAAGCGGTCGGCCCGGTCGCCGTGCCGCTGCCGCCGTCGGTCACGCCCGGAGCGGCGCTCTCGGGCCGCGACCCGGCCAGCCAAGACGCGCTCCTGAAGCAACTGGGCGGCACCGCCGCGACGCAGTCGGCCGTCGAGGAGGGGCTGCGTTGGCTCGCGCGGCGCCAACTCCCCGACGGCGGCTGGAGCCTCATCGGCCCCTACGCCGACGGCGGCGTGGTCGAGAACCGCGAGGCGGCCACCGCCATGGCCCTCGTCGCGTTCCAAGGCGCCGGCAAGCTCCCCTCGCCGCGCCGCGAGGACTTCGGCCGCAACGTGCTGAAGGGCTGGCGGTACCTGCTCGCGCAGCAGCAACCCGACGGCTCGTTCTTCCGCCACGGCGCGAGCAACCACCGCTTCTACACCGACGCGCTCTGCACGATCGCCGTGTGCGAGCTGCTCGCCATGACCGGCGATCAGCAGTACCGCCAGCCGGCGACCGACGCGATCAACCACCTGATCCGCTCCCAAGGCAAGGCCGGCGGTTGGAAGTACAACGCCGCCAGCCGCAGCGACCTGTCGGTCACCGGCTGGGTGCTGATGGCCCTCAAGAGCGGCCGCTTGGCCGGCATCGAGGTCCCCTCGCCGGTGTTCACCCGGATCGAGGAGTTCCTCGACGAGGTCGGCCGCTCCGACACGCCCGCCGGCTCGCCCGACGATTCGCGGTATGTCTACGAGCCCTCCTCCCAGTTCATCCGCGAAGCGGTCCCCACGATGACGGCCACCGGCCTGCTCTGCCGCGAATACCTCGGTTGGCCCGGCGAGAAGCCCGAGATCGACAAGGGGCTCGACTTCATCGCCTACGAGCACCCGCCCGAGTGGCGCCGCGGCAAGGTCGACGTGTACTACTGGTACTACGCGACCCAGGCCTGCCTGCACGCAGGCGGGCGGCAGTGGCCGGTGTGGAACCGGGTGATGCGTGAGCTGTTGCCGAAGCACCAGGAGCAGCAAGGCCCCGAGCGAGGGAGCTGGGACCCGTCGCTCGACGCGTGGGGCACAAGCGGCGGTCGGCTCTACATGACCGCGCTGTCGATCTACACGCTCGAGGTCTACTACCGGCACCTGCCGCTGTACCAGCAACGCGCGGTGCGGTGAGGTTTGCCATCGGCCATCGGCCATCGGCTGTCGGCTCGAGCTTCCCGACCACTGGCCACGGACCACGGACCACGGACCACGAGCGCTTTTCGTTACAAACGCGACACCCGCCGCGCGCTCGCGCGAAAGTAACGAAACCTGTCACGAAACCCCGGCTAAGTCGTCTGGCCGTCTGGGGTTGGCGTTTCGTTACAGTAAGCCATCAAGCGGCGTTGCGCTCGGTCGAGCAGCTCCAAAGTCGGGTCGGGCGGGCGCCGCGGCGCGACGCCGCGTAGGCAGCCGCCGACTTGGCGGGCCGCATCGAGCTGGTCCGCGAACGCCGGGTCCTGCCGCGCCAGGCGGTGGACCGCTTGGCGGCTCACGCCGAGCCGCTTCGACGCGGCGGCGATCGACTCGCCCGCCCGCAAGCGGCACAGCAGCCGCTCGCGGCGGTGGGGGGTGAGCTTCGTAGGGCGGGCCATGCGGGCTCCTGTGGGGGGCGACAAGCGGGGGGCCGAGGGAAAGCGGACGGGCAAACCCGCCATTATCCCCGGCCAATTCCCCTTCCCGCCGGCCAATTTTGGCCACCGCCACCCGCGGGAGGGCCCTAAGCCGAGCCATCGGCCAGCCGCTTCGATGAGCCTCACGCCAAGCCGCGAAGGCGCAAAGCCCCAAGGCAGGCCGCCACGACGAGCGCCGCGCCGGCCGGCTCTGGCACGGGGGCCGCATCGCGGTAGAGCCAGTAGGCGGGGAAGCCCTGAAAGGAAATTAAGTACGGGTCGTATTCGTATGGGTCTGCGTAGTCGATGAACGTAGCGGCGATTTCGTCGTCGTCGATAACTCCGTCGCCGTCCAAATCAGCGTAAATGGGGACAATTTGTCCCCCAAGCACGACATCGACCGACGGATCGGGCGTGCTGAAAATTTCTAAGGGGCCGTCGACGAATGGGTACAGGGCCGTAGGGAGTCGGTAGTAACCCCCGTTGCCAACCACCTTAAACCGTAAATCTAAGCCTCCGAGAAGACCTCCAAACCTAAACGAAGCAATCACCACCGCAACGGCGTCTTCGACTCTCTTCGCTATCTCTCCAGTCTCTTCATCAGCAACGAAGCCGCCAGACAACGTGAAGCCAGCCATCCCCCATCTGGAGTATTGCCCGGTGGCGCCAAGCATCTGAATAAGCCGATCGGCTGGGTCACCTTGCCTATTAGGAATATTCCATGGCTCGAATAGCTCGATCTGCGCGGAGACCATTAACGCTTCGACATCGCCGAGCGCAGCGACACGAAACTCGGATAGCTCGGGCGGTAGTTCCAAACGCGCCCAATCGGTCTCGGCTAGCAACGCGCTCGACACGCTGAAGTCGAGCCACTCTTTCCCGCTGACCGGGTCATACGTCAGCAGCCCGTCGCCGGGCTCGAACAGGTCGCGTGAGACGAGGCCGGCGTCGGCGAGCGTGCACGGGATAGCGAGCGTGGCGAGCAGCAGCGGGCGGAGCATGGGGCTTCTCTTCCGTGAGAATCATCCGTGAGAACCGGGAGCGGCGCTACGGAGGCTAGCCGACCAAAGGGCGCCGGCGCCACGCCAGCTTCGCGGCTTGGCGGCTTGGCAGCTCGGCGGCTTGGCGTCAGACCCCTCAAGGGCTGGCGAGCCCATCGGCGGGGTGGCGCCGATGTCACCCGCTTTCGCCGAACTCTTTTCGCGCCGCGGCGAGTTTCTCGGTGACGCCGAGCCGCTCGGCCCAGTGGTCGAGGTAGACGTCGTCGAGCTTGACGTTCATCGTCAACACGTCGAGCACATCCGCCCTGTCACGCACTCGGTCGGCGACGAGCTTCAGCAGGATCAGGTCCTCCGGCGTGACGAGCCAAGTGGGGATTCCGTCGATCGAGCCTCGTTGCCGTCGCGCGATGATCGCTTCCTGAAATTCGTTCTCGGCGATGAAGATGTCGGCGACTAGCGTGCGGCCGTCGACGAATGTCGAAGCCTTGAAGAGCGGCATGTCGGCGACCGAATCGAGCCAGCCCCCGAGGTACTGCTCGCCGACGTCGTATCCGAGCGCGTCAATCCGTTGGAAGAGTGCTGGCAGCTTCTCCCGATCGATCGCGACGGTCACGTCGACATCGTAGGTCGGCCTTGGGAGCCCATGTGCACGAACGGCCCAGCCACCCATGACGGCGTAGGGTTCGCCCAGCTCTTCGAGCAAGCCGACCAGGTCGCGAAGGAGTTTCTCGACAGGCGTCATCGCGTCTTCGGCAAGTGGGCCATGCCGGCAAGCAGAGCGCGATTCCGCTGCTCGTTCTGGCGATTGAGCAACTCGAACTTGCGATCGACACGCTCGTCGCCGCCACTCATCAACGATGGCCATTGCTCGCGGAGCATGCGTAACGAGAGTGACAACCGCTCACTCGGCGTCATCCGGCGGTACTCTTCGAGTTGTTCCTGGCTGAGCATGCCCCAATTCTACCCCGCAGAAACGCGACCACGCAAAGACCCGCCCCGCCGACCTGAAAGTGCCCACGACGCCAACCGTGGAAGGGTCTCCCGCGAAGCCGCGAAGCAAGCCACCAGAGCGGGGGCCGCGCAGGCTAGCCGACCGAAGGGCGCTGGCGCCACGCCAGCTCTGCGGCTCTGCGCCTCTGCGCGAGACCTCGATCCGTCGGCGAGCCGGTTCGGTCGGTGCTCCCCGGGCTGATGCCCGAGGCTCCGGTGGGGGGTTGGTGAGGGTCCTCGGCTAGACGTTCCGCTTTGGGCGGGGGACCTTGGCTTTCTTCGTTCCGCGGCGTCCTTTGCCTCGCTTGCCGGCCGACTTCTTCAGGCCGGCTTCGACCGACTTGATGCTCTGGCCGATACTCTCGCGCATCTTCTCGATCCGGTCGCGGAGGATCGCGGCCCGCTCGAACTCCATCTGGTCGGCCGCGTCGTACATCTCCTTCTCGAGCTCGTTGATGTACTCCTGCGTGACGTACTGGGTCTCGTCGCCCTGGCCCACCGCGGCGTTCGCGTGCGCGTGGGCGGCCGCGTCGGCCTCGATGCCGCGGCGGATCGCCTTCTTGATGGTCTCGGGCGTGATGCCGTGCTCGCGGTTGTACTCTTGTTGCAGCTTGCGGCGGCGCTCGGTCTCGTCGATCGCCCGTTGCATGCTGCCGGTGACCTTGTCTGCGTAGAGGATCACCTTCGCGTTCACGTTCCGCGCGGCCCGGCCGATCGTCTGCATGAGGGAGGTCTCGCTGCGCAGGAAGCCCTCCTTGTCCGCGTCGAGGATCGCGACCATGGAGACCTCCGGCAGGTCGAGCCCCTCGCGCAGCAGGTTCACGCCGACCAGGCACTCGAACTTGCCTTGCCGCAAGTCGCGGAGCAGCTCGACGCGCTCGAACGCGTCGAGCTCCGAGTGGAGCCACTTGCACTGCACGCCCTGCTCGGTGAGGTAGCTCGCCAGGTCCTCCGCCAAGCGTTTAGTGAGCGTGGTCACGAGCACACGCTCGCCGGCGGCCGCGCGCTCCTTGATCTGCCCGAGCAGGTGCGGCACCTGGCCGCGCGCGGGGGAGAGCTCGATGACCGGGTCCAGGAGGCCGGTCGGGCGGACGATCTGCTCGATCACCTCGCCGCCGCACTGGGTGAGCTCGTACTCGGCCGGCGTGGCGCTGACGTACACGCACTGGTTGATGCGCTCCCTCCACTCCTCGAACTTCAGCGGCCGGTTGTCTAGCGCGCTGGGCAGGCGGAAGCCGTGCTCGACGAGCGTGGTCTTGCGCGCTCGGTCGCCGTTGTACATCGCGCCGACCTGGCTCACCGTGGCGTGGCTCTCGTCGACGAACAGCAGGTAGTCTTCCGGGAAGAAGTCGAACAGCGTGTTGGGCGGCTCGCCGGGCGACTTGCCGGACAGCGGCGCGGAGTAGTTCTCGATCCCCGGGCAGTAGCCCATCTCGAGCATCATCTCGATGTCGTACCGCGTGCGCGCGGACAGGCGCTGGGCCTCGAGCAGCTTGCCCTCGGTTTTGAAGTACTCCAGCCGGCCGGAGAGCTCGAGCTTGATCTGGTCGATCGCCTTGGCGATCCGCTCCTCGGGGAGCACGAAGTGCTTGGCCGGGTAGATGTAGACCTCTTGCAGGTGGTCGATCGCTTGGCCGCTGGTGGGGTTGATGATCGAGAGCTTCTCGACCTCGTCGCCCCAGAACTCCAGGCGGTAGGCGAACTCCTCGTACGCGGGCCAGACCTCGACCGAGTCGCCGCGTACGCGGAACCTGCCACGCTCGGGGTCCATGTCGTTGCGGTCGTACTGGATGTCGATCAGCTTGGCGAGGACTTCGTCGCGGTCGACGATGTCGCCCACCGCCAGGCCGACCATCATCTGCTTGTAGTCCTCCGGCGAGCCGAGGCCGTAGATGCAGCTGACGCTCGCCACCACGATGACATCCCTGCGGCTCACGAGCGAGCTGGTGGTGGCCAGGCGCATGCGGTCGATCTCTTCGTTGATCGACGCGTCCTTCTCGATGTAGATGTCCCGCTGGGGGATGTAGGCCTCGGGCTGGTAGTAGTCGTAGTAGCTGACGAAGTAGCTCACCGCGTTCTTCGGGAAGAACTCCTTGAACTCGCTGTAGAGCTGCGCGGCGAGGGTCTTGTTGTGCGAGAGCACGAGCGCCGGCCGCTGCAGCTCTTGGATGACGTTCGCCATGGTGAACGTCTTGCCCGACCCCGTCACGCCCATCAGGCACTGCTCTTTCTTGCCCGACTTGAGGCCGTCGACGAGCGCGCGGATCGCCTCCGGCTGGTCGCCGGCGGGTTGGAATTCGCTGGTGAGCTGGAACTGGGGCACGTGCAGAGGCGGGAGGCCGGAGGCGGGAGGCGGGAGGTCGATCGCGATCCATTGGATCGGATCGGCGGCTGGGGGGTCAGCCCCGGCGCGTTGCGGGGCGCCGAAGGCGCCGGCGGCGGCGTGTGAGGCAGCGGCGCTGGGCGGAGGTCCTCCCCGATACCCGTTTCCTCGATTGGCCCACCGCAACTTGGGGTCGCCCGACGCTAGCGCGTTCGGCTCAAGCGCTACGTGGGCGGCTTGTCGCTTCTCTCCCCGGGCTGACGCCACGGGGCTCCTTTCCCTCGTCCCCCGTCCCTCGTCCCCCGTCCCTCGTGCCTCGTCCCCCGTCCCCCGTCCCTCGTCAATCGACGCGCCGCAGCGTGAGCAGCCGCAGGTCCATGACCGTGTCGCCGGCGACTTCGGTCGCTTGCAGGCGCAGCTTGCCGCGGCCTTCGGGGAGCTGGATCTGGCCCAGCTCGAGCGGCGCGAAGCGTTTCATGTCGCCCTCGGAGCGGGGGACCCGGTCGCGCCGGCTGGCGGTCAGCGGCGGGTCGTGGGGGGGCTCGACTTGGGCGCTCACCGACGCGTCGCGGAACGTGAGGGCGACGGTCGCGCCCACGTCGGCGGGCGGGCACGTGTAGTAGAGGGTCGCTTCGAAGCGGCCCGGCTGGAGGACGTCGATGTCCCACACGACGGCGTCGTCCGGCGACCGCCAGCCGGTCAGGTAGGTGCAGTTCTTGTGGACGCTCGAGTGCCGCACGCCGCCGACGGTGGTCGCGTCGCGCGCGGGGAGCTGCGTGAGGGGGAGCGCGGGGTGGCCGACGGTGAAAGGGCGGCTCTGGTGGTCGCCAAGCGCGTCGCGGCGGAAGGCTTCGATGTCGGCGCGGAGGCGGGCCGTTTCGGCGGGGCGCTGGGCGGCTAGGTCGCGCGTTTGGGCGATGTCGGCGTCGAGGTCGTAGAGCCGCCCGTCGTGGTCCAAGATGAGCGCCCCCCGCCGCGCCGACACGCGCCCGCCCCAGTGCGCGAAGAGGGTTCGCTCGGGCGGCGGCGGGCCGTCCGCGCGGAGCACGCGGGCGAGGCTCTGGCCGTCGAGCGGCGGGCCCTCGGCCAGCGAGACGCCGGCCAGCTCGGCGAGGGTCGGCGCGAGGTCGACCGCGGCGGCTGGCGTGTCGACGGCGCGCCGTGCTTCGATCCGGCCGGGCCACCGAACCAGCAGCGGCGAGCGCACGCCGCCCAGGTCGGTCGCGCCTTTGATTCCCCGCAGGCCCGCGTTGTAGCGGTGGCCGTTGGGGCCGTTGTCGGTCAGGAACACGACGATCGTGTCGTCGTCTCGGCCCGATTGGTCGAGCGCGGCGAGCAACCGGCCGACGTTCCAGTCGAGGTTCTCGACCATCGCTAGCGCGGCGCGGGTGTGTTGGCGGTTTTCCTTTGGCGCGTTGGTCGCTGGCGGCGGCTCGGGCAGCCCCGCGCGGCGGTCCCACCAGCGGTCGGGGACCTGCATCGGCGAGTGCGGCGTGTTGTACGCGAGCCACAGGAAGGCGGGCTCGTCGGGCGCCGATTGGAGGAAGCGGATCGCCTCGTTGGTGAGGTCGTCGGGCAGGTAGCCCCGGCCTCGGGTGAGCTCGCCGTCGCGGTCTAGCAGCGGGCCGAAGTAGTCGGCCCAGTGGCCGGAGGTGAAGCCGTAGAACGCGTCGAACCCGCGGCAGAGCGGGTGGTAGGGCGCCTGCGTGCCGTTGTGCCACTTGCCGATCGCCGCGGTGCGGTAGCCAGCCGCTTGGAACGCGTCGGCGAGGGTCGGCGTGTCGGCGGCCAGGCGCTCGCCGCCGGCCGTGACGCCCGTCACCCCGCCGCGCGGCGCCCAGCGGCCGGTGAGCAGCTCGGCGCGGGTCGGGCTGCAAACGGGCTGCACGGTGAAACGAGAGAACGACGCGCCGTCGCTCGCTAAGCGGTCCAGGTGCGGCGTTTCGATCGCCGGGTTGCCATTCTGTCCGAGGTCGCCCCATCCGAGGTCGTCGGCCAAGATCACGATGACCGACGGTGCGGCGGCCGCTGCTGGCGCGGCTGACAGGAGCAAAGCGAGAAGAAACCAGGAGCGTCGCGGTCTGCGAATGGGCATAGAAAAGCCTCGACCTGCGGACAGGCGCATCAAGGGTGGTTGTCTTCCAGATTCGTTCGCCTAAAATTGCGCGACGCCAAGCATAAACCACCCCGCATCCGATTCCTGCTGGAGCCCAATGAGAACCCGCCGCGCCGCCGCTTTTACCCTCGTCGAGCTGCTGGTCGTGATCGCGATCATCGGCATCCTGGTTGCGCTGCTGCTGCCGGCGGTGCAAGCCGCGCGCGAGGCCGCGCGGCGGACCGAGTGCAAGAGCCGCCTGCGGCAACAGGCGCTCGCGTTGCAGACGTTCCACGATACCAACGGCCACTTCCCGCCGGGGCGGGCCGGTTCGCCGCGTTACCCGGAGGGGAACGAGCAACACGCCGTTTCGTGGGCGTTCTTCATGCTGCCGTTCGTCGAAGAGCAAGCGATCTACGATGCGTGGGTCCCGGCCGAGCGCGTCGACTCCGAAGCGAACGCCGTGGCGATGCGTACGCCCGTGTCGGTCTTCTACTGCCCGTCGCGGCGCTCGCCGGCGGCCGATCGGGACTTCGACAACGACGACCAGCCCGCCCTGGTGCGTGGCGTAGCGGCGGGCGGGGACTTCGCCGGCAACGCGGGGCTGAGCACGCGGAACGGGATGGAGCAGTTCGGCCAAGACGAGTTCGACGCGGAGACCTTCGGCCCGATCTACACCAACTCGAAGATCGCCGCGCGGCGGGTCATCGACGGCTTGTCGAAGACCTTCGGCCTCGGCGAGAAGCACCTGCCGCCAGAGATCCCCGACGCGGAGCCCGGCACCGAGCACGCGCGGCGCGGCGACACCGCCTTCTTTGCGGGAGATAACCGCCACGGCGCGGTGCGACGGAGCTCGGCCGGCTTCCCCGAGTCGCGCGACGAGACCTACCGCGGCCACTTCGGCAGCGAGCACAACCAGATCGCCCACTTCGCGTTCCTCGACGGCAGCGTGCACGCGCTCGGCTACGACATCGACCAAGAGTACTTCGACCGCTTGGCCGCCGTGGGCGACGAGGGGCGCGTGCCGGACACGGTGTTCGAGGACTGAGCGACCGAGGACTGGGTTGCGGAGAGTGGGCGTTTCGGGGAGGGGGCGTTCGAGGACTGAGCGACCGCGGCGGCGCCGCTCACACGCCGCGCTGGCCGAGCCGCTCGCACTTGGCCAGCCACGGCCGCGCCTTCTCCGGCTTGAAGCCGCCGCCGACGCCGCCGAATTGCGTCAGGCGGACCGGCTTGAATCCGCAGAACGCCAGCGTGCTGTCCTTCACGGCGATCGGCGCGCAGTTGAAGTACGCCAACCGCATGGCGATCTTCGGCGTGGCCGACGTCTGGATCACCCGCGCGCTGCGCCCCGCGAGCAGCCGGTCCCACCAGATCTTCCCCTCGTGGAACTTGAACGCCCAGCCGGGCGTGAAGGTGCGGTCGAAGAAGCCCTTGAGCTGGGCCGGCATCGAGCCCCACCAGACCGGGTGCACGACCACCAGGTGCTCGCACCAAGCGATGTCGGCTTGCGCGGCGGCCAGGTCCGGCTCGAGCGGCGCGGCCTCCTTGTAGCCGCGGTGCACCGGGTCGAACGCCATGTCGCGCGGCGTCAGGCGCCGCAGCTCGTGCCCGCCGGCCTCCGCGCCGCGGGCGTAGGCGTCGGCTAGCGCGGCGCCGAGGCTGCCTCCGCGCGGGTGGCCGTCGAGCAAGGTGATACGCATAGCGGTAGACGGTTTACAGGCCTAGCCAGCTTCGGACAGAGGCCTCGACTTGCAGCAATCGATCCGGCGGCAAAGAGCCCAAGCGGCGGATCAGTTTTGCTTGTGGGATCGTCACGAGACTCTGCGCGTCGAACACGCCGGTCTTGAGAAAGCGTTCCTGCGACGGAGTCTCGAAGCGTGCGCCTTGTGGGCTTGTGGTGTGGGGCACGAGGGTCACCAGCGCGCGGTCGGCCTCGGTCAGCGGGACACTCAGCACCAAGCAGGGTCGCACCTTGGCCACGTAGCCAAGATCGACGAGCCACACCTGGCCGCGACGGTCAGGATCCATCGGATTGCTCGTCGCGGTCCATTGCTAGGAACACCTCGTCGGCGATTTGCACGAGTTCCTCGTCGCCGGTCGCCGGCGTGTCGGCAAACTGGAACCGGCGCAAGATCGAAACAGCGACCTCGTGCTGCGACGGCGCCGGCAGGGAGTCGAAACCGGCTATAAAGTCCTGCGCTTCGTGCGACATATCGAGATCTTGCGGGGTCTGCTTAACACGATACCAACCCGACATTCTAGCCGCTCGAACCGCGTCGATCGGCGCCCCATTCTTCCTCGGCCACCTGCGTGTCGTCGGGCAGCGGCAGCAGGTGGCGGCGGATCGCTTCGAGCTTCCGCGGGCCGATTCCCGGCACGCGGCGGAGGTCGTCCGGGGTACGGTAGCCTCCTTCTCGGCTTCGGGTAGCGACGATCCGCTTGGCGAGCACCGGGCCGATGCCCGGCAGCTGGGCGAGCTCGGGCCAATCGGCCCGGTTCACGTCGACCAAGAACTCGTAGCCCAGCGGCGCCGCGCGGTCGATGTCGACCAGCTCGCCCCGCAGCCCCCCGGCGCGGACCCACCACGCGGCCGCGCCGGCAAGCAAAATCGCCGTGAGCAACGCGATCACGGCTTGGTCGGCGCGGCGGATGAGGCGGGCGGCCATGCCCTGGAGCGTAAACGGAGCGAGGGCTGTCGGCTATCGGCTTTCGGCTATCGGCTGTCGGCGGCGGGGCTTAGCTGTGCGACGGGGCGCCGCCTTGACGCTGCGACCCGACTAGGAAATTCTCCAGTGACCCGCGTTAAAGAGCGTTCCAACCTAAGGGCTAGGTGCTGGCGCCAGACCGTCAGCCGATAGCCGACAGCCGATAGCCGACAGCCTCCCATGCCCCGCCGCCGCCGGCTCGACCTCCGCTCCCTCGACGACGTGATCGCCGAGGTCCGACGCTTGCGCGCCGATGGTTACGTGGCGCACGGCAAGTGGAACCTGTCGCAGATGGCCGACCACCTGTGCGGCACGATGCGCGTGGGCATGGACGGCGGCGAGCCGCGGCTGGCGTGGCCGCTGCGGAAGGTCACCGGCTCGGTTCTTTGGCTCGCGCGGCGGTCGCGGTGGATGCCGTCGGGGCTCGGCACGCTGCCGCAGCTCACGCCGCCCGCGCTGGAAGCGGACGACCCGGCGAAGATCGACCGGCTCGAAGCGACCCTCGCCGAGGCCCGCGACTTCGCCGGCCCGTTGCCTCCCTACCCGCTGGCCGACGGGCTGAGCGTCGAGCAATGGCGCGAGCTGATGGTGGTGCACGCGCAGCACCACTTGCGTTTCTTGGAGCCGGCGGGGTCTTAGCCCCGGGTCACCAAACGTTAGCCCCGGGTCACTGACCCGGGGCTAAGTCATTCGCGGTCAATCACCGCGGGTGAACCGCGCGAAGTTCATGTTGCTGTCTTTGTAACTCCGCGTGCCGCGCCACACGACTTCGGCCGCGTCGCGCGCCGGGTCGTCCACGTCGCGGAGCACGGCCGAAAGTTGGAAGTCGCTCCAGTCGCCGCCCTGCGTGCGGGCGAGCCGCTCGACGGGCACGGCCAGCTCGAGGTCGTAGCCCGACTCGGTCCGCAGCGCGGCGGCCTTCACGCCCTCGATAGGGCGGTTGCGCCAGCCGGGCCCCGCCGCGACCTCGCCGCCCTGCCCCTCGGCGGGCGCGGGGACCGAGATGACGAACGTGCCGCGCCGGAGCTGCCGGTCGGCGTCGCGCTGAACGCTCGGCCGGCCGTCGAACACGAAGGTCAGGCGGTCCTCCCCGGCCACGACGCGCTCGTCGGTCACCCGGGCGCGGACGTACAGGAAGCGGTCGTCGTGCGCGGTGGCGACGCGGAAGTCGGCGTCCTGCGGGCCGTTCCACTCCCGCGCCGCGCCGAGGATGAGGGGCTCCTCGCCCGGGCCGTAGGTCTTCTCGGGCCAGCGCTCGAGGTCGCCGTCGATGGCCAAGGGCTCCTTCGCTCGGGGGCACAGGTAGCGGTAGTCGATCACGATCGGCACGGTCCGCTCGGCGCGGAGGGGCGCCTCGCCGTCGGCCTCGGGAACGGTCTGGACCTTCGCGGTGAACGTGCCCCTGCGGAGGCGGTCGAAAGCGATCGGCTCGTCGAAGCGGACTCGCACCGTCTGCTCGGCCGTGCCGACCGGCCCGGCGGCGAGCTTGAACTCGGCCGGGTCGACCGTGAGGCCGCGGAGCGGCAGGCCGTCGACCCGGCCGGTCGCCGTGACCATCGCGCCCAGCTCGTTCGTGAGCCGCACGCTGAGTTCGCCCTCGACGAAGCCCGACTCGTCGTCGATGAGGATCGGCGCGACCTCGACGGTCACCATCCGCAGGAAGCGGTTGAAGCGCTCGGCGGACTCCTCGGTCACCACGTCGGGCCGCAGGATCCCGTCGAGGCGGAGGTTCGCCACGTGCGGGCCGTCGTGCTCCATGGTGAGCCACGTGACGTGGTCGAACTCCCCGTACTCGTTCCCCCTTAACAGCGAGCCGCCGCCGGTGGTCGCCAGCGAGTAGTACTCGCGCCCGTTGCGTTGGTACTGCACGTAGTGGTGCACGTGGCCGGCGAAGATCGTGTGGGGCCGGTCGACGAGCAGCCGCTCGACCTCCTTCCAGTTCGTGGGGTCGACGCCGTCGTTGGCGAGGCCGCGCTCGGCGTAGGTCCACAGCGGCTTGTGCAGGAACACGAGCGTCCAGCGGGCGTCGGCGTGGTCGGCCAGGTCTTTGCGGACGAACTCGATCTGCTCCTGGCTGATGTGCTGCTGGACCGGGTCCTCGCTGCACAGGCAGAGGAAGTGCACGCCGCGGTAGTCGAACGAGTACCACTCGCGGCCGAACCGCTCGCGCCACTTGCGGTGCAGCATCGGGTTGGTGAGGTCGTGGTTGCCCGCCACGAAGAAGAACCGCATCTGGAGCTGGTCGATGAAGCCGAGGAACTCTTCCCACTCGCGGTCGGCCTGCCGCGGGTCGTCGGTGTAGCCCTCGATCAGGTCGCCGACCGACACGACGAACTCCGGCCGCAGCAGGTTGAGCTTGCGCACCGCGTCCATCCACACGCCCGGCCGGTGTCCGCCGGTGCGGTCGGTCATGATCGCGATCTGGAACCGGTCCGGGTCGTTCAGCAGCGGCTTGTCCGACCACGGACGGGGGCCCTCGATCGCGGGGAGGACCATCGCCGACGGGAAATCGGCTTTGGGGACCTCGACCTCTTCGTGCCCCTCGTGGGCGAGGGCCGGGGAGGCGGCGATAAACACCAGCAAGCAAGTCAGTCGCGTCATCAGGTGTAATTCGGCGAGGAAGGTTGGGGAAAGTGATCGCGACACTAAGCGACTCGCGTCGCTTCGGCAATGACCGCCGCAGAGGAGTGGCGTTAAGCTTTTGTTAAGCCTCGCGCTCGGGCCGAACGCGCTAGCGTTGGGCGCGCGGAGCGCCGGCCCCCGCCCTCCGTTCGCCCGCGGCTAGCGCCGTCGGGTCAAGCGCTGCGGACCCACCGGCAGGACGCGGCGCGCTTGAGCCGAACGAGCTGACGTCGGGCGAGCGGAGCGCCGGCCCCCGCCCTTCGTTCGCCCGCGGCTAGCGCCGTCGTCTCAAGCGCTGCGGACCCACCGGCAGGGCGCGGCGCGCTTGAGCCGAACGCGCTAGCGTCGGGCCAGCGGAGCGCCGGCCGCCGCCCTCCGTTCGCCCGCGGCTAGCGCCGTCGGCTCAGGCGATCAGCTCCTCGACGACCCGCGCCGGCTCGACGCCGGTCAGCTTCTGATCCAGCCCGCGGAGCGGGTAAACAAGCCGCTCGTGGTCGAAGCCGAGGAGCCTCAGGAGCGTCGCGTGCAGGTCGCGCACGTTGACCGACTCGGTCACGGGGCCGAAGCCGATCGGGTCGGTCTCGCCGTAAGAGAAGCCTTGCTTGACGCCGCCGCCGGCGAGCCAGATGGTGAACGCCTTGGCGTGGTGGTCGCGGCCCTTGTAGGTCATCTCGACGCCGCCGCGGTTCTCGCGCATCGGCGTGCGGCCGAACTCCCCGCCCCACACGACGAGCGTTTCCTCGAGCAGGCCGCGCTGTTCCAGGTCGGTCAGCAGCGCGTGGACCGGGCGGTCGATCTGGCTCGCCTTGAGCGCGAGGCCCTTGTCGATCGAGCTGTCTTCGCGGGTGCCGTGGGTGTCCCAGCCCCAGTCGAAGAGCTGCACGTAGCGCACGCCCCGCTCGCACAGGCGGCGGGCGAGCAGGCAGTTCTTGGCGAAGCTCTCGCCGCCGGCCTCGACGCCGTACGCGGCGAGCGTGTCGGCCGATTCGTGGGCGAGGTCCATCGCGTCGGACGCCTCGAGCTGCATGCGGCACGCCATCTCGTACTGGGCGATCCGCGTGACGGTCTCCGGGTCGCCCCACTCGGCGTGGGTCTGCTCGTTGATGCGGTTGATCGCGTCGACGGTGCGCCGGCGGAGCCGCTGGCTGTAGCCCTCCGGGTTCGAGAGGAACAACACCGGGTCGCCCGCGCCGCGGCACTGGACCCCTTGGTACACGCTCGGCAAGAAGCCGCTGCCCCACCCCGCGTGGCCCACGCTGGGGGTCTTGCCGCCGGAGAGCAGCACCACGTAGCCGGGCAGGTTCTGGTTCTCGCTGCCGAGGCCGTAAGTCACCCAAGAGCCGATCGACGCGCCCCCGGCGCGCGCGGAGCCGGTGTGCACCAGCAGCTGCGCGGGGGCGTGGTTGAATTGGTCGGTCGCCATCGTGCGGACGAACGCGACCCGGTCGACCGACTTCTTGAACTCCGGCAGCAAGCTGCTGACCCACTGGCCCGACTGGCCGGCCCGCTCGAACTCGAACGGCGACCCGAGCAGCTGCGGCTCGCCGCGCAGGAACGCGAACCGCTCGCCGGCGATCAGCTCCGCCGGGCAGGTCTGGCCGTCGCGACGCACGAGCTCCGGCTTGTAGTCGAACAGCTCGAACTGGCTCGGCGCGCCGGCCATGTGCAGGAAGATCACCCGCTTGGCCTTCGCGGCGAAGTGCGGCTCGCGCGGCGCCCACGGGCGCGACGGGTCGATCGCGATCGGCCCGCCGCCGGCGGCGCCGGCCGCCCGCTGCGCGCCGAGCCACAACGCGCCCAGCCCCGCCATGCCACCCTGCAAGAAGTGGCGGCGCGTGTGCCGCTGGGCGCCTAGCTGTCGGAGTTCGTCGGCCGGGTTCATGGGGGTTCGCTCATCCTCCGAGGGCTTATGCCCTCGGCTCAGGCGCCAATTGGTTGGGTGCGTTGTTGCTGCTTGTCCTGCCGCTGCTGTTCGGTGTCTCCGAGTCGGTCGGCCCGCGCTCTAGGAACCGGGGAGCCCCGGGGCGCCAGCCCGGGGAGCGAACGGCCCAGGGGCCAACAAGCCAATCATTTGGTCAGCGTCGCGTCGAGGTTGAGGATCGTGTTGGCGACGACCCCCATCGCGAAGCGGTCGTCCGCTTCGGCGGCCGTCTCTTCGTACAAGTCGACGAGCTCGGCGAGGCTCTCTTCGGCCAAGTCATCGCCGGTCGCCAGGCGTGCGGCCCAAGCGATCCGCTCGCGCGGCGATTCGCCTGCGCGGCGGAGCATCCTGTCGGCGAGGCCCTCGGCCAGCTCGACGAAGGCCGGGTCGTTGAGGGTCACCAGCGCCTGCAGCGGCGTGTTGGTCGTGGGGCGCTGGGGGGTGCATTGGTCGCGCTGCGGCACGTCGAACGCGACGAGGCTCGGGTACGCGGCGGTCCGCTTCCAGTAGGTGTACAGCGCGCGGCGGAAGCGGTTGGGCCCCTCGTCGGTCTCCCACCGCTTGTTGGTGTACACGCTCTGCCAGATCCCGTCGGGCTGGTAGGGCATGACCGGGGGGCCGCCGACCTGCGGGTTGAGCTTGCCGGCCAGCACGAGCGCCTGATCGCGCACCATCTCGGCCGTGAGGCGGTTGCGCGGGCCGCGGGCGAGCAGCCGGTTCTCTGGGGCGCGCCGGGTCGCGTCGGCGGCGGCGCGCGCGTCTTGCCGGTAGGTGGCCGACAGCACGACCTCGCGCAGCAGCGGCTTCAGCCGCCAGCCGTGCGTGTCGCGCAAACGCACCGCGAGCCAGTCGAGCAGCTCGGGGTGCGAGGCCCGGGCGCCGGTGGAGCCGAAGTCGTCGAGGGTCGCCACCAGCCCGCGGCCGAACAACGCGGCCCAGACGCGGTTGGCCATCACCCGCGCGGTGAGCGGGTTCTCGTCGGCGCCGAGCCAGCGGGCCAGGTCCAGCCGGCTTTCCCCCGCGGGCGGGAGCGCGGCGGGGGTGGCGGGCGCGACCGCTTCGGTTGGCGCTTGCCAGTCGCCGCGCTGGAGCACGTAGGTCGTGCGGCGGCGCCCTTCGGGCAGCTCTTGCAACACGAGCGTCGAGGTGGACGGGATCGCTTTGAGGTCGGCGACCAGCCGCTCTTCTCGCTCGCGCGTGGCGGCCCGCTGGGGGTCGTCGACGAGGGCGGCCCAGCGCGGGTCGGTCGTCGTCGACACACGCAGCCGCCGGATCACCAACGGCCCTTGGCCGTCGGTCACCTTGCCGTGTTTCAGCTCCAGCCGCAGGCGGTCGCCGTCGGCCAGGTCGAGCGGCTCGTCGGGCACGAAGACCGCCCACCTGCCCCGCCGCATCCGCGTGTACGCGCCCCACCCTTCGGCGTTGTCGCGGATCGAGTCGATCGGCCGGAAGAAGCCGTCGGCTTCGTCGGCGAACACCTCGGCCAGGAACACTTCTTCTGACATCGGCGCGGTCGCGTCGGGCGCCGGCTCACTCTCTTTGCGTAGCGCGACCTGCTGGTCCGAGGACCTGCCCTCCGCGGAGCGCTCGACGAACACGCGCAAGCGCGACAGCACGAAGCCCGTCTCCGGCAGCTTCGCCGCTCGCTCGGGGTCCTCCGGCAGGGCCTCCACCAGCAACGCGGTGACCCGGCCGCCGGGCGCCGGAGCGGCGAGCGTGAAGTGGGAGCGGTCGCTGACGGTCCCCTCGGCGCGGACCTCCGGCCCGCGGACGGCGAGCCGCGTCTGGAGCGTCGACTCGGCCGCGTCGAACCCCAGCGGCGCCCAGTCGGCGGTCGCCGATCGGGCCGCTACGCCCAGGCGGTGCAGGCTCTCACTTGCGGCGCGTAGCTCGGTGAGCTTGGCGGCTACTTCATCGCGGCGATCGGCGTCGCGCGGAGCCGGCACGCGCGGCCAGTCCTCGGCGAGGTCGGCGTCGCGTGTGTTGTTGAGGTACGCGGCTAACGCGTAGTAATCGCGTTGCCGGATCGGGTCGTACGGGTGGTCGTGGCACCGAGCGCAGCCGATCGACAACCCCAACACGGCCTGACCGGTCGTGTCGACCCGATCGACCACCGCGGCCCACCGGAACTCCTCGTCGTCGGCGCCGCCCTCGGTGTTGGTCTTCGTGTTGCGGTGCAGGCCGGTGGCGATGTGGTCCGCCAGCGTGGCGCCGGGGAGGAGGTCGCCCGCGTACTGCTTGAGCAAGAACCGGTCGTAAGGCAGGTCGGCGTTCAGCGCGTCGACCACCCAATCCCGGTAGGGCCAGATGGTGCGCTGGGCGTCTTTCTCGAATCCCATCGAGTCCGCGTAGCGCGCCAGGTCGAGCCACACGCTCGCCCAGCGCTCGCCGTAGTGCGGCGAAGCGAGCAGCCGGTCGACGACCCGCTCGTGGGCCCCCTCGGCCGAGTCGGCGAGGAACACGTCGGCCTCTTGCTCGGTCGGCGGCAAGCCCACAAGGTCCAGCGACACGCGGCGGAGCCACTGGCGGCGGTCGGCCTCGGGCGACGGCCCGAGGCCCTCGGCCCGCAGCCGCGCGAGCACAAACCGGTCGATCGGCGACTCCGGCCACGACGAATCGCTGGCCGGCGGCGGCTCGGCCGCGCTCGGTGCGGTGAACGACCACGGCGGCGCCCACCGCGCGCCCTCGTCGATCCAGCGCCGCAGCACCGCGACCTCGTCCTCCGAGAGCCGCCGCCCGTGCTCCGCGGGGGGCATGCGGAAGTCGTCGTCGGGGTCGGCGACCCGGTCGATCAAGTACGAGCCCGCCGAGTCGCCCGGCGTGATCGGCGCGGCGCCCGAATCGCTCGGCCGCAGCGCGGTCTCTCTCCACACGAGCGACAGCCCGCCCGCCTGCTTCACCCCGCCGTGGCACGCGAGGCAGTGCTTCACGAAGACCGGCCGCACCTGCTCGTTGAAATCGACCGCGGCGGCGCGTGTTTCGGCGCCGGGGGCCGGCGCGGCGACCGCGCACGCCGTCCCGAGGGCGACGATCAACAGGGATCGATGGGCCATGCCGGCGACGGGGCGGGAGGAGAAACGCACCCTGCCAGTCTAACCGAACGCGTCAGGCCGAATCACGCCGTGACGGCGAATCGGCCGCTCCGGCGCGCCACTCGGGGGCGCGGCGGGAGGGTTGTCGCGACGGCAAGGGTCGCTCGACGCAGGGGGCACTGCCCGGGGTTTCGGCCCGCCGCAGCCCCCAAACCACCGCGCCGCCGAAGAGGGTCGAGAGCGCGTACGCCCAGATCGACTGGCGCGGCTCGGTGACCCGCGCGGCGGCCGCATCGGGCGGGACAGTCGGCTCGGTCGGCTCGGCGTCGAGCGTCGGGGACGCCGCGTCGGCCGCCGCGGCCCGCTCGCCCTCGGCCTCCGACGCGGCGTCGGCGACGCCGCCCGTCGGCGACCCTGCGACGCCCGTCGCGTTGACCACCTGCCGCAGCGCCACGGGCCGCGCCCAGGGGTCGATCGCGAGCGCGGCGTCGCGGGCGGCGAGGGCCGGGTCGCGTTGGGCGTGGGCCGCGGCCTGTTCGGCGCTGACCACTTGGTACGGCGCGAGCGGCTCGTCGGCGGTCGCGAGCAGCAAGCCGAGGTCGATCTCGCCCTCGGTCCGTTGCTGTTCGGCCGGCGCGCGCCCGTCGGCCAGCTGCCCTTCGGGCTGCTGCTCGTCGGCGGGCTCTCCGGCGGCGAGCCGCTGGCGCCGGCGCGACGCGGTCGATTGGGCCGCCCGGTCAGTGGTGTCGGAGTCGGAGTCGGCGTCAGGGAGTTCGAAACCGTCGACCTGGCTGCTCCGGTCCGAGTCGGTGGCGTTGCCGATCGCGTCGGGCTCAAGGGCCGACGGCGGGACCACGACCGCCTCGGCCCCGCCGCGGTCCGGCGGCGCGGGCGTCGTGGGGCCGACCAGCGGCGAGTCGACCTCCACGTTGACCGTGCCGGCGCCGGGCGTCTCGCTGGTGAAGATCGGTCCGGACGGCCCGACGAAGTCGGTAGCGGGGGACCCCGGCGCGGGGTACGCGGTCCCGCGGTCGGACGAGCCGCCAACGATCGCCGCCACGCCGTGGCGGGCCTGCGGCGCCAGGTCCGCTTGGGGCAAGCCGGTCAGCGGGAGCGACTCGGCCTGCCGCGGCTCGAGCGGCGTGCTCACCGCCGGGTCGGTTTCGCCGTCGTCGTTCCAAGAGGAAAGCGGCTCGGACGGCTCGCCCGGCGCGTCGGGCGTGAAGTCGTAGTCGGAGAACGGGACGCCGTCGGACGACCAGTCGAACACGCCCCCTACGGCCCCGGCGTATCGCTCCAGGTTCGGGTACGGGTTCAGCTGCCAGTTCGTGACAGCGTCACGCGCCGCCGTCGGGGCGCCGATCACGCTGGGCAAGAGCTCCCCAAGGCCGCCGGCGGCGCCCGAGTTAGGACCGGCCGCAATGCCCGGCACGATCACCACCGGCGCGCCGGACGCGTCGATGACGCTGTTCTGGAAGCCGGCGATCGCGGTGAGGTCCGTGTCGGCGTCGATCGGCGTCCAGCCGCTCAGGGCGTTGGGTCGGAGCAGGCGCAGGCCCGACGCGGAGGCCGACCATGCCGCGGAGTCGACTCCCGCTAGTGCCGACGCGACGCTCACCACCGGGTTGGGGACGGCGCTGGCCGTCAAAGCCGCGGCGCCGTCCGGCTGCGGCAAGATCGCCGAGTCGGGCAAGCCCTCGCCGTGCGCAGCGCTGAGCACCAGGCGCGACTCGCACCGCTCCAGGCGGAGCGAGCGGCCGCGTCGGGCGACGCTTCGGCGGCAGCGGCGGCGGTGGCTCATGGTTGCTGAGGAGGGGGGGTCGACGCGACCGACGACGCCTTTTGGAGCAGGGTGCGTCGCTTGGTCTCGATGGCGGCCGCCTCGTCGAAGCGGTCGAGGCGGTGGAGCACGCGTGCGTAGTTAGTGTAATGCTGCGCGAGCAGGGTTGGCCCCGGCTTATTCAAACTCGCCAGGCGTTTTTCTTCTAGATCAATCGAGCGGGCGAACGCGTCGGCCGCCTCGTCCAGGCGGTCGCTGTCGCGCAACGCGACCCCCAGGTTGTTCCACAACGCGGCGTGGCTGCGGCGGTAGCGGGGCTCGTCGGGGAAGTCGCGGACCAGGCCCGCTAGCGTGCGTTCGGCGAGGCGGAACGCGTCGTCCGACTCGTCGTAGCGGCCCAGCCGCGCCAGGGCCGCCCCGCGGCTCGCCAGGGCGACCGCCAGCTCGCTGCGGTGCCGCGGGACCAGCGGCGACCGCTGGACCAGCCAGGCGAGCTCGTCGGCGGCCTGGGCGTACGCCGATTCGGCCCGTTGCGGGTTCGATCGGTCGTTCGCCACCGCGCCCCGGCAGGTGAGCGCCATCGCCAGGTCGGCCCGGTAGGCTTCGACGTCGGGGGCCTCGCGCACCAGGTCGCGGAGCAGCCCGACCGCTTGGTCGGCCGCCTCCGCGGCGCGGCCCGGATCGACGCCCCGCATGCGCTTGGCCAGCGAGCTGTACGCGTTCGCCATGCGGCGAGAGAGGTTCTCGTCGTCCGGCGCGACCCGCTGCGCCCGGGCCAACAGCGTGATGGCTTCCTGCAGGCCGGCGGCGCCGGCGGGGCTCTGGTCGGCCGCCAAGACCGCTTGGTCGGCGACCGCGGCGGCGAGGTCGGCGATCCGCTCGGCGTCGTCGGGCGACTCGGCGAGCAAGCCGCGCCACAACTCGACCGATCGGGCGATGGCGTCGCGCGCGGGGTCGGCCTGGCCCTCCGAGCCCAGCAGCAGCGCGTGGTTGTGCAGGCAACGGGCCAGCCACCACGCGGCGTCGGTGTCGTCGGCGTCGTCGCGGAGGGCCTGCTCGAGGGCGACCGCGGACCGCTCGTAGAGTCGGTTCGCATGGTCGCGGCGGCCGAGCCGCTCGGCGACGGCGGCCGCCCGGACGCGCACCCGCGCGGCGTCGGCGTCGCCGTCGTGGTCGGCCTGGTCGCCCGACTTCCGGAGGAACTTCTCGTAGTAGGCGAGCGTGTCGACCAACGCTTTGGCGCGGATCGCCTCGCTGCCGGGCAGCGGCGCCAAGCGGTCGGTCAACTCGACCCCGAAGTGGTGGAGCAGGTCGCGCGCCTCTTCGGCGAGCGACTCGGAAAGCTGACGCTGCGAACCGAGCTCCGCCAACGCCTGCTCCGCCCGCCCGCGCGCTTGGTTGACGACCACCAACGCGGCGAGCGACACGACCGCCACCAGCGCCGACGCAACCGCCGCGGTGGCCACCATCCGCCGGCGGCGCCGCATCCACTTGCCCACCCGGTCCGCCACGCCCGGCGGGCGGGCGATCGTCGGGAGGCCCTCGAGGTACCGCCGCAGGTCGTCGCGCAGGTCGCCGGCCGACGCGTAGCGGGCGTCGCGGTCCTTCTCCATCGCCTTCATGACGATGTTCTCGAGGTCCGCGGGGAGGGCCGGGTTGAGCTTGCGTGGGGGGGTCGGGTCGGTCCGCTCGAGTCGGTCCAGCAGCCGCCGCCGGTCGTTGCCCCCGTGGGCCGGCCGCAGCGTGAGCAGCTCGTACAGCGTGGCGCCCAGCGCGTACACGTCGGTCCGCCCGTCGACCTGGTCGGCGCGGCCGCGGGCTTGCTCGGGGCTCATGTAGCGGAGCGTGCCGACGACGTCGCCCGTCGCGGTGACGCCCAGGTCGGTCTGCATCCGCGCCAGACCGAAGTCGGCCACCCAGACCTTGCCGCGGGTGTCGATCAGCAGGTTGGAGGGCTTGATGTCGCGGTGCACCACGCCCAGCTCGTGCGCGTGCTGCAGCGCGTCGGCCGCGTCGGCCGCCATCCGCGCGGCGGCCCGGAAGTAACTCGAAGAGCGGTTGTTCGGCCCCAGGGTCGGGGCCGCGGTGGGGGATTCGCCCTGGCTGGGCGCGCTGCGGCGTGCGGCCTTGCCGCTGGCGGGCGTGGCGGGGGGAGCGTCGCCGAGGGCCTGGGTCGTCGCGTTCGGCGACGCGCTCGGCGCGGCGCCGGCGCCGCCGCGGAGCTCGGCGATCGCCTCGGCGAGGGAGCGTCCCTCGATGTGCTGCATCGCGTAGAAGTGGACGCCCCGTTCTTGGCCGATCGCGAACACCGGGACGATGTTCGTGTGGTGCAGGCCGGCGGCCGCTTGGGCCTCGTTGCGGAAGCGGGCGATCTGCCGCTGGTCCAGCACCGCCGCGAACGGCAGGACCTTCAGCGCGACGCGCCGCCGGAGCGACTGCTCCTCGGCCTCGTACACCACGCCCATCCCGCCCCGGCCGATCTCACGGATCAGCCGGTAGTCGCCGATCGTGGCCGGCGCGCCGTGGGGCGTCTCGGCCGGCAGGTCGAAGCCGTCGGTGGCGCTCAGATCGCCCGCCGCCGGGGCGCCCGGCGCCTGCTTGGCCGCCTGCACGGCGTCGTGGATGGCGCGCACCCCCTTGAGGCACTCCAGGAGCTCCTCGCCCAGCTCGGGGCGCCGGCGGGCGTAGGCTTCGACCGGCTCGGCGTCGCCACGCTCCAGCGCCGCAACGTACTCGTCGAGGGCCGCGATGAGCCGCTCGTCGTGCGCGCCGGGCGGCCGGTCGCCGAGGCTGGCGAAAGAACGGGTCGCGTCGAGCAGCGCGCTGCGCGAGTCGTTTGGTGGGGTTGGGCTCATGACGAAGCTCCTTCTCCGTACAGGCTGCGCAGCCGCTTCACGCTCCGCAGCCACAGCATGCGAACCGCCCCGGACGTGCGGCCCATCCTCTCGGCGATGGCTGTGAAGTCGAGCCCCTCGTGGTGGCGGAGCCGGAGCACCTCGCGGTAGTCCTCGGGCAGCTCGGCGAGCAGCTCAGCGAGGGTCTGCGCGTCTTCGCGGCGGTGCATCGAGGCCGACGGGCTGTCGCCGCCGTGCGGCAAAAGCGACGCCATCCCCGCGACCGAGCGGTCGCCCCCCTCGTTCGCGCGGTCGATCGAAACCTCCCGGCGCACGTCGCGCTTGGCCGCTTTGACGTGCTGCTCCACCGCACGCAGCAGGTTGTTCATCAAGATCCGCCGCAGCCAGCCGAGGAACTCCTCGGGCGTGGCGCCGCGGAAGGCGGGGAAGTCGCGGTGGGCCTCGTAGAAGGTCTCCTGGACCACGTCGGACGAGCTGACGCGGGTCCGCAGCCGGTCGTCGAGCTGCGACGCCACGACCAGCTTCAAGTAGTTGGCGTGCAGCTGCATCAGCTTGCCCAAGGAAGCCTCGGAACCTTGCCGGGCTTCGGCGAGCAAATCAGCGGCGAGCGATCCCGATTGACTCATCCGGCTGCGGCAAAGCATAGACAGAGGCTCCGCCCGTACAGGGCTGGATTCCCAGTGTAACTGTCACGCCGGTTTTCACATCCGAATCGCTGCGGTTGTCGATAAAGCGTTGCTGGCAATGGTGTTACGCGGTGGCTGGCGCCCGCGTCCCTCCCCCTCTCACCCCTCACCCCTCACCCCTCTCCGTATGCCCGAAGGCCATACCCTGCACCGCGTCGCCCGCGACCACGGACGGCTGTTCGTCGGCGCGCCGCTGGTTGCTAGCAGCCCGCAGGGGCGGTTCGCCGACGACGCGCGGCGGCTCTCGGGGCGGGAGGTCGACCGCGTCGAGGCGTTCGGCAAGCACCTCTTCTACCACTGGGCGCCGAAGGGACGCTCCAAGCGATCGGACGTGCTCCACATCCACCTCGGCCTGTACGGCAAGTTCCGCCTGCACAGGACCCGCAACCAGGGGGCGTGGCCTGAGCCGCGCGGCGCGGTGCGGCTGCGGATCGAAGGGGAGCGAGCCGCGTTCGACCTCAACGGACCCAACCGCTGCGAGCTGCTCGACCCGGAGGGCTACCAGCGGCAACTGGGCCGCCTGGGCCCCGACCCGCTCCGTCCCGACGCCGACCCGGAGCGCGCCTGGCGCCGCATCAGCCGCAGCCGCGCGCCGATCGGCGCGTTGCTGATGAACCAAGAGGTGCTCGCCGGCGTGGGGAACATCTACCGCTGCGAGGCGCTGCACTTGCTCGGCATCCACCCGGAGCGGGCCGGCCGCGAGGTCGACCGCGCAGAGTTCGACGCCCTCTGGGCGAGCCTCGCCGAGCTGATGGCCGTCGGCGTGAAGCACAACCGGATCATCATCGCCGACCCGGCCGACGTCGGGAAACCACGCGGCCGGATGACACGCGACGAGCGTTTGCGGGTCTACAAGAAGCCTCACTGCCCCGACTGCGGCGGGGCGATTCAGCAGTGGGAGCTGGCCGCCAGGAAGGTCTTCGCGTGCCCCGAATGCCAGGAGTAGTTGCTTGGACCAGCGCGAAGCGATCGAGCGAGCGATCTTCGACCTGCTCGCCCAGCGCGGCGCGCGGAAGACCATCTGCCCGTCCGAAGCGGCGCGCCGCGTGCGGCCCGCCGACTGGCGGCCGCTGATGGAAGCAACCCGCCGGGTAGCGACCGACCTGGCCGACGCAGGGCGGCTGGAGGTCACCCAGCGGGGCCAAGTCGTCGACCCGCGCAAAGCGAAGGGACCGATCCGGCTGCGGCTGGCCGAGCGATAAAGCCCGAAGGCTTCCCTCCTCGGCTCCTCTGTGCTCTCTGTGCCTTTGTGGTGAACAAACAAACAATTGCCGCCGCGCTCACCGCGTTCCACGAGCCGACCCGCACGTGGTTCGCCGAGGCGTTCTCCGGCCCCACCAAAGCGCAGCGCTCCGCGTGGCCGGAGATCGCGTCGGGCAAGAGCACGCTGCTGCTGGCGCCGACCGGCTCGGGCAAGACGCTCGCCGCGTTCCTGGCGTCGCTCGACAAACTGATGTTTGCTCCGAGGGCTGATGCCCTCGGCTCCGGAGTCGGAGCTCCGCACACGGCCGTACCCAAACGAAGCGCCAACCGGAGCCGAGGGCATAAGCCCTCGGAGCGCCAGCGCAAGAAAGCCAAGAACCACGTGCGGGTCCTCTACATCAGCCCGCTCAAGGCGCTCGGCGTCGATATCGACCGCAACCTCCGCGCGCCGATCGCTGGCATGCGCGCGGTCGCGGGTCGTTTGGGGTGCGACTACCACGAGCCCTCGGTCGCGATCCGCACCGGCGACACGGACCAGCGCGAGCGGCAGCGGATCCTCCGCGACCCGCCGGACGTGCTGATCACCACGCCCGAGTCGCTCTACCTGATGCTCACGAGCCGCGCGAGCGAGATCCTCGAGCGGGTCGAGACGGTCATCGTCGACGAGATCCACGTGATGGTCCCGACCAAGCGCGGCGCCCACCTGTTCCTGACGCTCGAGCGTCTGGAGCAACTGCGAAAAGAAGCGGCCGGCGGCGACTGCCCACCGCTGCAGCGGATCGGCCTGTCGGCCACGCAGCGGCCGCTGGAAGAGATCGCCCGGCTGCTCGGAGGCGCCGAGGCCACGGCCGACCCGGACACGCCGGTCCGGCCGCGGCCGGTCGAGATCGTCGACGCGAGCGAGCCGAAGCGGTTCCAACTGCGCGTCGAGATGCCGGTCGAGGAGCTCGCCAAGGAGCTGGTCGAGAGGCACAAGCCGCTCGGCGGCAGCGTCGGCGGCGCCGACGACGCGTGGCCCGGCTTGGCGGCCGATTCCGAAGCCCTGCACGAGCTCAACGGCTTAGAAGGTCCCCCGGTTCCGGCCGAGGAGACCTTCCAGCCCCCCGAAGCCTTCGGCAACACGGCGATGGGCCCCTCCTCGCCGAGCATCTGGCCGGCGATCCACCCGCGGCTCTTGGAGCTGATCCGCGCGCACCGCTCGACGATGATCTTCGTCAACAGCCGTCGCCTCGCGGAGCGGCTGGCCGCGGCGATCAACGAGCTGGCCAACGAAGAGGCCGAGGCCGCCCGCGCCGAAGCCGACGAGCCGGACGCGAACGGCGCCCCGCGCGAGCAGCACACGCCGATCGAGGTCTGCCTCGCCCACCACGGCAGCATCAGCAAGGAGGCCCGCGCCGACATCGAGGACCGCCTGAAGCGCGGCCTGTTGCCGGCGATCGTCGCCACGAGTTCTTTGGAACTGGGCATCGACATGGGCGCGGTCGACCTGGTGATCCAGATCGAGGCCCCGCCGACGATCG
Source organism: Botrimarina sp. (assembly GCF_040219535.1). Classification (NCBI taxonomy): domain Bacteria; kingdom Pseudomonadati; phylum Planctomycetota; class Planctomycetia; order Pirellulales; family Lacipirellulaceae; genus Botrimarina; species Botrimarina sp. The sequence continues at coordinate 32,151 of NZ_JAVJSH010000037.1, forward strand.
CGTCGGGCATCCAGCGGATCGGCCGCTCGGGTCGCGGCGTCGATCTGCTGTCCAACGGCGTCATCTTCCCGAAGTACCGCGGCGACCTGTTGGCTTGCGCCGGCGCGACGGGGCGGATGCTCAAGGGGCACGTGGAGGAGACCTTCTACCCGCGGAACCCGCTCGACCTGCTCGCGCAGCAGCTCGTGGCGATCGTCACCCGCGACAACATGCCGGTCGACGAGCTGTACGCCACGGTGCGTGGCGCCGCGCCGTACGCCGACCTGCCGCGCGGCTCGTTCGACGGCGTGCTCGACTTGCTCTCCGGCCGGTACCCGTCCGACGAGTTCGCCGAGCTGCGGCCGCGGCTCACGTGGGACCGCGTCGCGGGGACGATCTCGCCGCGCAAAGGCTCGCAGCGGATCGCCATCCTCAACGGCGGCACGATCCCCGACCGCGGCCTGTACGGCGTGTTCCTCGTGGGCGACGGGCCGGACGGGGCCGGCGGGAGCCGCGTGGGCGAACTCGACGAGGAGATGGTCTTCGAGACCCACCCGGGCGATGTCTTCCTGCTGGGGGCGAGCAGCTGGCGGGTGCTGGACATCACCAAGGACAAGGTCCTGGTCGCCCCCGCGCCCGGCGAGCCGGGCAAGATGCCCTTCTGGCGCGGCGAGGGGCCGGGCCGGCCGCTGGAGTTCGGCAAGGCGATCGGCGAGCTGGCCCGCGAGCTCACGCACGGTCTCCGGTCCGACGGCGAAGAGGCGGTCGCCGCCCGGCTGACCGACCGCCACGCGCTCGACGCCGGCGCGGCCGGCACGCTCCTGCGTTACCTGGAGGACCAAGCCGACGCGACCGGCGAGCCGCCGTCCGACCGGTCGATCATCATCGAGTCGTTCCTCGACGAGATCGGCGACTGGCGGATCTGCGTGCTCTCGCCGTTCGGCACGCGGGTGCACGCGCCGTGGGCGATGGCGGTCGCCGCGCGGCTGCGCGAGGAGGAGCTCGGCGAGGTCGACTACTCGTGGACCGACGACGGCATGATCTTCCGCCTGCCCGAGTCGCCCCAGCCGCCGCCGGCCGAGCTGTTCCTGCCGAAGGCCGAGGAGGTCGAAGACCGGGTCACCTCGCAGCTCGGCTCCACGGCGATGTTCGCCGCGCGGTTCCGGGAGAACGCGGCCCGGGCGCTGCTGTTGCCCAAACGCCAACCGGGCCGCCGCCAACCGTTGTGGATGCAGCGCCGGCGGGCGGCCGACCTGCTGGCGGTCGCTTCGCGCTACCCGAGCTTCCCGATCTTGCTCGAGACGTACCGCGAGTGCCTGCGCGACGTGTTCGACCTGCCGGGGCTCGTGTCGCTGCTGCGCGACATCGAGAAGCGCGTCGTGCGTGTCGAGACGGTCGAGTCGCAGCAACCGTCGCCGTTCGCGTCGTCGCTGCTGTTCAACTACGTCGGAAACTTCATCTACGAGGGCGATGCTCCGCTCGCCGAGCGCCGCGCGCAGGCGCTCGCGCTGGACCACGCTCAGCTGCGCGAGCTGCTCGGCGGGGCCGAGCTGCGCGAGCTGCTCGACGGCGAGGTCATCGACCAGCTCGGCCTCGAACTGCAGAAGCTGGCCGACCCGTACTGCCGCCACGCCGACGCCGCGCACGACCTGTTGCTTTCGCTGGGCGACCTCACGGCCGAAGAACTCTTCGCCCGCTGCGACCGCGAGGCGGTCACGCACGCGGACGCCGACGCTTGGCTCGACGAGCTGGTCGACGCCCGCCGCGCGATCCAGGTGCGGATCGGCGGCGAGCTCCGCTACGCGGCCACCGAAGACGCCGCGCGGCTGCGCGACGCGCTCGGCGTGAACCCGCCGCCGGGGCTGCCGGGCGCGTTCCTCGAGCAAGTAGCCGACCCGCTCGGCGACCTGGTCTCCCGCTATGCCCGCACGCACGCCCCGTTCCCCGCGGCCGATGCGGCGCGGCGGCTCGGGCTTGGCGAGGCCGTCGTGCGTGGCGCGCTGGAGCGGCTGCGCGACGCGGGGCGCGTGGTCGAAGGAGAGTTCGTACCCGGCCGGCGCGGCCGCGAGTGGTGCGACGTGTCCGTCCTGCGGACGATCAAGCGCCGCTCGCTCGCCAAACTCCGCAAGCAGGTCGAGGCCGTGCCGGCCGAGGCGCTCGCCCGGTTCTTGCCGGTGTGGCAGGGCGTCGCCCAACCTCGCAAGAGGCTCGACGGCGTGCTCGATGCGATCGAGCAGCTCCAAGGCGCGCCGCTCCCCGCTAGCGACCTCGAGAAAGAAATCCTCCCGTCACGGGTCAAGGAATACGGCCCCGGCTTGCTCGACGAGCTGATGCTCGCCGGCGAGGTCGTGTGGCAGGGCGTCGACAGCCTCGGGCAGAACGACGGCCGGATCGCCCTCTACCTGACCGACCAGTTCCCGCTGATCGGCCGCCTGCCCGGCCCGCTCGCCGGCGACGAGGACGCGCTGGAGCGACAGGTCCGCGAGCTGCTCGCCGAGCGCGGCGCACTGTTCTTCGACGAGGTCGCTCGCTCTACCGGCGAGTTCCCCAACGACGTGCTCGCCGCCCTCTGGCGCCTGGTGTGGCGCGGCGAAGCGACGAACGACACGCTGGCGCCGCTCCGCGCGCTGATCGCCCAGGCCGGCGGCGAATCGCGCGAAGCGGTCGGCGCGGCCACGCGGCGGGGGCGGCGGCAGGGGTTCCGCTCGCGCCGCCGCACGAGGCTGCCGGGCGCCGACGGGCGGTGGTCGCTCTTGGAGCGCTTCCACGGCGGCGTCACGCCGACCGAGCGCCTGGCCGCGCTCGCCGCGCAGCTCGTCGAGCGGCACGGCGTGCTCACCCGCGACCAGATCGCGCGCGAGCAGATCGAGGGGGGCTTCTCGGCCGTCTACCCCGTGCTCAAGGCCATGGAGGAGTCCGGCAAGGTCCGCCGCGGCTACTTCGTCGACGGCCAAGGGGGCGCGCAATTCGCCGCCGGCGGCGCCGACGAGCTGCTCCGCGCCCGCTCCCGCGACGACGAGCCGCCAACCCACGTGCTGGCCGCCACCGACCCGGCCAACCCGTACGGCGTCGCGCTCGCGTGGCCCCCCTCGGGCGACCCGGGCGAGGAATCGGGACGGCCTCAGCGGGCGGCCGGGTGCCGGGTGGTGCTGTGCGACGGCGCGCTGCTGGGCTACCTCAACAAGACCGGCCAGTCGCTGCTGACCTTCCTCCCCGAAGCCGAGCCGGAACGCTCCAAGCAAGCCGCCCGCTTGGCCGCCGCGCTCGCTCGCCGGGCGCGCGAGCAGCGGTCGATCCTGCTGACGAAGGTCGACGGCGGGTCGGCGATCGCTTCGGCCATAGCCGGGCCGCTCACGAAGGCGGGCTTCGTCGCCACGACGCGCGGCCTGCTCTGCCGGAGCGGCTTCATGTCGGGCAAGCCGACCGCGCGGCGGCCGGTGCGCGGCAACCTGTCGGCTTCTGCCGACGGCTGAGGCGGTCCGTGTAGCGGACTCGCTCGGGGCTTGCTAGCGGCGCCGGCGTGATTGGTGCGATCCGATCAATCCTCAAGGTCGCGCCGACCGGACCCGATCAAAAGAGAGAGGACGCGCCGCCCGCGGTGCGCCCTACCCGCCACCGCCGTGTGCTGGACGCCCGCCATGACCGAGCCGTACGTTTCCTTCGACACCCTGACTGTCGGCGCCGAGTACGACGCGGCCGTCCGCTCGGCCGGCCCGGCTGCCGCGGGCGCGGCGCCGGTCTTGGCGCGGCTGCCGCGTGTGGAGCCCCAGCCGAAGGCGCCCCCGATCCATCGCTGCGACGACCCCGAGCCGGAGCCGCCCGCGTCGCACCTGGGCGTGCCGCCGCAGCCGGCGGCCGCGCCGCCGGCCGACACGGCCGCAGCGAACAACAAGTTCGCGTCGATCCGGATCGACGCCGGCGCTCCGCCCACGGCCGACGGAGCGCCCGCGCAGCCGTCCGCCGCTCCGCCGATTGCCGCGTCGCCAACGCTTTCCCAGCCGGCCGAGTCGGTCGAGGCCAGCCAAGCCGCCGGGGGATGGCTGCTCGACCTCGAAGCGACGATCCAGCCGTATTCTCGGTGGATCGCTCTGGCGGCGGTGATCGCCGCGTTGGGGCTGACCGCCGTGTTGCTGCAGAGCGGTCCGGAGCCGGTCATCGCGCCGGCCGGCGCGCCGCAGGTCGATATCGGGCCGACGAGCCATTCGCTCGTCGAGATCGGGCCCGGCGAGAACACCGCGCCCCGGGCCGCCGCCCGGCCGACCGCGCCGGTCGCCCCGACCACGCTGGCCGGGTCGCCGCCGCCGCCGTCGTCGAGCGGTCCGCCGTCGGCCTACCCGGCCACCGCCCGGCCGGAGCTCACGCATCCTTTCGCCCCGGCGGCCGAAGTCGCCGAGGCGCCCGACGCTTCGATCCAACTCCGCTAGGCCTGAGCGATGTCCACCACCGATCGCGCGTTCATCGCGGCGTTCCAACAGTCCGAGGCCGCGTGGCCAGCGGCCGCGCAGCCCGCGTCGAGCGAGCCACGCCGGCGCCTCGACGCGGCGGTCACCAGCGGCCTAGGCGGCCCGCGCTCGGCCGCGGCCGACAAGCCGCCCGCCGGCGAGAAGGCGCCGCTGTCGGAGCACCTGGCCCGGCGCCGCGCCGCGACCCACGCGCCGGCGGTCGACACGCCGCTCCGCGCCGGGGTGGAGGTTCATACGCTCGTCTGGCCGGCGATCGTCGACAACCTGATCGCGTCGGCGCGCAAGGAGCTTCTCGAGCTGGTCGCCAGCGCGACCCGCCAGGGTCAGGCGTCGGAGTCGCCGGTCGTCACGATGGTCGCCGCGCGGCAGGGCGTGGGCTGCACGACCACCCTCTTGGCGATCGCCCGCTTGCTGGCGAAGGTCGGCGGCCGGGTGGCGATCATCGATGCGGGCCGAGGCGGCGCCGCCGCGCAGTTGGGGGTCCGCCGCGCCGCCCCGCTGCCTTCCTCGGCGACCGCAGAGGTCGTCGACGACAACCTCGTGGTCAGCCGCGAGTGCTCGACCTGTTTGCTCGCGGCCGGCGTCAACGAACCGGGGGCGTTCGCCGTGGCGGCGATCGACCGGCTCGCGGCGACGCACGACCTGGTGCTGGTCGACGGCGGCCTGGCCGAGTCGATCAACGCTTGGACCACGATCGCCGCGTCGCACGCCGGCGCGGCCACGCTGCTGGTCGACGCGGCCGGCGACCAGGCCGCCCGCCGCGCCGCGGTGGAGTGGCTCGCCGCCGCCGACGCGGCGCCGCTGGGCGTGGTGGAAACGCTCATCGACGCACCGACCACGGCCGCCGCCCCCTAAACAACGCGCCGGCTCATCCCGACCCACCCAGACCGTCTCTTAGGCGCCCGCCCGATGTACTTGGAATACTGGCAGCTCGCCGCGAAGCCGTTCGAGCCGATGCCCGCCGACACGGCCTTCTATTACCCGGGCGAGTCGGCCGAGGGGGCGCTCTCGAAGCTGCTGTACGCGGTCCGCGAGGGGCGCGGCGCGGCCGCGCTCGCCGGCCCCAGCGGCGTGGGCAAGACCCTGCTGGTCAACCGCCTCACGCGCCAACTGGGCGCCGAAGAAGAGCCCGCCACGGTCATCCACTTGGTCTTCCCCGAGATGAGCAGCCGCGACCTGCTCGCCTACCTGGCCGAGCGCCTGGGCGCCCCGGCGACCGACTCTCACGCGCCGGGCTCGATCGAAGAATCGGTCCGCCGTTTGGAAGCGCTCGCCGACGCGAACGCGGGGCGCAAGCAGCGTCCGGTAGTGGTCATCGACGAGGCCCACCTGCTGGAAGACTGCGGCGCGCTAGAGACGCTGCGCCTCGTGACGAACTTCCGCTCGGGCGGCAAGCCGGCGTTCACGCTGCTGCTGGTCGGGCAGATGGGGCTGCTGTCGGCCGTTGGCCGCCGGCCCACGCTCGACGAGCGCCTCGACGTGAAGACGCTCCTCCGCGGCTTCACCGCCGAGGAGACCGGCGCGTACATCCGCCATCGGTTGTTGGCCGCCGGCGCGGAGCGCGAGCTGTTCACCGGCGAGGGCCTCCAGCAAGCCTTCGCGCTGACCGGCGGCTACGCGCGGCGGATCGACCGGCTGTGCGACCTGGCGTTGGTCGTGGGCTTCGCGGAACGCAAGCCAGAGATCGGCGCGGCGGAGCTCGAGTCGGTCCACCGCGAACTGGTCGCCCTCGGCGCCCCTTAGGCCCGGCTCGCGGGGCCGCCGAGTCGTCACGAGCGCCAGGGCACCTGCAGGGCTCGGGCGATCGACGCGGGGGGGTCGGCGCTGGGGTTCGCCCCGCTTCGCTCGCCCGCGGCTAGCGCCGGCGGCTCGGTTCTCTCGGCGACCCCCGGGGTTTCGCGCGCGTCGGTCCGTGACGCGTGCGGCTGTGAGCGACTACACTCGCTCGTATGCAAGAGCCGCTCAGCCAACCGCTCGCCGACGGCGCCGTGACGCTCGACGCCGACCGCCGCCGCCGCTGTGGTTATCCGGAGGTGGTCTACGGCGAGGGCAAATCCGCCGAGACGATCGCCGAGATCCTCGCCGCGCAGCTCGCCCGCGGCGAGCAGGGCCTCGCCACGCGTGTCGCCGCGGACGCGGCCGAGCGGATCGCGCTGCGGCTCCCCTCGGCCCGCTACAACGCGCTGGCGCGGACCGTGCGGGTCGCACCCGAGGGGTCGCACCCCGTCGAGCGGCGCGGCCTGGTCGCCGTCGTGACGGCCGGCACGACCGACCTGCCGGTCGCCGAAGAGGCGGCCGAAACACTCGACTGGATGGGCGCCGCGGTCACGCGCGTTAACGACGTCGGCGTCGCCGGCCCGCACCGCCTGCGCGAGCGCCTGGCGGACTTCGAGTCGGCCGACGCGGTGGTGGTCGTCGCGGGGATGGAGGGCGCCTTGCCGAGCGTGCTGGGCGGCTATGTCGCTTGCCCGGTGATCGCCGTGCCGACGAGCGTCGGTTACGGCGCGAACCTCGGCGGGATGGCCGCGTTGCTCTCGATGCTCAACAGCTGCGCGTCGAACGTGGCCGTGGTCAACATCGACGCGGGCTTCAAAGGGGGCTACCTGGCCGGGATCATCGCCGCGAGGGCGGCCGCTCGATGACCGACGAGACCGACACCCCGCTCCCCAGGCCACCCGCTCGCGACGCGCACTCGCACAAGGGGAGCTACGGCCGCGTGCTCGTGGCGGGGGGATCGCTCGGCATGGCCGGCGCCCCCGCGATGGCCGCGCTGGCGTGCCTGCGGAGCGGCTCCGGGCTGGTCAGCCTCGCCACGCCGCGCTGCGTGCAGGCGACCGCGGCCGCGTTCTGCCCGGCCTTGATGACCCACGCGCTGGAGGACTACGCAGGACGATTCGCCGCGACCGCCGGCGAAGCCCTCCGGCGCCTGCTGGCCGACGCCGACGCGGGCGCGGTGGGGCCGGGCGTCGGCCGCGACGACGTGCTCACGGACCTGCTCGTCCGGCTCTACCGAGAGGCCGATCGGCCGCTGGTGGTCGACGCCGACGGGCTGAACGCCCTCTCACAAAGCCCCGGCGCCCTCACCGAGCCCGGCGGACCGCGGGTCCTGACGCCCCACCCGGGCGAGTTCGCGCGGCTGTACGGCGAGCCCCTCAACGACCCGTCCGACGACCCCGAGCGCCGCGAAAAAGCGGCCGAGCTCGCGCGGCGCGATCCGACGGGCGAGACCGTGGTGGTGCTCAAAGGCGCGCGGACGGTTGTGACCGACGGCCGCCGTTTCGCGGTCAACCCGACAGGAAACCCCGGCATGGCGACCGGCGGCACGGGCGACGTGCTGACGGGCGTCGTGGCGTCGCTCCTGGGGCAGGGGCTCGAGCCGTTTGAGGCGGCCCGCTTGGGCGCCTACGTGCACGGCTTGGCGGGCGACCTCGCCGCGGAGAAGCTGGGGCAGATCGGCATGATCGCCACCGACGTGATCGACTGCCTGCCCGACGCCTGGCGGCAGGCGCAATAGACCGCAGCGGGGCGACCCCCAGCGGCGCCCCCTCCGAGCCAAGTCCGCTCTTGCAGATCCACCGACAAGCCGCCGACCTGCCCGCCGACGCACGCGGGGGCGCCGTGTCGATCGGCAACTTCGACGGCGTGCACCGCGGCCACGCGCGGCTCGTCGAGCGGCTGAGGGCCCGCGCCGACGAGGTCGGCGGGCCGGCGGTGGTGTTCACGTTCGACCCCCACCCCGTGCGCCTGCTGCGGCCGGCCGAGTGCCCGCCGCCGCTCACGTGGCTCGAGCGGAAGGCGGAGCTGCTCGCCGGGCTTGGCGTCGACCACGTGGTCGCGTACCCGACCGACGAGGCGCTGCTGCGGCTTTCGGCGCGCGACTTCTTCACGCTCTTGCTCCGCGACACGCTCGCCGCCCGGGCGCTGGTCGAAGGCCCCAATTTCTTCTTTGGCCACAACCGCGAAGGCGACGTCCAGTTGCTCGAGCACCTGGCCCACGAAGCCGGCATGTCGCTCGACGTGGTCGAGCCCTCCTCCGACGGCGGCGCGCTGATCTCTAGCTCGCGGATCCGTCGGTTGATCGGCCACGAGGGCCAGGTCGCCGCCGCCGCGGGCATGCTCACCGCCCCGTACCGAATCCGCGGGATCGTCACCCACGGCGCGGGCCGCGGCGCGGCCCTCGGCTTCCCCACGGCGAACCTCGAGGGCGTCGACACCCTTCTCCCCGCGCACGGCGTGTACGCCGGCGTGGGGCGCGCGATGGGACGCACCGAACCGGAGGCCCTCTGGCCCGCCGCGATCAACATCGGCCCCAACCCCACGTTCCACGACGCCGCTGCGAAGCTGGAAGTCCACCTGATCGGCTGCCACGAGGCCATCTACGGCCGACCGCTGGAGGTTGACTTCCTCGACCGCCTGCGGGAGGTTCGGACGTTCGATTCCCCTCAAGAGCTCGTTGCGAGGGTGCGTCGCGACGTGGAGGCGGCCGAGCGGATCGGGCGATCGCACTTGGACGCGGGATAGCACGGGACGCCGGATAGCTCGGGAGGACGGATTCATCGGCGCCGGCGCGTCGCGGCGACACGCCCCTCTCCCCGATCGAGCCTCCCGCCGAGAAGACAGCCGCTATGAGCCTCGACTACACGCCGCTGGTCAGCCTGGTCGACGAGTGCGACTCGTTCGTACTCACCAGCCACACCCGCGCCGACTGCGACGCGATCGGCAGCCAGCTCGGCATGCTCTACGCCCTCGAGGCGCGCGGCAAGCGGTGCCGCATCGTCAACGCCGACGCGCCGCCGGCGCACATCCGCTTCCTCGACGCGGAGGGGCGCGTCGAGGTGCTCGGCGAGTCGGCCAGCGTGGCCGACGCCCACGCGGCCGACGCGCACCTGATCCTCGACACCAGCGCGTGGGGCCAGCTCGGCGAGATGGCCGACGTGTTCCGCGACACCCCCGCCCGCCGCTTGGTGCTGGACCACCACCAGAGCAGCGACGACCTGGGCGCCACGATGCTCAAGGACCCCGCCGCCGAGGCGACCGGCCGGCTGGTCCTCGGCGCGATCGACGCGCTGGGCGTCGAGCTGACCGAGAAGATGGCCGTGCCGCTCTTCACGGCGATCGCCACCGACACCGGCTGGTTCCGCTTCCCGTCGGTCTCGCCCGCCACGTTCACCGCGATCGCCCGCCTGGTGGCCGCCGGCGTGCGGCCCGCCGCCATCTTCCAGCGGCTCTACGACCGCAACACGGCCGCCCGCGTGCGGCTGCACGGCCGGGTGATGGAGAGCCTGCGGCTGGAGGTCGACGGCCGCTTCGCCGTGGGCACGGCGACCCTCGGCGACTTCGACCAGACCGGCGCCGACCAGGCCGACACGGAGGATGTGGTGAACCGGCTCTTGAGCGTCGAGGGAGTCGAGGTCGCGGCCCTCTTCGCCGCGATGGAGCCGGGGCTCACGAAGGTCAGCCTCCGCAGCCGCACCGCGGTCGACGTGCGGCCCGTGGCCGAGCACTTCGGCGGCGGCGGCCACGCCAAGGCGGCCGGCGTGCGCTACCGCGGGTCGGTCGACGAGGCCCGTGCGGCCGTGCTGGCGGTGGTGGCGAAGCAGCTCGCCGCGGGCTGAGCGCGTCGGCGTAATCCGCGCAGGCGTTAAAGTCGCGCGGCGGCCGGGTCCGAAGTTATCCGATGACCCTGCCGTCCGCTCCGCGCCGCGACCGCGCCGCCAGACCGACGGGGCCGCCTGCCTCACCGAGCCACCCGCCCATGTGGTGCCGCCACTGCCAGCAACAGACGCCCGCCCTCGGCCCGCCCAGCGCCGTCGGGCCGCGCTGCGGCCGCTGCGGCCGGACCACGCCGACCGAACCCGCGGCGGCCACCGCCGCGACGGCCCCCTCGCCGCTTGACGACGCCGACGAGGCCCGCCGCGCGATCTACCGCTCGCTCCGTTCGGCGCACGCGACGCTCTCGGCCGGCGAAGCTGCCCGCACGCTGCGCTACGACCTACCCGAAACGCCGCTCGCCGAGGCCTACCACCAGCGGCGGCCCTCGCCCGACCGGCGGCCGCCCCGCCACGCCACGGCCTCGCGCCCGAGCGTCGCGCCGCCGGCGCCCCGGGGCCAACTGCCGGCGTGGCTGAGCGCCACGCTCGGCGCGGCGGCGCTGGGCGTGGGCGTCGGGGTCGGCGCGTGGTCGCTGCTGGGCGCGCGGCCCGACCTGTGGGACCTTGCCCTTGCGCTCACGCTGGGCGGCCAAGGCCTGATGATCCTCGGCTTGGTGCAGCTGCTGGCGTCGCTCTCCCGGGCGGCCCGCCACGCCACGGTGAAGCTGGCCCAGGTGCACGACGAGCTCCGCCGGCTGCGGCGCCTGGCCGACGAATCGGCCGGCCGCCACCACGCCAGCGCGGCCGGCTTCTACGCCGACCTCGCCCGCGACGCCCCGCCGGAGCGCCTGCTAGGCAACCTGCGAGGCCAGCTCGACCGCTTGGCCTCGCGGCTGCGCGCCGGCTAGCCAACGAGGATTAGCCACTGATGAACACAGATAAACACGGATGCGTTTTGGCGCGCGGGCTCTGCCCCGCCAGACGACATCCGTGTCCATCAGCGTTCATCTGCGGCCAATACGAAATCACGGCCCGGTGACCCGGCGCTCGATCTCTTCGACCACGTCGTCCAGCTTGATACGCACCTGCTCGAGCGAGTCACGGTCGCGGAGGGTGACCGTGCCGTGCTGGACGGTCTCGCCGTCGACGGTCAGGCAGTAGGGCGTGCCGGCCTCGTCTTGGCGGCGGTAGCGGCGGCCCACGGCGCCCTTCTCGTCGTAGAACGCGGGGAACTTCTTCTTCAGCGCGCGGTAGAGGTCCTTGGCGATCTCGGGCATGCCGTCCTTCTTCACCAGCGGGAACACGGCCGCCTTGATCGGCGCGACCCTCGGGTGGAACTTCATGACGACACGCGTCTGCTCCTTGCCCTTGTCGTCCGGCGCGGTGTCCTCGGTGTAGGCCTCGCACAAGAGGGCAAGTGTGCCCCGGTCGGCGCCCGCGGAGGGCTCGATCACGTGCGGGGTGAACCGCTCGTTGGTGACGTCGTCCCGGTACGTGAGGTCGCGGCCGGAGCCCTTGTGCAGCGGCTTGCCGTCCTCGCCGAGCTGTACGGTGAGCGGGTTGGAGTTCGGGTCGAGCTTCCCCTCCATGTGGCTACGCAGGTCGAAGTCGCCGCGGTGGGCGATCCCCTCGAGCTCGCCGTACTCGCCCTCGGGCAAGAACGGGAACGCGTACTCGATGTCGGCCGTGCCGGTCGAGTAGTGCGACAGCTCGTCCGCATCGTGGTCCCGCAGGATCAGCCGCTCGCCGGCGAGCCCCAAATCCTGCCACCACTTCATCCGCCGGTCGCGCCAGTACTTGTACCACGCCTGCGACTGGCTCGGGTGGCAGAAGAACTCGATCTCCATCTGCTCGAACTCGCGCGAGCGGAACGTGAAATTCCGCGGCGTGATCTCGTTGCGGAAGCTCTTGCCGATCTGCGCGATGCCGACGGGCACCTTCACGCGGCTCGAGTCGATCACGTTCTTGAAGTTGACGAAGATCCCCTGCGCGGTCTCGGGGCGGAGGAAGACCTTGTTTTTCTCGTCCTGAATAGCCCCCGCGTAGCTTTCGAACATCAAGTTGAACGGCCGCGGTTCGCCGAAGGTTCCGGGCTTCGTCGCTTCGGGCGCCAATGCTTTGTCGAAATCCGCTGTATCTACGGTGTCTAGCGTCACGACAGGTCCGTCCCACTTGAGGCTTTCCCTGTCCTTCGCACGCACCTTAAGCAGTTTGAGGGCTCGTTTCTCCAGCTCCTCCGCTTCGTTTTCCGCGACTGTCGTGATCAGGTATCTCGTCGGCTGAGACGCGTATTGATTGTCAGAACCGGGAATTTGCATCCCAGTTCCGTCCACCCAACGGCATCGCACCTGGTCGTAGCGGTACCGCTTTTTTGATTCTTTGCACTCGACAAGCATGTCCGCGAACAAGTCGAAGTGCCCCGAGCACTTCCACACCTGCGGGTGCATGATGATCGTGCAGTCGAGGCCCGTCATGTCGTACGCGCTGGGGGCGCCGGGCGGGGCGTCTAGGTCGTCGTGGGCGGTGACCATGTCGCGCCACCACGCGTCCTTGACGTTGCGCTTCAGCTCCACGCCCAGCGGGCCGTAGTCCCAGAAGCCGTTCAGCCCGCCGTAGATCTCGCTCGACTGAAAGAGAAAGCCGCGGCGGCGGCAGAGCGAAACCAGCTTCTCCATTTCCATGGCAGGCTGCAGGCTGTAGGCGGGAGGCGGGAGGGTCGTCGGGGCAGGAAGTCTAGCTCATGGCCCGGTCCGGCCTGTAGGGCCGGGGCCGGAAGCCGGCAGGCGGAAAGGGGCAGGCGGCAGAGAGGACAGGTCCGACGCACGAACCCTCCCGTCTTCCGGCCTCCAGCCTCCCGCCTGCTTCACCGCAGCGTCACCCGCCGGGTGGCCGGGTCGTACACGGGGACGACGTCTAGCTCGTCGATGTTCGCGCAGCGGGGCAAGTCCGACTCCATCCCGATCGCGATCAGGTTCTTGCCCCCCTGCGTGCCGCGCAGCTCGACGGCCAGTTGCTCGCTCGGCGTGCGGCCCAGCGCCCTGGCGGTCGTCAGCAGCTCTTGCCACTCGCCCAGCACGGCCCGCGCGGCGTCGTTCGCGTCGCGCGGGCCCAGCGCCAGCAGCTCGTGGGCGATCGCCCCGGCCGCGAGCTGGTCCTCGCGCGTCACGTGCCCGGCCGTGCCGGCGCACAGCAGGTGGACGCGCTCGTCGCCCGCGATATCGGCGGCCACCGCCGAGAGGTTGGCCACGCAGCCGACCACCACGCGGCTCGCCAGCCGCGCGTGCTGCAGGGCGACCGTGCCGTTGGTGGTCGTGAAGAAGACACGCCGGCCGAAGACCTCGTCCGGCATGTACTCGCCCGGCGAGTTGCCCAGGTCGAAGCCCTCGATCAGCTTCCCGCCCCGCTCGCCGCCGAGGATCAGCCGCTCGCGGTCGTCGCCCGCTGCTTCGGCCGCCCGCACCACGTCCCCCACTTCGAGGAAGGCGGTCACGTCCTCGGCCCCCGACGCCAGCGCCATGCAGATCGTCGTGCTCGCCCTCAGCAGGTCGATCACGACGACCGTGTCGCCAGCCAGGTCCGCTTCGGCGACGAATTGGGGCAGGAAGTGGGCTTCGAGGGACTTGGGCATGTTGAGCTTTGTGGCAGGGATCTGGTTTGCCTCCGGTCGATGACCGGCGGCAACAGCGACCGGGGGCTAATGCGTGTTGGGGGCCGGGTTTATCATCGCCATGCCGCCGCGGTTCGCCCATGGGCGGCCCGAGTACGGTAGGCCGCTACCCGCCACTCGCCAGCGATGACCGCTCCACCCGCCACTACCGAACCCGCCGCGCCACGACCCGCCGCCCCCCCCGTCGACAAGTCGGGCGAGCGCGTGAAGCGGATGTTCGGCGAGATCGCCCCGCGGTACGACCTGCTCAACCACCTGCTGTCGGGCAACGTCGACCGCTACTGGCGCTGGCGCACCACGCGGGTCGTGCCGCCGGTCACCGCCGGCCCGCTCGCGGGAGCGCCGATCCTCGACCTGTGCACCGGCACGGGCGACCTGGCGATCGCCTACGACAAAGCAGCCCGCGGCAAGCTGAGGATCACGGCCGCCGACTTCTGCCCGCAGATGCTCGCCCTCGGCGAACAAAAGGGCGCCCGGCAAGGCCGCAACGACCGGATCGAGTGGGTCGAGGCGGACGCCACCGCCCTGCCCTTCGCTTCGGACACTTACCAGCTCGTGACCGCGGCGTTCGGCCTGCGGAACGTGGCCGACACCGACGCGGGGCTGCGCGAGATGACGCGCGTCGCCCGCCCCGGCGGCAAGGTCGCCGTGCTGGAGTTCACCACCCCGCGGTGGCAGCCGCTGAAGGGGTTTTACGGCTGGTACTTCCGCAACGTGCTGCCGCGGATCGGCCAGACCGTCATGCGCAACAACTCGGCCGCGTACGAGTACCTGCCGGAGAGCGTCGGCGCGTTCTACGAGTACGAAGAGCTCACCGAGCGGATGCGAGCCGCCGGCCTGACGAACGTGCGCTACCACCCACTGACCCTCGGCATCGCGACGCTCTACGTGGGGAAGAAGAACTGAACCACGAAGGCACGAAGGACACGAAGAAGCTTGATGGTCGACAGGCCTAGAGACTTATCACTAGTCACTTCTTCGTGCTCTTCGTGCCTTCGTGGTTCCAAAACCGATGAATGACCAACCCATCATTGTCGGAATCACCGGCGCCAGCGGCGCGGCTTACGCCGTGCGGCTGGTCGATGTGCTCTTGCGCGCGGGGCGGGAGGTCCACCTGTCGATCAGCCCCAGCGGCGCGGCGGTGATCAAGCAAGAGCTGGGCCTCGACGTCGACCTCGACAAGTTCGACCCCGAATCGCTGAATCCCAAAGGAGTCCCCTTCCTCTCCAGCCGCGAGCCCTCGACGTCAGTCGGGGGTGGACCCGCCGGCAAGCTCCGCTACTACCGCCACACCGACTTCATGGCCCCGATGGCGAGCGGCTCGTTCCTCACCGCGGGGATGGCCCTCGTGCCGTGCAGCGGCACGACCCTCTCGGCGATCGCCGCGGGGGCCGCCGGGAACCTGATCCAACGCGCCGCCGAGGTGCAGCTCAAGGAGCGCCGGCCGCTGGTCCTCGTGCCGAGGGAAACGCCGGTCTCGCTCACGCACATCGACAACATGCGGAAGGCCACGGAGGCCGGCGCCGTCGTGCTGCCGGCCGCGCCGGGCTGGTACCACGGGGTGAGCGAGCTGGCGGATCTGGTCGATTTCGTGGTGGCCAGGATCTGCGACCAACTCGGCGTGCACAACGCCCTCATGAAACGCTGGGGGAAGGACTGAATGCGGAATTGGGAATGCGGAATGCGGAATGGAGCGCGACGGAGGTTTGCCGGCGGGCATTCCGCATTCCGATTTCCCATTTCCGCATTCGCAAAGCGGGGAAGTTCGCCTTGTTGAAGACGCTGGCCGATCTTCTCTCGCTCATCCGGTTCAGCCACACGCTGTTCGCGCTGCCGTTCGCGCTGCTCGCGGCGTTGATGGCGTGGCGGTTGCGCGCCGAAGATTTGCCAAGAATCGACACCATCGAGCTGCCTGGCGGCATCGGCCTCTACGACTTCACGATCGGCACTGGGGAAACCTCTATGAAGATTGAGTTCCTCGATTTCGCCGGAGCGTGGCGTTGGCAAGAACTCCTCGGCATCCTGCTCTGCATGGTCTTTGCCCGGTCGGCCGCGATGGCGTTCAACCGGCTGGTCGACCGGCGGATCGACGCGAAGAACCCACGCACCGCCGGGCGGCACTTGCCGGCGGGGACGCTCTCGGTCGGCACGGTCACCGTGTTCACGCTGCTCAGCGCGACGGGTTTCATCGCCAGCACGTGCTTGTTCCTGCCGAACTGGCTGCCGCTCGCGCTCAGCGTGCCGGTGCTGCTGTGGCTGCTGGGGTACAGCTACGCGAAGCGGTTCACGTCGCTCGCCCATTACTGGCTCGGGGCGGCGCTGGGGCTCTCGCCGGTGGCCGCCTGGATCGCCATCCGCGGCGAGGCGGTCCTTGCCGATCCGGCCGACCTGCTCCCGGCGGCGGTGCTCGGCGCGGCGGTGCTGGCTTGGGTCGGAGGGTTCGACGTGCTCTACGCGTGCCAGGACTACGAGTACGACAAGTCGGTCGGCCTCCACAGCCTGCCCGCGAAGCTCGGCCTCCGCGGCGCGCTGCGCGTGGCGGCGGCTAGCCACGCGGTCGCCGTCGTGCTGCTGGCCGTCCTGCCGCTGGTCTACCCACCGTTTGGCGTGGTCTACTGGGCGGGCGTCGCCGCGGTGGCCGGGCTGCTCGTGTACGAGCACGCCCTCGTGCGCCCGGACGATGACAACTTCAACCTCGACCGCGTCAACCTGGCGTTCTTCCACGTGAACGCGGTGATCAGCGTCGGCCTGCTGGCGGTTGGAACGGCTGATCTCTTGATTTGAACACCGACTGAACAAGCCTCACGCGGAGGCGCAAAGCCGCGAAGAACTCGAGAATACCAATCCTTTGCGCCTTCGCGCCTTTGCGTGAGGCCTTTATCGACTGGACTTGAGAAGATGTTGCGAACGTCGTCCGAGATTCTGACGCCCATCCGCGAAAAGGTCGAAGCCGGCGAGCGCTTGTCGTTCGACGACGGCCTGCTGCTGGAGTCGCCCGGGGTCCCGCTGCCCGAGCTGGGCGAGCTGGCGAACCTCGTGCGCGAGCGGAAGAACGGCGCCGCCGGCTACTACAACATCAACACGCACCTGAACGCGACCAACATCTGCGTGTACCGGTGCAGCTTCTGCGCGTTCCGCTCCGACCTGCGCGACGCCAAGGGCTACTGGATGCAGGACGACGACGTCCTCGCCCGGGGGGCGGAGGCCGTCGCCAACGGCTGCACCGAGATGCACATCGTCGGCGGCCTGCACCACCAGGCGAAGTACGACTGGTACCGCAAGGTCGTCAGCCTGCTGCACGACAACTACCCCACGCTGCACCTCAAGGCGTGGACGCCCGTCGAGATCGACTGGTTCGCCCGGCTCACCAAGAAGCCGATCCGCTGGGTGCTCCAGGACATGATCGAAGCGGGCCTCGGCTCGCTCCCCGGCGGCGGCGCCGAGATCTTCCACCCGGAGGTCCGCCGGCAGATCTGCGAGCACAAGGCCGACACGCACCGCTGGTTCGAGACCCACCGCACCGCGCACGAGCTCGGCCTGCGCAGCAACTGCACGATGCTGTACGGCCACATCGAGGAGCCGCGCCACCGGATCGACCACCTCGTCCGCTTGCGTGACCTCCAGGACGAAACGGGCGGCCTGCAGACCTACATCCCGCTCGCGTTCCACCCAGAGAACAACAAGCTCGGGATCGAGCGGAAGATCAAGAAGCCCTCCTCCGTGATGGACCTGCGGCAGATGGCCATCGGGCGGCTGATGCTCGACAACGTCGACCACGTGAAGGCGTACTGGATCATGCTCGGCATCCAGACAGCCCAGTTGGCCTTGTCCTACGGCGCCGACGACATCGACGGCACGGTCCGCCACGAGCTGATCTACCACGACGCCGGCGCGACCACGCCGGAGGTGATGAGCGTGTCGGACATCGAGCACGTGATCCGCGAAGCGGGCCGCGAGCCGATCGAACGCGACACGCTCTACCGCCGCGTGAACCGTAGCGCCGAGGGCTTCTCGCTCGGCGAGAAGATCACCGCGGGCGTGTGACCGCGCGGGCCCCGGCCGGCGTGAGCACCGAGCCGAGCCACATGCCCAGCGCCGCCAGCGCGAGGCCGGCGAGCTGCTGGGGGAAGTGCTCGCCGAGCGGCGTGGTCATGAACACCAGCCAGCCCCCCACGCCCAGCGCGATCGACGTGACCGCGCCGCGGTTGGTCGCTCTGGGCCAGTAGAGCCCCGCCGCGAGCGGCACGAACGCGCCGACCAGCGGCAGCTGGTAGCTGCTAGCGACCAGGTCGTACACGCTCGTGCCGTGCATCGCCAGCGAGTAGCCGAGCACCAACAGCGTGAACACCAGCACCGTCGCGCGCATCAGGCGCAGCTCCTCGCGGTCGCTCATCGCCGGCCACACGTGCTTCAGCACGTTCTCGACCAGCACCGTCGACGGCGCGAGCACCGTCGAGCTGGCGGTCGACAGGATCGCCGACAGTAGCGCGCCGAAGAACAGCACCCGGGCGACCGGCGGCATGTGCTCCATGACGAGCGTGGGCAGCACGTGCTGCGGGTCGTGCTCGAGCAACGCGGGCAGCTCCTCGGGCATCAGCACCCATGCGCTGGCCACGATGAACATCGGCAGGAACGAGAAGACCAAGTAAGCGGCCCCGCCGACCAGCGGCCCGATGACGGCGATCCGCTCGCTCTTGGCGGACATCACGCGCTGGAAGATGTCTTGCTGCGGGATCGAGCCGAGCATGATCGTCACGCCCGCCCCGAGGAAGAAGAGCCAGCGCTTCACGTCCGGCGGGGGCAGGAAGTTCAGCAGGTCGCGTGCGTGGGCCTCCTTGAGCACGACCGCGGGCCCCCCGGCCAGGTCCGCCGCGATCACCGCGATCGCCGTGAGGCAAACCACGATCACGATCATCTGCAAGAAGTCGGTCACGGCCACCGACCACATGCCGCCGAAGAGCGTGTAGAGCAGCACGACCGCCGCGCCGATCAGCGTGCCAGCCAGCGGCGACACCACGCTGCCCGACAGCAGCGAGAACACGATCCCCAGCGCGGAGATCTGCGCGGCGACCCAGCCCAGGTACGAGAGGATGCTCACGACCGAGCAGAACAGCTCCACGCCCACGCCGTACCGGTCGCGGTAGTAGTCGTTGATCGTGAGCAGCGAGAGCCGGTAGAGGGGCCGCGCGAAGAAGAGGCCCACGAGGATCAGGCACAGCGCGGCGCCCCAGGGGTCCTCGGCGGTCTCGCTCATGCCCCCTTCGAGGAGCTTAGCGGGGATGCCGATGACGGTCTCCGACCCGAACCAGGTGGCGAACGTGGTGCCGATGACGACCGACAGCGGCAGCGCCCTACCGGCCAGCGCGTAGTCGGCCGTCCCGCGCACGCGCCGGGCGAACCAGAGCCCGACGGCGATCGACGCGAGCAGGTAAAGAACGACAAACAGCAGGAGCATACGCGACCGGCCAGCAACCGAGGGGCACGCGCCCGAGGGGGGCGGCGATCGCGAAAGCGTAGCCGGCGGGACGCGCCGGGTTTAGGGGCGGTCGGCGCGGGTCGCGTTGCGAAGTGAGAGGCCGTGGAGGTGGGCGGCTCGCGGGGCGCTAGCGGCCGTGTATGGTGCGTCGAGGTTTCACGCCTACGCGTCGAGGAACTGGGCTCCAAGCCGCTGAGGTTGGGCACACCGCTGTTCGCTGGAGGCGCCGACTACCTGCCGAACAACGGCGGCAACGGGGCCGCCGCCAAGAAACTATGGTTTCAAAACGGTTTCAAAACCCGCGTAATCAGCGGCTCCCGTTCACCGTATGGTTCGTCAGCATTGTCGGTTCATGTGCGGATGACACTCGGGTTGGTCCACCTCCCGGCAGTTTTGTTGCGAAACCAATCAACTGCAACGTCGCGAAACCAGTCCACGATGTTTTCGGCGCATCGTTGTTGCGATTCAGAATCTCGATGAAAACGAAAAGTGTATCGACGATTTCCGGGATGGTTTGGACACTCGAATGGCAGCGAATATAGGCCACTGCCAACAACGGTTCCATCTGGTGTTTTCCAATGTGCGGCCATCCGGAAGAATGTGTCGAACGTCGGAACATCAAGTAGCACGACGAGCACGTTTCCTTCTTCGTCACTCAGTTTGAACGTGCCGTTTGTTTTACCGCCGGCAGCAAGTGTGAAGCCAAGATCGAGTATCGGCGTCGTCGCAAGTTTCATGATTCGACGCTTGGCGACGGTCTTTTCATTGCCTGTTAGCGGCATACGGCAACTCTTGCTGACGAACGAAAAACGCTCAGTTGTGTAGGTCAGGCTGTGCCTGACGTGGATCTCATCGCGCCCTACCGCCTCTCGCCATCGGCGTCAGGCACAGCCTGACCTACTCACTGAGCGCTCGGCGCCATTGTGGAGCGGCAGGGGCGAAAGCCAGCCGCCCCGCTCTCCCGAGCGATTGTGGGAGTCGCGCCCCGACAGGAGGCGATCCGCTTCGCCGCTTGTGCTGGGGCGCCCCGCCTTCGGCGCAGCCGTTCCTCTTCAACTGCCTGCCGCTTTTTCTTGGTCCGCCACCTCGTTCAGCGCCGCCACGATCGAACTCTCGTCGGGGAAGCGTTCCGCCAGGCGTTCGTCGAGCTGGATCGTCCGCAAGTAGCGGCGGTACTTCTCATAGTGCTTTGCGACGACCGGCTGACCCATCGCCTCTAGGTCGTATTCGGGTCGCATCTCGCCCGGATTGGAACCAGCCATTATCTCGTCCTGCAGCTCTAAGCCATGCCGGACGCGATCCGCGTCGCTCCCTGCCGGAAACTCCGCACTCTGCAATCCCAACTCCGCAATCAGGTCACCAGCCCCTTGGTCACCATCATAAACACGTCCTCCAGCGTCGGCTCTTTCTCCGCGAACGACACCAGGCCCACCTTGCCCGCGACCAGTTGGTGCAGCAGGCGGGCCGCGTCGGCGTCGCCGCCGGCGTACTCGACGGTCACGCCGCGGGGGTTGTCTTGCACGTTGCGCGTGTGAGGGTCGCTCCGCACCAGGCTCACGCCGGCGGTCGTGTCGCCCGCGAAGCGCAGCTCGAGCCGGCGGTGCTGCTGGATCTTGCGGTAGACCTTGTCGATCGGGCCGTGCAGCAGCAGCTTGCCGCGTTCGATGATGCCGATCGACGTGCAGATGTCGGCCAGCTCGGTGAGGATGTGGCTGCTGATGAGGATCGTCTTGCCCATCTTGCGGAGCTCCTTCAAGAGGGCCTTCACCTCTAGCCGCGCGCGCGGGTCGAGGCCGCTGGCCGGCTCGTCGAGGATCAGCACGGGCGGGTCGTGCACGAGCGTTTTGGCCAGGCAGAGCCGCTGCTTCATGCCGCGCGACAAGCCGTTCACGTAGTCGTCGCGCTTGTGCGTGAGGTCCAGCAGCTCGAGCACGTCGCCGATGATGGCCTTCCGCTGGTTGCGCGGCACCTCGTAAGCGACGGCGAAGAAGTCGAGGAACTCCCACACCTTCATGCCGTCGTACACGCCGAACACGTCGGGCATGTAGCCGATGCTCCGCCGCACGGCGATCGGGTCGTCGACCACGCTGTGGCCGTTGACCGTCGCCTGACCGTGCGACGCCCTCAGCAGCGTGGCGAGGAAGCGGATCGTGGTGCTCTTGCCGGCGCCGTTCGGGCCGATGAAGCCGAACAGCTCCCCCTCCTCGATCTGGAGGCTGAGGTTGTCGACCGCGACGAAGTCGCCGTAGGTCTTGCCGAAGTTGCGGACGTCGATCATGCGTTGGCTTGTGTGTTTACCGCGGATCTCTTCCCTCTTCCCTCACCGCACATCCATCGGGCCGTTGACGTCCGACTGCGGCGGCGGCGGGGGGCCGTAGCCCAGGTGGGCCACCACCAGCGTGGCGCCCGCCTGCTGCGACGCGGCCGGCTCGATCGTCAGCCCCGGCATCACTTGCGAGACCCGCGCCACCACGCGCCGCTCGCCCGGCTCGTACCGCGACGCGTCGAGCGCCAAACGGAGCAGGTCGTCTAGCCGCATCGGCTCTTGCTCGTCGCGACGCAACTGCGCGGCCGCTTCGCGTTCTTCGGCGAACGGGATAGGCGGCGCTTGGCCGTCCCCCTCCGGCGGCGCGGGCAGCGCCAGGAACGCCACGCTGGCGGCCGAGCCGGGCTCGAGGTCGCCGAGCCAACAGCCCCGCAGCCGCGCCGGCCCCGCTAGACCGTCGGGGCGTTCGACGACGACCACGTCGTCCAGGCGCCACGCGGTGCGGTTGACGACCCGCTCGCCGCCGCCGGGGCGGGGCTCCAGCCGGATCGACCCGGGCACGCTCGAGCCGGGCAAGCCGTACGCGCCGACGTCGATCACCTGCTCGCTGCGGATGTACTCGGTCGTCGCCGAAGAGACCGCGATGTCGCGTAAGCGGGTCTTCTCCATACGCTCATACGCAACCGCTTGGGGCTCGCCGATCGGGTTCGACGGACCCTCCGCCGAACGGGGGAACGGCGCGGCGACCGCCGCTCCGTCGAACTCCATGTCGTAGGTCGTCGACAACGACGTGTACAACGCCGTGAAGCGTGTGAGCAGCCCGCGCGGCGTGTCGGGCTGCAGCTCGAGCACGCCGACCTCCACCCGCGACCGCACGAACCCGATATCCAGCCGCGCCTGCTGGATCACCACCCAGGCGCCGACGACCGCGATGACCGGCGCGGCGACCCAAGCGAGCTCCACACGCCGGATCGCCGCGAAGAAGGCCCAGTTGGCCGGCGCGAGGAAGAACAGGTAGGCCGCCAGGCAAGCGACCACGAAGCCCGAGCCGGGCACCGACACGCCGGCCGAGTCGCTGAGCCGCTCGCGGGCGGCCGTGGCGGCCAGGTTGAAGTCGTTCATCGCGCCCACCCCGCCCGGCACGGCGGCCGGGGCGAGCGTGACCCAGTCTTCCTCGCCGACGTTCGCGCCGACGAAGCCGCCCGGCTGCTGGCCCGCCCCGCCGCCGAAGGCGCCGCCGCCGAACTCGCCGCCAAACGGCGCGCCCTGCCCGCCGGGGCCCTGAACCCCGGCTGCTGGGCCCCCGGCTGCTGGGCCCCCGACTGGTTGGTTTGCCGATCCCTGGGCCCACGGCGGCCTAGCGGGAGGCCCCCCGCCGGAGGTGACGCCCATCGACTGGTAGCGGAGCTGCAGGGCGTCCATATCGACGTGGGCGTCGCGGACGAAGTACCGCTGTTTGGCGTTCAGCAGGGGGTCGATCCGCATCGGCTCGAGCGGCGGCGCCCACTCCACGGCGACCTTCTGGCCCGCGCCGCCGACCGCGGCGCCCGTGGTACGCGGCACGAACCGCCGCGCCGGGCGGCGGAGGATCGCGCCGTTGAACAGGTTATCCACGCCCCGCGACCAGGCGACGAGCCGCCGGTCGGCCAGCTGCATGCCCGACACGAGCACCCGCCCGCGGCCGACGCGCCGTTCGACGAGCAGGTTGACCGCGCCGCGCAGAGCCACCGAGCCGGAGACCGGCTCGAGCTCGACGCCCGTCCACTCGCTGTCGGCGGCCAGGGGCCGGCCCGTGTCGCCCGCCGCCCAACTGGCCTCGAGCAGCTCGATCTCCCGCCGTGGGATCTGCCGCGCCCCGCCCCACGTGGCCGGCAGCAGCGGCTCGAGGAAACTGCCGCGCAATAGGTCGAGCGAGTCCGGGCCGTTGACGATCAGCTGGCCCCCCCAGTTGATCCAGTCGACCAGCGCGTCGCGCTGGTCGGGGCGGAGCGACTCGGGGTCGACCTCGTCCCACAGCACGTAGGCGATCGACGTCCAAGCGAGCGGGTTGTCTGGCAACGCCAAGCCGCTCGGCTCGTCGATCGGCACGGCGACGACCCGGTAGTTCTTCTGAGCGTCGAGCGACAGCTGGCTCGGGTTCACCGCCGACGTGTCGACCGTGTCGCGCAGCGGCGCGGTGACCGAGTAGAGCGCGTCGAGGAACGCGTACCGATCGGGCTCTTTGGCCAACACCACGAGGTGGTACTGGTGGTCGAGCATCGGCCGCAGCGGGATCGTCGACGGCGCCAACACCATCCCTCCCCGCCGCTCGCGGACCGACGACTCCAGCCGCGGCACGCCGCTCACCACCGGCGGGCAGTACAGCAGGGCCTCGACGACCTTCTCCGATTCCCGCGCAACGACCAGCGGCCGGCGGCTGATCAGCCGCAATGCGGCCGGCGCACGCAGCCCCTCGTTGGCGAGCACCTCGTAAGTGAGCACGCCGTCGAAGTCTTGGGCGTTCGCCTTGGCGGACTGGGCCACAGCGATCCAGTGCGCCGGCTTCACCAGCAGAGAGACCCCCTCCCCGCCCGAAGGGAGCGTCCGCGGCGCCTGCGACAGGTCGATCGGTTGGCGGCGCCGCTCTTCTTCGAGCTTCTTCTTTTCCTCGGCGATCCGCTCGGCCTCTTCCTTCGCGATCCGCGCGGCGCGCTCCGCGGCGGTCTCCGAGCGGCAACTGCAACCGGTCGCCTGCAACACGACCACGCCCAACACGGCCGCGAGCGTCAGCCATGCGAGGGTCCGCATGGCGGCCGAAGCGTTCGGTCGGGGCGCTGGCATGGGGCGACAGGCGGAGATAGGAGCGGTGGGCGACCGGCGGCACGCGTGCCCGCCATCCTACCGGCGATCGCCGCGGGCGTGCAGCAATCGGGCGACCGCCAACCCGGCCGCCGCGTAGCCCAGCGTGAGCACCAAGCAGATCGCCGCCACGCGGTCTTCCACCCCGTAATGCAGCAGCGACAACAGCCGCACCGACAACGGCGACCAGCCCGGCGGCGCCGTCAGCAGCGTGGCCGGGAGCTCTCCCACCGAGAACGCCAACGAGGTCAGCCACGCGGCCGCCAGCGAAGGCCACACGCCCGGCGCGACGATCGACACCAGCCGCCGCAGCCGCCCGGCGCCGTCGACGCGAGCCGCGTCGAGCAGCTCGTCCGGCGTGGCCCGCAGCGCCGGCCACAGCACCAGGGCCGCGATCGGCGTGATCCGAAGCAATTGAGCCAAGCCCGGCGCGAACCACGTGCCGTACAGCTCGCCGATCCACCACACCGGCGAGTCGAGCGGCCGGTTCAGCAAGCGGATCACGACCACGCCGACCACCGGGCCCGGCGTCGCCGCGAGGACCAGCAGGGCCCCCGCGGCCAGCCGCTCGGCGGCCGGCCGCCGCCGCACGCCCCACACGACGCCCGCGGCGGCCGCCGTAGCGGCCGTAGCAACCACGCCCCCCAGCGTGAGCGACACGGTCAGCTCGCGCCGCTGCTGCCAAGGCGCCGCGGCGACCGCCGCCAGGGCCTTCGCCGGCCTCCAAACCCGCTCCGGCCGCCCCGGCGATCCCTCCACAACCAACCCCGCCGTGCGGACCATCGAGCCGACCGGGACCGCACACAGCAGCACCAGCACGACCGCCGCCGCAGCCGCAAGCAGCCGCGGCGCCGGCCGAAAGACGAGCCCCCGGGCGTCGCGGCCGGGGGTTTCGCGCGGCGCGGCCAGCCGCCCCACCAGGACCGCTGCCGCCGCGGCGGCCGCTAAAGCCATCGCCGCGACGCCGGCCGCCAGCCGCACGGCGCCCCCCGAGTCTTCCCCCACGCCCAGCAGCGTGCCGGCCGCCGCCTGCGTGTAGACCTCCTCGGCGAACGTGCGCACACGCAACAG
This sequence comes from Botrimarina sp., assembly GCF_040219535.1. Taxonomy (NCBI): domain Bacteria; kingdom Pseudomonadati; phylum Planctomycetota; class Planctomycetia; order Pirellulales; family Lacipirellulaceae; genus Botrimarina; species Botrimarina sp. The sequence goes on from NZ_JAVJSH010000037.1 coordinate 57,502, forward strand.
GTCGGTCACGGCGATCTCGGTCGCCGCCACCACGGCCAGCAGGATCACGGCCGCCGCCAGGGCCGGCGCGGCCTCGGAGAGCGTGACCTTGAAGAAGACCGCCCGCCGAGGCGCCTCGACGAGCGCCTGCTCTTCGCGCCGGCGGTCGATCGATTCGAGCGCGGCCACCCCCAACAGGGCCGCCAGCGGCGTGGCCGCCACGGCGTGCAGCGCCGCCGCGCCGGAGCGCCCGGCGACCCACCCGCGGACCGGCCCGTCGCCGGCGAACAGCGCCGGGCCCCAGCCGAAGTCGCCGATCGCGGCGAGCCAGCCTGCCACGACCACGTGCAACGGCACGAGGGCCATCGCGGCCAACAGCGCGACCGCGGGTCCGCGGCCGCGGACCTCGGTCCGCGATATCACAACCGCCACCGGCCCCGCCAGCAGGAGGGCCGCCGCGGCCGCCGGCAGGCAGACGGCGAGCGAATTCGCCAACAAGCCGCCGACCCGCTCGCCCGCCACGATCAGCGCAAAGCCGAGCGCCACCCCCCATGCGAGCCAAGCCATCATCGACTTTTGTTGCATCGCCGCGTTGCGATCGCTAGGTTGCAGTCAGAGTGGCCGACGACGCGCGACAAGCGTCGCCGGGCCCCCAGCTTATCGACACCGGCGGCTCCTTGTTGCTACCGAGCCGTTGCTATAGCTCGGCGACCGCCCCCAACGGCGACGGCCGGGCCGCTTTCGGGGACGCGAAGAGGCGCGCCGAACCGATCCTTTTCTTCTGTCTAGGCCGACTCCTGAGGCGGGCCTCCCCGCTTCGGCAGCCGCCGCTGGGGAGTTTTCGCTATGGGCATCCGCGTCGAGTGTCCCAACGGGCACGTGTTCAAGGTCAAGGACAAGTACGCGGGCCGCAAAGGCCTCTGCCCGCGGTGCCCCGGCCAGGTCGAGGTCCGTGTGCCCTCGATCATGACTTCCGAGCAAACCGACGCCAGCTACCGCCACGCGGTGGCCGAAGAGATCCGCGCACACCGCGCGGGGCCGGCGGACCACGCCGCCTCGGTGCTCGACGACTCGGTCCACGAAGACGCGAGCTCCAGCGGCAGCTTGCTCGGCTCCTCGGTGATCCGCCACCAAGTGAAGTGCGAGTGCGGCCACAAAGTGCCGATGTGGTTCGCCAAGTGCCCGGCGTGCGGCAAGTTCTTGGAGCAACGCTAACCGGCTGTCCGGCGTCCGACGCGCTCTCCCGAGGCTGTTGCGACGCATCCTCCGTGGACGATGCCTGTCCGTTGTGGGCGACGCGCCTCCGTTGTGGGAGGGGTCTCCAGACCCCGATGACGCGCCGCAAGCCGACAGAGCTGCCACGCCGCATTCGGCGTCTGGCAAAACCGTCTCCCAGGCGGGCCCTCCGAGGCGACCCGCGCTCTACGAGCCCCACGTGAAAAAGAAACGGGCCAGCGGCGCGAGACCGCGCCGCTGGCCCGTGATTAGGGATGTTAAGAGCTGCTCGGCCGGCCCCCTTCTGCGGGGGCGTGACCGTGGTGAGTTCGCTCTCCTTTGATGAACAGACTGAATTGTCGGGATGCGTGCGGCGAACCTATCGGAGCAAGCCGCAGCCCTGCGTAGCCCCCCGCGCCGTGCTTCGGCTCTGAGCCTGCGGGCGGCTGGATCCCGGCTAGCGAGGGCCCGCTCTCTCGGCGAGCCTCGGCGCCGGGGATAGCGCCTCGCAACGGAAGGGGAACGCGGTGGGCCGCTGCTGCGGCAAGCCCGCGACGGTCGCCGCTACGCCCGAATCGCTTCTGGCCGGTCGCCCCCGGTGGCCTCAGCCACGGCGCGACCCGCAGGAACACGGACGGGACAACGACAAACGGTTCAGTCGGGTCCTCCCTGGGTTGCTGTGAATGACACGGTTCACACCCAAACCGTCGGGCCGCTCGCGGCGGTCCGGCGGGTTCACTCTTGTTGCGACGCGTCGATAGCGGAGCAGGTTCCCGCCGAGTGGCCGCTGCGTGGGCCCCGCAGGGCGTCCGCCGCGTCGCTCCTCGGCGAGGAGCCTGGGTGAGCCGGCCAGCTCTCGCCGCCTCCGCTCAGCTGCGATCTGGTTTACCGGGCCGGCGATCGCCGAGTCAAAGCTTTTTGGACCAAATCGGGTCGGCGCGGCCCGATTTTAGCCGGCGAAATTCGGCTCCTGCGGGTCAGCGAAACCTTCCTGCGCGGCGCGCCGCGTGCACTGGGCTCGAATATCCGGCCCGACCATTTAGGCCGGCAAAAACCGACCCACGCACGCAGAAAGCCGCGCCGTTTGCTCGCTAGGTCCGCCGGACCTCGATTAAACTAAGTCGCTCGGTGGCCGCCGCGCGCCGCACCACGAGCGACGCCGCTCCGCCCCGCGTGCGTCGCCGTCCCGACACAGAGGCTGCCTCCACAGGGTCTGCCCCCCACAGAGTCAGCCCCCCATAGAGTCCGCCCCACTCAGAGAAGAGCCCCTCGGATGACACTCCCGCGTGCCCTCGGCGCCCTGGCGCTCGCCGCGCTCGTCGCCCCGCTCGCTCAAGCGGCGCGGATCGATCTTGTGCTCGATGTCAATTACATCGGCGGCATCCCCTCGGCCGGCGGAACCTGGCGGCTGCTGGCCGCCACCGACGAGCAAGGCCTGTTCTCGCTCACCGCGCCGCTGGCCGGCGTGAACCTCGGCGTTCAGAACGAATTGCCGCGCGGCCGCGTGAACAGCAGCCCCAGCCTCAACGCCGGCTTCGCCAACTTCACCGCCAACGCGATCGGACCAGGCGGGCTGTTCATCGTCGCGACCCAAGCGGTCACCCCCAGCGGCGCCACCGAGCAAGGCGTTTTTTACGGCGTCGGCACGCTCGAGAACGGCGCGCCGAACTACGCGGGCCAGCCCTCCGGCACGACGGCCCTGGGCCCCTTTCTCACGACGCTCGCCGGCGTGCAAGACTCGCCCTGGGGTGGCGACCTGGGCGCCCTCCCGACGGCCGCCACGGTCGCCAGCGGCAGCTTCCCGCCGAACGCGATGCCGCGGTTCGGCTCGCCCGATTTGCTCGACGGCTTCTTGTTCTCGGCCATCGGCACGAGCCAAACGCCCGGCGCCCGCGAACAAGCCGACTTCTTCACGACGACCGTCAGCACGAACCTCTCGTTCGGCGTGGCTACCGGCGACTACAACGACGACGGCCTGGTCGACGCGGCCGACTACACGCTGTGGCGCGACTCGCTGGGCGACACCGTCACGGCCCTCACCGGCGCCGACGGCGACGGCGACGGCCTCATCGACCAAGACGACTACCAAATCTGGCGGACCAACTACGGCGCCACGGCCCCGGCAACCGCCGTCGCTACGCCCGAACCCTCCGCCGTGGCCTTGCTAGCGGCGACAGTCCTAGCAGCACTGAAGCGGCCGCACCGCGCGGAAAAAACCGAACAAACCGCCGCCGTTGCTTGACACCGAAAGCCCTCAGGAGCATATTCAGCACTGCCGGCTAGGAGAGCCGACCTCGTCCCTCTGGTCTGTGAATCAGCGGTCCGTGAATCAGCGACCTGACAAGGCAGCAGCCTGTCATTCGCAACGATTCGTTCGGCTTGCTCGTACCAAGCGGCCTCCGGCGGTTTAGCCGGCACTGGCACGCGATGACTTGCTCACGCCGAACCCCAACGGCCGCCACCTTCGCAGCCTCCGGAAGCTGCCGACTCAAGGACGGCCCCGGCCGCGACGAGTTCCGCACCCGCAGCAAAAAAAGCGAAACACCGCTCGCGGCTTCATCAAATCCCAACGATCAGCCGCTACGATCCGCCCCGCGGGTCTCGAGTGAGCCAAGCCGCCGCAATCCAAGCCAACGCTGCAATCCAAGCCACCACGGCTAACCCAGCCACCACAAGCGGCCGCCCGCTACAACTCACGCATAAGCGCACGCACCGCTCGATTACGACACAAAAACGAGGATTTTTGCCACCGGCGCTTGAAAGCCCCTATTGCCCCGAGTTGAATACGTCACAGAGCAGTCTCGGCCGCCTCCGCGGTGACCTTCCTGCTCCCTGCCGCGGAACCCGCGGGTGACAGAACGACTCCGAGCCGGCCGGCAAGTCCCCGTCAAGACGGCGCCGCCAAACAAAGAACCAGCACCAGTCCGACACCGGCCCCAGACGAACACCGGCCCCAGACCAAGAAAGCCCGCCACGGAGGCAGACCAACACAACCAATCGGCCCCAGACTGGACGGCTCAACGAAAGCACCCCGGGCGAGTTCTGAAGCTCCTAGCAGAAGAGCGAACCCCACCAGCTAACGAGCGGCCCCAGTCCAACGGAGAGCCAACCGAGCGAACCGCCCCTGGGAAATTTCCCCGATGAGCCTTCCCTAGGCCACGTCGTCGCTCAGCGGCCCCGGCACGGCAGCCACGTCAAGATTTTCAGAGTCAAGAGTTTCAGAGTTAAGAGTTACCGCGAACGTCATTGAGTTTTCCTATCGTCGAGTTTACCGCAGGGCGTTGAGCAGGTTTCCCCGCTCGGCAACTCTGGTGAATCTCATTTCTCAAGTGGGTGGAGAGAAACGAATGTCCTGGAAGAGCTTTGCTTGTCTGGCCGCCGTGGCCGCCATGTCGGCGCCCGCCTTGGCCCAACCGTCGTTTACCACGAACGGGTCGATCCTGCAGGTCACGGTCGACGCCATGGGCTCGGTCGCTGTCGAGGTGTCGATCACCGGCAGCGACATCGCGCCTGCGTCGGGTATGCCGGCCGACACGGTGTTTGACACGCCGAACCCCGGCGACAACCCGTTCACCGGCACGGTGACCAACGGCGCCTTCGTCGACGGCAACAACATCTTCATCTCCTACGGCTCGGACGTCCTCTCGCCGGGCACCTACGACCTCTGGGACTTCACCGGCACCGGCACGGCCGACGTGATGGGCCTGATCGCCCAGGGCGGCGCCAACTTCACCGGCCTGACGGCGACTCTGACTCTCGGCGGCCTTGAGCCGGTCGCTGGTGACTTCAGCGGCGATGGCAACGTCGACAACGACGACCTCACCCTGCTCTTGGACAACTGGGCCGCGACGGTCCCGCCGGTCCCCGCTGGTTGGGATGGCGCACAGCCGACGTCGCCCGCTATCGATAACTCGGAGCTCACAGCTCTGCTCGACACTTGGGGCACCTCGGCCGGTGGCGCTGCGGTTGGCGTTCCCGAGCCCGCTGCCCTCGGTCTGGTGATGGTCGGTCTGCTCGGTGCGGCCGCTCGTCGCAAGGTCTGAATCCGCTTACGCTGTGAGAGTGAACTTGACAGCTGCGTATGCAAACGAGGTGAAATGCTAATGGGATTGAGTGGTGAGATGCGGTCTTTCGCCCGTTTGTTCTCGCCAGGCACCTACGACGCAAGCGTCTTCTGATCCGGCGGCCCAAGCCGTCAAGAAAACTCCCATAAATAAGTTCCTAAGGAATACACTCCCATGCGTAACATCCTCTCTCTCGCTGTTCTGCTAGTCGCCGCGCCTGCGTTCGCCGGCGTGACCAATGTCCAGGCTGTCCTCGCCGAGGGCGCCGGTATTCCGGCCGGCTTCGTGTCGAACGACATCTTGATCGACTTCGAGGGCAACCTCCGCGGTCAGCAGATGATCGTCGCCCTGTCGCAGGGTACGATGTACCAGGACGCCTTCGGCAGCAACACCGCTCCGACGGCCGCCCTGATCCCGGCGTTCCCGGCGGTTGCGTTCGATTCGTTCGTCACCGTCGGTGGCGCCACGGCTTCGAGCTCGCAAGCGACCCTGGTCGTCGGCGGCGCCCCGAACCTGCCCGGCGATTCGACGGACCTGCTGTTCGACACGACCGGCGCCAACATCGCTTGGGCCCCGGGCACCGGCGTGAACGTTCCCAACGGCACGGGTTACCTGACCGCCCGCCTGACCCTAAGCGACGACGCGGTCGGTGAGGTCTGGTACTTCGGTTCGACCTCGGGCACCGACGACCCGCTGGTCGCCGCTCCTGGTGGCAACTTCCCGGTTGGCCTGATCCAGGGTGGCGCCGTCACCTTCATCCCCGAGCCCGCCACCGCGATGCTGGCTGGTTTGGCTCTGGTCGGCTTCGTGGCTCGCCGCCGCTGAGCTGACGCCGGCCTTTGCGTCGGCGGATTGCTGAAAGTTTAAAAGAGGCCCGTGGGTTCGCCCGCGGGCCTCTTTTTTGTTGCGCTGGGGGCCGGTCGGGGTAGGTCCGGGCCGGCGGTGGGAAGCCCTGACGACTGGGTCGACCCGTCCGGTAGATGACGGTCCTTCCGGTGGCGGGCCCCTGGGCGGTCGATCTCCTCTCCGGGAGACCGTCCGCTTGTAGCGACCGTGCCGGCTGTGATAGCAGCCTGGCCGCGGCGCGGCGGCGGCGGTCCGCTTCGCTGCGTCTGCCCTCGCTAGCCCGCCCGTTGAGTTCTCGCCGACAGCCCCGCCGCCCCCCGCCCCGCGGTCGACAGCCCAGCGGCTGCCGGCCGATGGGTCGCCAGCCCGCGGGTCGCCAGCCCAACCGGCCCCCAAGCCCCGCGGCCGCCGCGCAGCGGCGGGCAGCCGCGACGGTCCTCTGCGCGGTCGCGTTGGTCTTCGCCGGCCGCGCGCTGTGGCTAGCGATGCGGTCTGCCGCGACGCCAAGCGGGGTCGCCGCGGTTTCGGAGGACCCGGCGGCGAACGCGGACCCGATGCCGGCCCCAGCCGCCCAAGCGTCGGGGCCGACGAGCAGCCGGCCGGCTCCATCCCCAGGCGGCGCGCGGCTGAGCCCGGAGGAGTACGCCGCTCTGCTGCGGCTCTGCCCGACGGCCGTCGACGAGCTGCCCGACGAGTGGCTGCCGGCCTCGGTCGCCGCGGCCCCAGCCGCTGCGGGGCCGCCGACGCCCGGCCCGCGCGGCCGGCTGACCGGCGTGCGGCTGGCTTCGCGGGGGTCGGCGGTTCCTTCGGTGGTCGCCGGCCCGATCCGGGTCGCCCAAGCAGCCGACAAGCCAGCGGCCGAGCCACCGGCCGAGACGCCGCTGCCCGAGGGCTGGCTCGTCGCCCCCGACGAGTGGTACGCGCCGGAGGACCCCCGCCCGGCCGCCGAGGCCAGCGAGCCTCAACAAGAGCGGGCCGCCTCGCCAGCGCCGGCCGCCACCGAAGCCCCTACCGAAGCCCCTACCGAAGCCCCCGCCGCAGAGCCCCGCGCTCAAGAGCCCCCCGCGCAAGAGCCGCCGGCTGCGCCGGACCCCACGCCCGTCGATCCGCCGCCGATCCAGCCGCCAGCGGCTGAAGCCCCCGAATCCGAAGCCGACCAGCTTGGCCAGCTCGACGCCGACCAGCCCGACGCACCCCAGCCCGGCGTCTGGGGCGCCGCCCCGTGGGATGCCGGCGACCGGGCGGTCGACGGGGCGCCGCCGGTGGTGGACTCGCCGGTGCTGGGCTCGCCGGTGCTGGGCTCGCCGATCGGGGAAGAGCCCCCCGCGCCCCCCGGCGAGCCGGCCGCCGCGCCGAGCGAGGTGACCGAATTAACGCCCAGGCCAACGGCGCCGAGTGAACCGGCCAGCGAGGAAGTTGTCCCGCCGCCGCCGGCCCCATCGCTTCCCGCCTCCCGCTTCCCGCCTCCCGCTTCCCCCGCAGGCCCTCCGGCTTCCGCCGGAGGCTTTGGACCGGCGGCTCAACCGGCCGCTCCCCACACCGTCGCTTCGCCCCACAGCCCTCCGGCCTCCGGCCTCAAGCCTCAGGCCTCGGGCCTCAGGCCTCAGGCCTCCCAGGCCGACGCCGACCAGTCGCACCGGGAGCTGTTCGCCAAGAAGAATTACCCGTCGGCGCTGGACTGCGCGGAGTGCCACAAGCGGATCTACGACGAGTGGAGCGTGTCGAGCCACGCGTACGCGTTCGTGTCGCCGATGTACCACAAGTTCGAGGAGACGATCACCCGCATCAGCCAGGGCACGGTCGGCCACTTCTGCCAGCGGTGTCACTCGCCGGTCGCCACGGCGATGTACGAGCCCCGCAGCACGCCGATCGGCGAGATGGCCCTGGTCGCCCGCGAAGGGGTGACCTGCATCGTGTGCCACCGGGTGAACCAGCGTTGGGGCAAGAGCAACGGCGACCGGCGGATCGTGCCGGGAGACCGCTACGCGCCGGTCTACGGCGGCCTGGGCGGCGACGGCGTGGCCGCCGCGATCGCCGACCGCGACGGCTACAAGGTCAAGACCTCCGACGCCGAGAAGGGCCCGGGCCTGTCGATCCACAGCGAGGGGCGTTTCTTCGACCAGCTCACCCACGCCGAGGCGTGCACCAGCTGCCACCAGGTGGCCGTGCAACCGGGCATCAAGCTCGAGGTCGTCTGGGAGCAGTACCGCGCGTCGCCCGCGTGCAAGAAGGGGGTCACCTGCCAAGAGTGCCACATGGGCCGCGTGCCCGGCCTGGCCGGCGGCTACAACTACGGGCCCGTCGCGGAGCTCAACGGCAAGACCGTCAACAACCACCGCAAGCAGTCGAGCCATCTGTTCTACGGGCCCGGCTACTCGATCGCGCACCCGGGGATCTTCCCCCAGAACAAGGACGCGCTCGACTGGACCGTCGACGAGTGGCTCGCTTACGACTGGCGGGCCGGCTGGGGGACCGACGCGTTCGAGAAGCAGATCGAAGCGGCCGAGGACCGCGGCGTCGACACGTCCGCCTGGTTCCCGCAGCCGTGGGCCGACCCCGACGACCGCTACGACGCCCGCGACATCATCCAAGACAACCTCGCGCGCCTGGCCGTGAAGCGGCGTTACCGCGAGCTGGTGATGGAGAACGGCTCGAAGGTCGACGGCCCGTTCTTCCGCGACGCGCCGGCCGCGGGCCGCGACCTGAAGTTCGAGTACGTGGTCACGAACCAGAACGAAGGCCACAACCTGCCGACCGCGTCGCTCGGCGCGCAGCCGCAGCTGTGGGCCAACGTGGTGCTGATCGGCCCCGACGGCCGGCGGCTGTGGGAGAGCGGCTACACCGATTCCAACGGCGACCTGGCCGACATCCACTCGGTCGACGTGCGCCACGGCCGCCTGCCGTTCGACAAGCAGCTGTTCAACCTGCAGACGATGTTCTTGATCACCGGAGCGACCGGGACCGACCGGGAGTTCTTCCTGCCGGTGAACGTCGACTTCGACCAGGTGCCCCACCTGCGCCCCGGCACGACCCCCTACTCCGTGAGCAACCACCCGCCGTTCATCCGCATGGAGAGCCGCTCGATCGGCCCGCTGGGTCGCAAGCGGGTGAAGTACACCGTGCCCGGCGAGCTGCTCTGCCGCCCGGGCCGCTACCGCCTGAGCTTCCGCCTGCGGAGCCGGACCGAGCCGATGTACTTCATGCGCTTCTGCGACGCCACGCCCGAGATGCTCCGCGCGATGGTCGAAGGGACCCTCGACATCCACCCGCAGAGCGTGGAGTTCGAAGTTCGCTGACCAGCAGCGTGTTGAAACCCGAGCCGAGGGCATCCGCCCTCGGAGCGAATCACCCACCACCACCGGTCGCACGGATACCACGGATAAGTGAGAGCCCTCGGCGCTAGCCTCGTGCTGCGGCTGCTCGTGATCGCGGGTGCGGGGCCCGCGTGCGCGCAGGGCCAGGCGGCGTTCGGCCCGCCGGCCGCCGCCGCGGGGTCCGAGGGGCCCCTGCGTGTCGCGATGACCCGCGGCGTGAGCGCGCCGGGGCAGCCGGTGGTGGGGCGGTTCGGCCTGTTCCCACCGCCGCCGGCGCCGGCGCCGGAGCTGCCCCACGTGGGCCACCACCCGGAGAACCCCGCTCCCGGCAAAGACAAGAAGGCCGCGAAGGCCGACGAGCCGCCGCTGCCGGAGGTCCCGTACCACCCGCCGCTGGTCGACCCCCGCGCGGGCAGCGTGCCGACGTCGACCGGCGACTTCTCGGCCGACGCGTTCTTCGCCCCCTACGCCGCTTGCGACGAGCTCGGCGTGTACCACGACAAGCACGAGGTCGCCACCCAGCGGCCGCTCGTCGAGTGGGGCCAGCCCTTCTACGGCCCCGGCCCCACGCCCGTCGGCAGCGAGCTGTTCGGGCCCACGAACCTCGTGATCCCGAAGTTCTACGTGTACGGCGACTACCGGATCGGCGCGACCCAAGCGGAGCTGGTCGGCTCGGAGGAGACCACGCTGGCCCACCGCTTGAACCTGGAGCTCGACTACTGGATCACGTCGACCGAGCGGTTCCATGCGTTCCTCGGCCCCTTCCAACGCGACGCCCGCTTCATGCGGGTCGTCGACGGCGAGTTCTTCAACGAGCTCGACCTGTTCCAAGCCGAGACCGACACGTTCTTCTTCGAAGGCGACCTCGGCGCGATGCTCGGCGGGCTCGAGGGGACCTACGCGCCATTCGACGCGCCGGTCGCCTTGGGCCTGATCCCGCTCGTGTTCCAGAACGGCGTGTGGGCCCTCGACGCGGTGGTCGGCGCGGCGGTCACGATCCCGGCCCGGCACAGCACCCGCTTCGACTGGTCCAACTACGACATCACCTTCTTCACCGGGCTCGACCGCCTGTCGACCGGCGCGCTCGGCTTCGAGGAAGGCGGGGGCCGGCTGTTCGGAGCGACCACGTTCATCGAGGCCCGCGGCGGCTACTTCGAGATCGGCTACGGCTTCGTCGACGACAACAACGGCGGCGGCCGCAGCTACCACAACGTCGGCGCCAGCTACACCCGCCGCTACGCGAACCTGATCTCCAACTCGGTCCGCGTGATCGCCAACGCCGGGCAAGACGCCCCCGGCCTCCAGACCGCCGAGGGCGTGCTGCTGCTGGTGGAGAACTCTTTCCTCACCAAGAACCCCTACAACGCGATCCCCTACGTGAACGTGTTCGCCGGATTCGAGCGTCCCCAGCCGCTGGTCCGCGCCGGCGTGTTCGGCGGCGTGCTGTTCAACACGGGCATCTTGTTCCAGGTCGACCAGCTCACGAGCTACCCCACGCTCGACGCGCAGGCCAACAACACGGCCGGCGCGGCGGTGGGGATCGACTTCCTGTCGCCGGAGTTCGACCAGCAGCTGATCCTCGAAGCGGCCGCGCTCGCGCGGATCGACCCCGACGACCCCAGCTCCGCGGCCGGCGCGCAGTACGGCCTCGGCATGCGGTGGCAGAAGCGGCTCACGACCGCCCACCTGGTGCGGGCCGACGCGATGGTCGGCTTCCTCGAGAACTCCGACGACATCGCCGGCGTGCGGATCGAGTACCGCTGGAAGTTCTGAGGAGCTGCGGCTCGCCGCCGTTTCAAACGTAACGTTACGTTGCGCGCTCGAAATAGCACTGTAACGCTTCGCGGCCCGCAAGCCGCACCTAACCGCCGACGCAGCAACGACTTAGCCAAGCGTTACACGCCGCCAAAAGTGCGGCCACCCGCGTGCATTCTGGGTGCGTTTCGCGCCGTGTTCGGCTCGTGGGCAAACCTGTCGATTGTCGCCGCGAACGGAGGCGGCCGCCTCGGAATTGGCCAAACGACCGCCCCGATGCCTGGACTTTTGTACCCGCTACCTTACGCTGAACGCCGGCGCATCGAACCCTACAGCACGCACGGCTCCGAGAGTGCCCACTGCATGAGCATCGACACGAATCTCGCCGGCAGATTGCGAAATACATCGCTCCCCTATTCGCATGGGCTGCTTCCTCTATTCGAAGCGGTGGCAAACTCGATCCACGCCATCGAGGACGCCCCCATACCGCTCCAACAGGGCCGCATATCCGTCGAAATCGTTCGTGATGCTCAGCGCGAGCTTGCTCTCGACGATGGCTCGGCAATGGTTGATAACCCAACTGGCAACGACATTACTGGCTTCGTAATCTCAGACAACGGAATCGGATTTGATGACGATAATATGCGTTCGTTTCTGACGTTGGATAGTGATCACAAATCAAATCGTGGAGGCCGTGGCGTAGGTCGGCTCTTGTGGCTGAAGGCTTTTCGATCCGCAAGCGTAGAGAGTGTATACCAAGCTGCCGACGGAACCAAAATGCGGCGAAATTTTGCTTTTGATAGCCAACGCGGCGTCTCAGATGAGAAGCTTATTGAAGCCCAATCAGCCGACTGCGGCGCCCGCGTGTCACTAACTGGCTTCGCTGCGAAGTACCGCGCTGCGTGTCGGAAGACTGCTCCCACGATAGCCGTTCAGCTATTGGAACACTGCCTCTGGTACTTCGTACGCGAAGGTGGGGCCCCGAAGGTTCACATTATTGACGGAGATGAACAGCTTGACCTGGACGTCGTGTACCACGAGCAGATGATTGCCACGTCAGCCGCCGAGACGATCACGCTAAAGGGATTTGATTTTGAGTTAGTTCACGTACAGCTAACCGCTACTTCTTCACGGTCTCACAGTCTAGCATTCTGCGCCGCGAGTCGGCTCGTCAAAGAAGAGAGCTTGAAGGGAAAGATCCCCGGGCTTTTCGGGACTCTGCGGTCCGGCGAATCGTCGTTTATCTACGAGTGCTACGTAAGCTCCCCGTTATTAGATGAGCGAGTTCGCTCTGAGCGTACAAGCTTTGACATCGAAGAAGAGCCGTTAGAGCTACTAACTCGCACCGAACTGTCACAAGCAGAGATTACCCAAGCCGTTACTGATCGCGCGGCAGAGTATCTTTCGGAGTACTTAGCAGAGAATCGCCGAAAGGGGCGAATACGTGTCGAAGAATACGTGTCTCATAAGGCGCCAAAGTATCGCCCCATACTCTCCCGTGTACCGGATGAGCAGCTGGGGGTTGATCCAGAAATTAGCGACAAGGACCTCGACTTACTGCTTCACAAGCACGTTGCTCAGGCGGAAAGCGAACTGCTCTCCCAGGGGCACGAACACATGCAGCCGCAGGACGATGAAAGTGTTGTCGATTACCGCAATCGCCTAAGCGAATACCTGAAGACAGCAGAAGACCTAAAGAAATCAGATCTAGCTGCTTACGTATCTCACCGCCGCGTAGTCGTTGATCTCTTAGAGGCAGCGATACGACAACGAAACGATGGCACTTACGCGCGCGAGGATTTGATTCACACATTGATCATGCCGATGCGGGCCGATTCCAACGAAGTCGATCCAGACAGCTGCAACCTGTGGTTGATCGATGAAGGCCTAGCCTTCCATAACTACCTAGCATCGGACAAACCCATTCGTTCGATGCCTATAACTGACTGCAATGACACTAAAGAGCCGGATCTCCTAGCGCTAAACGTGTATGACAATCCGGTTCTCGTTTCTGAGGACACGTCACTACCACTGGCGTCAATCGTGGTCGTTGAACTGAAGCGGCCGATGCGCAACAACGCAGCCCAGGGCGAGGACAAGGACCCCATCGAGCAGGCGCTTGGATATCTTCAGCGCGTCCGGAAGGGCGACGTTAAGACCGCGTCTGGCAGGCCTATTCCTCAGTCGAAGCAGATACCCGGGTATTGTTATGTCGTCTGCGACATAACACCCTCCGTAGAAGAACGCTGCAGGATGAAAGATGCGATAAGAACTAGCGATCATCTGGGTTATTTTTTTTACCACAAGACGTTTGGTGCCTACGTAGAGGTAATATCATTCGATCAATTGGTTAACTCTGCAAAGAAGAGAAACAGAGCATTTTTTGATCAACTTGGGTTACCGACCAGATAGCCAGCGTCTAGCTCGCTGATCGATCCTATACGTTTGTCAGTTGCTGCCAGACACATCCAAGCTGCTTCGTCCAGCCTCTCAACGTGGATGAGCATGACATCCCTCGAAGCCGAGAAGGCGCTCGCCGCCCAGCGGGCCGTGGCGGCGGAGGTCGCCGACGGGATGCTCGTCGGGCTGGGGACCGGCAGCACCGCCACCCACGCGATCCGCGCGATCGCCCAGCGCGTCGCCGGCGGCCTGCGGATCGAGGCCGTCGGCTCGTCGCTCGCCAGCGAGGCCCTCGCCCGTTCGCTCGGGATCGACGTGCTCGCCGGCCAGACCACGCCGCGACTGGACCTGGCGATCGACGGCGCCGACGAGGTCGACCCACGCCTGGTCGCCATCAAGGGGGGCGGCGGCGCGCTCTTGCGCGAGAAGGTCGTCGCGGCCGCGGCCGACAGGATGCTCGTGGTGGTCGACTCCACCAAGACGGTCGACCGCCTCGGCGCTTTCCCCTTGCCGATCGAGGTCCTGCCGTTCGCGCTGGCGTGGGTCGAGCGAGCTCTCGAGGAGATGGGAGTCGACGCCACGCTGCGCGTCACCGACGGAGAGCCGGCCACGACCGACCAAGGGAACTACCTGCTCGACGCGCCGCTGGGCCCGATAGACGACCCCGAAGCGATCGCCCACCGGCTCAAGCAGATCCCCGGCGTGATCGAGCACGGCTTGTTCCTGACCGAGGTCGACGCCGTGTACGTGGCGCGGGGCGAGAACGTCGAGGTGCTGTCGCGCTAGAAGATTGCCGCTAGCCTTTATAAAAGTTGTCTTGGCCCGCGAATGACGCGAATGAGCGCGAATGGTTGAGTCGTCGCTGGGTGAGGCCGGTTCAGCAAAATACGGAAGCCATCCGCAATCCGCGCCTATTCGCGTCATTCGCGGGCATTGACCTGCTCTGCTGAGCGGGCTTTCGCCGGCCTTAAATTCACGGCGCCAACTCGGGGCAGCGCCGGCAGACGCTTCTTCTCTTGATGACTCTCGAACCATGCACAGCCGAACGGATCGTCGGAGGCACAAGTTGGCCAACCGAGCACTAACGTGGCGCCGCGCGGCAACGGGCGGCCTCCGCGAAGCACGCCGGAGCCTCGGTCATGAGCCCGAGGAGTCCACGACGACAGATCACCCAGGCTCACGCCGGAGGCTCCGGTCTGGCGGGTGGGTGCTGGCTTTGTCCTTGCTGTTCGTGTGGACGATCCCGCGGGCTGCGTGGTCGGCCGAACCGGAGGGGCTGGTGCTGGTCGAGGCCGAGGCCTTCGACTCGCTGGGCGGGTGGGTCGTCGACCAGCAGTTCATGGACCTGATGGGCTCGCCGTACCTGCTCGCGCACGGGCTCGGCGTGCCCACGGCCGACGCCACCACAGGGGTCGAGCTGCCCGCGGCGGGCCGCTACCGAGTGTGGGTCCGCACCCGCGACTGGGTCGCCCCCTGGAACGCGCCCGGCGCGCCGGGGCGGTTCGAGCTGCTGGTCGACGGCGAGCCGATCGGCCAATTCGGCGACGACGGCGCAGCGTGGCATTGGCAGGACGGGGGCCCCGCCGAGCTGCCGCAGCGCTTCGAGCTCTCGCTGCACGACCTGACGGGCTTCGACGGGCGGTGCGACGCGGTGCTGTTCGCCAGAGACCCCGATTACCAGCCGCCGCACGGCGGCGCCGCGCTCGCCGGGCTCCGCGCCGGCTTGCTCGGCTGGGACACCGCGCCGCGCGACGGGGGCGCCTACGACTTGGTGGTGGTCGGCGGAGGGATCGCCGGCACGAGCGCGGCGATCACCGCGGCGCGGCTCGGTCTGTCGGTCGCGCTCGTGCAGGACCGGCCGGTCCTTGGCGGCAACGGCAGCAGCGAGGTCCGCGTGTGGCCCGAGGGGCAGACGAACCTCGAGCCGTACCCGCGCGTGGGGGATGTGGTCTCGGAACTGGTCCGCCCCAAGGGACCCGGCGACGGCAACGCGAAGAACGCGGCCGTTTACGACGACCGCCGCAAGCTCGACCTGGCCCGCGCCGAGCCGAACCTGACGCTGCTGCTAGAGCAACGCGTCAACGACGCGACCCTCGCCGGCGGCCGCGTGCGGTCGGTCGTCGCGCAGCACATCCGCAGCGGGCGGCGGACGGCCCTCCGCGCGCGGTGGTTCCTCGACTCGACCGGCGACGGCGTGCTCGGCGCGCTGGTGGGCGCGGACTACGAGGTCACGCGCGAGGGCCACATGGGGATGAGCAACCTGTGGAACGTCGGCGACGTCCAGCAGAACGAGCACGAGCTGCGTTGCCTGTGCGAGGACGACGACCCGCTGTCGCTCGCGTTCACCGCGGCCGAGACCCCGCAGCCCTTCCCGCGCTGCCCGTGGGCGGTCGACCTGTCCGACAAGCCGTTCCCCGGACGCGAGACGCACACCGGGCAGTGGGGCAGCCGGAAGAACCCGCTAGAGAACCTCGGCGGTTGGTTCTGGGAGTCGGGCTACAACAAGCACCCCATCGACGACGCCGAGTGGGTCCGCGACCTGAACCTCCGCGCGATGTACGGCGCGTGGGACACGCTGAAGAACGTCGACGGGCGGTACCCGAACCACCGGCTGAAGTGGGCCGCGTACATCGCCGGCAAGCGCGAGTCGCGCCGCCTGATGGGCGACGTCGTCCTCGACGCGGACCACTTCCGGCAGAAGACCGAGTGGCCCGACGCGGCGTTCCCCTGCACGTGGCAGATCGACCTGCACCTGCCCGACCCGCGCTACTCGGACGTGTCGGACCCGGACGCGTTCATCGCGCAAGCGAGCCACCACGTAGACAAGGTCAATTTCCGCTACAAGGGCCCCTACTGGGCGCCCTACCGCTGCCTGTACAGCCGCAACGTCGACAACCTGTTCATGGCGGGGCGCGACATCAGTGTCACGCACGAGGGGCTCGGGCCGGTGCGGGTGATGCGCACGTGCGGCATGATGGGCGAGGTCGTCGGCATGGCCGCCAGCGTGTGCAAGCGCCACGGGTGCGACCCGCGGGCCGTTTACGAGGAGCACCTCGACGAGTTGATCGAGCTGCTCAAGCGCGGCGCGGGCAACGACGCGGACGACGACCAAGCGGCCCGCGCGGCGGGCGTGATCAAGTAGCGCAAAGCCGAGCCGGACGCCTGGGGCGTCCGGCTCGTCGTCGTCGGTCAGCCAGCCCGGCTCACCAGTAGCGGCGGCCCCAGCCGCGGGGCGGGCCTTGGCGATAGCCGTAGCCGTCGCGGTAGTAGCCACGGCCGCCGTAGCGGCACGCGTCGCGGTAGCCGTACCCGTAGCCGGACCGGTAACCGTCCCGGGGCGGCGCGGCGTCGGCCGTGGCCCGCCAGCCGGGCCCCCGCGCCCAGGTCGGGCGGAGGTTCTCGTCGCGGAGCACGTAGGTCGTGCCGGCCTGCGAGACCTTCTGCGCGACGACTTCCCCTTCGGGCAGCCGGGCCGTCGTGAACCCTTCGACGGCGATCGGCTCGCCGACCCGCAGCCGCTGCACGTAGCGATCCACCGCGGCGCTCGGTCCGAGGTGGACGTTCACCGCAGCAGAGTCGTCGGGCGCGACGATCAGGTGCGCGCCGACCGGCGAGCGGCCGGTGGTGTGCTCGCACGGCCCGATGCGGACCTCCTCGAGCACGCCAGAGACTGAGACCGTTTCGGTCGCGTCCGGCTGTTGGGCGACGCCGACCGGCTCGCCCACGCCGCGTTGCGACACCGCGGGCGAAGCGGCGAGCAGCGCCGCCGCGGTCGCTCCAACAAGAAGCCAATGGGGCGAGTTCATCGGATAGCCCCTCCTCGTAAGACGGCCCTCCGTAGCCAAGCACGGCCCTTCCCAAGGGCCCGACGAAAGAACGCGCCCGCCGCGTCGGCGAGACCGGCTGGAACGTGACGCGACGGGCGCCAGCGATTCACGATTGGACGGCGATCTTGCGGGCCTTGGTCTTTTCAGACTTGGGGAGCTTCACGCTCAGCACGCCGTCGTGGTAGCGGGCCTCGACCTTTGCGTCGTCGACCGTGGAGGGGAGCGTGACCGTGCGGCTGCACGAGCCGACGCGGCGCTCCACGCGGTGGAAGGTCTTGCCCTCTTCTTCTTTCTCTTCTTCGCGGCGCGCAGAGACCGTGAGGGTCGCGCCGTTGACGCGGACGTCGATCTGCTTCGGATCGACGCCCGGCAGGTCCATCGTCACGTCGACCGAGTCGTCGGTCTCGGACACGTCGATCGGCGGGATCGACCCGGAGTCGATCAACTCGCCGAAGCGGTCGCCCAAAGCCCGCGCCGCGAAGCGTTCTAGGTCGTCGAACACGTCACGCCCGAGGGTGAACCGTGGCGACGGGACGTTGGGACGCGTCGTCGCAAGCATGCCAGTCATCGCACACCTCCTCCCAGCTGTAGGGACCGCGCCGGCGGGCCGCCCGGCCCGCCGGCTTTTCTTTCCAATCGCCTGCCGCACCGAGGATGCAATGCCCGTACCCACAGCGGGCCGGCGCGGCGGATCGGCCGCGGCAGGCGGGTCGCGGGGGGCGGCGGCCGCGCGGGCTGTGACCGCTTCGCACACCGCTGCGGCCGAGC
Source organism: Botrimarina sp. (assembly GCF_040219535.1). Taxonomy (NCBI): domain Bacteria; kingdom Pseudomonadati; phylum Planctomycetota; class Planctomycetia; order Pirellulales; family Lacipirellulaceae; genus Botrimarina; species Botrimarina sp. Next base: position 75,670 of record NZ_JAVJSH010000037.1, read on the forward strand.
CGCGCGCGACGGCGGCGGCGCCCCCGGGTTTGTAGCCGCCCGCCCGAGCGGCTACTGTGTCGCTGCCGGCCCCGGCGACGCGGGGCCGCGCTTCTAGCTCGCCTGTTCTTGCTGTGGGCCGATGGAAAACAACGCGTCGCCGCGGAACATCTCGCGGCTCGGGCTCCGACTGTTCGCCGTTTACGCGGTCTGTTACACGGCCTTCGTGCTGACCAGCGCGTTCGCCGCGCCGGTCATGGAGCGCGAGGCCTTCGCCGGGTTGAACGTGGCGATCGTGAGCGGTTTCGGCCTGATCGTGCTCGCGCTGGTGCTCGCGCTGGTCTACGGCGTGCGCGGCGGCGGCAAGCGGCACGACACGCCCCACGCCCCCTCGGCCGGGGGCGCGCGATGATCTACGACCTCTCGCCGCTGGCGCTGGTGGTGTTCGCGGTTTTCGTCGCGGTGACGCTCGGCCTCAGCTTCTGGCTCGGCCGCCGCACGACCTCCTCGGCCGGCTACTTCGCCGCGCACGGCCAGATCCCGTGGGCCGTCAACGGCGTGGCGTTCGCCGGCGACTACCTGTCGGCCGCGTCGTTCCTGGGCATCTGCGGGATGATCGCGTTCTACGGGTACGACGGCTTCCTCTACTCGATCGGCTACCTGGCCGGCTGGGTCGTCGCGCTGTTCGTGGTGGCAGAGCCGATGCGGCGGCTGGGCAAGTACACGTTCGCCGACGCCCTGAACGCCCGCTTCAACTCGCGCGGCGTGAAGCTCGCCGCCGGGGTCAGCACGCTCGCGGTCAGCCTCTTCTACCTGATCCCCCAGATGGTCGGCGCCGGCGTGCTCGTGCAGCCGCTCTTGGGGCTGCCGCACTGGGCCGGCGTGGTGCTGGTGGGCGTGATCGTGATCCTGATCGTGGTCACCGCGGGCATGGTCTCCACCACCTGGGTGCAGTTCCTCAAGGGCGCGTTGCTGATCGTGTTCAGCGCGGTCCTCACGGCGATCGTGCTATCGCGCGGCTTCGCCGCCGAGCCGCCGGTCGCCCCCGGCAGGGCGCAGCCCGGCGAGCTGCGGACGGTCGGCCCGCTGGCCGGCTCGGCCGCCGCCCCCGCCGCGGCCTCGCAGCAGCTCTCCGACTTGGTTGACGAACCGCTCGTGCCGGCCGACGCCGGCTGGGCCGAGATCGACTTCCTCCGCACCCGCGACCCCGCAACCGGTCGGATCTCGGTTTGGGCGCGGCGCTCCGGCCCCGACGGGGCCGTCCACTACGACGAGGGCCAGCTGCTCACACGCACCGCCGACGGCCGCGTGCTGGTCGCCGGCTTGCCGCGCGGGCGCGGCGAGGGGGAGGCCGCTTTGCAGCCGGTCGGCTCGGTCAGCCGGCTGCCCGACGGCGCCGAAGAAACCGGCCCGCTGGGACCGATCGAGTTCTTCCGCACGGTCTCCGACAGCGAGGTCCGCGTGTGGCGGAGCCAAGTGGTCGCCGAGCCCGGCGGCGGCCAGTCGACCGTCTACTACCCGCGCCCAACCGCCGGCAGCGAGGTCCTCCGGCCCGGCGAGCACCCGCGGTTCGCTGGCATCCGCACGGGCGACTGGCTCGACAAGCTCGACTTCGTGTCGCTGATGCTCGCGCTGTTCGGCGGCACGGCCTCGCTGCCGCACATCCTGATCCGTTACTACACGGTCAAGGACGAGGCCGCCGCGCGCAAGAGCACGATCGTCGGCATCGCGTGCATCGGCTTCTTCTACCTGCTCACGCTCTACATCGGCCTCGGCGCGATGACCTCCGGCGCGATGGACCCGACCGACAGCAACATGGCGGCGCCGCTCTTGGCGCGGAGCATCGGCGAGTCGCTGTTCGCGGTGGTCTCGGCGATCGCGTTCACCACGGTGCTGGGAACCGTCAGCGGCCTGATCCTCGCTTGCGCCGGGGCGGTCACGCACGACCTGGTCGACAGTTTCCGCCGCGAGCCGCTCAGCGAGGAGGCCCAGGTCCTGGTGGGCAAGGGGGCGTCGGTCGTGGTGGGGGTGGCGGCGGTCGTGCTGGGCGTGCTGTTCAAGGGTCTCAACGTGAGCTACCTGGTCGGCTGGGCGTTCAGCGTGGCCGCGTCGGCCAACCTGCCCGCGCTGGTGATGCTGCTGTTCTGGCCGCGGACGACCCGCTCGGGCGTGGTCGCGAGCGTGCTGGTCGGCATGGCCAGCTCGCTCGCTTGGATCCTCTTGTCGGCCGACACCTACGCGAAGGTCTACGGCCTGCCGGCCGCCGACGCGCCGACCCCCTTCAGCCAGCCTGGGCTGGTGACGATCCCGCTGAGCTTCGCGGTGCTGGTCGTGGTGTCGCTGCTGACGGGGAAGAAGCGTGCGGAGGAGTAAGGCCCGGGGGCCGGCGCGGAGCGACCCGACACGACGTCGTCGGCCGCCGCGACGCGTTGAGGAGGATACCCCCTCAGCGGATTGGGGCGTGTAAAATCTTGACGACGTGATGTTCACCGACCATAGCTGCGGAACGGACGGCTGGACCCTCACACCGACTTGCCTAGCTGCGGGCGGTCTCCTCGCCGACGGAAGACCTCAGCAGATTCGCGGGGCGGCGAGCTTGCTGGTGGTGGTCCACCCGACGCGGTAACCGTACCCACTTGGCCCGTGCTCAAAGAATCAGCTCGCTGCGTCGCGCCGAGACGTGGTCACGCTGGCTTGCGGCGTTCTGCCTAGTCAAGTTGTTGGCGTTTTTTGGTCCAGGCACGCAATGGTTCGGCCGCCAGGGGACATCTAAGAACAGAATCCCTCACTTAGTCCAATCCGAATCAGCGGGCAGGATTAGACTCAGGCTCCCCACATCGTCTGTGCTCTCTGGGCTCCGCCTGCTGCCAACCCGCCGCCTGAACCATGCCGAACCAACTTTCTCTACTCATGCGGGAAACCGCTGCAATCGGTTCCCGCTTGTGCCTGGCGATCGCCATGGCGGGGCTGCTGGCTCTTCCGGCCGGCGCCCAGGTGTTCGAGGCAGGCCCGTCCGATCCGGCTTTGTTCGACACGGTGATCGACCTGCCGCCCGCTCCGAATATCGGCTCCGGCCAGAGCGTGGGCGGCGACGGCCAGACCACCCAACTCAACCTGGGCGACGGCGGCTTCATCAACTCCTCGTTCGACGTCCTCGCCGGCGCCGAGCTGAACGTCAGCGGGGGCCGGATCAACACGTCGCTCGACGTCCGTTCCGGTGGCGAGCTGAATATCAGCGGCGGCCTGATCGGCTTCACGGCTCAAGCGTTCTCGGGCAGCCACGTGACCATGACCGGCGGCCTCGTGGATCAGAGCTTCGAGGCGCTTGCTGGAAGCGTCGTGCTGCTAAAGGGGGGAGCCGTCAGCCGGAGGTTCCGAGCCCGCGCGGGGAGCGGGGTTGAGGTCTTCGGCCAAGACTTCTTTCTCAACGGTAATCCCCTCACCGCCCCGGAACTCCTGAACCTCTCGCTGAGCGGTGACGACGTGCTGACCGGCGTCCTGGAAGACGGCTCGGCCTTCATCTTCAGTCCCCAAGTCGACGATGTCCTGCTCGACGTACAACTCAGGCAATCGTCGCTCCCGGGCCCTGCCGACACCACCCCGATCGTTATCGACACGCCCCTGCCCGTACGCCCTTCGGGCCTGCGGGCGGGGCAAACGCTCACGCTGCGCAGCGGTGGTGAGCTGGATATCAACTTCGAGGCCGTTGACGCAACCGTGAACATCGAAGGCGGGTTCATCGGCGACCACTCGGGGTTCTCTCGCAGCACGGTCAACATCAGCGGCGGCGAGGTCGACGCCTTCTCCAATGCGTATGCCGGTGCCGTGGTGAATCTCACCGGCGGCGCCTGGGGGAGATTTAGCGACGCCCACTCGGGCAGTGTGGTGAGTGTCATGGGCGGCACCTTGGACAGCTTCTTCGAAGCCCAAGCCGGAAGCACCATCAGTATCCAAGGTGGCGTGGTAGAGCGATTCACCGCGTTGCCCGGCAGCACAGTCGATATCGCCGGCGGGGCGATCGGGTTCAACTTCGACCTCGAAGCGGGTACCGATGCCGAGTTGTTCGGCGGGGAGTTCCGTTTGAACGGCGAGAGTTTCACCGGATCGACCCTCACGGTCGGCGACGACGACCTCTTCACCGGCACGCTTGCGGACGGTTCGGCCTTTATTTTCGCCGGCAACCGCAGCGACGACGTCGTCGGCCTGGAGCTTACTCAGGTTGCCCTGCCGACGCTCGACACGACGCCGCAGGTGATCGACACCGCGGACCACGGCCGCCCCTCAGGCCTGCGTGCCGGCCAGACGCTGACCGTCCGCGAGGGCGGTGTGCTGGGAAAATTCTTCGAGACGGTGGACGGCAGCACACTCAACCTCGAAGGGGGCCGTCTCGGTGACGATGCCGCCGTGGTGAACGGCACCGTCAACATCCGCAGCGGCGACGTGGGGCGCGCGTTCAGTGGTGGCGCCGGCAGCGTCGTCAATTTCAGCGGCGGCACGATCGGCAACCAGTCGGAGGCCCAGAGCGGCAGCACGTTCAACTTCAGCGGCGGGCAGATCGGCACTGAGTTCACCGCCGAGGCCGGCAGCGTGGTCAACATCAACGGCGGGGATTTTGAGGAGTTCGTCGTCGAAGGTGGCGCAGTCAACATCACCGGTGGCAACCTCGGGCCCGATTTTGAAGCCGGGTCCGACAGCGTCGTGAACATCAGCGGCGGCACGTTCGGCGACGGGGTCTTCTTCGGGTCGGGCAGCGAGGTGAACCTCTTCGGCTCGGACTTTCTGATCGACGGCTCACCGGCAAATCTCTTCATTCAGCCCACCCAATTCATCACCAACGACGCGCAAGACGCGGTCCTCTCGGGCGTGCTGGCCGACGGCGCCCCCTTCTCGTTTGACTTCTCGGGCGACGATTTCCTCAGCAGCGGCGCCCGCCTGACATTGACCGAAACGTTTACCATCCCCGGCGACTACAACGCCGACGGCGCCGTCAACGCCGCCGACTACACCGTCTGGCGAGACACATTTGGCCTGACGGGCACGTTTTTCCCCGCCGACGGCAACCGCGACGGCCGGATCGATGACGCCGACTACTTGGTCTGGCGGGACAACTTCGGTCGGCAAACCAACTCGGGCCTAGCCACAGCCATGACCATCCCCGAGCCGACGGCGATCGTCCTGCTGGGCTTGAGCGGCCTAGCAACGTTGAGCCGACGAACGTGGTGAGTCCCAAGTAAGACTTCTTGTTCGAGATGGCGGGTGCCTCACCCTCGGCGCCGAACGCGGCCGGCTGACTCGCGGCGGTCGCGACGGCCTCCGAGGAGAAGCGACGCCTGACAGGGGATCGTCGGGCCGCACCTCTCAGGCTGCCAAGCCGCCGCGGCGCGGCTCACCACGGCGAGTTCCGATCGCCCGACGCCCGCGTTGGCGCCGCTCACCTCGGGCCGCTAGTGGCTCTCTGAACTCGCCCTCGCTCCGTCGGTCCTCCGACGATGGGCCGCGTCGACCAGGCGGGTTCCGCCGCCGTGGGGCGCCCCCCACAGTCGGCGCGGCGCGTCATCGGCGTGGGGCGAGGCCTCCCACGGTTGGGGCGGCTTTGGGTTCGGACCCAGCCAGACCTTTCAACGCGCCGGGTTCGACGTGGTAGTTGTGGCACTGGGTGCAGCCCTCGCCGGCCGCGTGGGGGCGGTGGCAAGGGGTGCAGGCGGCTTTGGCGATGGGCGCCAGGTCGGTCGTGAACTGTTGCGGGTCGTGGCTCGTGTACGCGGCCGTCGCATAGGTGGCCGGTGTGGCGGCTGGCTCTTCCAGGCGGTGGCACGCGGTGCAGTCGGCCAGCTCGGGCTGCGCGGTGTGCGGGCGGTGGCTGAACCTCGTGAAGCCGCGCGGCTCGCTCAAGCGGTCGCGGCCGCGCCAGTTGATCGTGAGGCGGTCGCCGTCGCGCTCGACGCTGTGGCACTCGATACATCCCCCCGGCGCGCCGGGGCGGGCGAACTCGGCGAGGCAGGCTTGCTGTAGGGCGGCGTGCTCTGATGGGAGGGCGGCGATCGCGTCGAGCCACGCGCGGAGCCACGGGTCGTCGTGGCCCGACGGGCGGTAGCGGAGCGTGAACCGAGAGTCGTCGAGCGACCACGCGCCGCCGGTGCGGCGGTCTTCAATCGCGTCGAACGGCTCGGGCGGCTCGGCGCCGGAGAACCAGGTCGCGAGCGCGCGGTCGACCAGCTCGATCGGGAGCCGCGCGACGAGGTCGGCCTCGCTGGCCGGCGCCGCTTTGTCGGGCTCGGCCCCGGACAGCTTGCCGATCCGGTAAGAGACCGCGCCGTGCCCCTCCTCTTGCAAGTCGTCGAGCAGCCGACGGAGCGCCTCGGCGAGCGATTGCGCGGCGGCGACCCGCTGCGGGTCGCGTGGGTCGACGTCGAAGAAGCTGAAGTCCTCGCCGAGCAGCGTCATCGCTTCGGCCGCGCGGGGGTCGGCGGCGAGGAGCAGCTTGGTGAACGGGGGGAGCCCGCCGTCGAAGTCGCCGCGGAGCGCGTCGGGCCACGCGGGGGGCGCGTGGCCGGCGTCGACGAGCGCGTCGTGGTCGATCATCGGCAAGGCGAGGAAGTCGACCCCCTCGCCGAAGCTGTTCTTGAGGTCCGCCTCGTGGCACTCGCCGCAGGCCGCGTGGTAGTCGACGCGTGCGGTGAGGTCGCCCGCCGCGTCAGGCACATGGCACGCGCGGCAGTCGAAGTCGCGATTCGCTTTGACGTAGTGCTCGCGGCTGTGCGATCCGTGGTTGAAAGCGATCCGGGTGCGCCGCTCGACAGGCCACAGGCCGAAGTCGGGGTGGTCGGTCGCGAAGCTGTGGAACCGCTCGGCGTGGCAGGCTTGGCAACGCGCGTCGGTGATGGCGGCGAGGTCGTGGCCGGCGCCGTGGTGCTCTTGGTGGCAAGCGGCGCAGGCGAGCGCATCGGCCTCGCCCCGCCCGCGCGGGGCGGCGAGCAGCGCTTCGGTGGGGGTGAGCCAGGAGGCCGGGCGCCGCTGCAGCGTGTCGGCGGGCAGGCCGTGGGCGAGGAGCGGCGCGGCGCCGTCGGCGTCGAGCTGTTTGTGGCAATCGAGGCAGAGCGCGCTCTGCGTGTTGTGCGGGTCGTCGCCCCCGCCGGCGATCGCGGACGCGAGCCACTCGCCGGGGCCGTTGTTGGCGCCGGGGTGGCAGGCGGCGCAGCGGTTGGCCCACGCGTCGCGCGCGATGACTTGGGCGTGGTGGCTGGTCAGCTCGCCGGGGGCGAGCACCTCGTTGCGGCCGGCGGCGCCGAGCAGCATCAACACGGCGCCGAGCGTGAACACCGCCGCGCCGCGCAGCCAGCGGCCGCGGATCGCGCGCAGGCTGCGCCGCGGCCGGCATCGCTTGGCGAGGCAGCAGCGGCCGTCGGGCGTGGGGCCGTCGGGGCAGGCGCCGCCGCGCAGCGGGCTGCGGTTGCAGAGCCAGCGGTCGCCGTCGCGCGTCGGCGCGCACTCGCCCAGCGCGGGGCAGCGGCCGTGGGGGTCGGGGCCGCGCGAGCACGGCGTATCGTCGCAGCCGCATTGCCAGCGGCGGTTGGGGCGGTCGTAGCCGCCGGGGCCGGGCGTGGGGGCGGTCATGGCGTGGGCCCCCCGCGGAACGCGAGCGCGAGCACGCCGTGCGCCGTGCCGACCAGCACCAGCGCCCAAGTCAGCGCGAGGTGGGCGAAGAGCCACGCCTTGAGCAGGCCCTGGCGGGCCGCGTGGAAGTCGAGGTCGTCTTTGCGGCGGACGAGCTTGAACAACCGGTCGGCCGCGTCGCGCTCCGGGTCGGTAAGGAAGCGGTCGACGCCGCGCAGCTCGTTGAACAGCCGCTGGCGAGCGGCGCCGGTTGGGCGGAGCGTGTAGCGCCACGCGCGGGGGCGGCCGAGGAAGCCGTGCACGCGGTCGGCGTAGAAGTCGGCCAGCGTGGTCGCGCCGGTCGCGTGGACCGCTTCGAGCACCGCGGCCCGCGCGTCGCGGCGGGCGGCTTCCTTTAGTCGCGGGATCCGCTCGTAGATGAACTGCTCGCTGGTGCGGGCTAGCTGCCGCGGGATCGTGCGGGTGAGGTAGAAACCGACAAGGCCGCTGGCGAACGTCCCCAGGTAGAGGGCGGCCAGCGCCCCCTCGACCGCGCCGGTCGGCCAGGCGAGGCCGGCGTGCCAGCCGAACAGGCCGAGCGACACCGCGGCGATCACCAGGTGCCACCGCAGCCAGTGGCGGCTCGCCCCGATCGGCAGGCCGGGGAGCTTCTTGCGGAGCCCGTACGCGGCCAGCAGCAGCACCGCGGCCCACAGCGCGTAGCCGGTCGCGTACGCGGTCCGCGCCAGCGACGCGTCGAGCCACGCGACCCACGCCGCGCAAAGGGCCAACGCGCCGGCGGCCCACGCGGCGTTCTTGTAGCGGCGGCGGACTTGCTTCGCGCGGTTAATGTTGGCTCCAGGCGGCGAGCGTGCTGGGGTTCGTGAGGTCCAGCCGCACGAGCGCGTCGTGCGGGCACGCGTGCTGGCAGACCGGGCCCGAGGGCAGGCCGTTGCACAGGTCGCACTTGGTCGCGCGCAACAGCGGCTGACCGGTGTCCCCGTCGACGACGATCGCGCCGGACGGCTCGCGGAGCTCGACCATCTGGATCGCGCTGTAGGGGCAGCTGTTTGCGCAGGCCGAGCAGCCCACGCAGGTCGAGGCGTTGATCCGCACGACGCCGGTCGCTTCGTCGCGGTGGATCGCGCCGGTAGGGCAGCCGATCATGCAGACCGGGTCGACGCAGTGCATACACGCCTGGGCGAACTGCAGCGTGTCGTGCTGGTCGCCCTGGCGGACGAAGCGCGGGTTGCCGTCGTGCATGGCGGCGCACGCGCGGACGCAGTCGTCGCAGCGGGTGCAGCGGTCCAGGTCGATGACCATCGCCTGCGTGCCGTTGGTCAGGCGTTGGTCGACGAGGTAGTCGAGCGTGCGGGCGGCGGCCGCGCCGATCGCGGGCTGGTGCTCCTCGTCGGGCAGCGCCGCACGCTCGGCCCACCGCCGGCGTTGCTTGCCGGGGATCGTCGGCAGGACCTCCTTCAGGAAGGCCTCCGGCGGAACCAGGAGCGTGTCGAGGTGGCCGACCGCGCGGAGGGAGCGCCGCCACTTGGGCCCCTCGCCGCGGTCGGCCGCCAGCGCGATCTCCTCCGCGCCGAGCGTGCGGCCGCGGCCGAGGTACGCGATCGTGCGGTGCCCCTCGCCGACGGCCACGGTTAGCCGCGCGAAGCCGTTGCGCACCAGGACCACGGACTCGACGGGCTGCCCCTCTTCAACCACGAGGGGCTCGCGGCGCAGGCGCTCGACCGGGTCGAGCACGGCGTCGGCCTTGGCGCGCTCCGACCAGTCGAACTCGCCGAACGACGCGAACCGCACGCTCGCGGCCACGCGGTCCAGCGCGGCGTCGGTCAGGCCGGCGAGCAACGGCGTGCTTCGCAGGTGGTTCTTCAGGTGGTTGCGGCGGTAAAGCGTGTCGAGGTGCTCGCGCAGCGCGGGCGTGTGCCGCATCAGGTCGCGGAGCCCTTGCCAGCGGATCTCTAGCAGCACGCACGGGGTCTCGGCGAACACGGTGGCCGTGTGCGGCGCGCGGGTGATCGCGGCTTGCTCGCCGAACAGCTCGCCGGGCCCCAGCGCGGCCACGCCGGCCGACGAGAGCACGGCGGGCATGTCTTGCAAGAAGACGCCGCCGCCGGGCAGCGAGGGCGTGGGGAGCACGGCGTCGGCGGGGCGGACCTCGGGGGTCTGCCGCTGGCTGAAGAGCCGCGCGATCGCCCGTGTGAGCCCGCCCGAACGCCGCGCGGAGCGGCCGAGCGCCTCGGGCGGGAGGTTCTCGAGCGTGACCCGCGCCTGACCGTCGAGCACCAGGAACGCGCTCGACCCGTAGTCCCCCTCGCGGACGACGATCTGCCCCGGCTCGCGGTTGAGGAGCCGCGTGTCGTGCTTCAGCAGGTCGCGCAGCGGCGTCGTGCGGGGGAACGCGGCCGGGTCCATCGCCACGAACGGCGGCACGCGCAGCAGCCGGTCCACCGCGCGATCGGACATGCCCGGGTCGAGCGGCTTGTCCCAACGCTCGGGTCGGCGGCGGGCGATAGTGAGCATGGCGGTTGCCGGAAAATAGCGGTCAGTTGCTTGAGCCGTAGGCGCTAGCCTCGGGCCTGTTTGGCTAGCCACCCGAGGCTAGCGCCTTCGGCTAAAGCGGGGTCACTTGTATTGCGATGGGGGCGGGAGCAGGTCGTCGATTGGGGCCAGGCGGGCGCCGTCGGCGCGTTCGGCGAACGCGTAGGCGGCGGCGCCGATCGCGTCGGCGGCGGCGTTGATCGCGTCGGCGTTGCCGAGCGTCAGCTCCAGGTCGCTGACCGACTCCAGCGCGGTCGCCACCAGCGGGTCGTCGACGAGCCGCTGCACCGCCCACAGCTTCTGCTTGCGGTCGGCTGCGCGGGCGGCGCTGGTGCGGCCGAAGCGGCCCGCGTCGGTCGCTCGGGCGACCGCCCGCAGGCTGTACTCCAGGTCGGTCATCAGGCCCACCACGTACATCACCCGCACGCGCGGCAACGCGCTGGGCGCGTTGACGGCGCCGCCGGAGCGGACGAAGTTGTGGCGCACCATGCCTTGCGACCAGCTCACGAGCTCGAACTCGCCGCTGCCCGCCGGGTGCTGGCCCACGTCGACCAGCCGTTCGTCGGGCGTGGTGTGGCAGTCCAGGCACTGCCGCGCGATCAGGTACAGGTTCGAAGGGTTGTTCATCCCCGCGCCGATGCTCGCCAGGCGGCGGCGCTGACGGGCCTCGGGCGACTCGGTCTCGCGTGTGACGCCCGGCCCGTACTCCGCGTGGACTTCGATCCAGTCCCGCGCGGGCCCGTGGCAAGACTCGCACGACACGCCCGAGTCGATCCGCACGCGGCCGCTTTGCTCGATAGGCGTGTAGTGGCAGCGGACGCAGGTGTCGTTGCGTTTGACGCTCCGCAGGCCCAGGCGGTCGGCGATCGCGTCGGCTTCGGGCTTGCGGTGGAGCGTGTCGATCGTTTGGTGGTGGGGGGTGCGCTGCCACTGGGCCATCTCGGCCGCGTGGCACTTGGTGCACGCGTCGGCGCCGACGACCCGGGCCGCGTCCAGCGGGTCGCCGCCGGTGGGCTGCGTCGGCTGCGCGGCGGCGCCCGCCGCTAGCGCGAGCAGCCACCCGCCTGCGGCCAGGCGGGCGGGGGCGGTGGGTCGGGGTCGCGGGTCGATCGGCACGGGGTCCATCCCGTTGGAGAACGCGGTCTAGGCTTCGAGCAACACGGGGCCGTCGGGCAGGCTGATGCAGGCGAGGCACTCCCCGTCGGCGGTCGTCGCGCCCGCCTTGCGGAGCACGGCCACCTTCCCCTGGACGACGCGGACGCGGCACGCGCCGCAGTTGCCCGCGCGGCAGCCGGCGGCGATCGGCACGCCGGTCGCTTCGGCCAGGTCGAGCAGCGTGGCGTGCTTGCCATCCCAAACCAGCGGCGGCGCGTCGGCGGCGAAGCGGACCGGGCTGCCGAGCGCCTTCTGGAGAATCGCGCCGGCCTCGAGGCTGACGCTCGCAGGGCCGAAGGCCTCGAAGTGGATCGCCGTGTCCGGCACGCCCCACTCGAGCAGGTCGATGGCCATCGACTGCATCATGCGTCCCGGGCCGCAGAGGAAGAACTCGTAGTTGCTCGACGGCAACGCGCGGCGCAGCGTTTCGACCGACAGCCGCCCCGCCGCGTGGTAATCCTCGCCCAGCTTGTCGCCCGGCGCGGGCCGCGACAGCGAGACGTGGACCGACACGCGGGGGTCCGCCTCGGCGATCTCGCGCAGCCGGTCGGGCCACAAGCGCGACGCGCCGTCGCGGAAGCCGAAGAACGCGTGGGTGGGAGTGTCGAGCCGCGCGTGGTGGATCGCTTCGAGCATCGCAACGAGCGGCGTCACGCCGACGCCGGCGCCGACGAGCACCGCCGCGCGGGGCTGGGCCGGGTTGTAGAAGAACGCGCCGCGGGGGGCCTCGCAAAGCAGCGCAAGGCCCTCCCGCGCGTTGGCGTGCAGCCACGTACTGGCCGCCCCGGCCGGCGCGCCGGGCGGGTCGCTCGGCGCGTCTTGCCGGCGTACGGAGACGCGGTAGTACTCGGGGCGCGGCCGGTCCGAAAAGGAATAGCAACGCACGACCTCGGCGCCTCCCTCGCCGGCGGGCAACGCGACCGTGAGGTACTGGCCCGGCAAAAACCGCGGCAGCGGGTTGCCGGCCGGGTCGGTCAGGTAGATCGACTTCACGCCGGGCGACTCGTCGACCACGGCCGACACCCGCAGGGGCCGGCGGCCTTCCCAAGCGACGCGCCGCGCGAGCCGCGCGCGGGCCGACTCGGCGGCGGCCGCCGCTTCGGTGCGGAACGCGGCCGCGTCGGCGTCGGATCGCTGGCGTCGCTGCGCACGCGCGCGGAGCAAACCGACCAAGCCGAGCGTCGCTTGCCCGACGACCGCCAGGCAGAGCGCGGCGCCGGTGTAGAACAGCAGCGGGTCGCCGGGCGCCGGCATAGCGAGCTAGCAGGGGGGGCTTCTGGGAGCGGACGGGGCCCGCCTTGTACCAGCACCGGCAGCGCCGCGGCAACAGAAGCGAAGGCGCTAGTTGCCAGGCGCTAGGCGCTAGTTGGCAGGTAGCAGTCTGAAGCCGGCATCGAGCTGCTCAGCAAGAACTAGCGCCGAGCGCCTTGCAACTAGCGCCTCTTCCGCTGCTATCACCGCGTGCTCGCGTCCGGCAGGCGGCTGGCCGCGTGGATCGCGGCCCGGCTGGCGGGCAGCTCGGCCGCGTCGAGCGGGCGCCACGCGCGGACCAGCGTGTGGGGCGGCAGCGGGCGGGTGAGCGGCTCGCGGAGGAGGGCCTCGCCGTCGTGCTCGGCGATCGCGTGGCCCAGCCGGTCGCCGCGGAACCGGCCGTCGATCTCGCCGCAACCGGCCACGACCGTCAGCCCGCTAGCGTCGAGCTCGACCTCGCACGCGAACTGCGAGAACGGCGCCCCGGCTTCGTAGTTGGGGTCGTTGTAGCGGCGGTGCATCTCGTCCCAGAGCTGGCAACCCATCGCGGTGTGCATGCCATACACCACCTCGCGCGAGAGCTTGCCGTCGCGCAAGTCGAGCCGCCCCGCGAGCCGCACGACCTGCGCGCCCCGCCAGTGGAACTCGTCTAGCCGTAGCGAGCCGGTCGACGCGCTGAGGCCGCCCACCTCGACCTCGTCGAACCGGGCCGTGCCGGTCGCCGTGCTGGCGAGGGTCGGCTCGGCGTCGGACCAATCGGATCGGCACTCGCCGTTGAAGACAGCCGATCGCGCCGCGGCGAAGCCCAGCGGCTCGCCCGGCAGCCAAGCGGCCGGCGCGGCGAGTGGGCCGGTGGCCGCGCGGGCGGACCACGCTCCGCCGGCGTGGGCGACGCTCAGCGTGGCGCCCTGCCCCGCTAGCGTAAAGCTCCGCTCGGCCGCGCCAGCGAGCTTGAACCGGGCCTTGGCGATCGGCGCGGCGCCGTTCAGCTCGAGCGACACGCAACGCCCGTCCACGACCAGCGGCGTGCGGACGAGTTGCTGCAGCCAGCGGGCGGCGATCGGCGCGTCGGGAACGCGGACCTCGCCGAGCGTCAGCCGCCAGCGCGCGCCGTCGCGGGCGGCGATCGCCGACGTGCAATCCGCCAACGGCTTGCCGGTGGTCGGCGTGGTGAGCCGCACGCCGCGCAGCTCGACCACGCCCGGCCGGGGCGTGAGCACTCGGTCGCACTCCACGCGGGCCTCGAGCGCCTCGCCGAGCGTCGCTAGCAATTCACGCTCGTAGCCGGGCGCCCAACGATCGACCACGAAGCCCGCCACCGCTAGCGTCGGCAGCACGCAGCCGAGCAAGAACAGCGCGCGGCACAAGCGGCGTTGGGTCTTTTCGAGAAGCATCGATCGATTGCGGAGTTCGGATTGCGGAATGCGGAGTGATCCCGTGGCGGCGCCGCCCGGGGGCGATCCCGCAATCCGAAATCCGAAATCGCTATCTTTCCCGGGCCATCTGGAGGAAGAGCTCGTAGCGCGCCTTCATCTCTGTGAGGCTGTCGCTACCGAACTTATCGACCAGGGCGGCGGCGATCTCGAAGGCGACTACCGCTTCGACGATGACGCTCGCGGCGGGGACCGCGCAGACGTCCGAGCGTTCGTAGCTCGCCTCGGCCGCCTCTTTTGTCTGGAGGTTCACGCTTGCCAGCGGCTTGGCGAGCGTGCTGATCGGCTTCTTCGCCGCGCGGACGACCAGGGGCTGGCCGTTGGTCATGCCCCCTTCGAGCCCTCCCGCGTTGTTCGAGGGGCGGGTGTAGCCCAGGTTGGGGGAGTCCTTCTGGGCCGCGTCGTAGTGGATCGGGTCGTGCACCTGAGAGCCGGGCCGGCGGGCGGCCTCGAAGCCGAGGCCGATCTCGACCCCCTTGATCGCCTGCACGGCCATCACGGCTTGGGCGAGCCGGCCGTCGAGCTTGCGGTCCCATTGGGCGTGGGTCCCCAGGCCGATCGGCAACCCGGTGACGCGCACCTCGACCACGCCGCCGAGCGTGTCGCCGGCCTTGCCGGTCTTCTTGATGAGCTCTTTGATGTCGTCGTCGCGGTCGGGGTTGAGCGCGTAGATCTCGCTCGAGTCGCGGATCGCGCGGAGCTCTTCGACGGTCCCCTCGACCGGGTCGATCCGCTCGCCGCCGAGTTCGACGACGTAGCCCAGCGCCTCGATGCCAAACTCCTTCAGCAGCAGCTTGGCGAGCCCGCCGGCCGCGACCCGCACGGCGGTCTCGCGCGCCGACGAGCGTTCGAGGATCGGCCGGATGCCGCCCAGGTGCTTGATGCTGCCGGTGAGGTCCGCGTGGCCGGGGCGGGGCCGGGGGAGGTCTTCTAGGCGCTCGAGCTTGTAGTCCTTGTTGACGACCTCCAGCGCGATCGGCGAGCCGAGCGACACGCCCTGCCAGATGCCGGTGCGGACCCGGACCCTGTCGGTCTCGATGCGTTGCCGCCCGCCGCGGCCGTAGCCCCCCTGGCGCCGCTTGAGGTCGGCGTCGATCGGCGCGGTGTCGAGCGGCACGCCGGCCGGGAAGCCATCGACCAGCGCGATCAGGGTCTGGCCGTGGGATTCGCCGGCGGTCTGGTAGCGGAGCATGGGGCGGGGCGGACGGGGGGCGAGGGACGGGGGTCGGGGGCCCCGGGGGAACCCTCTAGTTTAGTTTGGCGCCGGGGGGGTCGCCACGGGCTGAGTTTGACCGGCGCGTCGGGCTGGGCGATACTCGAGAAGGTGGGAGCCGATTATCGGAGTACTAGCCAACGATGGAATTCGAAAGCCTTGAGGGTTTGCCGATCGCGGAGAAGCTCGAACTGGTCGAGCGGCTGTGGGACGACATCGGCGCGTCATCGGAGCCCCTTCCGCTGCCGGATTGGGCCCGCCGGGAAGCCCTGCAGCGGCTGGCGGAGATGAAGGCCAACCCCTCAGGCAACCTGACGGCCGATGAAGTCTGGCGGCGTGTCGAGACACGTCGTGGCTGAGCGGGTTGAGTTCCACCCGCTGTTCGACTGCGATGTCCGTGAAGCGGCTGATTGGTACGACCGCCGGGCGGCTGGCCTAGGGGATGAGTTTGTCCGACTGACAAAGTCCACCGTCGCAAGAGTCGAGGGGGCGCCGGAGCAGTTTCCTCGTTTCGAGGGTGAGGCCCGTTACGCGAGCGTGCCGAAGTTCCCTTACGTGGTGCTGTTCGAACTCGAAGCGCGGGTGCTCTACTTCGCTGGTGTATTGCACACAGCCCGTGATCCGGCGAAGTGGCGGGAGCGTTTGGCGTAGCACCTCACCCCGGGGCCCGAGCCGACGACACTAGCCGAGGTGGGCGGCGCTTTCCGACAACGCCGACACATCCAGCGTGACTTCCGGTTTCGCCTGGAGCACTCGCTCTGAGATTCGCACCCTCGTGCCACGGCTTTGCCACGCGGATTGCGGCGGTGTCAAAGCAGGCGCGAAAGCCCGCTCGCATGCGACCGGTGCGGTGGGGTCTTGCCCTCAAGACTCCCCGTCGATGACAGCCATCAGCCGGCGCCGGACCTCGGCCAGTTGGTCGTCGTCGGTCGGTTTGTCGCCGTCGCGGGTCGTCACGTAGAACACGTCGACCACCTGGTCGAGCGACGTGGCGATCTTCGCGAACCGGATCACGAGGCCGACCTCGTGCAGCGTCCGCGCCAGGCGGTACAGCAGGCCCGGGCGGTCGATGGTGAAGACCTCGACGATCGCCGAGTCGTCCGACAACGAGGTGTCGATACGGACCTCGTTGGGCATGCCCGACAGGGCCGCCTCGGCGGCCTGGCGCTCGGCGCCCCACACGGTGGGCAGGCGGGGGGGCTCGTCGGAGTCGACCGAGTAGGCCATCGCGGTGGCGACCGCCTGAACGCGGCGATTGGCCTCGGCGGCGTTGGCGGCTGGGGTCGGGTCGTCGGCCGTGTAGCGCAACAGCAGCACGCCGTGGGCGAGCAACGCGGTCTCGGCCGAGAGGATCCGCAGCCCCTTGGCCGACAGCGCGCCGGCCATACTAGAGAACACCCCCCGCCCGGCGCCGTCGGCCACGGCGGCGACCATCTCGAGGGTGGTCTCGTCGCGGTGGTAGCCGCCCCAAGCGTCGACTCCCGGCCGGCCGACCCCGCCCGTCGGCGGCGGCGCGGCGGTCGCCACGCGCCCCATCCGGCGCAGCGCGCCGGTCAGCGCGGTCGCCGAGCGCGACAGCAGGAAGCTCTCCGGCAACGACTGGAACAGGTCCTTCAGCTCGGACCGGTCGCGCTCCTCCGCCGTGAGTTGCTTCCAGACCGAAGTGCGCACCGCGTTGCGGCGGTCTTCGATCCGCAGCGTGTTGTCGGTCAGCCGGTCGTAGGTGCGCCGGTAGAGGTCCTCCAGCACGCCGACCTTCCAGTCGTTCAACACGCCCGGCCCGACGGCGGCCATGTCGGCGCAGGTGAGCACCAGCAGCGTGCCGAGCGTGTCGGGCGTGGCGACCAGCTCGGCGAACTCGCGGACGAGGGCGGGCTGGGTCGTGTCGCGGCGGAAGGCCAGGTGCGACATCCGCAGGTGGTGGCGTACCAGCAGCGCGAGCGTGGCGGTGCGTTGCTCGCCGAGGCCCAGGCGGCGGCCGGTCTCGATCGCGATCTGCTCGCCCGCGACGCTGTGGTCGCCGGGCCGCGCCTTGCCGACGTCGTGCAGCAGCAGCGCCAGGTGCAGCACCGCGGGGTCTTTGACCGCGCGGCACACCGCGCCCAGCCGGTCGTCGCGGTCGGCGAACTGCACCGCCGCTTGCACCGCGCGGAGGCTGTGCTCGTCGACGGTGAACTTGTGGTACTGGTTGAACTGCAGCAGGCAGCGCACGTCGCGGAACGGTGGGAGGACCTTCTCGAGGATCGTCAGGTCGTGCGCGCGGCGGAGGTACTGCGGCAGCCCCTCGCGGCGCGTCATCGCGGCGACGAAACGCCGTGCCGCCTCGACGCTGAGGTCCGAAGGAAGGTTGTAGGCGGTCCGGTACACCGCGTACCACGTGTCTTGCGCGATGCGCTTGCCGTGGTCGCGCGCCAGGTCGAGCAAGCGGAGCGGCTCGGCCGTGTCGCGGGCGAGCTTCTGCTTGCCCGTTTCGGTCGCCGAGATCTCTCCGAAGCCCACGCGGTAGTCGCTGGCGATCGACTTGGCGAGGACCGGCTCGAGCGCCCTGACCACGCTGCGGCGGCGCGTGGTGAGCTCCGACAGGCGGCTGGCGAGGAACCACACGAACCCCGCGTGGCGGAAGTAGTCGCGCATGAAGCGTTCGACGGGGCGGATGCCGTCGCCGTCGCGGTAGCCGAGCACGTCGGCGATCCGCAGCTGCTCGTGGCGGTGCAGCGCGTCGCCGCCGCGGCGCGGGCGGCCTGCCGGCGGCGGGCGGTCGGCGCCCGCATCGGCGCCCCCCACGTCGGCGCCCCCCACGTCAGCGCCCCCCACGTCAGCGCCATAGTGCAGCTCGTTGCGGACCCGCAGCAGGAAGTCCCGCGCCGAGGTCAGCCGGTGGTGGTCCATCTTCGACACCGCGCCGAGCGACCGCAGGCGGTCCAGGTCGGTCACGCCGTGCTGGACGAACCACAGCCACCGCGTGAGGTGGATGTCGCGGAGCGCGCCGCGCGAGCGCTTGATGTTCGGCTCGAGCAGGTAGACGGTCTCGCCGTAGCGGCGGCGCTCCTCGCGCCGCGCGGCGACGAACTCGGCGCACGCCGACGGGCCGCGGCGCTGGGTGG
Source organism: Botrimarina sp. (assembly GCF_040219535.1). NCBI lineage: Bacteria > Pseudomonadati > Planctomycetota > Planctomycetia > Pirellulales > Lacipirellulaceae > Botrimarina > Botrimarina sp. Next base: position 93,951 of record NZ_JAVJSH010000037.1, read on the forward strand.
CGGCGCGGAACGTTTCGGCGAAGCGCTCGTACAGGTCTTGCGAGCCGAACAGCCGCCGCGACTCGAGCAGCGAGGTGGCCACGACCGCGTCGCGGCGCGCGAGGGTGAGCGCCTCGTCGACGGTGCGGAGGCTGTGGCCGACCTCCATCCCCAGGTCGAACAGCTCGCCGGTCAGCCGCCGCGACAGGTCCCGCGCGGGCGCCTTGGCCGACGGCGCGTAGAGGATCATCAGGTCGATGTCCGAGAGCGGCGCAAGCTGCCGCCGCCCGTAGCCGCCGTGGGCCACCAACGCGCAGCCGCCGGCCAGCGCCGACGACGACGCGGCCGGCAGGTCGGCCAACGCGGCCTCCCACAACGCGCCCACCGCGATGTCCGCGGCCGCCGACAGGCGGGCGCCCACGCGGATCGGCTCGAGCCCCCGGCGGTGGGACTCGCGGATGTCGCGGCGCGCCTCGGCCAAGTCGGCGCGCGCCCGAGCCACGTGCTGCGGCAGTCGGGGACCGCTTGGCAGGGACTCGCCGCCGGTCGCCGAGGGTTTCACAGCCAAAGGTGCGCGTCGCGGGTGGGAACTGAGATGGCGGTTGGCCCTTGTTGGTCAGCGGAGCCGGAGCGGACGGTGGCTGTCGGCTGTCGGCTGGCGGCTGGCGGCTGGCGGCTGGCGGCTGTCGGCGGAAAGCCCTTAGCCGACTTGGCGCCCCCCCGGCCGGCCCCGCGGGGCGGCGTGCGTCGGGCCACGCTCGATTCTAAACCGCGGTTGGCACAGCGGCAGGCAGGCCGAAGCCGTCGGCGGGGTCGCTGGCCAGCAGACGCCCCTCGGAGGGCCCTTCCGAGCGTTGCCCTCAGAGGGCCTCGCCGCCGGTCTCGCCGGTGCGGATCCGGATCGCGGTGTCGAGCGACGAGACGAACACCTTGCCGTCGCCGATCTGGCCCGTGTGGGCCGACTTAAGGATCGCGTCGACCGCCGCTTGCACTCGGTCGTCGTCGACGATCGCTTCGATCTTCACCTTGGGGACAAAGTCGACCGCGTACTCCGTGCCGCGGTACATCTCCGTGTGGCCCTTCTGACGACCAAAGCCGCGGACCTCCGTGATGGTCATCCCGGCGATCCCCTGCTCGGTGAGGGCGTTCTTGACGTCTTCCAGCTTGTAGTGCCGGACGATGGCTTCGATTTTCTTCATGGCGCTGGGGAAGAGAGGGCCACGCTCGGGTCGGTCGGGTTGGCCGGATGGTAGCACATTTCGCCCGCCGGAAGCACCCGTGGCCAGGTGCGGCGACAAAGGCCAAGGTTCCCGCCAAACTCGGCGAGAGCGGAAACCCCCTCCGGAGTGTCGCGGCTGGCTCGCAGCGGCTCAGCCGCTCGGTTTCCGCCAAGGCACGTCGGCCACGCCGGCCGCTTGGTTCGCCGCGCGGGCGAGCACGAACAGCAAGTCGCTGAGCCGGTTGACGTACCGCACGGGCAGCTCGCGGACCGGTTCGGACGCGGCGAGCGTCACCACGTGGCGCTCGGCTCGGCGGCACACGCACCGCGCTTGGTGGAGGAAGGCGGCCGCCGCTACCCCGCCGGGCAAGATGAACTGTTTCAGGGGGGGCAGGCCCGCTTGGTGCTGGTCGATCGCGGCCTCGAGCCGCTCCACGTCCGCCGCTTGCAGCAGCAGCAAGCCGCTCTCCGCGGGCGAGGGGCTCGCCAGCTCGGCGCCGAGGTCGAACAGGTGGTTCTGGACCTCGTCGATCAAGCGGTCGATCGAGTCGATGAATTCTCCCGGCAAATCGGCCTGACGCGCAAGCTCCGCTCGCGCGACGCCGAGCACGGCGTTCAGCTCGTCGAGCGCCCCGTACGCGGCGATCCGGGTGTGGTTTTTCCGCACGCGTTGGCCGCCGAGCAGGCTGGTTTCGCCTTCGTCGCCGGTCTTTGTGTAGATCTTCACGGGGGGTGGTTCCTTTGCGATCGACTGGGCTCGTCGGCGGCCAGTCGCGTGGCGCCGACGGGCTACGCCAGAGCGTAGTGGCCGTGCCCCGCAGCGGCCAGCGTGGCGGCCAGCGTGGCGGCCCGATGGGGCTGGTGCGGGGGGGGGCGTTGCGGGCACGCAACACGGCTTGTCGGCCGGCCGCAACGCGGCGGATATCGCCGGCCGCGGGTGGTGACGGTTTTGCCGCCGTCGGGCGCCGGCGATCACCCCGGGAAGCGCGGCCGCGGCCGGCGCGGCGGCGCGGTGACCTAGGCTTGCGTGCCGACCTGGAGTCGGACACGGGGCGGCGTCTACGCCGACCCGCCCGCAACGGGCCGCGCGACAGCGGCCACCGAGACCCTTCCCGAAGCGCGAGCGACGCCATGGGCTTCCTGAAAAGCTTTTTCAGCAATGTCTTCGACGAGCAGCAGCTCGCCGCCACCGCCACCGCAAGCGGCCACTCCGGCGACACGCTCGCCCTCGCCAGCAGCTTCGAGACCGTCACCGAGCGCGACCTCGAGGCGCACCTCGCGGTCGCGCGGTACGGCGACTTCTTGCTCACCGACGCGATCCGCCCGAGCTACGGCCTGGAGGTCGTGCCGCGGCAGGGGTTCCGCCACGACGTGTACCGCGACGACGACTCCCGCTGCGACGTGCCGGTGCTGATGGCCGCCGCTACCAAGGAGCAGCTGCTCGACACGTTCATGGACCTGCTCGAGCCCCTGGGCCCGACGGTCGACGTGGTCCTCGAGACCAGCCACGGCCACTCCGGCGGCGGGCACACCGACCTGTACCGCGAGCACATCGACATGCCGATCCTGCAGTCGATCCTGTGGGACTACGAGGACCTGCTGGTCAACGACGGCTGCACCGGCGTGGCCGTGCTGAACCCCCGCGCGCCGCAAGAGGTGCAACTCGACGAGCACAAGCTGCTGATCGTGTACGGCAGCGAGCTCACACCGTACGAGGGGGTGCTGATCGACCACCACGTCGACTGCGACGAGGAGCTCCGCTTCATCACCGAGGCCGAGCACGTGCACTCGACCACCGACCGCTACATCGAACAGTTCGAAGAACTCAAGATGCGGCTGGGGATGGACGGCAGTCTTTAGCGCGCGGTGGCTAGTGGCTGCCCTCTGCCGGCTGCCCTCTGCCTACGAAAAACAAAGCCGGCGCCGGGGCAAACCCCGGCGCCGGCTCTTTCATTTGAGTACTCGCTCTATCGATCAGCGGCGACGGGCCGCGAGTCCGCAGAGCGTCAGCAAGGCCAAGGCGGCCGAGGTCGGCTCGGGAACGACCGAGAGTTGCACGTTGTCGATGACGAGGAAGTGGGCGTAGCCCGCGATCGAGTCGCCAAAGGGGCCGTCCGAGTCGTCGAACGGCGTCGGGTCCGGGCCGGCCTCGAGGGTGGTCACACCAACCGAGTTGAAGTAGTCGGCGTAGCCCAGCAGGATCGTGCCGGCGGAGAACGCCGAAGCGTCGAACGTGTCGATTACCGTGCTGTCGACAAGGAAGGTGACCTGGTCACCGACCCGCTCGATAGCGATCTCGACCCACTGGTTGTCCGGACCATTGTTGATCGGGTCGTCGAGGCTCGGGAAAGACGAGGGGTCGTTGTTCTCCCTGGCGTCGTACGAGCCGAGACCGGTCTGCGAGCCCGAACCGGCGTTGCCCGGGTCCTCGTAGCGGTGGAAGTCGTTCGCCGCGCCGCTGTCACCGCTCGCGTGGTAGGTCAGGCCGTTGCCGTTGCTGAGACCGAAGTCGAACGCCACGTCGTCGTTGAGGCCCTCGTCACCCGGGGCGTTGAACGCGGCGGCGTGCACGCCGAACAGGCCGAACTCGGTCGTGCCCGAGTTGACTCGCTCGACGTTGAAATACGCCTGCATGCTCAGGCGGTAATCGGTGGCCGGCAACGTGCCGCCGACCGTCGGGACGATCGCCACGGCCTCGCCCTGGTCGCCACCCTGGTCGGTCGTGTTGGCCTCGAAGAGGATGCCGATCGTCGACGAACTGCCCGGGGCGGCCGGGATGCCGACCGCGCCGTAGTCGAAGGCGTACTCGACCGAGCCGTCGAAGACGCCGTTCTCGGCATCGACGACCGGGGCAGACCACCGCGTGGCGGCGAGGCCGTCGTCGAAGTCTTCGGTGTAGATAGGAACAGTGAATTGGGCCGAGGCCGGCAGGGCCACGGCGCACGCTCCGAGGAGCGCCAGAGAAAACGTCCGCTTCATGAGATCTCATCCACAGTTGAAGGGGTTGGGCGTACGACCGGTGGCCGTTGGGCCCGGAACAGCAGCCGTCATTCACACGACGCCGGCGATCCAACCACGCTCGCCGGTGTCCTACTCCTCTCCGCTCCGCCGTACTTCAAAGTAGTCAAGCACGTCCACCCAACGTGGGGCAGATGCCAATTTTTCTGTAGAAAGTCACGCCGCGCGGCGCCGGGGCGCCAGCCAGAGCGACCCGATCGCCAGCAGCACCGCGGCGGTCGGCTCGGGCACGCCCGCGGCCGCCGAGGCCGACGAGCCGTAGTTGTCCGCCCACAGGTCGTAGCCGGCCTGGCTGCTGTCGGGCGAGTCGCCGTCGCGCCAGACCGTGTAGTCGGCCGCGTCGACGAAGCCGTCGTCGTTGTAGTCGCCGGGCAGGCCGGTCGGCAGCTCCGTGACGATCAGGTTGTCGAACACAACCGTCGCCAGGTTGATGTCGCTAGCGACCGACGAGAAGAAGTCAATGATCTTGAGCGTGACGCGGCCAGACATGTCCACCGGAACCTGCTCGGTCGCCGAGCTGTCCAACCAGTTGTTGACGGGGCCGTCGGGCAGGTCCTCGATCACGCTGTTGTCGATGGTTCCCAGGGTGAACCGCTCGCCCGACTCGGCGATCTCGATCGAGAAGGTCGTCGTGCCGGGAACCGTTCCGGCGCCGTTGCCGATCGCGTTGGTGTCGACGTCGGCCACGAGGGTCAGCCAGCGGTACCCGGCGGCGCCCGCCGACTGCGTCACGCCGCCGTCGAGCGTCTTCTCGGGGAAGAGAGCCGGCAGGTCGATCAGGTCGCCGTTCGCCGGGTCGGTGTTGACGTCCGTGTTGTCCCAGCCGAGCTGCGTGCCGAAGCCGAACTCGGTCACGGCGTATTGGCCGCTCTGGATTGTCGGGTAGATCTGGTTCTTGCGCAGCGCGTAGTCGAAGTTGGTGGTGTCCCCGTCGGTGCTGATGATCATCCCGGCGCCCTCGGCCGACGGAAAATTCAGCGTCTCGGTACCCGGGAACGCCTTGCCGATGAACAGGCCCCCGTGCTCGGTCGTGCCGATCTGCGACTCGTCGGCGGCCCAGCTCAAGAACATATCGACCTGAACCTGGTACCGCCCGGTGAACGAGGGGTCCTCGTACCGGATCTCCGCGGTGTCCGGCGCGCCGGCCGACACGTTGGTCCGCAGCGCGACGCCCGTCGTCGCGGTGTCGCCGGGGGCGGTGTTGGGCGCCTCGGGGATGCCGATCAGGGAGTAGTCGTAGCCGTAGCGGACGTCGCCCTGGTTCGGCTGGTCCAGCAGGAAGCTCCAGCCGGTCGTGCCGACCGGCCCGGGAGCAAACTGCCCGGCCGCTGGCGTGCCGACCACTTCGCTGTCAAAGGCGTCTTCAAAGAGGATCGTTTGACCGACCGACACGCTCGCCGCGAGGGCCGCAATCGCCAAGCTGCTACTGCAGCGCAGAACCAATGCCGCGCACGTGTTTCGCATGGGGGAGCTCCGTCAAGGGTAGTGGCAGCCGGACAGCCGACACCGAGAACCGCCCAGGCAGAGCCGGGGACCGCCGATGGGGGGCTGTCGGAGGGGGTGGGTGGTAGGAGCGATCGCCTGAAGCCGAGAATGCGCGACGAGAGCCGCACAGTTTCCCCATGCGGCAGCGCCGGCCCAACCAATAGCGACGGTAGTTCCCGCCCAGGGGAACGTCAACGGGCGATGCGCACGGGAGGCCTCCCTTTTGCGCGGTTTGAACGCCGGTCCTCGCCAGCCGCTTCACCGACCCGTCGGCGCTCTTGCCGATCGGCTTTAGGGCCCCAGAATAACAGGGCCGGCTAATCGGTTGCGGGCGTTCGCGGCCGAGAGAGTCGCGTGCGCTTAACAACGGGGTCGCTTCGGCGACCGGCGTCTAGACTGAGGGCAACCTACCCGCGGGCGGATTCCGTCCGTTGTTTTCCGCGCGCACGGCGAAAGCCGTCGCGTGGGTGGTGCTTTCGAGCGGCTGGGCGGGCCGCTCACCGACTTCACGCAGGGGAGGCGGGCACAATCGGCGGCGACGATCACCTCGCCATCATCGCTTCTAGGCCCGGAGGCCAGACGCCCGAAGGCCAGGCGACCGGTGGCGCGATGTCCCGACGCTGACTGCATTCCACACTCCTCGTGGCGGTGTGTCGTCGCGGTGTGCCGTTCCCCTCCCCAAGCTATTCGCACAACCTATGGCCCCCCGGCCCGTCGCCCCAGGAAGCGCAATGCGGATCGAGACCCCCTCTGAGAACCGCCGTAACCGGCTCGGTTTCACGCTGGTCGAGCTGCTCGTTGTGATCGCGATCATCGGCATCCTGGTCGCGCTGCTGTTGCCAGCGGTCCAGGCGGCCCGCGAAGCCGCGCGGCGCACGTCGTGCAAGAACGCCGTCAAGCAAGACGCGCTGGCGATGCTCAACTTCGAGTCGGCCGTCGGCGGCCTGCCGCCGATCTCGCCGCTCACGGAGGCCGGTATCAATCTGGTGCCCAGCCCGAGCCAAGCCGCTTCAGCGATGGGGCCCGGCGCGATGCGGAGCTGGATCATCCCGACGCTGCCCTACCTCGAGCAGCAACCGCTCGCCGACCAGATCCGCGACGACCAGCCGATCGACGCCCAAACCGACCAAGCCGGCAACCCGGTCAACCCGCAAGCGACCTTCATCGAGTCGCTCTTCTGCCCGAGCGACGCGGCCGACGGACGAATCTTTCAGACCGAGGGCGGCGGGTTCGGCTCGGTCAGCTCGAACAACGGCCGGCCGTTCGCGAAGGGGAACCACGCGGCGTTCGTGACGCCGGTCCACATCGAGTGCCTCCGCTGGTTCCGCGGCGCGATCGGCGAGGAGCCCCGCCGGCTGGCGCAGATCTCCGACGGGGTGAGCAAGACCCTAATGATCGCCGAGGTCCGCACGCTCGAGGACCAAAACGACGTGCGCGGCGCTTGGGCCCTGTCGCTCGCCGGGGCGACGCTGCTCGCGGCCGACATGCACCGCCAAAACCCAGACAACCCCAACGCGACTCAGACGTTTGCTTGCCAGCCTTCGGCCGACCAGCCGCAGACGAAGCGTTTCAACGAGGCCTACTCGCCCAAGCTCCAGAGCAGCGACCCGTCGAGTGTCAACACCCCCAACCAGGCGGGCGACAACCGGGTCGGTTGGGACTGGATCCGCAACTGCGTCGCTGATGTTGCCGAGGCCGAAGGCATGCCGTGCACCGGCACGCAGACGAGCGGCTACGCCGCGCCCCGCAGCCTGCACCCGGGCGGGGTGAACGCGGCCCGCTGCGACGGGAGCGTCGAGTTCCTCGCCGACGACATCGACGTGTTCCTCTACTCGCGCTTGATCTCGATCGACGACGAGCAAGGACTCGTCGAGGGCGAGATCTTGGTGGGCAGCTTCCGTCCGTGATCGACCGGCGTCGGCCGGAACCGCCGAGCGCCGCCGTGGCTGACCGAGGGTCGCCGCAAGCTGGCCGGAGCGTTGGCCTCATCGCGGGAGGATTGCTAGCGGTCGGCGCGGTGTCGATCGCGGCGGCTGCAGCGGCCGAGTCGGTCGTTCGTCCCGGCTGGTTCTGGTCCGACGCGGATCGCCAGGCTGCCGACGAAGCGCGGGATCACTTCGACCGGCTGTACGCGGCCTACCTGATCGAGAACCGCCGCCGCGGCGCCGCCGGCAGGTCGCCCCTGGAAGAGGAGCCGGAGGCCCTGCGGCGATCTCGAGAGCGGCTTGCCCTTGCCAACGAGCCGCTGCGCGACGCGCAGGACCGCCCGGCGTTGATCGCCGCGGTGCTCCGCTGGACAGGGCTCGTGTGCTGCGTCGCCGCGGCGTTGCTCATAGGCGGTTCGTGGCGCTCTCGGTCAACCGCTTCTGGAACTCCAGATGCGGCAGACCGATCAGCTCCTTAGCCGCGCCCGTCGCGCGGTACCCGCAACGCTCGTAGAACGACTGGGCGTTCTCTCGCGCGTAGAGCACGCACCGCTGGAAGCCGAGCGCGGCGAGCGCGCGTTCGGCCTCGGCCATGAGCTGCCGCCCCGCGCCGCGCGAGCGCCAGTCGCTGTGCACCACCACCTGGCGGATACGGACCGTGGCCGGGTCGAGCGCGTCGGGCATGCCGATCGCCGCGCCCAGCAGCCAGCCGTCGGGCGCGGGGGGGTCGCCGGCGGCGAACAGCCCGTAGTGGTGCTGATGGTCTTCGCCGGCCGTGTCGGCGTCGGTCAGCTCGAGCCCGAGCGGCTCGCGCAGGAACCGCCGCCGCAGCTCCTTGGCGGCCTGGTAGTCGGCGGAGCCGTACTCGATGGGGCGGACGAGCAAGTCAGGCGGGAGGCTGCAGGCGAGAGGCGGGAGGATGGCGCTCGCCACCCTTGCCCGCTGAGCAAGCTAAACCCTCCGGCCTCCGGCCTCCAGCCTGACGCCTGACCGGTCAGGGCAGGATCCCCGCGACGCCGACCGTGGCGCCCGCCTGGAACAGCGCGGCTCGCCAGGTGAACGGGATGGGGTCGATCAGGTACGGCGCGCAGTCGCCGGGGCGGTAGTGGCCGAGCGTGTACACGCACTCGTCGGGGGTCTGCAGGCCCATCATGTAGGGCAGCACCGGCAGGCGGCCGAAGAAGTGGGCGCCGGAAACCAACGGCTGCACGTACGGGCCCCAAGAGTGGCCGTAGCGCTCCAGGTGCACGTCCTCGAAGTACAGCGGCTTGTGGCACAGGCCGCTGGCCTTCCAGTGGTAGGTGATGTCGCACCACACGCGCGGCGCGAAGACCGTGCCGTCGTCGAGGGTGCAGTTGAACGGGTAGTCCTCGCCCGGCTGGCCGGTCAGCTCGATCGACAGGTCGATGTCGCTGAGGCGGCTCGCCTTGAGGTCGGCGAGGCTCTGCTGGCAGCTCTCCACCGCCAGGCGCTGCGACTCTTCGCGCGTGCGGCCCGCTTGCCCGGCGAAGGGCCGCGACAGGTCGTCTGCCAGGTCGCCCTGGTCGTCGGCCGGCCGGTCGTCGAACGGCTCGTCGTCGAATGGCTGCTCGTCGTCGAACAGCGAGCCACGCGCCGGCGGCTCGGGGGACTGCGCCGGGGCTTCGATCCGCGGCGGAGAGTCGTCGGCGGGCTCGTCGTCGAAGAGGTCTTCCGGCTGCCGGAGCGAGCCGCCCGGCGGCAGGGTCTCTTGCGGGGCGGCGGCGGGCTGGTCGTCGAACAGCTCGTCGGCGGCGTCGGTCGGGTCGGGCGTGTCGACGCCGAACGGCTGGGCGAACTCTTCGCGGAGGCCGTCCTCGAGCGGGTCCGACTGGGGCTGCTGCGCGACGCGGTAGCCGTGGTCGCTGTACTGGTCGTGGCGGATCCGGCCCGCGGTCCGCAGCGCCGGGCCGGCGATGTCGTCCTCGTAGCCGACCTGGCGGATCACGCCCGAGGGCCCAGCCGATCGCTGGGCGTTGGCCGCCGAGCCGCGGGGCCGCCAGCCGTCGGCCGTCGGCGGCGCGCCCCAGCCTTGGGCGGCGAGCGTGAGCACGAGCACCACGGCAAGCCAGCCGGAGGGGAGCCACACGAGCTGCGGCCCGCGCTCGGGGCGGGTCGCCATGTCGACGGCGCGGTAGGCGACCGCCGCGCGCCCGTCAGCCCGACTCGCCGCCGAGGTGCTCGGTGGTGTAGTTGGGCGCCTCTTGCGTGATGGCGATGTCATGGGGGTGGTTCTCCCTAACCGTGGCCGGGCTGACCCGGATGAAGCGCGAATCCTTTCGCAGCTCTTGGATGGTGGCGGCGCCGCAGTAGCCCATGCCGGCCCGGAGGCCGCCCACGAGTTGGTAGATGAACGGGTGCAGCTCGCCCTTGTAGGGGACGCGGCCTTCGACCCCCTCGGGGACGAGCTTGCCGGCTTGGTTGTCGTTGTCGCTTTGTCGGTAGCGTTCGCTGGAGCCCTTGCTCATGGCGCCGATCGACCCCATGCCGCGGTAGGTCTTGTAGGTGCGCCCTTGGTAAAGGATCCGCTCGCCGGGGCTCTCGTCGAGTCCCGCTAGCAAGCCGCCGATCATCACGAGGTCGGCGCCAGCGGCGATGGCTTTGGTGATGTCTCCGGAGTAGCGGATGCCGCCGTCGGCGATGACGACCGCGTCGGTCCCCTCGGCGGCCTCGGCGGCGGCGGCGATCGCGGTGATCTGCGGCACGCCGATCCCGGAGATGACGCGCGTGGTGCAGATCGACCCCGGGCCGATGCCGACCTTCACCGCATCGGCGCCCGCGTCGATCAGGTCCCGCGTGCCCTCGCCCGTGGCGACGTTGCCGGCGACGACGTCGATGTCCCAGCGTTTCTTGATTTGTCTGACGGTCTGGAGGACGTTCTCGGAATGGCCGTGCGCGCTGTCGACCACCAAGAAGTCCACCTCCTTGGCGATCAGGGCCTCGGCCCGCTCGAAATCGAACACGCCCACCGCGGCGCCCGCCCGGAGCCGGCCACGATCATCCTTCGCCGCTTGCGGGAAGCGACGCATCATGTCGATGTCCTTGATCGTGATCAGGCCCGTCAGTTTGTAATCTTCGTCAACCAGCAGAAGCTTCTCGACCTTTTTCTCCATCAGGATCGTTTCAGCTTCCGCAAGCGTCACGGTCCCGGTGGCGGTGACCAGCGGCTCCTTGGTCATGACCTCGCCGATCGGCAGGTCGTTGCGGTCCAGAAAACGCAGGTCGCGGCGGGTGAGGATGCCCACCAGCCGGCCGCTAGCATCGGTGATCGGCACGCCCGACACGTTCGACTGGCCCATCGCGACGCGGGCCTCGGCGACCATGGCCTCCGGCGGCAGGGTGACCGGGTCGGTGATGATGCCGTTGGCCGAGCGCTTGACCTTCTCGACCTCGGCGGCCTGCTCCTCGATCGGGAGGTTCTTGTGGATCACCCCGAGGCCGCCGACCTGCGCGAGGCCGATCGCCATGCGGTGCTCGGTCACCGTGTCCATCGGCGAGCTGAGGATCGGCACGCCCAACGGGATCCGCTTCGTGAGCCGCGTGGTGACATCCACCTCCGACGGCATGATCGCGCTGTAGCGGGGCTGGACCAGGACGTCGTCGAACGTCAGGCCTTCGGCCGCGATCTTGTCAGCCAGGACGGTGGGCAGGCGGTGCGGGGAGGGCATAGCGGAGGGGGCTCCTGAGCGCGAGTCGGGACCGGAGCGGTCTCATTTTCCGCCCTTTCGCACGCCTAGCAAGCGGGTCGGCCCGATTCCGCTAGCGGCGCCCGCCGCGCCGGGCGGCGAAATAGGCGGCCGTCGGCGTGCGCGGTAGACTCCATTGACAGCTGTTTAAGCCCACCGAGCGACCCGATGAGCACCGCCCCCGCCCGCCGCCTGACCGCCCAGGAGTACCTCCGGATCGAGCGCGCGTCGGTCGACCAGAAGCACGAGTTCTACGCCGGCGAGATGTTCGCCATGGCGGGGGAGAGCTTCGCTCACAGCACCATCTCGGCGCAGATAATCCGTCTGCTCGGGAACGCATTGGACGAGTCTCCGTGCGACACCCACACATCCGACATGCGAGTGAAGGTCGAGCGCACCGGCTTGATGACCTACCCCGACGCGAGCGTTTCTTGTGGCGACCCGAAGTTTGAAGACGGCCACAAAGACATGCTCCTCAATCCCGTTCTTGTCGTTGAGGTCCTCAGCAAGTCAACCGAAAACAACGACCGCACCAGGAAGTTTGATCACTACCGCCAAATCCCGAGCCTCCGCGAATACCTGCTCGTCGCGCAAGACGAGCCAAGGATTGACCGCTTCAGCCTGATGGCCGACGGCCGTTGGGCGCTCGACTCGGCCGAGGGGCTCGGCGCCGCGATCCGCGTCGACGTGGCCGACGCCGAGTTGCCGCTCGCGGAGGTCTACCGGCGCGTCACCTTCGGTGAGGACTCGTAGGTCCCCGCTTCACGCGCGCTCGCGGTTGGCGACGCACGTCGCCACCAGGCGGATCGAGTCGTAGTCGACCTCGCCGCCGAGTTGGTCGAAGATCGGCCGCAGGCCGCTGAGGCCGACCTCTTCGATCGCCCCCTCGATCCGCCGGGCCGTGTCCGGTTCGACCCACGGCGACGGGTCGGTCACGGTCTCGTGCCGCAGGTAGTCGTTCAGGTAGCCGATAGTCGTGGAGCGCGCGCGGCCGAGCCGCTTGGCCGCGTCGTCGATGGCGACGCCCTCGCGGAACAGCGGGAACGCCGCCGCGGCCGCCGCGCGCAGGCCGTTCTCCGGCGGGTCCCAGCGTGGCTTGGTCGGCGCCGCTTCTTCGCCGGCCGTGTCCATGGCGACCCCGTTCTCGTTGCAATGCTCGCGGATCGCGGTGAGGAAGGTCTCGCCGTACTCGCGCAGCTTCTTCTGGCCCACGCCGTGCACCGCGGCGAAGCCCTCGACGCTCGACGGGCGGCGGCGGGCCATGTCCCTTAGCGACGCGTCGCCGAACACGACGTACGCGGGCACGCTCAGCTCGGCGGCGATCTCGCTGCGCAGCGCACGGAGCGACTCGAACAGCTCGCGGTCGACCCCCTCCCAGCTCTCGTTGTCGCGCCGGCTCCCGCCGGCCGATGCGGCCTTCTTCTTCGCCGAGCGGAGCAGCTTGGGGCGCCCCTCGCCTTTGAGCAGCGCGAGGCCCTTGGGGGTGATGTGCAGCACGCCGTACTCGCCCGCCTTGACCAGGAACTTCTGGCCGACGAGCTGCTCGATCCAGTCGCGGATGTCGCTCGTGCGGCTGTCCTTGAGCAGGCCGTACGTGCTCAGCCGGTCGTGGCCCGCGGAGAGGATCCGCTCTTCGGACGAGCCGGCGAGGACCTTGGTCGTGTAGTCGGCGCCGAAGCGTTGTTCCAGCCGCGCGACGCACGAGACGATCTTCTGCGCGAGCACCAGCGGCTCGTCGACCAGGTCGAGCTCGCCGAGGCACACGTCGCACGCGCCGCAGTCGTCCCCCCCGAGCTCTTGGCCGAAGTGCTCCACGAGCGCCGCGTGGCGGCACGCGACGCCGGCCGCGTAGCCGGCCACGCCGTCCAGCGCGCGGAGCGCCCCCGCGACGGCCTCGGGCGAGGGCTCGTTGCCGTACTGGTCGCCCTGCGGCGACTCGATGATCCGCCGCCAGAGGAGCACGTCGCCGCGGGAGTGCAGCAGCAGGCACTCGGCCGGCAGGCCGTCGCGGCCCGCGCGGCCGGCCTCTTGCTGGTAGGCCTCGAGCGACTTGGGCATGCCCGCGTGCACCACGAACCGCACGTCCGGCTTGTCGATCCCCATGCCGAAAGCCACCGTGGCGACGATCACCTCGACCCGGTCTTGCAGGAAGTCTTCCTGCGTGCGCCGGCGGGTCTGGTCGTCGAGGCCCGCGTGGTAGGGCTTCGCTTTCACGCCCAGAGCGGCCAGCGCGTCGGCGGTCTTCTCGACCTCCTTGCGGCTGATGCAGTACACGATGCCCGACTCGCCCGCGTGGCGGCGGACCACCTGCTCGATCTTGCCGAGCTTGCCGCTCGCGGGCAGCACGCGGTAGGTCAGGTTCGGCCGGTCGAACGAGCCGACCAGCACCTCCGGCGGACCGCCCTCCTCGCCCCGCAGGCCGAGCTGCCGCGCGATGTCTTGCCGGACCTCCGGCGTGGCGGTGGCCGTGTACGCGTGCACGCCGATATGCGGGAAGACCTCCTTGAGCCGCGCCAGGCCGCGGTACTCGGGGCGGAAGTCGTGCCCCCAACTGCTGATGCAGTGGGCCTCGTCGATGGCCGCGAGCGACACGTTCGAGTTCGCCAGCAGCGTGAGCGTGCCGTCGGTCAGCAGCCGCTCCGGCGCCACGTAGAGCAGCTTCAGCCGGCCCTCACGCACGTCGTCCAGCACCTCGCGGCGCTCGTCGGCCGACAGCGTGCTGTTCAGGTACGCGGCCGGCACGCCGCAGTTGCGCAGCGCGTCGACCTGGTCCTTCATCAACGCGATCAGCGGCGAAACGACCAGCGCCATCCCGCCCATCGCCACCGCGGGCGCCTGGAAGCAGAGCGACTTGCCGCCGCCGGTGGGCAGCACCACGACCGAGTCGCGCGACTCCATGACGGCGGCCATCGCCTGCCGCTGCAGCGGGCGGAAGTCGTCGAAGCCCCAGTAACGCTGGAGCGCGTCGCGGAGGGCGGCGGTGTGGGCGTCGTCGGGCACGCACAACAGTTCACCACAAAGCAGCGGCGGAACAAAGGCTGCTGGCGCCCCCCCCGGGGGGGCCCTGCTGCGGCGCCCCTTTGCGGCGGCTCGTGCTTCGAGGAAAGGCTGACTTCCGCTCCGAGTTCGTTTGAAACAAACGCGGCGCGCCCGCAAACGCGTTGTCACGCTTGAACGTGCCGAAAACGGCGTTAAGCGTTTGCACGACAACGACTTAGAAGCCCAGACAAAACCCCACCCGATTTCGGCACGGGTTTTGCGCCGTGCGTGAGTTATTGGTACGACGACTCACGACGGAGGGCCCAGCGATGGCCGATTCAAGGATGCCCAACGAGTTCTTCGACGAGTTGCAGG
>NZ_JAVJSH010000038.1:0-6327 GCF_040219535.1 Botrimarina sp.
CCGTTGCTAAGAGACCGACCCGAACTACCAAGGCCGCCGACACCGGCCTCAGTGGCTTTCTGGTCACGCTGCACCTGTTCCCCGGCGACGACTTGCCGCAGGGGCTCTTCCCGACGCACGCGGCCGCTAAGCGATACGCCGAGACCGTGCCGCTCGACAAGCTCGTGAGCACGTTCGGTTACTGCATCGACGGCCGCGAGATTGAGGACGTTGTCTTCACCATCACCGAGTTCGATGGCGGCCGCCCCGCGGCGAATAGCGGGGTTGAGCGGTCGGACTTCCCACGGTGCATGGACGCGACTCGCGACTTGAGCGGCGAAGCTCAACCACCCGGCCCCGGCTGGGAGTTCTTTTGACCCGCTGAACCGAGCACCCGCGCGGCGCTGTGCCGCGCGGGCGCTCTTCGATTCAACCTGGCTCGGCGCCACGGACCAACGCGGCCGAGCAAACGCAGGAGCTACAAGTGAAGCATACCAAAAGAGAACCGATCCCGCCCTCAGCGTTCCGCCAAGCGGGGGAGGCGCGATCGTGAGCGATACCAACGGACTGACGCGACGCGGCATCGACGCCAACGAGCTGAAGCAGCAAGCCGCCGGCCGCTGGCTGGAGATCGTCACCACGGTGGCCGGCATCCCCGCCGATCACCTGGACGGCAAGGGCCACCCCTGCCCGACGTGCGGCGGCACGGACCGCTTCTCGGCGTTCCGCGACTTCGCCGAGACGGGCGGCGTTATCTGTCGCCACTGCTTCCCGAAGGGGGCCGACGGCCTCGCCACGGTGCAGCATTTCGCCGGCGTCGACTTCCCGACGGCCTGCCGGCTGGTCGGCGACTACGTCGGCGGCACGTGGTCATCGTCAACGGCACGATCGGCGATCACGACGCCGAAGGGCGGGAGACCGACGAAAACCGGTTCCACGGTGGAACCGGTTTCGCTCTCCGACCCGGAAGAGCAATTCGACACCTGCGCCGAGCTGGTCCGAAAGTGTCACCCGGACGCGGTGAAGGTCTACCGCTACCAGCACGCGAACGGGGCCGACGCCGGCGCCCAAATCCGCAGGCCGCCCTCGGCCGAGGATCGCCGGAAGGGCAAAACCAAAACGTTCCGGTCGGTCAGCAAGGCGGGCAACGGCAAGTGGGTCAACAAAGCGATGCCCAAGCCGCGGCCGCCGTTCCGGGCGCCGGAGGTGGTCGCGTCGGATGGCCTGGTGCTGATCGTGGAGGGCGAGAAAGACGTTGAGACGCTCGAGTCGATCGGCATGGTGGCGACGACCTGGCCCGGCGGCGCCTTGGCGGTGAAGCTGGCCAACTGGGAGATCGTCGCCGGACGAGACTTGGTCCTCCTCGGCGATCACGACGACGCGGGCCGCGACGCGGTCGACGCGGTTGTCGCCGAGCTGGGCAACCTGACGCCGCAACCACGCGTGCGGCGGCTGACGCTCGACACGCTGCCTGACGGCTCGCCGATGCCCGTAGGCGGCGACGTAAGCGACTGGATCGAAGCCCACGGCGAGTCCGCCGAGCCGGAGGTCATCAGGGAGAACCTCGAGGCGCTGATCGCCACGGCGGAGGTGGTCGGGCTGCCGACGCCGGAGGCGCCGCTGCCGGAGTGGCGCCCGTTCCCGACGCACCTGCTGCCCGATCCGCTCCGCTCGCTCGTACAGGAAGCGGCCGCCGCGATCGGCTGCGATGAGTCGATGGTCGCCTTGCCGGGGCTCGCGATCTGCGCCGCCGCGATCGGCGCCACACGTGTCGCGAGGATCAAGCGGGGGTGGAAAGAGCCGTCGATCCTCTGGGCCGCCCTGATCCACCCGAGCGGCGGCACCAAGAGCCAAGGGCGCAAGGTGGTCCTCGAGCCCCTGCTTGCCCACCAACGGCGCGCACGCCGCGAGTACGAGGAACAGGCCCTCGCCTACGAGGCGCAGCAGGCCGAATACAAGAAGGCCCTCAAGGCGTGGGAGAAGTCTAAAGACAACGGCCCGCCCCCCGAGGCGCCCGTGCTCCCCGTCGAGGTCGAGTTCATCACGAGCGACGCCAACGTCGAAGGCGTGATTCGCGTGCTGAACAGGAACCCGCGCGGCGTGCTCCTGGAGCGTGACGAGCTGGCCGCCTGGGTCAAGTCGTTCAACCAGTACCACAACGGCGGCGCCGACGCTCAGAACTGGATCGGCGCCCACGGCGGCGATTACATGAAGGTGAACCGCGCCGGGTTCAGCAAGTCGCTGTACGTGGCCAACGCGGCGGTGAGCGTGTCGGGCACGGTGCAGCCCGAAGTCTTAAGCGAGGTCCTGAAGGGCGAGCACACGCACTCCGGGTTCGCCGCGCGGCTGCTAATGGCCTGGCCGCCGCTGAAGGTCAAGCGGTGGTCCGAGCGGGAGGTGAGCGACGCGACGCAGCGGCGCTACGCCGAACGGCTCGCCGCTCTTCTCAGCCTCGACTTCTCAGTCGACGAAGAGGGGGAGTCCTACCCGTACCCCGTCCGGCTGTCTGCCGGGGCGCTCGAGCGGTTTAGAAGGTTCGTCGACGAACACGGCCTCGAGGCTCTGGACCTGGGCAACGCCGAGCGGGCCGCCCACGCGAAGCTCGAGGGCTACGCCGCGCGGCTGGCGCTGGTCATGCAGTTGATCGACGACCCCGACGCGGAAGAGATCACCGAGGACATGATCTCGAGGGGAATCGAGTTGACCCGCTGGTTCGGAAACGAGGCTGCCCGGTTCTACCGGCGCCGCGGCCCAGACGCTCGAGGGGGCGTCGACGAGAAGCTCGTCGCCTGGATCGAGGCGAAGGGGGGCGTGGTCACCGCCCGCGACGTGCAACGGGGCCGCCGCAACCTGAAGACGATCGAGGACGTGGAGAAGGCGCTCGACAAGCTCGTCGCCGCCGAGCGGGGCGAGTGGCTGCCGTTCGAGATCGGCGAGAAGGGGGGCCAACCCTCCCGCAAGTTCAAGCTCACCGGAGCGTCGACGCCGACACAACCCGCCGAACACCGAGGTTTAGGGGGTTCCGTCGACGTCGACACGCTGGCGAAACGAGAAACCGCGTTCGATGCCTACTCCGACGGGACCGACGGTTACGTGCCTGCTGGCGCCGGGGTCAACGGCGCCGACCCAGCCGACGACTGGGGGGTCGAGCCGTGATTCAGTACCCCCCGCCGAGCCCCCGCGTGCTCGCCGCTTTGGATGAGGTCCTCGAGGCCAACGGCATCGAGCGCCGGGTGATAGGCGGCCGCCTGAGGATCAACCCGACCCGCGGCCCCGTGTCTGGCGCCGACCGCGAGCTGATCCGGTTCTATGCCGACGACCTGGCCCGCTGGCTCGAGGGCGCCCACGGCGCCGGCCTCGTGTCCGACGACGACCCGGCGGTGATCACCGCCATCGACACGTTCGTCGCGTTGTACGCGAAGGGGGTCACCGCAACATGACCACCCCCGACTACCACGACCGCGTCGAGCGCGCCTTCCGCGCCTGCGAGCTGTCCGACGCCAACCCGTACCGGCGCCGCGTGGCCGAGCGGCTGGAGGATCACCACCTGGTTGCCGTGCTCGCCGAGGTCGAGGGGCAAGTCGACGACGTGATGGCGGCGCTCGGCGGCCCGCACCGAAGCCAGCCAGACGGACCGCGAGACGCCCGCCGTTGAGCACCGCATCGAAACAGCGAGGGAGACCGCCGAGGCTTTGAGCGAGCCGCACACGGCGTTCTGAGCACCACCCCCACCCCGCGGGTCCTTGGAAACGCTTCCACGCTAGGTTTCCCACCCCCCCCGACCGTTTATCAAGCTTTTCCCCAACGTGACCCCGTGACCGCCGCATGAGCGCCTCCCTAGTCCGCCTGCTGGCCGCCTCAGACGCCCTGTGGTGCCCCTTCCGCTGGAAGCCGACAACACGAAACACCGCGGGAGCGGCCGTGTGGGAGCGCCGCACGGCGTACCCGCTTGCGGGCGTCCCGTGGTCTGTGGGGGGGAGCGTGGCTCAGCGAAAGAGCGGCGAGCGCGAGCTGAAGGCCATGCGGGCTGCGGGTTGGATCCGGCTGCATGGCGGCAAGCAGAGGACGGGCGTCTCACTGACAGCCCACGGCGACGACGTGGCCCGTTCGTTGGTGGGCGCAGCCTTGGCGTGGGAGGCGTTCCCGACCTTGGCGATGGTCGCCGATCTGGAAGAGCGGTTCGGCAACGGCGCGCCGGAGACCTTCGTGGTCGGCAAGGGCGATTGGGGGGAGGTCGCAACGTCGGAGCTGGTCGGGTTGGAGTACCGCCTGCTTCCGTTGCTGCATCGCGGCTGGCTCACCTCCGACAGCGACATCGGCTCGCGAGTCGCGTACCACGTGACGGCTGCGGGCCGAGCCGCCGAGCCGCTAGCCGAGCCCCCTGGCATGCCGGCGTTCGATGGCGAGCTGGCTGACGTCTACGGCGAGTTGCTGCTTGAAGGGCTCGAAGAGCGGGAGTCGTGGGAGGCTTCGAAGCCCGCCATGACGGCGATCCCGAAGTCATGCGGGCTGTGGACCCCTTACGCAGAGTTCGTAAAGCACCGGGAGGCGCGCCGTGATTGACTGGACCGAGACGGACATCGTGTTCATCCGCCGCCCGCCGAAGCCCCAGTGCCCCCGCTGCGGCTCTGAGCGACGCATCATCACCAAGTCGATGGCGTTGGAAGGTGATGGCAGCCGCACGCAGCGCAGCATCTGCGAACGGTGCTCTAGCCGGTTTCGCGTTGTGGTCGAGCGGGCCGAATCGGAGCCTGCCAACGATTGGCAAACATGACCCCCGCCCCCGGTAGGATTCGAGGCATGAACACCACCGCCACATTCATTCCTGAAACCGACCTAACGCCCGACGAGATTCGCGCCGGCGAGCGCGATGGCGTGCTAGTCGCCTGGCGGGTCGACGAGACCGGCAAGCAGTGGTTCCGGCACACGCCGGTGATTCACGGCGTACCGGCGGCGGATTCACAACTCGAGGCCGCCGTCGATGCTTGAGACGCTCCGCCAGTTCGCCTTACAGATTGCCCCCGAGCTGTCCGCTCAGCCGCTGTACGTAGTGCAGCAGCCCGCGATCTACCCGCAGACGACCTACGCGAGCGCGTACGCTTTAAAGTTCGGCTGCCCGATCATCCGGCAAGTCGTCAAGGAGGCTGGCGACTGGATCGGTAACGGCCCCGCGATCGTGATTATCGAGGAGCCGGCCGACAGCAGAGACTTGCTCGCCACGATCGTGCACGAAACCGCCCACCTGGTCCCGAGCAAGAAGCTCAGCGAGGACCGGGAGCCGACAGCCGCCGAAATGGTTGGCGCGTTCCGCATGGCCGAGAGGTGGGCGGAGACGCCCGAGATTCACCAAGGCCCGAGCGGCGAGCCTTGGGGCGGCGCTCACGGCATCGACTTCATCCGCCGCGCCTTGCACCTGCACGATCGGGCGTTGCGTCACGGCCACGACGTTCCGTTCGACTCGCTCGGCGTCGCCGGCCACTACTACGGCTTGTCCTGGGCCGGCAAGTACGCCCGCGCCCTCGGCGATGAGCCGGAACGCATGCGGAGCCTGACCTTCGCAGAAATCGAAGCGACCGACCCGCCGCAGGCCTTCGCTCGGCTCTTCGATGAAGACGTGGAGCGATGGCGTACCGAACACCAAGCCACAGAGGATTGACCCATGCTGACCGAAGCCACTATCGACCGGACCCGCATGCTCGCCGGGATGGAATCCGCGGCCGCCCTCGGCCAACCGACCACCGGCGACCGCCGCAAGCGACGCCGAGAGATTCGCCAGCGGCTCGCCGAGTGCGAAAAGGCCGACGCGGCCATCGCCGAGTTGACCGCCTACGCGGAGACGCTCGACAAGCAGCTAGACGACGCGGCCGACGAACACAACCGCGACGCCGCGCCGTTGCAGGCCAAGCTTGCGGCCGCGACTATCCCCGAGAAGCGAGTCGCGATTCGGCAGCAGCTGGACGTGCTCAACGCCGCGCTGAAGACCCGCTGCGACGACATCAACGCGAAGCTCGCCACGGTCGCCACGGAGATCGCGGCGGAGCGTGAGCGGTTGTACGCCCGGCCCGTTCTGGAGCGGGCGCTGATTGCCCAGGGCGAGCCCCGCCTGCTGTGCGAGTGGAAAGTGGCGCAGCGGACCCTCGCCCTCGCCCAGCAACGGGCGAAGGCGTCCGGCAGAGACCTTGCGGAGTTTGAGCGCGAGTGGGGCTACCGGCAAGAAACGTCGGAGCGGTACGTGGGCGACTTCTCGTGGAAGCCGGTCGAGCCCAGCAAGCGGGAGAAGTCGCCAGCCGACTACGAGCCGCCCAGCGGCGACGACTACGAGTTCCTGAAGCTCGAGGCGGCGACCGC